>JAZQYI010000001.1:0-282843 GCA_045633445.1 Alistipes sp.
TCACGAACAACTCAACCTCCGAATCTTTGCCGAAGAGTTCATTCATGCCCTTCATGCGAAAGATAGCATCCAATAAACTGCTCAACCGCGACGGATTGCTATTACTCAATCCGCTCGTCGAGTTAGACGAGCAGGGGTTGATTATGCAGATAACAACCACCTGCAGCCCGGATTGCGAGCCCTTTACGGAGTTCTATGCAGGCTTGCTCGTTGTGGGATTGAACGAAATGCTGGCTGCAGAGGTCATGCAAAGCACACAACCACTCACCGAGTGGCTCCCGAGTCGCCTTACCGACAATTCGGAGCTTTGGCTACTTTCATCACTCGACTTTCAAACGCTGCGCCCAACTCCACAAACGCACATTCAACGCATCGGCGCGGAGGGATCGCTCCCCTATATCTAAAGAGTCGTCCCCGAGATAGTCTGCTTCAGGAGTGAATAGTTGAAATCTTCTGCTTAAACTTCATGCTACGAAGATGCTTCTCATGGAGTCTTGGGAGTCTTCATGAAGATCTATTCGTACATTATCTTTTTATTTTTGGCTGAAAAATTTTTCTTTTTTTCTTGACTCGTCCCTAAGGGCACCTATTAACTTTGTACCCGCTAGCAAATAGTTCGTACGATTATGCGTGAAAAAACAAAGTTAAAAATCGGAGAGTTCTCAAAGATGATGCAGGTGACGGTGAAGACTTTGCGTCACTATGAGCAAAAAGGATTGCTCGTTCCCGATGAAGTGGATATGTGGACAGGATATCGCTACTACAGCATAGCACAGATGCAGCGCCTGGGCATCATTCGCGGACTGCAGCGCCAAGGTTTCACACTCGAAGAAATCAAGGAGTTGTTAGAGGAGGGTGCACAGATGCCAAGCATCGACCAACTCACTCGAAAAATTGAGGAAACCGAGAGGCAACTGCAAATGCTAACGGAGCGCCGCGACCAACTGCTCAAATGGATAGACTCTCACAAACTTATTAAAACAATGGAGAAATTTAGTATTCAATCTTTGCCCGAGATTATTGTGGCAAGTCATCGTGAAATCATCTCGGATTACAGCGCATTGGGACCTCTGTGTGTAAATAAGATTGGTCCAGAGATGCAACGCCTCGGTTGCCAATGTCCGCCTCCAGGATATTGCTTCACCATAGAGCACGGAAAGGAGCATCATCCTACGGACATTGATATCGAGTATTGCGAGCAGGTTGAAGAGATGGGGACTGATAGCAGTATAATACAATTCAAGCGTATGCCTGCCGTGGCAAAAGCACTTTGTATGAAGCATATGGGACCTTATGAGCGTTTCTATGAGTCCTACGCCGAAGCTTTCAACTATATGGAAAAGCAGGGCTATAAAATGGCGGGACATCCGCGCACTTGCTATATAGATGGTATTTGGAACCAAGACGACCCTGAGCAGTGGCTCTCTATTATTCAGATTCCTATTGAGTAAAATTTCATAAGTTCAGTGGCGTATGTATGAAACTATGTAGTTTCTTCATACGCCACCATTGTCTATTCACAATGCATCTCTGGAAGATGCTTGATTTCAGTGCTTTACTTTCAAAAGATTTATATGCCTTTGTACTCGCAGTTTGTTGGCTTAATTACGACTTTCATGTAGTCTTCTATGTAGGATTTCTCAATTTTCGTAAAAACTTACACTGAAAATTAATCTGTTAAAAATAAAAAAAGGCTGTCAAAAAGACAGCCTCTCTCTTTTTGTTTTATTTCTCTATTTCACTGGTGGATAGTCAATTGTATAGTGCAGGCCCACACTCTCCTTACACTCTCGAGCCTGCTTGATTGTAAGGTATGCCACAGCGGTCATATTGCGAAGCTCGCAGAGCTCTCGGCTTGGTCTTGTGCGGTTGTAAAGGCCCTCTGTCTCTTGCCAGATAATTGCCAGACGCTTCATCGCACGCTCAAGGCGCAAGTTCGAGCGGACAATACCGACATAGTTCGACATAATAGCCTGCAACTCGCGACGGTTCTGGAGCACAAGTACCATCTCCTCAGCCTCGGCAGTACCCTCAAAGTCCCAATCAGGAATACCCTCCTGGAAGTCAACCTTATCGATAAGTGATGTTGCGTGCTTTGCTGCACGATCGGCATATACTACAGCCTCTGTCAGTGAGTTAGATGCAAGGCGATTTGCACCGTGGAGTCCAGTGCAAGAGCTCTCACCAATAACATAGAGGCGGCGGATAGATGACTCTGCATTGCTATTTACAACCACACCACCACAGCAATAGTGCGCTGCAGGGCAGACTGGAATCATCTGCTTTGTAATGTCAATACCGATTGAGCGGCACTTCTCGTAGATATTTGGGAAGTGGGTCTTTGTCTGCTCGGCTGGCATGTGGGTAACATCGAGATAGACATACTCCTCACCGCGAATCTTAAGCTCATGGTCGATAGAACGCGCCACAACATCACGCGGAGCGAGTGACTTCATCGGATGATACTTATCCATAAACTCCTTGCCATTTTTGAGCTTCAGTATCGCACCATAACCACGCATCGCCTCGGTAATGAGGAACGATGGGCGCTCACCTGGGTTGTAGAGAGCAGTCGGGTGGAACTGGATATACTGCATATTCTTGGTAATCGCCTTTGCGCGGTGGCACATAGCAATACCGTCACCAGTTGCAACGGTCGGATTGGTTGTTGTGTTGTAGATATTTCCGCAACCACCCGCAGCAACGACAGTGAATTTTGCAAGAATAGTCTTTATCTGGTCTGTATCTGTATCGAGAACATACGCTCCAAAGCAAGCAAGACCCCTTGTGTGGCGGGTGACAATCTCGCCAAGATGGTGCTGTGTAAGTAGGTCAATAGCGAAGTGGTGCTCTAAGATGGTGATGTTTGGGTGGGCCTTAACACTCTCGATAAGTGCGCGCTCAATCTCTGCACCAGTAAGGTCGGCGTGGTGGAGAATACGGTGCTCCGAGTGACCACCCTCGCGATGCAGGTCAAACTCTCCAGCCTCATTTTTATCAAAGCGAGTACCCCACTCTATCAGATTGGCGATAGCCTCTGGGGCGTTGCGAACAACTATCTCAACAGCCTCACGATCGCACTTGCCAGCACCGCAGACAAGGGTATCCTCAATGTGTTTCTCAAAGGTGTCGGGATTGTAAGTTACTGAACAGATGCCACCCTGTGCATAGTTTGTGTTGCACTCGGCAAGTTCACCCTTTGTGACGATAGTCACCGTTCCTACACTTGCAGCTTTAAGCGCAAAACTCAAGCCTGCAGAACCGGAACCAATTACCAAAAAATCGCTCTTCATTGCTTTAAGGTATATTTTCTGTGCAAAGATAGCAATTTATGGCGAAACAGTGACAGATATTTGACTAAAAACCACCTCCAAAATCAAATTTGTAACCTCTATCCGAAACTTTTTGTTCCTACAGAAAACAAAAGTGGCATCGAAACGATATATATGACATAAAATTTGGCAAAATTTTCATTTATAGAATTAATTGTAATATCTTTGTGGAAATATTCCGGATTATACCCTTTCATATACTATGAAAAAACTACTTACCCTTGCAGCTTTTATGCTGTCTACATTGGTTGCTTTTGGTCAAAATACAGCCGAGGAGATCCGTTTGGCTCGTGCTATTCAGGACGATATAGAGATGAATAGCTATATGTGGGCTATCGGTACTGGTATTACGAAGGAGGAGGCTGATAAAAACGCTATCAACTCTCTCTCGCAGCTCGGTATGACACAGACTACCATTATTGACAACACCTTTTCGAATGTCAGCACTGGTAGCGATGCTCAATCTACAATGAGCACCAAGGCTACATCTGTCGGCATCTCAAACCTCTCGTTAGATAAGGCAAGGGTTATCTTCCTCGCTCCACAAGCCGGTATGGAGGTGGCGCTGCGCTTTATGACCCGTGAGGATTGGGATCGCCGCCACGAGGAGACAAAACTCAAGATTGAGAGCTACATTGAGAGTGCCAAATTCGCCTTCTCTGTAGAGGATCAGTTGCGCTACTACTCGTGGGCAAATATCCTTATGACTGGCTACACCAAGGGTGATATCAAGATTGACGGTCTACACGCAGGCCCAGTATTGCAGAGCAATATCCGCAATATTCTGAACAACATCAAGGTATCTGTCATTGCAATCGAAGAGGATAAGCAGAATAAGAACTACCCTTACAAGGTTATGCTCGACTTCCTCTACGATGGAGCCCCACTGCCAAGCATCACCTACAGCTATTTTGATGGTAGCGGAACAGTGAGTGACGAGATGGTCAAGGATGGTCGTGCAATGGTACAGATGAAAAAGCTACCAGAGAGTTTTAATATCAACATCGACTACACAATGGAGGATTTGGCACGCCAGGCAGAGCCTGCAGTGGTTGTCTTATCTCCACGCACCGCACCATTTAAGGAGGCTATTAAGGAGGTCTATACAAAGGGATTTAGAGCTAAGGGTGAGGTTGATACCAACTCTGACAAGGTTAAATCTGTAGTTGCACAGCAGCTTAAGAAGCAGTCGGCAGACTATGCAACAATAACCGAGGTTAAGGAGGATGCACAGGCACCATATCGCAGAATTTTGAGCGACATTGTTGCCTCATTCTCATCTGTTTCGGCAGTAAATATCCGCCCACACTTTACCGATAGAGCGTGGAGAGAGTATCAGATGATTGTTGCGGAGGGTAACCCTACACTTGCTCGTACTCCTAACTGGACATTTGCCGAGCTCGACTCGCTTGTAATCTGCCGCGAGATGCCTATCAAGCTCAACTTTAAGGGTAATAAGAAGTTTGTCGAGGATGTGGTCTTCCGTGTAAACAAAAACACCAAGAAGATTGAGTCTGTTGCCTACAAACTCTCGCAGAATACCGAGAAGCACATTATGGCAAAGGAGTGGGTTGAGCGCGACCGACTCACCCTCATCACCTTCCTTGAGGACTACCGTACAGCATACTGTCTGCGCGATATAGACTATATCAACAAGGTCTTCTCTAACGACGCCTACATTATCGTAGGTAAGGTGTTGCAGCAGTCAAAGAAAAAGTATAATGACAACAACGAACTGATAGATACAGAGGGTAAGGTTGTCTATACACAGCTCAGCAAGCAGGAGTATTTAGTAAACCTCAAAAAGAGCTTCTTGAGTAAAGAGTTTGTAAATATCCGCTTTGATGATTGTAATGTGGCTAAGGGTTACAACGCCAAGGATGGAATCTATGCTGTACAGGTGCGTCAGCTCTACTACTCAAACAACTACTCGGATGACGGTATTCTGACCCTTGCAATTGATATGCGAAACGATGTAAATCCGCTTGTTCGTGTGCGTGTATGGCAGGTGGAGCGCGATGTGAACTACACATCTGAGCAGATGATCGAGCGCACCGTATCTACCGAGGGCAGTATCTCTGTAAACTAAAAACGAAGTTTTATAAATTCGTATGAAGCGACTATTTGTACTACTTTTTTCCATTTGTGTAGCTACTATGGCTACTGCACAGATGGAGCAGGCTATAATCATCGACAATGCGACATTTAAGCCAATCAATAGCGGTGTACTTACGGGAGTTAATATCGACCCTATAGGTCTTGACAGCTCTCGTCGTCCTTGTGCCCGTATCAAGATGAAGGTCAACCGTATGACCCGCGAGGAGATTGATGGGCTACAGATGAAGATTAGGACCAACAACGAGTGCATAAAGTGCAAAACGGCCGACTATGACAATGGCCTGATTATCGAGATGACAGCCAAGGAGAATTCTCGCTTCTATCTGCACCACGACAAGTTTGGCGACTCAAACGAGGTTACGCTCAACCTTGAGGCAAACAAGGAGTACTATATCGAAGCATCGCTCAATCAGCAGTTTTCGATAACCGTTGCATCAAATGTTGCCGAGGCTGATGTCTACATTGACGGCGAGTTTAAGGGTAAGACAAATGCAGACGGATATCTGACAGTAGCCGGTATGCTTGCCGGTGAGCATAGTATGAAGTTGGTCTACTCGGGTGTGGACTACAATCAGACTATACTTATCTCGTCAACAAAGATATTTTTCCGCCAAGATATTGACATCAAGAGCACCACAAGCCAATACTTGGTTATCAAGACCGAGCCACAGAGTGCCCTTGTTGAGATTAATGGCGAGGTGGTGGAAAATAGCGCCAATGGTGCAAGCAAAATTCTAAAACCAGGTGCCTTTACCTACACCGTGACAGCCCAAAACTACCATCCAAAGAGTGGTACGGGCATTATGCGTGGCGAGAAGATTACTATCCCCGTTACACTCGACCCGGCCTTTGGACATCTATCAATTACTGCCGATAGCGAGCTGAGTGGTGCACAGGTATATGTAAACAACACCCTGCGCGGAACACTACCGCTGACAAAGGATATAATCCTCAAGAGCGGTACACACTCTATGCGTATCATAAAGTCTATGTATAAGCCGTTTGAGCAGGCAGTTACCATCAATGACGGCAAAATAACAACTATCTCGGCATCCCTTACACCAAACTTTGCACAGGTTACACTCAAGGCTGATAGTGGCGTTGAGATTTGGGTTGACGATACTAAAAAGGGTATTGGTAGTTGGAGTGGTCGACTCGAGATTGGTGACCATATTGTAGAGTGTCGCAAGGTTTCACACGTAACAAGTAGCCACTCGCTTACTATCGCAAACCTAAACGATGTTACACGCACTTTTGAGCCGCTGAAGCCTATCTACGGTACTCTCAACATCTCAAGTACCCCTATCGGCGCAACTATTACAATCGACGGCGAGAAGGTTGGCGAGACACCGATGATTAAAAACGATGTTCTTATCGGTAAGCGCAAAGTTGAGATTAGTATGAAGGGTTATCAGACCAAGACCGAGAGTGTTGAGGTTGTTGAGGGAAAGAGTATTGAGATTAGCCCGAAACTCTCTGTAACAAAGAGTACAACATCGACTACAAAAACCACCTCAACATCGGTATATAGTAGTACCTCAACAAAGAAGTCATCATCGGTTGATAAAAACCTCTTCCAAGGTGCTATAGGTTTGACATACGGCTGGGGACCAAAAATATCGGCTGTGGGTGTGCCTATTGATTTCAAAATTGGCCACACAAGCAACCTCTTCAACCTGTTGCTGACAGGTCGTTACGGTGTAAAAGTGAGTGCTGAAGAGGAAGATTATTATGGAAATAAGATATCTATTTCTGCTCACCAATGGTCTTTGGGTGGTAATGTACGTATAAACTTTGTGCGCCACCTCGGTTCTGAAATGTGTTCAACAGTCTTTGCCGACCTTGGTGCACTCTATAACTTCAACACAAAAGCAACATATAAGACTGGTACTATATCTTACGGCAGTAGTAGCTATTATGCCGGCTTTAGAGATGCTACGGAGTATGAGTGTGATATTATGAATAAAAACTCTGTGACTGGTCTCTTTGCCATTGGTTTTGGTGGCCGATTGGCTGAGATCTCTCTCTATGCTAACTACGATATAACCCCTACATTTAAGGACGGTGATCTATCACAGTATGTTGTTTGGCACTATAACGATGGAAAAATAGCAACCCTTGGGGATTATGCACATATATCGAAAGTAATCAACAACCGTTTCAATATCGGACTATCTGTTAAGATATTTTTCAACGGCGGCGGAGGCTTCTTTAAGTAGTCGGTATTATCAAACAAAAACAGATGGCGAGAAGCAAAACTTCTCGCCATCTTCTTACTATTTATATAACCACCACTTACAACGATAGTGTAAGCTCAACATTTGGATTGTTAAACAGGCTATGAAGGCTCGGAACTACAGCCTGATAGACCTGCTTTGTTGTAGGCTCGATGTAGTCGAACTCTATCTGGTCGGTATTCCAGTTAAACGAGTACTCCTTACGCAAATTGAGTGTATATACGCCATTCTCACCTACATTGATACTACCGATACGAACACCATCCGACGTGCGGGCAAATGCCACAAATCCATACTGCGGAATATTTCTAACCTCTGTGCCAGTATTGTACTTGATTGTTCCCGAGATGAGGCGATTTGTCACCTTAAACTGCTTGTCATAGAAGACAACCTTCTCCTTATCTGAACTTAGGGTAATTGTTCCAGCGCTGGTGATAGTGTTTGTCTTGAATGGTATAGTCTTACGCTCACCACTCTGATTTGTGCCCATCTCATCAACATTGAGAACTGTTCCATAACCAAACACTCGCTCAGCCTCACGATCAGCCTCAACTCTATATGCAAATCTGCCATCCTCAAGTCTGCGAACCTTATCCGCAGTGATGTTAAACTCCGCAAAACGGGTTGGATCAAGATCAAGCATCGGTGCATCGATATATATATCAAAACTCTCACCAAATGGATCAACACTATTATCATCCGAGCCACGGAAAGAGGTCACCTCAAACGAGATATCCACATTCTGATTTGGCTCATAGCTCCACTCAAGGTGGCTCACCTGCTCCTCAGCCTGGTAGCGCTCATACTCACCCTGACCATTAATCTGTGCTGCAAAATGGAACGGTCGGTAGTTAGCAAGCTCAAAGATTACCGAGCGGTAGGTATTTCCCGCATAGTTAGTCGTAACACCAGGAATAGCTGAGGTAGACTGCTTATTGTTAGATGCTATACGGACAACATCCTCACTTATCGCACGGTTGGTCTTCAGGTGGATAGTATACTGGCCAATATCTGTTGTTTTATTAGGCTCTTTGAGCATAAACATAAAGAGACGACCATTTGTCGAGTGTGACCAATAATCCTCGCTAATTGAGTAGAAAATAGCGTCGTGGTCATCGTGACCCTCTGTATAGTAGTCCAAAGTCTTTGAGTAGACCATAAACTCATCGGCAGCACCAGCATTAATGGCGTTACCTGTAGCCTTATCAACCATCTGCATATCAAAGGTCACGGGTGCATTTCGCTTCTGTGGCACAAGGCGGTAGTATACAACCTCATCGGCAGCCATATCTGGGTTTGTTGTATTTGCAAACGACTGCAGACCCTTGATTGTGATGGCGTACTGGTGGTCGGTAAAGGTAAACTGCTTTGTAAGGGTCTCAAAGTAGTCCGCCTCAATCATAATATCCTGAGTGACATCTGCTCCCTGCTCCAAAATTGTGTGGAAATAGATACGGTGTACACCTGGGCCATCGACAGTATAGGCATACTTATAGCCAATACTATTCTCCTCCTTACCATACCCATCCTCACCCTGTCTAATAACTGGTAGATTCATACCCGATGACGAGCGAACATCAAGGCTATTTACCGAAACAAGCACATCGAACGGATAGAGCTCCTCCGGACAGGTTTCAGGGATGTTAAACTTGAGGGTCACAAACTCGCCAGTAGTACCTCCGAAAATCTGCGTACCAACCCACGCAGGGGTAAAGGTCTGGGTCTTGATGACGATAATATCTATCGTACGCTGCAACTTACCCTTCTTGATAAGCAGTGTTCCGCTCTGACGGGTTGGATTTACCATTGGCAGCAGTTGCAGTGTAATTGTTCCATTACCAGCGCTATCAAAAGTGTGTGAAGCAAAGGTGTAGTTTGCCACATTATTCTCACCAACCCACGAGATATCTGCATCTGAGAGTGTAGAACCAGACTTTGGTGTAATCTTATAGTTGAGAGTCAATAGTTTGCCCGCCTCGCTATCATTAAGGACAATATATGTCTTATCAACAGAAAGAACATACTGCTCATCCTCAATCTCATTAATCCACGAAGCTACAGATACCCACGCATTATTCGATGCTGGAGCTGTCAGAGCCTGCTCAAATGTCGGCTGACCATAGGCTAATTTGCCTACAATATTGATAATGTATGAGTAGTTTCGGCGAACCTTGATTCTGTTACCCTGATCATCAACCAACACTACGCGATAGTAGAGCTCCTCGCTTGAACCAGGAACACGACCCTTAATAATTACAGAGATAGGTGTCTGGTCGTCATTCTCACTCTCAAAGAGGTAGTCCTCACTCTTGGTATCAATGTCGGTAATGTCAGACATTATGGCTGTATTCTGCGGCATTGTCACAAATGGCTCACTTCCTGGCCACACAAAACCCTCAACGGGGTGGAATGGTGCTACAGTACCAAAAGCCTGACGGTTTGTAGTCACAAAGCCTGTAACTATCAGATAATCGGTATTCCAGTTGGCTATAGATACTTTTGCCTGATTGCGCAGCAACTCAATACCATTTGGAAGAGCGGCAATCTGATCGTTAATACTTGGAGCGCCAGCCGACGAATCCTTCTCAAAACGAGCCCAATAGACCATCATCCCCGATGCACCCTCCATTGCTGCAATAACAGAAGCCTCACTCTTGCCGCGAAAATCACTCTCGTTGTAGAGGTTGGCATTCTGGTTAGCAATAAAGTGAATTATAGAGGTCTCCTCTGGAATTGTTGCGTTAAATACACCACTCAAGGTGCTATTTGCCTCGATTGTAGCCCTTACGGTAGAGATAAATAGTCCATAGTTGTTAAAACAGAAGAGGGTCATATTCTGAATATCCAAACCATCTGGATCTACTGCTCGCACAGCAACAGAGTCAAAACCATCTATTGTGGTCTTGAACGAGATGTTTGTATACCCCGGCTCAGAGATTGGTATATCCTGCTCAACACCCCAATCCTGCGAACAAGATACAAGGGTTGCAACAGCAAAAAAGGTTGCGACAATATATAAAAATCTTCTCATCGTGTTTTTGGTGGTTTTTCTTCTTAGTAAGCATCTCGCACACAACGTACAGAGTATGAGCTACCACTATAGTTATTTACATCGGTTATATCATCATCATTCTTGGTGTTGAATGTTCTACCACTTGCCGACTCATAGAATACAGCATTGAGCAGATAGTCAATTGCATCGGCGTTATCTGAAGCCGAGCCCTGCAGATCCATAATAATATTGAGCTCTGCGGATGTTGGCAGTCGCCAATCATCATAGACAATCGGATTACCGTTGCTATCTTTACAAACCTCAACATACTCTCTGCAGTGGTCTGCAAAGACGGTGTGGCGCTGGGTGTTATCATCTACCACCGCACCGATATTTGTACCCGTTGTCACAAAACCTAAACGGGATGCAATCATAAACGATGGAGAGACCAACTTAGCATTATCTGCACCAGGATCTGTTACATTGTCGGTAATACGCGGACGACCAACCACATAATCTGCAGAGGTTGCTGTTACTCGCACGTGGTACATACGGCAGTTCTGGTAACCATAGCTGCTCTTTGTAGCCTCTGTGGCTGATGATGAGTTGCCCCAACTGTAGTATGATAGGTATGACTTTCCGGCATTGCTACCAGTTGTTGCAGGGTCATCTGCCACCTTCGAGCGCCAGAAGTATGCTCTTGAGTTGTTATAGACATAGTCGCCTGTCCAGCCTGTATTATCAACATCCAAACCTACACGGGTGATATTATCACCTCTATACTTAAATGTTGTCGGCTTGCTATCTGTAGTCTTAAAATCGTCACGGTAAGAGTACCAACCAACAATGTTTGTTACATAGATCAATGGGTACTGTAGCACCAAAACATCCTCATACAATTCACCAGTATCGTGGCGACCATTGCTATTATCATCTTGATAAACTCGCATCTCGATATAACGGATGGTGTTGTTTGTCGGAACATCACTTGTAACCTCAATATTTCCCGCAAGCTCGGCTAATGGCGTTGCGCTGATGTTGTACTGAGCAGCAGATGATGTGATTGTCTTTGTCTGACCAAACTTGTCGACATAGTAGACATTGTTGATAGCAATTGTAACAGGATGCGATGAAGCAAAGACTAACGAGGTGTTGTCTACAGCGACATTTCGCATCTCAAACTGCTCGCGATTAACCTTCAGATATCTCGGGCCCGCCTCGCCACCAACATCAATACTCTCTGACAACCAATCCTTTACAGAGTACTTTGTTGGCAGAATGGTTATTGGTGTCGACACCTCCTCTGCCCCTGGAGCATTAATTGTTGCCGAAACGTAGTAGATGTGATTTCGCTCAAAAACCTCTTCTTTGCTCAACTGGAGCTGGTAGTAGCTATTCTCAAAGCTGTGTTTTGTCTGCTCTCCGCTCTCAGGATTAACTGTTGTGTATGAGAGTGGGATATTAATAATCAGCGATGTGCCGCGCTCAAAGAAGCTCTGTCCCTTATGGTTGTGGCTATACATATAACCCACAACGGTAATACGGCTATTATCTGGCTCCCAGTAGCAGAACTGCGAACTAACACTTCGCTTTGGAGTTATAAGCTCCGCATCGTGTGTATAGCGGTCCACAACAAGGGTGTTATAAGGTATATTACGGAAGTAGTATCCCGCCTGTGGGCCATTTATAAACTCCACCTGCTCGCCTCTATTGAGGGTAACAACAACCTTTGCCGCCGCACGACGAAGAACACAACTAAGTTTTGTGTCGTCAGTAACAACACCATTGTTAATCTCAACAGCCGACTTTACCTCTGGCTCACTACCTAATGAGGCGTCATATGCCTGACCATCCATCAAAAAGTACTGCGGAGCCTCTGAAACCTCCTGCTGACCTGTCATGTGGATAAGTTCATCCTGCTGTGAAAGGTGGAAGAGTGCATCCATATCCGAACACTGTGCAAAACGAGTCGCTGGAAGTGTGCTATTTGCCACAAGAAAGACATTGTAGAGAGCATTTACAGTAAAATCCTCTCGCTTCTTAGTTAGATATACAGCACCTTGATAAGCCTCTGTCGCAGATACACGCTCATGGTAAAACAACTGCTCCGACTCGTCGTAAAACAGTACATCGATATGTGACATTGCCGCCTCAATATCGTTTGATGTAACCGCACGCGAAGCAACCAACGCCTGGCTATCTATCTGCAACGATATACGCCCCTGAATATCCCCAACTGTAGGTGTCTCGAACTCTGTCGAGCAACCCACAGCAAGTAGTAGGGTGAGTGCATATATTATGTATCGTAAATTTTTCATTATCAGTGAGTTATTTATATCTGCTTAATTCTAATAATCTTAGGGTCATCTCCACTATTTGGCCACGCAATATCGCCCAAATGTCCGTTGATAAATAGGAACATTGATGAGCTTGGATCCATCCAAGATGGTGTGTAAGAGATACCAAAATCTACAACGTTTCCTACACGCTCTGGCTTAAGTGGCACAATCTTTATATTATACCACTCAGAACCAGCAACCCACTGCTCTGGGTCGGTAAGTAGAACACCTTTTTGGTAAACTAGCACCTGGTAGTCTGCAGAAGACTGACGCAATGTCGGCACCCAGTGCAATCCTTTTGGTGCAGAGATGTTAAACCATACAGAGAATGCTCCCGCCTCCGCATCTGTTGCGTTGTAGCTCATTGTTGGGTCAACGGTAATCTCTGCTGTGGTATTTCCAGAGTTGTAGAGATCAAATGGAAGTACCGGATTGTGGTATGTTGGATAGGCAAACTCTCCATAGTCCCAATTATCACCAACCTCCCAATCTGCCACCTTGTAGTCGAGCTCTAAGTTGCCAGCCGCAATATTTGTGATACGGAATCGGTAGATAGTGTTGCGCACAAGATTTGACACCTCTCCCGTAGGTTTTCCAGCAACATATGTTTTGAAGTGAAGAGCATCTAGGAATGAGAGGTGTTTAGATCCATAGGTAACGTCTACAGAGAGCTTTGCCTCAAAGTCCTCAAACATCTTATTGTCATACTCTGGTAGGTAGATCACACACTTTCTACCCCCATCAACCACCGTAAAATCTATTGGTAAGGTGTTAAGCGAACGATAACCACGATAGACACCATCACGATCCATCTGCTGTGTGTCGGTAGCTGTATCCCAACCTGTTGGAAGCAGGTATCCCTTACGGTTGAAGTAGTTGATAGCAACTCTATCTATTGTGCAATCTGTCAAAGCGGAGTCAAGCAGAACCTCAACCTTTGCCGCTGCACGCAGCAGAGAGATAACTCCCAACTGCTGTACTCTATTATTTGCAAGCTCAGAGAGGTCTACAACTTTTACGCCCCACATTGGCATAGCACCAGTAGCAAGATTTAGGTCAGAGTAGTCGTACTCTATAGTAAAATTCTCACCTGCCGCGCTATTTGCATAGACCATAAACTTATACTCAGGCTTCACACCCGCAGCAAGGGCGGCCATATTGTCCATAAGTGCCTGAGGAACTGTTCCGTGGAACTGGTAGCGTGAATTATCCTCTGCAATTGACCAATACTGCAACTGCTCTATATCACCAAGGAGCTGGTTATCCGTTGTATATACCGAAACACGCAGACTCTCAGGCTTAATTCTATTCTCAAAACCAGACCCAATCTCGTCTGTAACTACCGTATCACCCCACGATGCTCGTGTAGCGGTTGCATTGTCAATAGCAAGCACAAAGTTCACCTCTCTCGGCTCGTTGATAGCAAGGCAAGCACCATTGTCATAGATGCTGCTGCACGAGGTGAGAGCAAACCCCACTATCGCTACTGCAATCTTTTTCAACATATCTCTCATAACTCTAACGGTGTTTAGAAATTAGAGATTCTCATTATTAAGAACAACTCTCCAAGAGTTGATAATAATCTGGCTTGAAACCCACTTTCCGTCGTGCACAAAGAAGGTCATATTGTACTCATCCTGACGGTCAAGATACTCCTGATCATCCATTGCGCGGTTGTAGTTACCCTTTACAAGCAGTGCATAGTCTACAATCGGCACAGAGAGTACACGCTCTCCATCCTCTTTTTTGCTCACAACAAGCATTGGTCGGTGATCTGTCATAAGGCGCGCTGTGGTAAGCTCGGCAACAGATACTGTAACCATATTGGCGCGAGTTGAGATATCTGCATCGACATCTACCTGACCTGTAGTAATGTCCCACGGACGGTAGACAATCTGCTCATCCTCCATCACGCTGTTGTCGTGGGCCATTCTACCATTGTTGTCGATAATGGCAAAGTCGAACTTACTTACATCTACAGCCTCAGCATCTGCGCTATCTGACCAAGTCTGCTGCAGAATGATGCGGAAGTTATTTGTATTCTTTGTAAGCGAGATAACCTCGGTATAAACACCCGCCTCAGAGGTGTAGTTGATACGCTTCAGACCGTGGAAAAGAGGGTTCAGATCCTTATCTACATAGCTACCATTGTCACTTGTTCGGCGAACAACAGCACACTGCATCTGCTCAAGGGTTGTCTTGCCAACAATAGCGGTTGGAAGGGTAAAGCTCTTACCATCAACACCACACCAAGCAAGCAGATCATACTCTGCCGGCTCAAGCTCGAGCATCATTGCATAGTCATCTGCCGCCAAAGCCTCGCCACTCTCTGACATCTGCTTAACAAGCACTCCCGACTCATCAAAGACATAGAGAGATACAGAAAGTACCTTTGATGCAAACGCATCGGCAAACTCCATATTTCGCTCATAC
This sequence comes from Alistipes sp., assembly GCA_045633445.1. GTDB lineage: Bacteria > Bacteroidota > Bacteroidia > Bacteroidales > Rikenellaceae > Alistipes. Next base: position 15,452 of record JAZQYI010000001.1, read on the forward strand.
TCAAACTCTATTCTGTACTTTACAGAGCAGTCACCCTCTCCGTCATAGATGACACTATCACAAGAGCAGAGAGTTGATGCCATTGCAAAAACAGCAGCAAACATCTTGAGTTTTGAAATTTGAGTAGTTATATTCATAACCGTTAAGTTTTTTAGTTAGCAATCTTTTTTTCTTCTTTTGGAGGCAGAGGGAGATATCCCACCCCCACTGCCTAGGTCTTTTCGTCTATTGTGTTGCTCGAGGTTACTCGAGTGTAGCGTCGTTAGATACAACTCTCCAAGAGAGAACGTTAATCTCTGCTGCGATATAGGTCTCCTTGTCTGTTGGCTTAATAGGATCTACTTTCTGTTCTGGATCGTAGACAGGTGTACCCCAACCCTTAACACCGCTTACATTTACCTTGTAGCTGTGGTTACGAACAATACCATACTCACCTACTGTACCAGCAGAGCCTAAGTGCTTAACGTCTGTGTAGTAGTAAGTCATACCTGACTTCCAAACCTTTGCAGGCTCAACCTTTGCAAGCTCAGCATTTACATCTGCAATAGCAGTGTAGGTTGTACCGTCGAAAGAGTACCAGTTGTCCTTCTGAACACCATCTGCAAGCTGGAAAGATACCTCATAGCTCTCTGCTGTTGAAAGACCAGCAACCAACTGAAGCTGTGAATCGTCAATAGAGGTGTAGGTTGTACCCTCAAGCTGCACAAACTTATTCTTAAGTGTTGGTGCTACAGCTGCCAACAGAGCATCCTCACCAACATAGTTTGTACCGTACCACTGAGCAATCTCAAGAGCGTTACCATCAGCATCCTGAAGAACAGCTGCAACAACAACCTTTGCACGAGCACCGATAAGCTCACCAAGATACTCAACAGTTGTAAGAGGGTTTGTAAGCTGTGAAAAGTTAAAGTCGTTCTCTACAGGGTTTGTTACACTCTTTGCAGACCAGTATGAGCGGAAGAATGGAGCATCGTTCCATACAAAGCCCAGGTTTGCCTCTGTCCAAGTTGGGTCGATTGTCTTGATGTAGTAAGACTCTGTCTGAGCACCGATAACATCCCAACTAAGAACCTTTGCATATACATCCTTATTGTTGAGCTTAACGCCAGTGTTGTATGCAGCCTCGTTAGACAAAACTGTCAACTTAGCGGTCATACGCTCAACATAGATAGTTACAGGATTAGCAAGAGCCTTGTCTGCAGTTGTCTGGAAGTGGTCAATTGTAAGAGCGGTAGCATAAATAGCCTCACCTGCACCATCTACATAAGCAGAGTTTGTCATAATGAAATTCTTACCATTTGTGTGACCTACAGCCTGCATCTGATCCTTAAGCTGAGTAAGTGAGAGGCTTGTATTGCCAGTGTAGTTCACAACTGCAACAATCTGTGCAGGGAACTCACCTTTATACTTCTCAATAACCAAAACAGGGTCTGACATAGACTCGATATTTGGAGCCTCTGTGCCACCATTGTCTGCAATAGCAACATTGTAATAGTTGCCATTTGCATTTACAGGGAACGAGTTACCTGCAGCATCAAAGAAGTAGAATGTTGCTGTAGTTATAGCCTGCTCATCAGCAGTGCCATCCTCGTAAGTTGCATCCGCAAGACGAGAGCCGTCGTTTGCAGACTTAAGATTGAGCGCCAAGTAAGACTTGTTTGCACCATCTGTTGGTAAATTTACCTGATTCTCTTCGTTGGGATTTGAGCAAGCAACAACGGCTGCCAAAGCGAAGATTCCAACCAAAATTCTTGAGGTTTTCATAAGCTTTAATTGTTTTGTTTGTTAGTTATTAATGTTATAATGTTACTTGTTTACTTTCTCTATAAAAATCTCCAACTCGGCAAGGGCTGTTGTAGCCTGTGCAAGACCCATACCCTCTGCCTGCTTGTAGAGTTTGCGAGCTGTCTGGTAATCCTCAATCAGTGCTGCATAAGCTGCTCGAGCATAGACCGCCTCTGCACTATCGCCAGCACGCTTGAGATACTCTTTTGCAGAGTCAAGATCTCTCTTGTTCATTGCAGAGTTTGCTGCGTTAAGGTTTGCAATCTTGTCGTTAGGATACATTCGTACTGCAACTTCAAAGACTTCATCATACTCCTTGCTACCTGACTCGTAACTATTTGCTACCAAGTAGAGCTCATTGAGGCTAAGCTTCTGAGGAGCTGTTGCAAGCACTCGCTTAATCTCCTCAACATCGCTATACTTACGAATTGTGTACTCCACCTTATAGTCTGAGTGGCGCAGTGCCGGATAGACATTGTCAAGCAAGTAGCGATACTGCTCTGGATAGGCATCTTTAATCTTCCAGTTCTTGCGGTCTGGATCTCTGCCAGAGTCGATAATGTCGAGAATAGACTCCTTGTTTGCAATATTAGAGTTCTCCACGTAAGTTCTCAGACCCATCCAATCCTCTGGCTCAGAATCTGTATGAACAATTGCTGGATCGAAGTGGTAGAGGTTCTGCACATAGTTTACAAGCGTCTTTGTACGCTCTCTTGCCAAATATGTATTACGCTGATAGCTACCCTCTGGTGATGCAAAACCCTTAATGCTGAGTGCTACAATCTCCACATCCTTATCATTTCGCACCGAGTCAATGGTTGCAAGAATCTTATTTATCTCGGCTGTATTGTTGCGATATGTTGGGTAGATCTTTATCTCATTTACTGGATAGTCGATATATGCAGAGCCCTTAATCTCACGAATCTTCTTACTCTCCGCGTGCGGTGTCATATATACAAAGGTAGGAGAGTAGTATATCTTCTCTACAGAAGGTGTGCGGAAGTCTGAAAGCAGCGGCGAACTCTGCTCACCCATCTTGGTATTACAACAACCGTAGACAGAGTTGTTGATAACAAGGTTTGAGCCCTCCATCCACTTCTGATATGGAATAAGCGAACTATACTCAATGGTATCTGGACGCTTTGCCTTGCGAAAACTACGCTCAGAACTACCGGTAATAGTGCTCTTACCATCACGAACATAGTAGAAGTAGCGCTTGCGACCGTATACACCAATAGATGAGAAGTCAAGCGAATTTTCACCATTTACCAGTGACGGAGTTACAATAACTGCTCGGTTGGACTTAACTTTAAGCTCTGTAAGATCCATATCCATATCGACAACCATAAAGTCGCCATTACGAACAAGACGCACATTTTGTGTCTTTACGCCATCTGCAAGTGCAGACGAGCTGAAAAGAACGAGTGTTGTAAGTGTAAATATAAATCGTTTCATCTCTATTGCGTATTATAGGTTAGAATAAATAGACCAGATTAACAGCCAACTTAGTCGGGCCAAAGTAGTGGTGAGTAAGACCTGTATCAACCTTACGACCACAACCAGCACACTCGAAAGAGTCGTACTTTGTGTAGGCATAACCCACACCCAACTCAAACTCAAGATTCCATTGGCGACCTAAGATAAAAGCGTAACCATAAGCCACACCCGCACCAGCAAACCAACCCTGATAACGATTATCTGTCAACTTAGAGAGATCTGTACCTAAGAACTTTATATTATTCTTAATACCTCCAAAGTTGTACTGTCCTCCGTGGGCGTGAATACCGAGGAAGTGTCCCATAAATCTATCGCAAAACCAGTAGCGAGCCTCTGGCTGAACAAGATAGTGCTTCCACCTCTTCTGCTCAGACATATTCCAAGCATTAAAGTTACCTGACAAATCGAGGGTCCATCGTGGAGCAAGACCAACCTCCACTCCTGCATTAATAGTTGCTGTCAAGTCATACAAGATGTTTGTCTTGATAGCCACATCGTTCTGAGCACTCGCGTTGTAAGAGAGTAACAGCCCAAAAATCAGGGGAATGTAAAATTTTAACTTCATATACTAAGTTACAGTAATTAGTGTTTATAAATTCAGTTAATTGTGCCGAGCAGACACAATCCGCCCCGCAAACTCAATAATTTTTAATATTTTTTATATTATTTCCAATCTTTCTATTACAAAATTAAATTAAATAATTTTGTTACACAAATAAAATCTCTATTTTTTTACGTTTCATTTATAAAAAAGTCGTTTTCGTGATAAAAAAGGGTCGTTTTTACCCTTATATAATTATTATAAAATCTTTTTATAGTCTTAAAAAAACAATAAAATTGTAATTGATTACCATTATTATACCTCTTTTGAATACAAAAGATATCTTTTTTAACTATTTATCTAATATTTCGAAATAAAAAAATATTTATTCATTAAATTTCTTTTATACTTACATTTATATATATAAAATAGAGGTTTATTTAGATATTGTGACTATCTTTGTGGTTATGAAACCGAATAGGAGAGTTTTATTGGGAATGAGTGGAGGTACAGATAGCTCTGTGGCTGCCCTTCTACTACAAGATGCTGGATACCAAGTAACTGGCGTAACTTTCCGTTTCTACGAAAAAGATGGGTCTACAGAGTATTTAGATGATGCTCGTGATTTGTGTAGTCGTTTAGGTATTGAGCACATTGTTTCTGACCAGAGAGAACTTTTTCAGTCGACAATTATTGACTACTTCATCCGTGAATATATGGATGGACAGACTCCTGTTCCCTGTACCCTCTGCAACAACTACTTAAAGTGGCCTCTACTCCGTCAGATAGCAGATGAACTTGATATCTACCACATAGCCACTGGACACTATGTACAAAAAGAGTATATAGACGACCATTGGCACATTACAAATGGAGCCGACGAGGATAAAAACCAATCCTTTTTCTTGTGGGGATTGCCTCAAGATATTTTAGAGAGAATGTTGCTACCTATGGGCTCTCTTACAAAAGTTCGCGTTCGTGAAATAGCTGCAGAGCGCGGATTTCTGAAAGCAGCAGAGAAAAAGGATAGTATTGGTGTCTGTTTTTGCCCGATGGATTATCGTACATTCCTTCGCAATAATGTCCCCGCAGAGTCTATCCAACAGGGAGAGTTTGTCGATGAAAACGGTATTTTTATAGCTCTACACGAAGGTTATCCATTCTATACTATTGGTCAAAGACGAGGTTTGGGTATAGATCTAAATCAGGCAGTCTTTGTAAAGGAGATTATTCCTTCAGAGAATAGGGTGGTACTTAGTAGTCTGAAATCATTAGAGCAGACAGAGTTTTATCTGAAGAATTGGAATATTATCAACCCATCTGCCCTCTTAGGAAAAGATGATGTGATTGTCAAAATTCGCTACCGCAAGCAGGCTAATCGTTGTACTGTCACACTACTACCAGACAATACACTACACGTTCAGCTCCACGAACCACTCACATCCGTAGCCGCCGGTCAAGCTGCAGCCTTCTATCGCGACGATATGGTCTTGGGTGGAGGTATTATTATGAAAAAATAGGGATGACGAATAGATAGGTCTTTTAATTTTTAACTGATTGATTTTCAGTGTTGGTTTTTACGAAAATTGCAAAATCCTACATAGAAGACTACATTGAGGTCGTAATTAAGTCTAAAAATTACGAGAGCAAAGGGCAAATAAGACTTTTGAAAGTAAAGCGCTGAAATCAAGCATCTTCCGCAGATGCATTGTGAATAAACGAAGGTGGCGTATGAGCGAACTACAAGGTTCACTACATACGCCACTTTTTTGCGTCATTACCCCCCCAAAAAAACCGACCACGCAAATTGCTCTGCGTGGTCGGCTTGAAGATAGCAACTATTTACTCAACAATTTATACTTACAATATTTATGACTCAAAAACAAAATCATTACCATCAATAACAGCATATACATCACAAGCCATACAATACCGCTTTCACATTTTGTATACACAGCTGTTATTGCTACAATACCTACATAAATAGCCAATAGTGCCCACGCTATCACATTATACATGCCTTGAACAAATGTGAAATAATTCTTGCCAGTAGGTTTGTAGTTGGCATAAATTTTAGCGAAACTATCTTTATCTTCCTCATATGCCTTCTCTCTTATGCGATGTACAACAAATTGGTCACTGCGCTGTTTTGAGCCCAACTCAACTGCGACAAGATACAGGATTGCAACTACTGTCAAAACTGCCATTGTTCCAATATAGGTCATTGTGAGAGAATGCAACGATTCGTTTATCAAATGCTGATTTAGAACATATCCGTAACCTGCAAATGCAAATACCAAAGCACTTATCATTGTGATAAAATGGCCAACATTAGCATTGCCGTTTATAGCATATTGCTCGTGTAACTGTTTTTCAAGATCACGATTCAGATTAGTCATTTCTTTAATTATTAAATTGTTAAATAGATAAATAGCTAATTTTCAAAAGCGAGGACAGCACGCACAAAGAATGGGTCTCTCTTACTGTCGCCGCCGATTGAACTACCATTACCGAAAACCACACTCCACACGCAGTTGTGACCGAAGACATCGTAGTACTCAGTAGACGACCAGTAAATGTTATCAGCGAAAGTTGTATAGCCATTAGCTGAAAGCGTGGAGTTGATTGTAGATGCATTACTGTGAATCTCTCCCAACTCATCTCTTGAAGGTAAATACCAACCAGTACCATAATTTGAACACCAAGTTTTTGCATCATACCAATTTGCTTGGGTTTCGGTAACGGACACTATCTTTGTTACGGTATCGTCAAAGTAGAATACAACACCTTTGGCTCCATCTATAGTTTGAAGCGAACCAACTGGATAAGGCGGAGGTGTTTGAGTAATTGTAATCGTACGACCTTCAAGATTATATTTTTTGCTATATATCTTAACCTCTGCTGTACGATTGTTTTCATACTTATATGATCCTACCGAAATTTGTATAGAGCCTTCGTTCTTATCGTATGCAATCCAGTTAGCGGTAGTCGTTACATCATAATCGAAATTTGCAGTAACTGCAATTGCAAATTTACCACCCTTATAATCACATTCATAAGATGTTGAAGTCTCTGTTATCTCAACTTCTGGTACAAATGCGGTCTGAGTAACCTTGATAACCTTTGATAGATTATATTTCTTACTCGAAATAGTAATATAGGCACTGCGCTCTTCCACCTCCATATGTTTACGAGCAGTTACCGAAATTCCGTTTGATGTATGCCAGACTGTAATCCAATCAACATTTTTAGAGCATTCGTAATTAAAGTTTGCTGTAATAAAAATTTCTTTTGTTTCGCCCTCTGCTCTAAAAGTTAGCGATTCAGGCTCCACGCTCAACTCGGGTACAATTGCCTTCTGTACTACGGTAAGTTCTGCCGAAAAACCCTCTTCGCTATTAGACACAACAATTTTACCCTCGCGAGGCTCAGTTTCCCAATAATCTTTCACAGCAAAAATAAGTTGCTGTTTGCCATCTATTCCGAGTTCTGTTTCAAGTGTAATCCAATCCTCCTCAGTGGTTGCACGCCACGAGCAAGGTGAACTTACGGCAACGATGTAGCTATTTGCCGCTGCCTCGACAGTGATAGTCGAAGGTTTGATAACGATTTTGTCGGTAGGGATTGCATCATCGTTGCCACCGCCCGGTTGTTCGGTGTTGTTGCCGTTGTTGTCGTCATCGAGTCCGCCACCCGGCGTACAAGCGGTAAAAATCATTCCTACCGCTGCCAATAAAAGAAAAATTTTTTTCATAATAGTAAGATTTATTGTTTGTTATTATATTCTCAAATCTTACTATCCGCACCTCGATAGTGGTATGTTAATTATTTGCACAAACAGAAAGCGTGGTGCTGAAAACTTATTTTAGATAGTCTGGCCTTAGGATACCACAGTAATAAAATAAGCAACAGCCCCACGCCATACCAAATGGTATGACGCGAGAAGATGTCCGCTCACTCTCTTACTGTTTTCGAAGTTCCTAAGTTCGACTATCGAGAATAAACTTACACTTTCCGCGTAAATAGTATGTTGCCACAAAGTTAGCAAACTTTTCGCAGATTGTTCAGTTTTACAGACATTTTTTGCTGTTGCTGAATAATATAGGTATAGAAGAACGATTGTTTGTGACACAAAGTTCCGCCAATCTTTCCAAAAAATCAATATTGAAACAAAAGTTTGTTATTTGCAAATTGGGGGATGATAATCTTGCAATTGCAACAAAAAAATACCACAACATGACGCTGCGGTATAATGTAAAAAGATAAAATGTTAAGTCGTTACTTTAATTTTACTTGGTAGCACTATTTGATCTTAATTTAGACTACATAGAAGACTACATAAGAAGAGTAGAATCTTCGTAAAATAAAGGTTTAAACAGTTTTTTAACGAAAAGTCGTTACACCACTAAACAACTTAACACTTTGTCAATCAGTTAATTCGGAAATAATGTGTTATTCACTTCCAAAAAAAAGAGGCTGCCGAATAGCCACCCCTATTTTTTTAATAGACCCTTATTCTATTTAATTGCAATCATATTTAGGATTGATCTCTCGGCAGCCTTACGAGTAACCTCATCCATCTCAATCTCTGGCGACTCATTCTCAAGGCAAGCGGCAATACTCTCAAGTGTCACCATCTTCATATAACGGCACTCGTTACATCCGCAAGTAGAGTCGATTGGTGGCGCAGGAATAAAGTTCTTCTCAGGGTATTTACGGCGCATCTCTGCAAGAATACCAGCCTCTGTTACCACGATAAACTCTGTAGCCTCAACCTTACCACAATAGTCCAAAATACCCGCTGTAGAGCCTACATAGTCAGCAACGGCAGCAACGGTAGCCTTACACTCAGGGTGAACTACAACCTTTGCTTCTGGATACTGCTTCTTGAGTTCAAGAATCTTCTCAAGCGAAAACTCCTCGTGAACGTGACAAGCACCATCCCAGAGTACCATATTATCTCTACCTGTGAGTTTTTTGATATATCCACCCAAGTTACGATCTGGAGCGAAGATTATCGGCTGATCAGCAGGGATACTCTCTACAACCTGCAGTGCATTTGAAGAGGTGCAGCAGATATCAGTCAGCGCCTTGACTCCTACAGTAGTATTTACATATGATACGACAAGGTGGTTTGGATATTGAGCCTTGAAAGCGGCAAACTCAGCTGCATCGCACGACTCAGCAAGAGAACAGCCCGCCTCAGGGTTTGGAATAAGCACCTTTTTATCAGGCGAGAGAACTTTTGCAGTCTCCGCCATAAAGTGAACACCAGCAAAGAGGATGATTTTAGCATCAATCTCTTTAGCCTTCACAGACAGAGCAAGAGAGTCACCCAAAAAGTCGGCTACTGCCTGCACCTGTGGGGTTGTGTAGTAGTGCGCCAAGATGACAGCATCTTTCTCTTTTTTAAGTTGCGCAATTCGCTCGGCGAGCGCGGCGGAATTGTTGTTCATAGTTTTTGTTATTTTATTAGATATTTAATTCTTTTAATATAAATAAATATAGTAAAATATATATAAACAATAACAATAAAGGCTGTTGAAACTGTTAGTAACTTTTTCTAAAAATCTCCCTTGTTACTATCTTTTAGTAAATATTTTTTTCAACTCTGCTAACTGCTTGAAAGTAAGGGTTGAGGTGCTATTTTTCAACAATTGTTAATAACAGTTTTGAACAAATAAACACACTTTTTTATAAACATTCGACAGTTGAAAAATCGGAACAATTTGTTGGTAAATTTTGAAAACTTTTTCCCTTTCAAATCTTTCAACAGTAGTCGAAAACTTATTAAAATTTACTTACAAACAATTAACACTTTTTCATCAGCTTTTCAACAACTTTTTCGGCTGCTTGTCGATAATACGACTCTACCTCTGGAAGGGTGTTTGAAGCAGGTGTTCCGTTGTCACTACCCTCCATAATTGCCTGAATAATAGGTACTTGACCTAATAAATCAACTCCTACCTCACTTGCATAACGGGCAGCTCCACCCTTGCCGAAAATATAGTAGCGATTGTTTGGTAACTCAGCAGGAGTAAACCACGCCATATTCTCTATAACACCCAGTACAGGGATGTTTACGTTAGGGTTTTTGAACATCTCTACACCTCTAACTACATCAGCCACAGCAACTTGCTGAGGTGTAGATACAATGACAGCTCCATCTATCTTTAATTCAGAAATTATTGACAAATGTATATCACCTGTTCCCGGTGGAAGATCTATCAACAAAAAGTCCAATTCACCCCACGCTGTCTGGTGGATAAGCTGTCTTAGTGCACTATTTGCCATAGTGCCTCTCCAGAGCAGAGCATCGGTTGGTCGGATAAACATCGCAATCGAAATAATTTTGATATTTCCAACCTCGGCAGGAACAATATAGTCGTTTCCATCAACCTGCACAGCATCAGGAAGATAGCCCTCAACACCGAACATTTTTGACTGCGAAGGGCCGTAAATATCGGCATCTAAAACACCAACTTTATAACCCATTTTAGCGAGTGTTGCTGCGAGGTTTGAGGTAACAGTACTCTTACCAACACCACCCTTACCCGAGGCTATAGCGACAACCTTGGTAATGGTTGAGGTGGTTGTATTTTTGTGCATCTGATCAATCTGCTCCTTACGCTTTGCAGCGCTGTTATCCACCTGCTTGATAAAGACCGTAACAGTACTATCAGGGTAGAGTTCTGTAATGAGTTGCTCTACTCGATTTTTAATCTTTACAGCAAATGGGTCGCGACTTTTACGGAAACGCAGACCAACAGTAATCTTCTCCTCTGTAGCAGAGATACTCTCTACAAATCCGCCATCAACCAGATTTTCCTCTGTTTCAGGGTGTACTACTGAGGCAAGTATTGCTCTAATTTCTCTATCCATTGTGTTTTAATCTCATTTATAACGACAAAGATAACAAAAAAAGTACTAACTTTGTCCCATTAAAATAAATATAGGTATATTTTATGGAGAAGAAGTTTAAGAGATATTTGGTTACTTCGGCGCTGCCGTATGCCAATGGTCCGGTGCATATAGGCCACCTTGCAGGTGTCTATATCCCATCAGATATATATACTCGTTACCTGCGTCTGCGCGGTGAGGATGTTATCCACGTCTGTGGTAGCGATGAGCACGGTGTGCCAATTACTATCAAGGCAAAGAAGGAGGGTATCACTCCACAGCAGGTTGTAGACCGCTATCACGAGATTATCAAGAACGCTTTTGCTGGATTGGGTATTGAGTTTGATATCTACTCTCGTACCTCTTCAGATATGCACACAGCAACAGCTTCGGACTTCTTCCGTAAGATGTATGAGGAGGGTAAGTTTGTGGAGCAGACAACAGAGCAGTACTTCGATGAGGAGGCTAAAATGTTCCTTGCAGACCGCTATATTATGGGTACTTGTCCAAAGTGCGGTAACGAGCGTGCTTATGGTGATCAGTGTGAGTCTTGCGGTTCTACACTCTCTCCAGATGAGCTTATTGAGCCACACTCAACACTTTCAGGCTCTGTTCCAGTAAAGAAGGCTACAACTCACTGGTATCTACCACTCAATGACTACGAGCAGATGCTGCGCGAGTGGATTTTGGATGGTCATAAGGAGTGGAAGAGCAATGTATACGGTCAGTGTAAGAGCTGGCTCGACGGTGGTCTTCAGCCTCGTGCCGTAAGCCGCGACCTTGATTGGGGTATTCCTGTACCTGTAGAGGGTGCAGATGGTAAAGTTCTCTATGTTTGGTTTGATGCACCAATCGGCTATATATCTGCTACTAAGGAACTTACGCCAGATTGGGAGAAGTATTGGAAGAGCGAGGACACAAAGCTTGTTCACTTTATCGGTAAGGATAATATCGTCTTCCACTGCATTGTGTTCCCATCAATGCTTAAGGCTCACGGTGGTTACATTCTGCCAGAGAATGTACCATCAAACGAGTTCCTTAACCTTGAGGGAGATAAGATTTCAACTTCGAGAAATTGGGCTGTTTGGTTGCACGAGTATCTTGAGCAGATGCCTGGTAAGGAGGATGTTCTGCGCTATGTTCTCTGTGCAAATGCGCCTGAGACTAAGGATAACGACTTTACTTGGAAGGATTACCAGGCTCGCAACAACAATGAGCTTGTAGCAGTTCTCGGTAATTTCGTAAACCGCGCACTGGTGCTTACACAGAAGTATTATGGCGGCGTTGTTCCTGCTTGCGGCGAGCTGACAGAGTACGATCAGCAGACTATTGCAGAGCTCTCGACAATCAAGGAGTCACTTGAGCGCAATATTGAGAACTACCGCTTCCGTGAGGCGCTTAAGGATGCTATGAACTTTGCTCGTATTGGTAATAAATACCTCGCAGATTCAGAGCCTTGGAAGCTGGTAAAGACTGATACTGAGAGAGTTAAGACAATTTTGTATATCGCTCTTCAGATTACAGCAAACATTGCAACAGCCATCGAGCCATTTATGCCATTCTCGGCTGCGAAGATTCTTTCTATGCTCGCTGTAGAGAAGTTTAGTTGGGATACTCTCGGCTCTATGGAGCTTATTGCTGCGGGTCACACAATCGGCACCCCTGCCCTTCTGTTTGAGAAGATTGAGGATGATGTTATCCAGCAGCAGCTTGATCGTCTTGAGGCTACAAAGGCTGCAAATGCTGCTGCGGAGGTTAAGGCAGAGCCACAGAAGAAGGCTTGTACCTTTGACGATTTCCAGAAGATGGATATCCGTGTATCAACCATTCTTGCAGCAGAGAAGGTTGCAAAGACAAAGAAACTGCTCAAGCTGACCGTAGATACAGGTATCGACCAGCGTACAATCGTCTCTGGTATTGCTGAGCACTTCACTCCAGAGGAGCTTGTTGGTCAGCAGGTGTTAGTTTTGGTTAATCTTCAGCCTCGAGAGCTTAAGGGTATTCTCTCTCAGGGAATGATTCTTATGGCAGAGGATGCAACAGGTGCTTTACGTCTTGTACAGCCTTCTGAGGCGGTTAAGGCGGGCTCTATGGTAGGTTAATGTTCCACGTGGAACACAAATGAGTAGTGATGGAGATGAATTGGGACTCCCTTGGCTTTGACTTCAACCCCACAGGTGGCGAGAATGTTCGCTACTACTTTAAGGATGGGGTTTGGGGCGAGGCTCAATATACAACTGACGAGTATATTCCTGTACATATGTCGTCTGCTTGTCTAAATTATGGACTTCAGGCGTTTGAGGGAATGAAAGCATTTCGTGGTGTGGATGGAAAGGTGCGCCTTTTCCGTCCACACGCACACTTTAATAGAATGTCTGCAGGAGCGAGAAAGTTGTGTCTGCCAATGGTTTCTGAGGAGATGTTTATCAATAGCTGTATTGAAATCGTTCGCAGAAATCTCGAATTTTTGCCCCCATACGAGTCTCGTGCAGCGCTTTATGTGCGCCCTGTACTCTTTGGTACAAAACCTTGTTTGACTGTTCGTGCATATAATGAGGCTGGTTTTTGTGTCTTTGCTACACCTGTAGGCCCATATTTTAAGGAGGGTATCCACCCTATTGATGCAATTATTAATCGAAATCAGGATCGCTCTGCGCCACTTGGCACGGGCGATGTTAAGGTGGGTGGTAACTACGCGTCGAGTATGCTCTCTTGTCAGGAGGCACACGATTTGGGTTATAAGGCGGTGCTTTATACAGAGTCTATCGAGCATAGATATATTGAGGAGTGTGGTGCTGCAAACTTTATTGCAATAAAAGATGGCCACTATATCACCCCAAAATCACCATCTATTTTACCCTCAATCACCAACGATTCTCTGCGTCAGATAGCTGCCGATAAGGGTTTTGTGGTTGAGCAGCGCCCGATAGATATTGCAGAACTTCCAACTTTTGAGGAGTGTGGTGCTTGTGGTACGGGTGCAATTATTACCCCATTGAGTAATGTTTTCGACCCACAGACGGGTGAAAAAATCCACTACACAGACGAGACTGGTCCAGTTTTGCTCGATTTGTATAACACTTTCCAGGATATACAATACGGAAGAGCAGAAGATAAATTTGGCTGGTGTGTGCTTGTGGAATAACAAAAAAAGAGGGCTGTTGATAGTCCTCTTTTTTTTGTTCCACGTGGAACAATAGGTTTTGTTGACGGAACAATTATCTACCAAAACGCATCAACAGAACATTAATATCTGCAGGTGAAACACCTGGTATTCGTGATGCTTGAGCAATGGTTACCGGGCGGATCTTCTCCAGCTTTTGACGAGCCTCGATGGTAAGCGACTGCATCTGTGAGTAGTCAAAATTCGCAGGAATAGCTATATTTTCGAGTCTGTGGAGCTTCTCTGCAACCGCTTTTTCACGTTCAATATAGCCGCTATATTTGATTTCTATCTCCGCCTCCTCGATAATTTCGTCGGTAATATTATTCTGCTTTATAAACTTCTTAAACTTAGGAAGTAGCTCAATTAGCGCAAAAAGTGTAATTTCGTTGCGAAGTGCGAAGTCAAAAATCTTTCTTCCTTGCGAAATTGGTGGTAAACCGAGCGAAATTAAATAATTCTGAATTTCCGATATTTTTACGCTCTGCTCACGAGTGTAGGAGATAAGCGATTTTAGAAGCGTTATTTTTTCTTCAAATTTTTCGTATCTCTTCTCAGAAATTAGACCGAGTTTGTAACCAAGAGGGGTGAGTCGCTGATCGGCATTATCCTGTCGGAGCAGAATTCTATACTCCGCTCTCGAGGTAAACATTCGGTATGGCTCATCGACTCCCTTTGTTACAAGGTCATCAATTAGCACACCAATATATGCCTCATCTCGGCCAAGCACAACAGCCTCTTTCCCCTCTACCCTACAGTGTGCGTTTATTCCTGCAAGAAGACCTTGTGCTGCCGCCTCCTCATAGCCAGTAGTACCATTTACCTGACCTGCAAAGTATAGGTTTTCGATAACTTTACTCTCAAGAGTATGGTAGAGCTGTGTTGGTGGGAAGTAGTCGTACTCAATGGCGTATCCTGGGCGATATATATGCACATTCTCAAGGCCTACAATCTTGTGCAGAGCCTCCATCTGTATATCGTATGGTAGCGATGAAGAGAAGCCATTAAGATAGTACTCATTTGTTGTATTTCCCTCGGGCTCAAGGAAGAGCTGGTGCTGATCCTTATCGGCAAAAGTACGCAATTTATCCTCTATACTTGGGCAGTATCGCGGGCCAATGCCTCGGATTGTTCCATTGAAGAGAGGTGAGTCCTCAAAGCCGCGACGGAGTGTGTCATGAACCTCTTTTGAGGTATATACAAGGAAGCACGGAAGCTGCTTTTCTACCGCTGTTGTCTGGTCTGAAAAGGAGAATTTTGTCGGTTTTTCGTCACCATATTGTGGCTCAAGAACCTCAAAATCTATTGTTCTGGCGTCGAGTCGGGCTGGTGTTCCGGTCTTCATTCGACCCACCTCTATACCCACTTTTTGGAGCGATTCTGTAATTCCAAAGCTCGCTGCATCACCCGCTCTACCACCAGTAGCGCTCTGACGACCACAGTGCATAAGTCCAGAAAGGAATGTTCCTGCGGTAAGAACTACGGTCTTTGCCTCGAAAACCACGCCCATTTGCGTTTTTACGCCTGTTACGCGGCTCTTCTCACCCTCTGTGGTAAGAAGTATATCTACAACAGAATCCTGCCAAATATAGAGGTTTTTTGTGTTTTCAAGAGTGTGTCGCCACTCCGCCGAGAACTGGCTCTTATCACACTGTGCTCGTGGTGACCACATAGCGGCACCCTTGGAGCGGTTGAGCATACGAAATTGAATAGTGGTAAGGTCCGTAATAATACCCGTCATACCACCTAAAGCGTCAATCTCGCGGACTATCTGACCCTTTGCTACGCCACCAATCGCTGGATTGCACGACATAGAGGCAAATTTGGTCATATCCATCGTCAGCAGCAGGGTCTTTGAGCCCATTCTCGCCGCTGCACATGCCGCCTCACAACCTGCGTGTCCACCACCGACAACTATCACATCGTATACCATCACTACCCTATCTTTTTGGTGCAAATTTTGTGTCAAACAAAGTCAGGTACTTATCCTCTTTGCTGTGCATAACAGCCTCAGTATCAGGGGTTTTGTCACCCTGACCGCAGAGGTGTAACACTCCGTGTACAACAACTCTTCTCATCTCACGCTCGGCTGTTGTGCCGTAGATGCGTGCGTTGTCTGCAACTGTCTGATAATCAATGTATATATCGCCTGAGATGTAACCCTCATCGAGCTCTGAGTAGTCAAAAGTAATAATGTCGGTAAAGTAGTCGTGACCCACAAAGTCGATGTTCATCTGACGGTGTACAACAGATGGGCAGAAGATGTAGTTTATCTCCCCTACTGTATACTCACCCTCGTTCTGGGCCACCTCTCTAAGCCACTTTCTGATGGCTCTTTTGTGGCGCAGATGGTAGTTACACTCTTGGCAGTGATAGTTTATATCCATACTATTTGAAGAGGTTTGACGCCTTCAATGTAACCTTCGGATTTGGTGAATGGATAGCAAAGAGGATCTTGTACTCTACATTCATTGTCGATGGGTTAACCATTGAGGCTATTGTACCTATTTTTTGATTTTTGATAACTGTGTCGTCCTTCTTTACACACACATCAGAGAGGTTTGCGTACGATGAAATATACTCTCCGTGAGCGATATAGACGTCATATTTGTTGTTAATCTTGTTGCGTGATACACGGACAACCTTACCCTCATAAATTGAGGTGATATTCGCCCCCTTGCTACCGACAATCTCGGCTGTATTAGCATTGTATCTCACAACCTTTCCACCTGCTACAGGGAGTCGTAGACCGTGTGTTGAGGCAGAAAAACCATCACCCGATTTATTACCCTTTGTAAGTTTACGAAGCTCGGCAATGGCGCTATTTAGACGCTTCTCGTGTTCAGCCATAGATGCCTGTACCTTCTTCTCTTTTTGTGACATCTGGCGGATGGTTGCTTTGGCAAGATCACGCTCTTCGCGCATCTTTGCACGCTGGCTGTCGAGCTTCTTTTTGGCTATAGCCACCTCCTCGCGTTTACGAGAGAGGCTCTGCTGCTCTTGTTTGATATCCTCACGTGTTGCGACAATGCGATCTATCTGCCCTTTTCGATATACAGTAGCCGAGCGAAGTGCAACGATTCGCTGTGCCATCTCAAGGAAAGAAGATGAAGAGAAGATATAGGATAAAGTGTTGGAATTACGATAGTTACGATATGCTTCACGCACCATTCTGTTACAGCTAAGCTCGAGCGAATCGAGGCTGAGCGACAACTCCCCTATTCGTTTTTGTGCTTTGGAAATGTCACTATTAAGCTGCTTAATCTGCTTATCTCGCGCGTTGATAAGGGCATTTCGTTTCTCGATTTGTCGGGCGAGAGAGTTTACTAAATTCTGTTTAGAGGCCTTACCCTTTTTGAGCTTTGCAAGCTCTCGTTCCTCCTTCTCGATGCTCGCCTCGAGGCTATTTATTCTCTTGCGCAACGCCTCCTCTGTCTGGGCATAGAGTGGGGTAAGATAGGCGAGAGAGAAGAGTATAAAGATGGCTAATTTTCTCATTTTTTACCCCCTTTCTCGCTATTTAGACGTTGTTGCTGAGCCTCTACCCTCTGCTCTATTATCTTGGCATCTGCGCCGCGTTCGAGCGCCTTTCGCCAATATGTTTGAGCCATAAAGGTACTGCCGAGAGCATCCAAAATATCACCATAGTGCAGAGCCAACTCTGACGACTTATCTTTATCAAAACTCATCGCCTGCTGCATCACCCTCTTAGCCTCCTCATATCTGCCGAGCTTGTAGTATACCCAGGCAAGGGTGTCGAGGTAGGTGGCGTTATTTGGTGATAGCTCTGTAGCCCTCTGGGCCATCTTTAGAGCCTGCTGAAGGCTATTTCCGATAACGCTCAGATGGTAGGCGTAGTTGTTGAGCACCATTGCATTGTCGAGGTTGTATGAGAGGGCCTTGGTGTAGGCATCATACGACTTTCTATCCTTCCCCAACTCGTAGTATTGGTCGCCAATACTACCCCAAAGAGAGCTCTTTGCTTTGCTATCTTTTGCATACTTAAGTGCTGTGCGGAGGGTAGCGATTGCCCCAGCGTTATCCCCACGCTTTGTCTGTAGCCACGACTTGAGGCTCCAGAAGTTGTCGTGAGTAGGGTAGAGGGCAATACCTCTGTCAAGGTACACCTCAACAGAGTCTGTGCGATTTATATAGTACTCAATCTCGATTATTCTGTCAAGTTGCTCTATTGTTGGCTGCTCCACTGCTGACATCTTGCGCTTGAGCATCACCAAAGCCTCCTCAACACGATTTCCAGCAATAAGGTGGGTGATGTAACTATCTACGACCTTTGCATTGTCAGGATAGAGGGTGTACATACGCTCTATAATCGGCTCTATAAGCAGGAAATTCTTGCGATAGAAGTCGCGCTTGGAGGTTATGCTCTCAACAATACTCTGCTTTGTCTGTAGCGGCACCTGCTCAAGTTCAATGACATTTCTCCAGACGAGCAACATCTCGGTATGGCGTGAGCGACGATCCAAGAAACGTGCATAGTCGAACCATACCGCGGGATTAGTCTTGTCTAAAGCTATCGCCTGATTAAAACTCACATCGGCTAAAGAGTCTACTCCAGATACGGCATAAACCTCAGCAAGAGCGATGTGCGCCGCAGGGTCATAAGGGGCGCTCTCAACACCCTCTAAAGCACATTTTAGGGCTTTGTCCATCTCTCCACCCTCGAGATATATCTGTTGGCGAAGGTGGTTGAAAACATCAATTTTTCCCAGACGCACCTCTGCAGAGTCGAGCACGGCCACCGCTTGCTTACGCTCCTTGCTCATATTGTGGAGTAGGGCTAAGATGCGGAAGTGGTCGGGGTTCTGACCCTCTTTTATAAGGGTAGATAGCAGTTGTTTTGCTCTGTCATACTGCTGTGCACGCAACGCCAACTCTGCCGCCTGTTGTAGTAGGTGGTAGTCTGTTGTATCTGCAGATAGAGCCGCCTCTGCCGCCTGCCAAGCCCTCTGCGGATTCTTCTCTATACGTGAGAGTAGATTGAGGGCAGGCATATAGGTAGAGTCTGCTTTAAGTGCTTGATTTACAAGGCGTAACGCCGTTGTGGTGTCGTTGTGGATAAGATAGTGCTTGAGCGCATCGGTATACAAAGAGAGTTGTTTTCTACTCTGCGCAATGGTGTGTAGTGGAGCAAACGCCCCACAGAAAAGCACAACCGCCAAGGCAATGTAGACAACAACCCTCTTCATTACACTTTACAATACGCTGTCGAACTGGTGGAGGAAGCGAACATCGTTCTCAAAGTAGAGACGAAGGTCTTTAACTCCAAACTTAAGCATAGCAATACGCTCAACTCCCATACCAAAGGCGAAGCCTGAGTACTCGTTAGGGTCGATATTGTTTGCAATAAGCACATTTGGATCGACCATACCGCAACCCAAAATCTCCAACCAGCCAGTACCCTTACATACAGGGCAACCCTTACCACCACAGAGGTTACAAGATACATCTACCTCTGCAGAAGGCTCTGTGAATGGGAAGTAAGATGGACGCATACGAATCTGTGTATTCTCACCAAAGAGCTCCTTTGCAAAGTAGAGCAGCGACTGCTTAAGGTCGGCAAATGATACGCCCTTGTCGATATAGAGTCCCTCAATCTGGTGGAAGATACAGTGTGCACGATATGAAATAGCCTCGTTACGGAACACGCGACCTGGGCAGATTACACGAATTGGTGGCTTCTGGCGCTCCATAGTTCTCACCTGGATAGATGAGGTGTGGGTACGCAGCAGAATATCCTTCTCACTTGGCTCTGCAGACTGCTTCTCGATGAAGAAAGTGTCCTGCATATCGCGTGCTGGGTGCTCTGGTGGGAAGTTGAGAGCTGAGAATACGTGGTGGTCATCCTCAATCTCAGGACCATCTGCCACGGTGTAACCAAGGCGGCTGAAGATCTCGATAATCTCATTCTTCACAAGTGAGATAGGGTGGCGAGAGCCGAGCTGCTCAGCTGTTCCTGGGCGAGATGTATCGCCAATCTTTGTCTCGTTTGAGCCACTTGCCTCAGCGGCCTCACGAAGAGCCTCAATCTTTGCAAGGATGGCCTGCTTGAGGGCGTTGAGCTTCTGACCATACTCACGCTTAAGCTCTGGTGCTACGCCCTTAAACTCCTCCATAAGGGCAGTAAGCTCACCCTTTTTTCCGACCATTTTGACGCGGAAATCTTCAATTTCGGCAGCATTGTTGGTAGAAAACTGTTCTACTCTGTCCAATAATTCGCTAATCTTAGTATTCATATATGATGTCGTTTTGTATTTTGCCAAAAATATCCTAACTTTACGCTCGGTTAGTGTAGTAAGCGACAAAAATACAAAAAAATTAGGAAAATGCCTCGCAAATTGCTAATATTTATACTCTCTTTGCTCTCTGTGGCACTTGTTCGTGCCCAGGGTGTGGGTCTTGTCCTTAGTGGAGGAGGCGCAAAGGGTCTGTATCATATTGGCGTACTGCAGGCTTTGGAGGAGAATAATGTCGCTATAGACTACGTTGCAGGAACCTCTATGGGTTCGATTATTGCGGGTCTTTATGCTGCAGGTTACACCCCTGAGCAGATGAAGGAGATTGCCGAGTCGGGCGCTCTGCAGCAGTGGGTATCGGGTAGAATTGACAAGAAGCATAACCGCTACTACCGAGAGGAGGACACCCCGCCAAGCCTCTTTACGCTGAGGTTTAATGTGGGTAGGGACTCGTTGAGTTACGATGGACAGTTAGCCCCAGAGGGTACAAGTACTCGAACTGTGGAGCTACCAACCGACTTTATCTCTTCTGCGCAGATTGATCTTGCTCTTAACGAGATTTTCCGCCCAGCTACGGTGGGAGCAAAGGAGGATTTCGATAAACTCTTTGTCCCATTTTTCTGTGTTGCTGCCGATATGAATGCCCGCAAAGAGGTGGTATTTAGAAGTGGTGATTTGGGTGAGGCTATCCGTGCGTCGATGTCTATTCCGTTTGTATTCAAGCCGTTACGTAAAGACGATATGTTGCTCTACGATGGAGGTGTGTTCAATAACTTCCCGTGGAGATATATGCGTAAATTCTACCATCCAGACCACATTATCGGTGTTAAGTGTACCACAGGAAATAAGGATGTAACAGAGAATAGTAGCGTCATCGATCAGGCGATGATGTTTATTACAACCCATACCGACTACGCACTACCAGAGAGGAATAATATCTTTATCGATCGTGCTGTTGATGTAGGTATGCTTGAGTTTGAGAAGGCGACGGAGATTATCCAGCAGGGTTATGATGATACTATGGCTCGTATGGATGAGATTTTGCAGACTATCCCTGCGCGCAGAAGCCTAAAAGAGGTTGAGGCGCGACGTGCTGAGTATGTGAAGAGTCTGCCACCAATGACTCTTGCTCGTCCAAAGATTGAGGGTCTATCACAGGCTCAGGAGCGCTATGTTCGTGCGGTGATGCTCGCTCGAAAGCGCGACAGAGATACCCTCAAGACATTTTCTGAATTCCGTACAGGTATCTTCGATCTGTTGGCACAGCGCGATTTTACTATGGAGTATCCGCGTTTTGAGTACGATTCGGTGGGTAAGGTATACCAACCAATACTCACGCTGCGACAGTATCCGTCGTTGCGTGCAACTATTGGAGGAACTCTATCATCTACGGCCTACAACCAGGTACGATTGGGGCTTAGATATGAGCATATTAGCCGTGTAGGTGTTGATGCGGGTATAAACCTCTACTTGGGCCCAGTCTACAATGCGGGAAAGATTGGTGGTCGGGTGTTTATATCACCAAGCCGACCAGTGTTCTTCGATGCGAACTACATATTTTCGGTAAGAAATACTATCTACGGAAACTTTGGTAACCTCTCGCGTGTGGATAATACCGTTCGTAAACAGCATAGAGAGCACTTTGGAACCGTATCCGTAGGTACATCTACCACCACACGATCGCTGCTGCAGGCAACATTTAATGCGGGTCAGAACTACTACCTCTTTGAGGGAGATGAGAATCCAACACGCTTCAGTTTCCTCGCCACACGACTACAATTCCGCCGAAGCACACTCGATAATCCAATCTCTCCAGTGAGCGGAAACCGCCTCGATGTGTCGGGAATATATGTCAATGGTCACGATAAGTGGATCGATGAGTTCGACTATGGACTTATCCGTCACTTCTCCGAGCAGCGCGAGTGGTTGGGTGCTAAAATCTCTTGGCAACACTATATCCCATTTACTGCAAATCGCTGGTTCTCTTTTGGTTATAGTGTCGAGGGTGTCTATACAAACCATCCGCAGTTTGAGGATTTAATGGCTACTTTTGTATCCCTTCCGCAGTACGCTCCAATTACCCACTCGCAGATGATGTATATGCCTGATTATCACGCCTCAAAATATGTGGCAGCGGGTCTTATGCCAACATTCCGTCTGTGGGATAACCTCTACCTGCGAACATCGTTCTACGCTATGTACCGTCGTGCTGAGATGGGTATTACCGATAATATGCAGTATATCGCCGACATCTCTTTGATGTACCGCACCATCGTCGGTCCAGTATCCTTATCTGTCACCAAGTATGGCCTGAAGAGTGGTAATAACCTCTATATGTCCATTAATTTTGGATATCCGTTGTTTGCACCGAAGGGCACCTTCTATTAATTTGTCGTGCATTTGTCGTGAAAAGCACGCATTTACTTCCGCTAACGCGATATGTCAGCAATGGGCAGTACGCCTTAGTACAGCCCATCGCCTCCAATCGCGCCGAGCGTTGTAACTACGCACTTTTGACGACAAATGAGTGCACATATTAAGAGGCGTGCAAAATCTTGACGATAAAATAGTGCAAGAATTTGGTGTAGTGCAAAACTCTGTTTTTGATTGTTTTCGAGAATAACAGCTATCCGCAAGGATAGTAAAAATAGAAAGAGCGGTAGTGTAAGCTTGCTTACAAACTACTGCTCTTGCTGTTTTTCTATTGTCGCAGACAACGTTATTCTCGCAACAGATGCTACCAAAACGAAGTTTTGGCGAAAGTTTTTCGGGCGCCTTTTTTCAAAAAGGTGCGGTACTGTGGCAGTACTATGCGGGCGGTGCTGCGTAGCCGCAGCGCTACTCGCGGGTATGCCAAACAATTGACGCGCTATCGTCGTGCTCTGGCAGTGGTTTTGGCTGATAATCCGAGTAGCCGAGGGCGATGGCGCACTCGAGCGACCAGTCGGCTGGGATATCGATAAATGTGCGGATATAATCCTCTGCCTGCTCGCCATTTGGCTCATCCTTCAGGCGTGGTCTGCCACCGATATGTACCCAACAAGAGGCGAGTCCTGCATCGACCACAGCAAGCTGCATAATGGTCGCGCTAATGGCGCAGTTTTCACGCCAGAGGTCGGTCTTTGTGGTGTCGGCTGCGATGATGATTGCTGCCGCAGCATCCTTCATAAACTCTGAGCCATAGTCGCGCATCTTTGATAGCTTCTCAAGGGTTGGCTTATCATCAACGATGATAAAGCGAGAGGTGCGCATATTGCGTGACGATGGTGCAGTGAGAGTCTGATTTACAATATCAAGCAGAATATCTCTCGACACCTCGGTTGGAGAGAAACGACGCACAGAGCGGCGGGTTTTGAGTATATTTTTTAAGTCCATAGTAAAAATTTTATCTATTCACTATGCAAAAATAGTGAAAATTACTAACTTTGTAGTACTATGGAGAAGAATTATAAATTTACTATTGCCCTTATTTACGATTTTGATGGAACTTTGGCTGCAGGAAATATGCAGGAGTACAACTTTATTCCAGCCATTGGAAAGAGTAATAAGGAGTTTTGGAGCGAGGCAAATGACCTTGCTGAGGCACAGGATGCCGACCAGATTTTGACCTATATGGCACTGATGATTCGTGAGGCACAAGCGAAGGGTATTTCGCTGCGTCGTGAGGCGTTTCAGGAGTGTGGTCGCGATGTGTTGCTCTATCCAGGTGTATCAGAGTGGTTTGACCGTATAAATAGCTACGGTGAGCAGCGTGGAGTGAAGATTGTTCACTATATCAACTCGTCGGGTCTGAAGGAGATTATTGAGGGTACAACCATCGCCGATAAGTTCCAGAAGATTTACGCCTGCTCATTCCTCTACAATGTAGATGGTATA
The DNA here is from genome assembly GCA_045633445.1 of Alistipes sp. GTDB lineage: Bacteria > Bacteroidota > Bacteroidia > Bacteroidales > Rikenellaceae > Alistipes. The sequence goes on from JAZQYI010000001.1 coordinate 39,468, forward strand.
GCTTATTGGCCTGCCGTGGCGGTGAACTATACCAATAAGACCCAATTTATCTTCAAGATTAACAAGGGCGTGGAGAGTGTCTACGACACTAAGCAGGTGAATAAGTATATGGAGGAGCGACAGCGCCCAGTGCCGTTCTCACGTATGATATATGTGGGTGATGGTACAACTGACATCCCTTGTATGCGCCTTGTCAAGAACTTTGGTGGCCACTCGATTGCCGTCTATAATCCGAAGGACAAGAGTAAGCGCGCCGAGATGAATACGCTTATTCGCGATAACCGCGTAAACCACGTCTGCCCAGCCGACTATAGCGAGGGCTCGGAGGTTGATACTGTTGTAAAGGCTGTTATCGACAAGTGCATTGCCGACTACAACGTAGAGCTACTTGAGATAGCAAAGTAGTAAAGCGCTGTAAATCAGATGTTTAGAAAATCAAGGGGGGGGGTAATTTGAACCCAACTAATTATCACCCAAAATGTTAAACATTTAATAAAATTCCCTTATGAGAAGTCTCAAAACAATTTTGCTTGCCCTGCTATTGTGTATAGCGGGTACGCTCTCGGCACAGAGGAGTACTGTGCAGCGAGAGGTGACAGATGACTATGTGAAGATTACTCGAATTATCCCGAATTGGGATAGCAAGCACGATCTGCGCATAGGCATTGGTGGTATTTCGCTCTGTGCATTAGGTTATTTGGATGAGGGCTTTGGAATGGTTGATTATGATGTCTACGTGCCTCCATTCCGCCAGCAGGTAAAAGAAGCTGATAGATACAAGATGCCTCAATTTTTTACAGGTGTGCTCTCGTTTAGCTATGGCTACCATTTTCGTCGTTGGTTGCAGCTCGGTGGTACGGTGAATTTTGCTGCCGCAACAAGGGTGTATCGCGACAATACGACACACGAAAAGGTGGCAGATTATAGCTCCTACTTCGGCAGTATAATGCCTACTGCTCGATTTATCTATCTCAATCGCGAGAAGGTGCAGCTCTACTCGTCTGTTTCGTTAGGTGTGTCTATAACCGACTATGAGGTATTGCCTTGTTATGATTTAACACTCTTTGGATGCTCATTTGGTAAGAGTGTCTTTGGTTTTGTTGAGATTGGTAACGGTATTGGCGGCTGGGGTCGCGTAGGTATTGGTTACCGTTTTAATGCTAAGAAAAAGTAGGAGGAGAGGTTATGAAGAGATATATTATTGTTGCGCTATTAGCACTTGTTTGCTCTACTTCGTGTCTGTTGGATTCTGGCTCCGACCCAGATATGAATAGGTCTAAACGAATAATCTATAATAACAGAGCCGTGCATCCTATCTATCAGGCACAGACATACGCTTGGTACTTTGTTGTTGCTGATACATTTCTCTATGGTAGCGAGGAGGAGCAGGCGGCAATCAAGAGTAGTTACGACGATGAGCTTATGGTTGAAGCCATCGAGGGTGGTATTAGGATTAGCCGAGACGACTCCAGAAGTTATTATACCGTTACAACAGATGGCAAAAAATTCTCTGAGGGTGGTCTGTGGAGTCTAACCAGTGGTACGGCAACAAAATTAATTGTCACAGCTACAGGTATAGAGGGTAGCGACAAAACATTCTGCCTACAATATAATGCAAATAGCACATACGACAAGGTGGATATGGATATGGTTGTCAGCTACAACTATCCTGTAGTATCACTCTATGGTAGTAGCCTGCTCCAAGACCCGAATGGTGAGTATAGCATTGATGTTACGATAGACGGCACAACTCCGCTGGTATATAGCGATAAGATAGACTATATGGGCTTTGAGTCTGGCGTTGTAGATGTCGTATATCGCGATTTGGTTGATGGTACAAGCAAGAGTTTTTCTGTTGAGTACAGACAGGGTAAGACAATCTATAAGTAGTCGTTGTGGTTATGAAGAGGTTTTATTTGCTGTTGCTACTACTTGCTACTCTTGGCACCCTCTCTGCACAGGAGGTTACGGTCGAGAGGCAGTATGGCGAGAACTATACGACAATTACCCGAATTATCCCGCGAAAGGTAAATAAGCACGATTTTCGCTTTGCCGTGGGTACATATATGTCGGGTAATCGTCAGTATCTGCATGCCGATTGTTGGGGTGGTAGTTGTGCTCCAGACTTTAGAGAGCAGATAGCCTATACCGACACATATCTTACCGATCGTCGCCATTGGGGGGCATATTCGCTCAGTTATGTCTACCATTTTCGTCGTTGGTTTCAGTTTGGTGGTACGGTGAGTTTTGCTGCTACAACGCAGTCGAGACGCGATATTGCTACGAATGCTCTGTTGGAGAATATGAATATGTACTCTATAGCCGTTATGCCGACCGCTCGCTTTGTCTATCTATATCGTGAGAAGGTACAGCTATACTCGGCACTCAGTTTGGGTATTAACTTCGGCTCAACCGTGCCGCTGCCGTGTGCAGATATGACCATTTTTGGTTGTACATTTGGTAAATCACTCTTCGGCTTTGCCGAGTTTGGCACGGGTGTCGGTGGCTGGGGCCGCGTGGGTATCGGCTATCGTTTTAGTGCAAAAAAGAGGGATAAAAAGTAGGGGAGAGTAGGTTATGAAGAGATATGTTATTATTGCTGTAGCTGCTCTGCTGAGCCTTACAGCTTGTACGATAGAGGAGGGTTACAGACCATATCCAGAGCAGGCGTACCATTTGATACATTCGCAGTTTAATCAATCTCTGAATGATGCAAAAACATACGCCAATTACGCCATTGTTGCCCAGACATTGCTTGAGGGCTCTGCCACAGACTTTGCTTATGTGAAGAGTGCTCTACTTGGTGGCAGAGAGGCCGTTGCCGAGCAGGGTAAGGTGGTGTTTTATTATAACAACAAGAGTAGTTATATCCTTACCACGGGCGATAAAAAGCTCTCTGAGGGTGGCGAGTGGATATTGGAGATGGTTACAAGAGATGGTCTGCTTCGTCAAGTGGCTACATTTGTCGGTGTTGAGGGCAAGAGTGGAGAGTTTAACAATGTGCAGACGGGTCGAATGGCGTTGAGCCTTACTACTACCCATAAGTATATCGTAGCTCCTGCACCTTCAAGAGCTGTATATATCGATATGTGTGGTAGTGGTAAGATTGAGCAGGCAGGTAGCTATACGATAGATTTTACTATTAGTAGCGACAACCCATTGCGCTATGACGACTACTATATGTGGGGCAACCTTTCGGGCGAGATAGCTGTGCTCTATAGGGATCTTGTCGATGGTAGTACAAGGGCGTTTTCGGTTGTGTATGATAATCAAAAGATGGAGTATAAGTAGATGAAAAAACTTATTTTTGCGACAAATAATGCGCATAAATTGAGCGAGGTGCAGGCTGTTTTGGGTGGTGCTTTTACCCTTGTAACGCTGCGTGAGTGTGGTATTACGGAGGATATTCCCGAGACTGCTGAGACCCTTGAGGGGAATGCGCTGCAGAAGGCGCGATATATCTACGAGAAGCTCGGCGCAGATTGCTTTGCAGATGATACAGGTCTTGAGGTAGATGCCCTTAATGGTGCCCCTGGAGCGCACTCGGCACGTTATGCTACTGATGGTCACGACTTTGCGGCAAACAACCGATTGCTGCTCAAAAATCTTGAGGGTGAGAGTAATCGTGTAGCGCGATTTAGAACAGTTATCGCACTTATTTTGGATGGTAAGGAGTACCTCTTTGAGGGTCGCGTAGAGGGAACAATCGCTACAGAGGAGTCGGGATGTGAGGGCTTTGGTTATGATCCACTTTTTGTACCTTCGGGAGAAATTATTACCTTTGCGCAGATGTCGGCCGAGGCAAAGAATGCAATTTCGCATCGTGGTCGTGCCGTAGCTAAACTTGTAAAATTTTTGAAGGATGGAGAATTATAAAAGAGAAGATAAGTATGACGAGCAGACCCTTGAGCAGCTCGCATATCACTACAAAGAGGTACTGAAGCTTCTGGGAGAGGACCCCGAGCGTGAGGGCCTTATAAAGACCCCGATGCGTGTGGCTAAGGCGTGGTCGTTCCTTACAAAGGGATACAACGAGGATCCTATCGAGATTATCCGCTCGGCGATGTTTAATGAGGAGTACCGCCAGATGGTACTTGTCAAAGATATTGAAATCTTCTCAGTTTGCGAGCACCATATGTTGCCATTTATCGGCAAGGCACACGTGGCCTATATCCCAAATGGTAAGATTACAGGTCTGAGTAAGATTGCCCGCGTGGTGGAGTGCTTTGCTCGCCGACTGCAGGTGCAGGAGCGATTGACCGTGCAGATTCGTGACTCTATTCAGGAGGCGCTCAATCCACTGGGCGTTGCGGTGGTTATCGAGGCGTCACATACCTGTATGCAGATGCGAGGTGTAGAAAAGCAGGACTCTGCAACAACAACTTCGGCATTTACCGGCATTTTCCTATCCGATCATCGTACTCGTGAAGAGTTTATGTCGTTGATTTCAAGTCGATTAAGATAACAAAAAAGGTTGTGAATTTCACAACCTTTACTTTTTCTGTACTGCGTTAAAATCTGCCAATATCTCATCTATCTCTGTGGAGTCTATTCCATAGCCCACGCTCATTGCGGGTGAGGTATCTGCGGTGCGGTCGGCATCTGTAATCTTTCGTAGCGCCTCTTGTGCGGCCTCGGCTGCAGCGATATCTTCGGCAGTAGGCTCTTTGCCCATATAGGCTAAAGCCCAGCCACGGGCTGCATTCTCATACTGAGAGTTAAAATCAGATAGGGCAGAGTTCAGCGCATTGATATCTGTAAAACTATCTAATATAGCATCCAACACACTCTTGTCAATATACTGACCTGCAACATCCACCCACTTTGAGGCTGTTGTTGCGCTGCCTTTGCCGCACTTTGTCATCTCACCAAGGGCTGCAGTGAGGTAGAGGTTGTAGAGTGCCACACCGCGCTCGGCAACTGAACGCTTGATGGTTGTGTTATTGTAGTGAAGTAGCTCTGCATCGGGATTTTCAGCAAGCAGGGCGTTCAAAATCTCTATCGCACCCGCAACTTTGCCCGCAAGCAGAGGATTGTACTGGTTGTAGTTGATAATATCGCGGCAAATGGCTCTTTTATCGCGTTTCTGCCACTTTTCTATATCTCGCACCGTTCCGTAGCTACGTAGCGCAAATGCGGGCAAAAGGTAGCTTATTCCGCCATTTTCGATAAGGTAGCTGTATGGTAGTAGTGAGGTATCGTGGTGCTTTGTATGGCGACCTATAACAGTTGTAAACTCTCCCTCGGCCGCGGGTGCCATAACATATCCGCCACTTGCGAACTTTGTACCGCGACGGTGAACAGCTTGGTGTATTGCGCCACTCTTGAAGAGGTGGTTGCTTTGGTTTGTACCACTACCGGCATTAAAGAATGAGAAGATACCAGCAATAAGCAACGACGACTTGTGGTGTGAGACGGTGTATGGTCCTGCAAAGATAGAGCAGGCCTCGCCATTTTCGAGAAGTGAAGAGGCAAAGAGCAGACAATCTACCGCTGTAAAACCTTTTGATACCACAACATCTTCACCAACAAAAACGCGCTCAAGGGTTGTTCCACAGTCGATTTTAGAGTTTTCGACAGCGATAAAATCCTTTGCCTTGACATCTACGCCAACATATGCACCAGTAAGTAGTGTACCATTCTCAAGCAGCGATGCACCCTCAATTATTACACCCTCGCCTATATTTACTTCGCGGATAAAACGGGCTCCCAAAATGGTGCTATTTCGACCTACAAGACCCATATCGCTACGCACTGCAGCTGCAAAATCATCTATCTGATTTAGGATTCCCTCAACCACAACCTTGCGGTGGCGATACATTGCCACAATATAGGCAACTTGTGCTGTCAGGTTGTTGTAGATAGCAACGCTACGACCACCATTTTCGTTTACCGCAGCCACCTTCACTCCATTACCAAATGTTGAGCAGTGGCGTGTCTGAAGGTGCAGTGTGTCGATAACCTTTGCACCTTGACAGATGTGGTAGTTGCAGATTGTAGAGCCTCGGAGAGTAACCCCCTCCTCAATCTCTACACGGCCCTCAAAACGGCAACGCTCAATGTTGCTAATATTAAGATTTTCAGCAATATATACACTCTGCCAACTCTCGGCACTACAGCCTGCGGTTTGCAGTGTCAGAATCTCGCTATCTGTCAGATTTCTCATAGAAAACCTCCTCTTTTAAGTAGTGGCTCAGCATCCTTAACGGTATCTACCAGCCACTTGTAGAGTATTCTTGTCTGCTGCTCATCGGTCAGCTGCCAACCCTTAACCTCGTGACGCATACGCTCCGAGAGCATATAGACGATAATTGCTGCACAGGCACTCACATTCAGGCTCTCGACCATTCCGCACATCGGAATTCGCAAAAATTCATCTGCCGCAGCCATCACCTCGTCGGAGATACCCGTCTTCTCTGTGCCCATTACAATTGCAAACTTACCCTTTTTAACATCAAAGCTCTCGGGGGTGCAGCTCTCGCGGTGGGGCGTAGTGGCGATGATACGATACCCTTTGCTCTTTAGGTGAGCAAGCGCCTCGGTAGTTGAGGTGTGGTGGTGAATATCTATCCACTTGTCTGTTCCACGAACAATATCCACATTTGGGTTGAACTTACACGCTGTCTGCACCGTATGCAGATTTTGCACACCAAAGGCCTCGCAGTGGCGCACAAGGGCACTTGCATTCTGCGGATGGAACATATTTTCAGCCAGCAGAGTCATATAATCCGTACGATTTTCGAGAGCACGAGTAAGTGTTGCCAATCGTTCGGGTAGCATAAATTGTGCAAGATAGTCAATGCGCTCCTTGTATTGCTCTATGGTGAGATTATTTTCGGTATTTGTCATCGTCATCAAGAATTTTGAGGTAGCTCTCATAGCGAGAGTATGATATTCGACCCTCCTTTACAGCCTCCACCACGGCACAACCTGGCTCGTGGGTATGGGTGCAGTTGTAGAAGCGACACTCGCCCGCCGTTGCAATCATCTCGGGGAAGTAGTGCCACAGCTCCTTGTCGTCAATCTCAATTAGACCAAAGCCCTTAATGCCTGGGGTGTCGATTATATAGCCATTCTCGCCAATCGGATACATTGTCGAGAAGGTTGTTGTGTGCTTACCCTTGTGAAAACTCTCTGAAATCTCGCCTGTGCGGATGTCAAGCGATGGGTCAATACGGCCAACAAGTGTCGATTTGCCGACACCAGAGTTTCCAGAGATAAGTGTTACCTTACCATCAAGCATACTCTTAACTCGCTCAATACCAATGCCTTCAGTGGCCGATATGTCGATTACCTCGTAGCCTGCACTCTCATATATCTCGTGGAACTGAGCCACAGCCTCTGGTGACTCTGCAAGCAGGTCAATCTTTGCCAGAAGAATGGTCGCAGGGACTTTATATGCCTCGCAAGTAATGAGGAATCGGTCAACAAACTCTAGCGCAGTAACGGGCTCAATGAGTGTTACGACAATCATCGCGCGGTCGATATTTGCGGCGATAATGTGTGACTCTTTAGAGAGGTTTGAGGCGCGGCGGATGATGTAGTTGCGACGTGGTACAATATCGTAGATTACCCACTCGCCATTTTGGTCACTCTGGCAGCGAACAACATCGCCCACAACCACTGGATTTGTCGAGCGGACACCCTTCAGACGCAGTTTACCACGAATACGGCAGTTAATCTTTTCACTACCATTAAGCACCTCGTACCAGCTACCTGTGGCGCGGATTACAATACCCTCTGCTGTCATTAGTTTGCCTCCTCTGTATATGTGTTAAACCACTCCAAAGCAGTACCCGACAGTGAAGAGACGAGAGTAAAACTCTTGGAGCCCTCGAAGTGGCGTGCTTCGATAATCTGGAGATTGTTGTTCAGTCGCTCAACGCAGATAAAAACCACACTGAGCAGCAGCAGATACTTTGCTGCAGAGAGCACCACACCCAACAGCGTGTCAATAGAGCCCAAACCCAGCGCAGAGAATAGTGTCGCAAGGAGTTTGGCCACTAAAGAGGCTGCTAAAGATGTTGCAATAAAGGTGATAATATAGCCCACAATCTTTGAGTATGCAGGGTCTAAATTAAGCATCTGTCCAACACTTGCGCCATAGGCAGAAGCGAGGATAACTCCACCCACAATACTGAGTAGCGAGAAGAGCTGAGAGATAAAGCCTTTTCGTGCTCCGGCAATGGCTGCAAGGAGTAAAACTATGATGGTAATAATGTCAAAAATGTTCATATTATGTCGATTTAACAGCACGAAGTTAGTATTTTTTTCAACAATTTCCTACCTTTGTGACAAATTAACACTGTTATGAAGAGATTTTTGCTTGTTTTATTAGCTTGTGTTACAGCAATTTCCACCCTTTCGGCAAGAGAGGTTTACATACTCAATAACTCGTGGCGATTCTTCTTTAAGGATGAGAATTCGAGCGATAATGCCCGTTTTGTAACCATTCCGCACACTTGGAATAGTGATGCCCTTACAGAGAATGGCGAACTGCGTCAGACTACGGCAAACTATCGCCGTAAACTCTTTGTGCCAGCGGAGTGGCAGGGTAAGCGACTCTTTCTGCGCTTTGGTGGTGTGATGAGCGTTGCCGATGTCTTTGTAAATGGCAACTTTGTGGGTAGTCACAAGGGCGGCAGAACCGCTTTTGCGTTGGAGATTACAGATAAGCTCTTCTTTGGTTCGGAGAATACTCTGCTTGTTGAGGTGAGCAATGGCTATCGAAGCGATGTGCTGCCGACATCTACTGAGCAGAATATGTATGGCGGTATCTACCGCGATGTGGAGCTGATTGTAACAGACCGAACTACCGTATCGCCACTCTATTACGGAACGGAGGGCGTGATTGTTGTGCCATCAAAGGTCTCGACAGAGAGCGTTGAGGGTAGTGTGAGCGTGGCGCTGCTCGGCAAGAAAGATGCGTTGTGCAATGTTACTGTTGATGTGGTCTCTCCAGATGGATATGTTGCTGATACAAAGAGTGTTAAGGCAAAGATTGACGGCAAGATGGTCACCATTCCATTCTCCGTTACAAACCCTGAACTCTGGTCACTTCATAAGCCATCGCTCTATCGTGTAGATGTTGTTGTGGGTGCAGATACTGTGTCGCTCAATACCGGTTTTAGAAAGTTGGAGATTACTCCGCAGCAGCTGCTTACGCTCAATGGTAAGCAGCTGCCAGTGCGCGGTGTAAACCTCTGTCACGACAACGCCAAGAGGGGTAATGCCCTTACCCAGAGCGACTACGATGCCGATTTTGCAACAATCAAGGGTATGGGTGCTAATGCTTTTCGTTCAGTTGAGGGACCACATTCTCAGACGCTGTACGACAAGTGCGACCGTGAGGGTATGCTTGTCTGGGTGGACACCCCACTCTGTCAGTCGCCATTCCTCAGCGATATAGCTTTCTACAACTCTGACGCCTTCAAGCAGAACGGTCGTGAGCAGCTCAAGGAGATTATCTTGCAGAATATCCACCACCCATCGGTGGCTATGTGGGGTATATTTTCACTCCTCAGAGGCCGCTCGGCAGACCTTATGGGCTATGTTAAGGAACTTAATAAACTTGCAAAGAGTACCGACCCTTCACGCCTGACTGTGGCGTGCAGCAATCAGGATGGCGACATCAACTTTATAACAGATTTGATTGTTTGGCAGCAGTCTGTGGGTTGGGATAAGGGCGAAATTGAGGATTTGAACCTCTGGCAGAACGCTCTACGAACAAACTGGAGCCATCTTCGTCAGGCTGTATGCTACGGCGAGGGAGGTGCAAAGGGTATCTTCAATGAGGATTATGTCAGCTACAATGTCAGTCAGCACCGTATTCCAGAGAGCTGGCAGACCCGCTTCCACGAGGGTTATGTGAGCCGTATAGATACAAACCTCTTCTGGGGTGTTTGGCTCAATACGATGTTCGATTTCGGCGCTCTGCGTCACGGTGGCGGCGTGCGTAACTCGGGCCTTATGGCCTTCGACCACGCCCAGAGCAAGGATGTCTACTACCTCTATAAGACGTTGTGGAACAGAAAGTCACCAACACTGCATATTGTAGGTAAAAACCGCGAAGCAAGACTCGGTAAGTGCCATGCGGTTAAGGTCTACTGCTCGCGCGGTGTACCAAATGTGACAATCAATGGCGAGGCTGTGGCTGTGCGTAACATCTCGCAGGGTATCTTTGTTACAGATTCAGTAGAGATGTCGGGCTATAACCACGTTGTCGTGTCGACCGATAAGTTGTGTGACTCAACAACCTTTGCCGTAGGCAACTACCTGCGCCGTAAGTAGTTTTTATCCCGTAGATACAAAGATCCCCAGTCAAAATTGCTTTGACTGGGGATTTCTTTTTTTTTGCGATACCACGCACTTACTCCTGCTTTTGGCGCAGTCTGTCATACTCCTCAACAAGGCTACTGCCGAAGTTTACCGCTGCCGTTTCAACACTCTTGTAACCCTCTACAACGGCGTTCTCTACAGCTTTGTATCCATTTACCACACCCGTTTCGATGCTCTTGTAACCATCTACAACACCCTTCTCAATACCTGCATAGGTCTTTACTGCTTTTGTCTTCAAACTTTTTTTCATTTTGGCTAAAATTAAATATTAACTCCTTTCTGCTGCAAAAGTATTGTGGTTTTGAGCGAAAATAAAGGGATGGAGTGCGCATTGGTTGGAATAAAAGGAGCATTGCTATTGTTGATTTACGGCAATAATAGTAAGTTTGTGGTATAAAAAGTGTATTATTCCAACAAATGCGACAATATGGCAACAGGGCTATTTGAGATTCTAGAGCGCTATGTAGATAGCGTTAGCGATACTTCGGTTTGTGTTTTAGATGATCAATTTGCAATAATTGATTCACCCACATTTGCCGTTGTGCCCAACCACCCGTATCGTAATCCGTTGGTTATTGCGGTCTATTGTACGGCCGGAAGTGGCAAGGGTCGTGTAAATACAAAGGTGTTTGATTTGACCCAAGACAGCCTTATGATTGTGTTGCCTGGGCAGATTACAGAGATGGTGGATGTGAGCGAAGATTTCCGTGCCACATATATCATTATGACCGATAGCTTTACAAATAGTTTGGGTATCGGCGATACCTTTTCGCTTAACAATATTGTAGCCGCATCACCATATATATACCTTGAACAGAGGACCAAGGAGTCGCTGGAGAACTATATTATGATGTGTCGTAGCCTTATTCCTGAGAAGGGAAATCCTCACCGATTAGAGATATTGCAACTGTTGACAAAGGCATTTTTCCTCGGCTTGGGCTACTTTATTCACCAGGTGGAGAGTGCAACTGTTGTTGCTCGTAGCCACGCACTTACAAAGGATTTTATTGCACTTGTTGAGAGCAACTATACCCTTCATCGTGAGTTGTCGTTCTATGCAGAGAAGTTAAACCTCACAGCAAAACATCTGTCTCGAGCAGTCAAGGAGGCAAGTGGAAAGCACGCCACAGAGTGGATAGAGAAGTATGTCATTTTGGATGCAACGACACAACTACTCTCAACAGATAGCAGCATCAAGGAGATTGCATATAGGCTTAACTTCCCATCGCAATCTTGTTTCGGCAAATATTTTAGTCGTATTACTGGTCTCTCTCCTGCGGCGTATCGTCAGGCTCATCGCCAAAATAGAGTTTAGGTGATACTATTTTAGCAGTGAACTCGCATAGTTTCCCTCGCTCATTATCAGGTCGAGAATCGAGAGGTTTTCGGCAAATGGCAGTCGGTCCGAGAAGAGCTGGAAGTATTGCGGTGTTACAAAATCACTCTGGCGGTGCTTTGGGCGAAGGTCTAAATCGCTGTCTGTTGCTGTAACATACTCTGTCGTTGTGCGTAGTGGGGCGGTATAGCCTAAAAAGTCGAGCACGACCCTTAAGATAGCGAGGTTAAACTCCACAAGAGAGGTGTGGTGCTCGGTGTAGAATGGGCGCAGACGCTCGGCGAGAAAGTCGAAGTAGGCCGAGGAGCGATATGCCGACTCTATTGCCACCCAGTGCTGGTGTTGCCACGGCTTTGAGTAGTCTATCTGCATACGGGTCATAGGTGTACGCGGGCGGTTGGCATTTACAACGGGCACGGTCAACTCGAGCACACCATTTGCCGTCATTATGCGTGTGCGGTTGCGGCAAGAGCGCTTTATGTAGTGCTCTCCGCAGTCGATAATATAGTCGTCATCCGCCGCAATTAGACGGGTAATGTACTCTATATCAGGCAAGTATGTAGCAGGAAGTATTAACATTCTGTCCAATCACCATTTTCCTTAATAATCTCAATCAGTCGGTCGAGAGCCTGCTCTTGCGGGATGTTTCGGCAGACCACCTCACGACCCTTGTAGAGGGTAATCTTACCCGCTGCAGCACCAACATAACCATAGTCGGCATCAGCCATCTCGCCTGGGCCATTTACGATGCAGCCCATAACACCGATTTTGAGACCTTTCAGGTGCGAGGTCTTTGCCTTGATTTGGGCGAGTGTACCCTCAATGTCGTAGAGCGTACGACCACAACTTGGACAAGCGATATACTCTGTGTGTGAGATTCTTACGCGTGAAGCTTGGAGAATGTTGAGTTCAAGCTCTGTCAACTGCTGCTCTGTCAGTTGTGGCGCATCAATCCATACGCCATCTGCAAGCCCATCGAGCAGTAGACTACCCATATCGGCAGCGGCACGAATTGCAACCTGTTCCAATGAGCCCTCATACTTGCGGCGGATAACAACAGGTTGTTTTTCACTCTCAAGGTTTAGTATTGCTGCTCTCCACTCGGCAGTTGGGTTGTTCGACAGGGCGTCGATAACCAAAAACTCGTCTGTAACTTCGCTATGAATTATCGGAGTCTGAATATCTGATCGACGACGGTACTCAGTTGGGCTATAGAGCTCTGGATGAGCTACTGTAAACTCTCCCTCGCGAGCCGAAAAGTGCTCCACAAGCATCTGTGCCACAGGAATCTCATTCTCGGGCGCCTCGGTGAGTGATACGCGAATTGTATCTCCAATACCGTCGGCAAGAAGTGCTCCGATACCTACGGCGCTCTTTATGCGACCCTCAAGACCATTTCCCGCCTCTGTTACGCCGAGATGGATAGGGTAGAGCATATCCTCTGCCTCCATCGCCTCAACAAGCAGTCGGTAGGCGTGCACCATTACACGGGTGTTTGAGGACTTCATCGAGACAACTACCTGGTCAAAGTTTGCCGCGCGACAGCGACGCAAAAACTCCATCGCTGAGGCGACCATACCCTGCGGAGTGTCACCAAACTTATCGACTATGTGGCGTGCGAGTGAGCCGTGGTTGACTCCAATTCGCAGTGCCACGCCGCGCTTGCGACACTTTTCGATTAGCGCCTCCAGCTCGCCGCCCTCTGTGCGGTAGTTGCCCGGATTTATGCGCACCTTATCGACACAGTCGGCAGCGATAGATGCAATCTGCGGTACAAAGTGTATATCGGCAACAATGGCGGTCTGATACCCCTCACTACGCAGCGCAGGCATAATCTGGGCAAAGGCCTCACCCTCCTTTATGCCCTGTGCCGTCAGACGCACAATCGGCGCACCGGCATCGGCTATGCGCTCAATCTGAGCAACCGATGCGGCAACATCAGCAGTCGCCGTGTTGGTCATAGATTGTACAGCAATGGGGTTGTCACCGCCAATTTTTGTCGAGCCGATAGCCACCTGTAGGCTCTTTCGGCGAGAAAATTTTGTCAAATTCATAGCAAAAGCTCTGTTATGACTACAAAAATAGGTAATTTTTACTAAATTTGTACTATGAACCCATTGGATAATAGCATAAAGTTTGTCTCTGGTGTGGGAGATGTGCGTGCCAAGCTGCTCGGAAGGGAGATTGGTGTGCATACGGTGCGTGATATGCTCTACCACTTCCCGTTTCGCTATATTGACCGCACAAAGGTCTACAATATCGGCGAGTTGAATGAGGCAAATACCCAGAGTGGCTATATCCAGATTCGTGGTCGTGTGACGGGTAAAAACTTCTTTGGCGAGGGGCGTAATCAGCGTTTTGTAGTCTATATTTCGGACAATACGGGTCGTGCGGAGCTTATCTGGTTTCGTGGCATAAAGTGGGTGGAGAATAAGTTTGAGCTGGGTCGTGAGTACCTTGTCTTTGGTCGCCCGTCATTCTATCGTAGCGAGCTGAGCCTTGTCCATCCCGAGGTGGAGGCGGTTGAGGTGGCTGCAACGCGCAAGGTGCAGTGCTCGATGCAGGGTATATACTCGACAACCGAGAAGCTCTCTTCGGCACTTGGCACAAAGGGTATGTACAACATAATCTCTAAGATTTGGGAGAATGTAAAGGGCAAGATAGAGGACTATATGCCTGATTATCTGCGCAATAAGTACGGCCTTATAACCCTTGAGGAGGCGCTCTACAACATCCACTTCCCGCAGTCGGCAATAATGCTCAAGCAGGCGCAGTACCGTCTTAAGTTTGACGAACTATTCGGTATACAGCTAAATATCCAGTCGCGTCGCACGGCGCGTACTGAGGCACACGCAGGTTTTCACTTTGGTCGTGTGGGAAACTACTTCAACACCTTCTACAACACCCGTATGCCATTTCCACTGACTGGCGCACAGAAGAGGGTGATTAAGGAGATTCGCACCGATACCGTCTCGGGCTGTCAGATGAACCGCCTGCTGCAGGGTGATGTAGGTAGTGGTAAGACCGTTGTGGCGCTGCTGTCGATGATTCTTGCAGTTGACAATGGCTATCAGGCCTGTATGATGGCACCGACCGAGATTTTGGCGCGCCAGCACTACGCCACAATCGTAAAGATGGTGGGCGACATCGGTCTTCGAGTGGGTGTGCTGACTGGTACAACGAAGACCAAGGAGCGCCGAGAGATTCTTGCGGCACTTGCTGCGGGCGAGATAGATATTCTTGTGGGAACGCACGCCCTGCTTGAGGAGCGAGTGCAGTTCTCAAACCTCGGTTTTGTGGTTATTGACGAGCAGCACCGCTTTGGTGTTGAGCAGCGTGCGCGACTGTGGACAAAGAACAACAATCCGCCGCATATCCTTGTAATGACTGCAACGCCTATTCCGCGTACACTTGCAATGACCCTCTATGGCGATCTCGATGTGTCGATTATCGACGAGCTCCCACCAGGTCGTCAGCCTATTCGTACGCTCCACTACTACGACTCGGCTCGTCTGCGACTCTTTGGATTTATGCGCGATCAGATTGCGCAGGGTCGCCAGATATATATTGTCTATCCGCTTATCAAGGAGTCGGAGAAGGCTGACTATGCCAACCTGGAGCAGGGTTTTGCCGCCATTGTGCAGGATTTTCCGCTGCCGAAATACCGTGTTTCGGCGTGTCACGGCAAGATGAAGCCAGAGGATAAGGAGGAGTCTATGCGTCAGTTTAAGTGTGGCGAAGCAGATATCCTTGTGGCAACATCTGTAATCGAGGTGGGTGTAGATGTGCCGAATGCTACGGTGATGGTTATCGAGTCGGCAGAGCGTTTCGGCCTTGCGCAGCTACACCAGTTGCGAGGTCGTGTGGGCCGAGGTGCAAATCAGTCATATTGTATCCTGATGTCCGACGAAAAGCTATCGAAGGAGTCGAGAACACGTCTGGAAGCTATGTGCGAAACCACAGATGGCTTCCGACTTGCCGAGCTTGACCTGCAACTGCGCGGCGCAGGAGATATTCACGGCACGCTGCAGAGTGGCGAGGCGGTGAGTCTGAAGATTGCCAACCCGACACTCGACAATCAGATACTACAAGTGGCACAACAGGCGGCAATGGCGCTGCTGTCGATAGACTCGGCACTTGCTGAGCCTCAACACTATCCGCTCCGAGAGCTTAAGGCGCGCTATTCGACCGAGCAGGATGTGGATTTTTCGAAGATCTCATAATAGGGAGCGATTTTTGTTCGTTATAAGGTTATGAAGAGGATTGTAACGGTTGTAATATCGCTTTTTACCACGCTCTCGCTATGGGCACAAGTATATAATGCCGGCGAGCAGCTCGACTATCGTGTAGCCTATAAGGCGAAGCTCGTTCCAAATACAGAGATGGCGACTGTGACGGTGCAGACTACTCTCGATACACTTGATGGTAAGAGTGTCTATCGCGTTATGGGCTTGGGTAAGATTATGCCTGAGTATCGTTGGTTTTTCAACCTCGAGGATAGATACGACATCCTTGTTGATACGTTGACTAAGCGCACAAAACGCTTTGAGAGTAATATCCGTGAGAGTGACTATACATTCCGCAGCCACTATCGTTACGATTGGGATAGCCTTAAGGTGCATACCTGGGCACAGAGCCGCCAGAGGGAGCCAAGAACAAAGACCATGGCACTTACAGAGCGTAGAATGGATCCAGTATCACTCTATTTTAACCTCCGTTCTGTAGATGCTTCAACCCTTAAAGAGGGGGAGGTTTATAACTTGGAGATGGTGCTTGAGGATACTATTAAGGTGCTCAAATATAGGCTCTTAGGTCGTGAGGTGTGTCGTGTACCGCAGAAAGGTAAGTTCAGGACAATAAAACTCGCCTGCACACTTGGTACAAGCGAGGGTTTTTCGTTTACCGACGGCTCGGAGTTTTTTATCTGGATTACGGATGATAAAAATAAGTTCCCCGTACTTCTCGAATCGCCGATAATTGTCGGCAGTATTCGTGCCTATATCTCTGATTTTAAGGGGCTTAAATACCCATTAGACTGCAAGGTTAAGTAGCTCTATTTGAGATAGATGGAGAAGAATTTCCAAACCTCGGCAGCGGTGTCCATACTATCACTTGCCCAGTTGTGCTTTCCCCCGACAACCTCGTATAGCCATACTTGATTTCCATCTGTGCCCCCAACATATCGGTGGGCAATGATCTTATTTTTGATTAGCGGAAGTACCTCTGTCTGCTCGTGTGTGCAGCGATTTACAGCTGCCCACAGCCCTACGGCACGAGGAATGGCAATGTCGGCACCCCAACCATCGTTGTTGTATGGGTCGCCATTCCAACGAGATAGTTTATCCTCTGTTCCGTGTACCTCCATCAGTGGAATTGGTCGCTTTGGCTTGAGTGTGCGGTAGCGGCACTCCATAATATGACCCGACATAGGGGCTACGGCTGTAAAGATGTCAGCTGCTTGATATGCAAGCATATAGCACATTGCACCACCGTTTGAGTGACCTGTTGCAAAGAGATTTTTTGTAGATAGTTTGTACCTCTTCTGCAGATGCTTTGCCAACTTTACGGCAAACCCGACATCATCGCGCTCCGCACCATTTTCGATGTGGAATTGGTAACCCACACTCCAGTAATGTTTCCCCTTAAAATCCTTTGGTCCGCGAGGATAACAGATAGCAAAACCGTACTTGTCTGCCACGGGGTGAAAACCATATTTGATAGATGGGATATCTTTTGAGCCATAGCCGTGAAAGACCATCAGTAGAGGAGCATTTTCGGCCATATTTTTCGGGATATAGAGCCAATAATCGTACTCAACTCCTTTGTGCTTGAAGGTGTGCTCAGTAAGGTTTCCTGTGCCGTCAATATCTGCGGCGAGAGCTGTGCTGCAGAGTGAGAAAACTGCTATAAAAAGTAAAAGCCACTGCTTCATAATCTTTGATATTTTTCACAAAGATAGCAAATCTTGCATATTCACAGAATATGATTTCAAAAATTTTACTACCTTTGCGGCCAAAATAAATCTTTAACGGACAATTTTTTAAGACTTATGAAGAAGGTTAATGCAGTAAACTATGGTTATCAGAGCCCTCTGTTGGAGGTTCTGAACATTGTGACTGAGGCGGGATTTACCATCTCAGACGGTATCGGATTGCCGGGCGAAAATCCTAATTTTAACGATTTTGGTGACTTTTAACACATTACAGCTATGAAGAAACTTGTATACACACTTACAGCTATTTCTGCTCTTCTCAGCTCTTGTGTTAAGAGTGCAGACGAGCAGATTGTTGTTGAGAAGAGCTCAACTGTTACAATTGAGGCTCTTGCAGCAGAGTCAAGAACATACATTGAGGGTACAGAGATTCGTTGGGCAGAGCGTGGTGAGCAGCTCAATATCATCTACTTTGCAGATGAGAGCACATCTCGTCGTCAGAGCGCAACACACGAGGATTATACCCTTACAAATAACTGTGCAGAGTTTACTGCCGACATTACAACAACAGATGGTGCAACAAAGTACACCTTTGGCGCCTTCTATCCGTATGCTTATAAGTCTACCCTCTCTTCTGTAAACCTTACAGTGCCTCAGGAGCAGACCCCTACAGAGAGCAGCTACGACCCTAAGGCTGATATCTTGGTGTCAGAGAACCCTGTTGTTACAGAGAGCGTTCCGAGCAAGATTAGCTTCAAGTTTGCTCGTATGGTTGCATTTGCAAAGATGACCCTTGTAGGTATCCCTGCTGGCGAGAAGATTGAGAAGGTTGTATTCTCATCTGTTGCAAAGCCTGCGGGTGCTGTTGAGTTCAAGGTTCAGGAGCAGGGTACACTTGAGAATGCAAAGTGGTACAACAACTACGAGGATATCACCCTCAACCTCGGTGGTCGTACAGCTACTGGCGAGGATGTTGTGTGGTTTGTAACTGTTCCAACCGACCTTAGCGGCACATCATTCACCGTAACTGTTGCAACTGACAGAGCAAACTATACAAAGACCGTTGATCTGACCGATAAGAAGCTCACTTTCGAGCGTGCAGATGTTGCTCAGTTCCGTGTAACTGATCTTGTTGAGCAGCAGAAGCCACAGGTTTACAAGCTTATGACCGACATCACTGCTCTTACTGCAGGTGATAAGGTTATTTTCTCAACAAAGAAGGTTGCATCTTCAACAGCCAAGCTCCTCTCAACCGTTGAGGATGGTAGCGCGCTTAAGTTCACAAGTAATGCAACTATTACTGATGCTCTTGAGATAGAGGCTAACACACTTCCAGAGAATACAGCAGTATTTACTGTTGAGGCTGGCGTTACAGCTGACACCTTTGCTTTCAAAGCCGCTGAGGGTTACCTCTTTGGTACATATGATGCTGAGAATTGGGCAAGCGACCTCTCTTTTAAGGCCGCAAAGGATGAGGAGGCTACTTGGGTGGTATCTATGAGCAGTGCGAATTACTATGTAACAGTCTACAACACTCTCCACTCTCGTTATCTGAACAACTACTCGAGTACAAAGTTTAACTTTGCAGGTAGCCAAAGCACCTACTATTATTATATCTACTACATCGACGGCGCAGCAACTGAGGAGCCAGAGACTCCAGTGGTTCCTGAGCAGCCTGTAGTAACTCCACTTGAGGCACCAGTAGTGACCGCTACAGTTACTGCCAATACCGTAACCGTTGAGTGGACAGCCGTTGAGGGTGCAAAAGACTACACTGTTGTTTGTGGTGAGCAGAGCGTAACCGTTACTGCAACAACTGCAACTTTTGAGAATGTAGCTGCAGGCTCTTATAAGGTAACCGTTACAGCAAATCCTGCAGATGAGACACTTCACGTAGCAACAACCTCTACAGCTGTTGAGGTAGTTGTTGAGGATGCTCCAGCAGAGGGTGGTCAGCCACAGACAATTACTCTTGCCTTCCCTGCAGATATGCCAGCAGACGTAAGAAGCGGTAATAGTGTAGGTACTATCTACAGCGGCGATGTTCTTATTTCGTCTACTGGCTCTTGGAGAACAAATAACGCAGATGGTCGTGATTGTATCTACATTGGCCGTACAACTTCAAACGACCTGCGTATTGAGGCACAGAATGGCAAGGTAATCACAAAGGTTACCCTTACTGCTCCGGTGGGTTATCAGATTGACCTTAAGGCAAAGGAGAACGACACATACACCACTACAACCTTTGCAACAACATCTGTTGCTGAGTGGAGCGGTGAATGTAAGTCACGCATCGTCTTTACTGCAGCAGGTACGAGCCACTCAAATATTGAGACAATCACTGTTGAGTATAAGTAGTCCGCTACTCCAAATAAAAATAGCACCTCGAAGACTCGGGGTGCTATTTTTTTGTATCGGTTAAACGGCTACTTGTAGCTGATAACGTCGTAGTTGTCAATCTTCATATCCGCGATTGTCTGGCCAGTAGCAAGAACGAGCGATGTGAGTGGATTGCCCTGCAGATAGAGGGTCTTAAGTGCGCGGTTATTGCTGCAGTCCATAGTTGTAATGAGGCAGTCGTTTGCAATGAGTGACTCGAGCATCTTGAGCGATGTAGTGTCGAGTGCGGTAATCATTGTATTTGCGCACGAGAGCGATGTGAGAGCTGTACACTCGGCAACATTGATTGCAGTAAAGCCGTTACCACCGCAAGCGACAGAGGTCAGAGCTTTGAACTTGTTAAGGTCGAGGGTGCCAGTGAGGCGGTTGTTGCTGCAATCGAGCTTACGCAGGGTGGTACAGTTGTCAATATTGAGCTCTGAGATGAGGTTGTTCTGGCAGTTGAGCGACGATAGGAGCTTGTTAGCTGACAGGTCGAGAACTGCAATATTATTTGTATAACACTCCAGCATCTCAAGCTTTGGCAGTTTGCTCAGGTCAAGAGAAGCGATGTTGTTATTGTAGCA
Source organism: Alistipes sp. (assembly GCA_045633445.1). GTDB lineage: Bacteria > Bacteroidota > Bacteroidia > Bacteroidales > Rikenellaceae > Alistipes. The sequence continues at coordinate 60,040 of JAZQYI010000001.1, forward strand.
ACCAAGTGTATATAGCTCAGGAAGGCCCTCAAGGGTGAGTGAGATAAGGTTGTTATTGCCGAGTGCTGCAACATTGAGCTTTGGACAGTTGTCAAACTTAACCTCACGCAGAGAGTTGAGCATAACATCAAAGTATATCAACTCAGGCTTGCCACTCATATCAACACTTGTCAGCTTGTTCTTATATGCCTGGAAGAACATAAGCTTGTCGCAACCCTCGTGGAGTACGGTCTGAATCTCGTTTACATAGCAGTAGAGCCACTTGAGAGACTTACAACCAGCTACATTAAGACTCTTAATCTTGTTATAGCTGCAGTCAACATACTCGAGCTTCTCCATGCCGCTCAAATCGAGCGATGTGATAAGGTTGCCTGGGCAGTCGAGATTTACAAGGTTTACAAAGTTCTTAATACCCTTCAGTGAGGTGATAGGCTCCTGCTCGGTCTCAGAGTTCTCGTCGAGTGTAAGGTCGAGATTTGTAACGCGTGCAGCCTCCTCTGTAGAGAGTGTGCCGTCGCCATTGTAGTCAAACGAGCTGAGCATAAGCTGCTCAAATACAGGACACTCAAATGTAAGGTCGCCACCAGTAGAGGTGCCACCGCTTGCCACCTGCTCAACGGCAATTGTACGCTCCTTTACAGTTGTGCCAGTTGTAGCGATGATAAGGATATCGCCATTACGGTTGCTGTTACTTTTGTTCTCTGTAGCGTAGATAGATATGCCCTCGTCTGTGCGCTCAACCTCTGCCCAAGAGATTGCGTTTACAAAGTCCCAAGACTCGGCATTTGTTACAACCATAACCTCTGTTACTCCACCCTCAGCAGAGAAAGTAACCTTAGGTGAGCTAAAGAGCAGAGAGATATCTACTGGCTTTGGCTCATCAGCAGGAGTGTCGCCGCCAGTGTTACAAGAGGTTGTCAGCAGCACTGATACTACGCTCAGTGCTGCCAGAAACATATTTGATAGTCTATTCATATTTTTAGTAAGCCTTTACACAACGAACATTATAACCATTACCCCAACCAGCAGACTGGATACCATCAAACATAGGGGCGTGGTAGTAGAATCGGAATGACTGCTCTGAAGCCTGCAGTTCAGATGTCCACAAGTAAGCATAACCGCTCGCCTTCTGCACCTTAATCAGTGCACCGCCATCTGTTGGATGTGCACTACGGCAACCTGAAGATGGGAACCAAGACTCAACATCAGCAGCTGTAGTATTTACAAAACCGTCGTCAGTATATACGCTGTTGTAAGAGTCTAGGCAGATCCACATAGCCTTTCGTGGTACCTGGTAGCCTACAGGACATGGATCGTAGTTGCTCTTCTGGAATGGACGCCAGAGGCTCTTGTCAGCATCGTATGCGATGTTGTTCTTCTCAGTCGCGTCTAAGCCCTTCATATCGAGCCAGTTAGCCTGGCTGCCAGTACCGCCTGTGAGGAATGTCATAGGGTGTGCTGCAGCATAAGCAAATGTACCGATAGTGCTGTTTGTTGCAGTTGCCTCCCACTTAGCCTGAGAGTAAGCGGTGTTGCAGATAGTCAGCTTGTCGCTATTGCCAAATGTGCTAACCTTCTCAACCCACTCATAGCGGCCATTTGCCTCAACATACTGCTGCTCACGCTCCTCAGCGGTATCGCCGATAAATGGATCCTTACGACCCCACTGGTAGTAGAGGCCGAATGTCTCATAGCCACCCCAGAGGGTAGCATCTGTAGCACCAAGGTTACGGTCCATACAGTAGTAGCCATCAGTAAGACCACCACTCTGCTCGATATAGTTGTTCTGGTAGTCGTAAACCTCTGGTTTGTCGGTCATCCAGATATGCCAAGACCAAATAATCTCGCCAGCGGCATCAAATGCTGCAAGCAGGGCATTACCCTCATACTCAGAGGCTGTGAAAGAGACTGTGCCATCAGCATAGCTTACATTTGAGATAAGGGCGTTGCCATTCTGACCCTCAACCTTTGATACCCAAAGCCAGTCAACCTTTGCGATGTTGTTGATTGGAGTGTTGTCGATGTGGCGAGTCTTGAATGTGTAGTCGCCAGCCATATGAACCATATAGCAGTTTGCGTAGCCCAGGCGGCTGAGGTTGTTACCATCGCCCTGTGCACTCTGCCACTCAACATCAGCAAGGGTAGAGATTGCGTTGCGGCTGATAGTGCAGCCGGCAACCTCGTAGCTCATTGTCTGACCGTTTGTGTCGAGCATAGAGAGTGTAAAGCCCTCAGAGTAGTCCTCTGCAGGCAGAACAAAGCGGAAAGTAGCGCCACTCTCGATGCTTACACCAGCGGTACCACAATCTACAGTCACCTCCTTAGAGGCATCAGAGTTGAGTGAGAGGCGTGCGGTGCTTGTTGACATATCTACCACACCAGAACCAGCAAGACGGCGATTATTTTTACCCATAAGGCTCACCTGACGCAGGATGTGTGGACCAGTAATCTTAATGGTTGCAACACCACCCAAGTAGCTGAGTGACAAATTGTTAGTTGTAGACTTTGCAACTGCAGGGTTGATAGTTGCAAGTGCGCTATTGTAGCGCTGTGTTGCAGGAATAGCGATACGCATTGTCTGACCACTCAGACCATTTGCAGAGGCTGAAGAGGTTGATGCGTAGTATACATCAGCCGAAGATACAGGGCCAAATTCGCCGTTTGCAGTACCCTGGCCACCTGCCAGCTGCGCAGGGGTGCCATTGACATAGAGTACAGAGTTTGCGCTCCAAGAGTAAGGTTTGCCCTCAGCATCATTCTCGATAGCTGCAGTGAGGTATGTTGGAGCCTCAGTATCAGGCTGATAAGCAACATCTACCATCTGAATATCGCCGCGCAGAACCTCTGTAGCAGAGATTGAGTAGCCGCTCATAATCTCGTCATTTGCACCGTAAACGGTCAGTGTGAAACCAGAGTATGCAACTGCTGGAAGGACAATGTCGACAGTTGTTGGCAGTGTAACCGCTTTGCCCAAATCAACAGTTACAGAGCGAGAACCATCTGCAGCAATCTCCAGTACAGGAGAGCCAGCAAAGTCCATATTTGCCACGCCGTGACCTACAATAGCATCATCGAGTGAGCTGAGAACCAGACGATTAACAGCGCCGCTACCGTTGAGGGCAAGTCGCAAAGTGCCGAGCAGGTTTTTGAAAACAAGCTTGTTGTTGCCGTTTGATGCAACCATTGGCTGAATCATTGAAATAGCAGGACTCTGCAGCGCTGGGATCTCCAATGAGAGGTTTGTACCCTCAATAGCACCATTACCAAAGTCGTAAGCTGCATAGTAGTAGTCTGCAGCGGCTACATCCTCGATAGATACTGTTGAAGAGCCACCAGTCTCAACAACATACTTAACGTTGTTGATGCTTACCTCGTCGCCAGCCTTCCACTCTCGACCATTCTCAAGTGTGGCAAGTATGGTAACGGTTGTCTTCTCATCAACGCCACCATTTGGTGTCTGCTCACAAGCTGGGCAGAGCAGAATAACTGCTGCCAGCAGCGCAGAAAGATAATTAAAAAACAATCTCATAACCTTTTATTTTTTGATTAATTACAATATTTAAGGCGCAAAAATAGTTTTTATCTATATGAATTCAAAATAAATCTGCATTTTTATCGGGTTTATTCAGGTGAAAAAAGTGCCCAATTTTTGACGAAAAAGGGCCATCTTGAAATTCAAAAGGTCGCTTATAGTACTTTGTACTATGCAATGGTTGGATATTAAACTAATTATTACTACTTTTGTCTCGTAAACTTTACAATTATGGCAGATAATAAGTACGACTACGATTACGATGATGATCGTTACGACGATTACGGTGAGGAAGATGTTGATGGCGCGGTGAAAAAGTCGCTGCGTGGATATCGCGTTGTGATAATCCTTTTGACTATCATTTTGGCAGGTATTTCAGCCCTCTATTTCAATATAAATCGCCAGCAACAGCGCGATTATGAGTTGCTTAAGGTCGACCGTGACTCTATTCAGAGCAACCTGTCGAGCTTGATTACTGAGTACGACAGCCTTAAGTTCACTAACGACACTATCGCTGCACGCCTTGTTGAGGCAAATCAGATGATGGAGCAGCTTAAGCGTGAGCGCCGTTGGAACTACGCCAAGATTAAGGAGTATGAGAAGGAGGTGGGTACTCTGCGCAGCGTGATGCGTAACTACCTCAAGCAGATTGACTCGCTCAACAACCTCAATAAGAAGCTCGTTGCTGAGAATGTATCGTACCGCAAGGAGATTTCGACAGCCCGTCTGCGTGCAGACGTGGCTGAGGAGAAGGCTTCGGAGCTCGAAAATCGCGTGCGTCAGGGTGCAGTTCTGCGTACACGTAGCATCTCTATGGCGGCACTCAATGCTAACGACAAGGAGATTTCAAGAGTCAGCAAGGCGACCACTCTGCGTGTAGATTTTGCTATTACTCCAAACGAACTTGCAGCACCTGGTCACCGCAAGGTATACCTGTGCATCAAGTCGCCAGATGGTTACCTGCTCACTTCAGAGAGTATGCCTACATTTGAGTATCAGGGTATGAATATCGGCTACTCAGCTGTGCGTGAGGTGGACTACCAGAATCAGGACGTTGAGGTAAGTATCTACTACCGTGGTAGTGGCTTTACCGAGGGTCAGTACTCTATTGAGCTCTATGCTGACGGCAATATGATTGGCTCTGGCACAGTCTCGATGCGATAGACATTTAGTTTTTTGATTATGAATTTAGATTTAGATAAGATAGAGATATTTAGGCAGATGCTTGCCACACCTAAGAAGGTGGTTATTCTCTCACACACTAACCCCGATGGAGATGCTATAGGCTCCTCTCTTGCATTGTCAGAGGTGCTTAAGCAGCGTGGACATACAGTACACTGTATTCTGCCAAACCGCTTTCCGTACTATCTGAAGTGGATGCCAAAGAGCGATGAACTGATTATCCACGCACAGGATAAGTTGGGGGTGTCACAGAGTGTTATTGAGGCGGCAGATGTGGTTATCTGTGCCGATATGAGCTCGCTCTCACGTCTTGAGGCGCTGACAGAGATTATTGCGGCAAATACCACCGCTAAGCGCATTCTGATAGACCACCACCTCAACCCATCGAGCGAGTTTGACTTGGTATTTTCGTACCCGGAGTCGTCAAGCACGGCATATCTTGTTTCGGAGATTATCAAGGCGGCCTATGGTCGTGAGGTCTTTAATCAGACCATCGCAACCCTCCTCTATGTCGGTATGATTACCGATACGGGTAACTTCGCCTTCTCAAACATCAATCCAGACCTGTTCCGTGCAGCAGCAGATCTGCTTGAGACGGGTATCGATGTGCCGACAATCTACAACAATGTCTATAACTCGTTTACTGAGGGTCGTGCACGTCTGTTTGGCTATGTTATTAACCGCAAGATGAAGACTCTGCTCAAGGGTACGGTGGCATATATCTCCCTTACTGAGGATGAGATGCGTAAGTTCTGGTTCCAGCAGGGCGATAGCGAGGGCTTTGTAAACTATCCGCTCTCGATAAAGAAGGTTAAGATGTCGGCTATGTTCTCCGAGCAGCAGGGTGGTTTTATTCGCGTCTCGCTTCGTAGCCACGGTATGGTAGATGTTAATACCTTTGCTCGACGTTACTTTAACGGTGGCGGACACCACAACGCAGCTGGTGGCAAGTCGTTTATGAATATGGAGGATACCATTGCCCACTATATCAAGTCTGTTGAGGAGTATCACAACGAAGGTATGGTATAAAAAGTAAGACTATGTTTAAGACCTATCTGCGACTACTTAAGTTTGCAAGCCCTATAAGCCGCTATGCAGTGCCATACTTCTTTACAGCAGCACTGCACGCGCTCTTTAATACAGCTACATATGCGCTGATTATTCCGATTCTCAACACTATGTTTGACAAGGGCTTTGCCTTTGTGCCTACATATCAGATGCCCGCTTTTGCACTTAAGGAGGAGGCGCTGACCGAGTGGTTGAGCTATATCTACACAATGCTCTTTGGTACAGAGTTTACTATGACCCGCGTGCTTGCTCTGCTCGGTGTGGTTGTTGTCTCGGCAAATATGCTCTCAAACCTCTTCCGCTACCTTAGTGCTTATACGGTTGAGTGTATGCGTACCACTACGCTGCAGCGTATGCGTAATATGATGTTCGATAACATTATCGATATGAATGTCGGCTACTTCTCCGAGCAGCGCAAGGGAGATATCATCTCGCGCATTACTTCGGATGTTATGGCTGTGCAGTTTTGTATTACAAACACCCTTCAGGTGGCCTTCCGTGAGCCATTCCTTATCATTGGCTACCTTGTGCTGATGCTCAATGTATCGTGGGAGTTGGCACTCTTTGCAGTCCTCTTCTTGCCAATTGTAGGTCTTCTGATTGGCGGTATTGTCAAGCGTCTGCGCCACCCAGCATCACGTGCTCAGCAGCAGTTGGGAGATATGGTTAGCGTGCTTGACGAGTCGCTCTCGGGCATTAAGATTATCAAGACCTATACCGCTACGGAGTATATCCGAGTTAAGTTCCACCAGATAAATGCCGAGCTTTCGCGCCTTATGCTCTGGATGGCTCGTCGTCAGCAACTCGCCTCTCCGATGAGTGAGTTTTTGGGTATTACAGCCGTGGCTGTAGTGCTTGTCTTCGGCGGTGCGTTGGTTACAAAGGGCTCGATGAGTGCAGCTGGTTTTATCGCCTTTATTGCCGCCTTCTCGCAGATTACTCGCCCTGTACGTGCATTTATCGACCAGTTTGCCAATATCAACCAGGGTGTGGCTGCTGGTGAGCGTATCTTCGAGGTTATAGATGCCAAGAGCGAGATTACTGATGCTGCTGATGCAACCGAGTTTGAGGGTCTGAAGGAGAAGATTGAGTTCCGCAATATCAGTTTCTCATATGACGGCACTCGTGAGATTCTGCACAACATCAACTTTACTATAAACAAGGGAGAGACCGTTGCCCTCGTAGGTTCTTCAGGTGGCGGAAAGTCTACTCTGAGTGAGCTTATGCCACGATTCTATGATCCGAGTGTGGGCGAGATTCTTGTGGACGGCAAGCCGCTCAAGTCGTTTACTCAGGAGTCATTGCGTAGCAAGATAAGCCTTGTTTCGCAAGATACAGTGCTCTTTAACGACACTATTCGTGAAAATATCGCACTCGGTAAGCAGGGAGCAACCGAAAGCGAGATTGTCGAGGCTGCAAAGATTGCCAATGCACACGACTTTATCGTGGCGGCGACAGATGGCTACGATACCAATATCGGTGATCGCGGCGCAAAACTCTCTGGTGGTCAGCGTCAGCGACTTAGCATCGCCCGTGCGGTACTCAAAAATCCTGAGTTCTTAATTCTCGATGAGGCAACATCGGCGCTCGACACAGAGAGTGAAAAGCTTGTACAGCAGGCACTTACGCGAATGCTTAAGGGCCGTACATCGGTGGTTATTGCTCACCGTCTGTCGACCATTCAGCACGCCGATAAGATTATCGTTGTTGACGAGGGTCGCATTGCCGAGCAGGGTACTCACGAGCAGCTTATCGCACTGGGAGGTATCTATGCAAAGTTAATCGAAATGCAAAGCCTAAAGTAGTGTGTTCTACAAATTAGGCAATTAAATATTTAACATTATTGGGATCTGTTTCGGTTGCTTTTGGTCTTATTTTGGCATCTTTCACTGCTTTGCTCGGTTACAATAGGTTATTGCGCCCTCACAAAAGCAGCAAAACCTGCTCGAAATAATACTCAAAATCAACTCGACCTAATTTATAGAACCCACTACTAAAATTCATACTTATGGATATAGCACAAGCAAAACGAAAGGAGAATATAGCCGAGTACATCCTCTACCTATGGCAGTTGGAGGACCTGTTGCGCGCGCTGCAGTTTAGTCCAGAGGCTATCTACTCGCAGTTTGTCGCTCCGCGTAACCTTACAGAGGAGAGCCAGAATATACTGCTTATGTGGTATATGGATATTGTAGCACTGCTGCGTGAGGAGGAGAAGGAGAGCAGTGGCCATCTCAATCACACGCTCCACCTTATTGCCGATATGCACAACCTCCATCTGCAACTTATGGATCTGCCTGTCGGTGCGCACTATCGCCAAACATTTGCACGTCTTGAGCCATATTTGCCAACTCTGCGTACCGCTTTGGGTAAAAATATTAGCGATACAGAGCTCTGCTTCCGTGCACTCTATGCCACAATGCTCTACCGCATTAAGGGTGGAGAGAATAGCGCAATTGCCGATACAATGGAGTATATCTCACCGGTTATTGGTGAACTTACGGCGCTCTACCATAAGGTTGAACGCGGCGAGATAGACCTATTTAAGGAGTAATAGTCTGGGTATAGGGCTCTGATATTGTTCGGTTTAGTCCTAACTTTTGTGAAAAATAGGCAATAGTTGTCATCTGACGGCTATTGCCTTACTTTTGCATATATCAAAAAAATATAGATGTATGCAGACAATAGAATCTCCTGATTTATTGAAGGTTACAGAGAACACAAGTAGTGGTGTTCGCTCCCTTCAACTCTCCCGAATGGCTATCGGAATGGTCACACGTGGCGAGAAGTTAATTTACCACAACGACCATAGTACGACCATTGCTGCGGGCGATGTCTACCTGCTTCAGCCAGGTATCCACTATGTCGAGCATTATCCAAAAGATGGATGTTTTGAGCAGATTATCTTCTATCTATCAACGGATTTGTTGCAACAGATAATTGTCAATCTATCAACATCTTACGCTGTCAACGCGCAGAGTAACCACCTTTGCGAGCAGTGCCGCCATCACAACTTTATAGTCACAACACCTACCGAGATGCTTGCGGAATTTTTCCACTCGGTAAATCGTAACTTCCGCCTGCAGACCTTTCGTAATAATCGCATCAGTCAGCAGATGAAACTATCGGAGTTGGTGCTCATTATCCTTTCTGGTGAGGATAACTGCTTGCGAAAGCGACTTGTCTCGGGTGCAGATCGCTACCAGACGGAGTTTATACAGACGGTATATAACAATATCTTCAACGATATATCTATCGAGCAGCTTGCCGAGCAGACACATCGCTCACTTACAGCGTTCAAAAAGGAGTTCTGGACACAGTTTCGTACTCCGCCCCATCGCTGGTTGGTGGAGCAACGCCTCCATTTGGCAAAAATCCTGCTCACAACCAGCCAGAAGACAATCTCGGAGATAGGTACAGAGTGCGCCTTTACCAATATCTCACACTTTATCAAGCTCTTTAAGCACCATTATAACGACACCCCAGCCGCCCTACGCAAAAAGATGCGTGAAGATGGAAGGGTGGAGTAGTTTTTGGGTAGCGGAGTGCAGGGGGTACTCTGTTGAGGATTGCGGCGCAGGTTATCATCTAACGTGATAATCTGCGCCGCTTTCCGTCGACTCCCCTCGGAAATAAAATCGCAGACAAAGCCGTACTACGTACGACTGTTTTTGTTGTATCTATGGCAATTTGTGAGCAAGCTCCCATTGCCACATATACAACAAAAGCCACTCAATTGAGTGGCTTTGTCTGCGATTTCATTTCGCTCGTGGGAGTTGACGGCTTCGAATGACGTGCAGTGGCTTTCGCTACTGCACGTCATCAGTGAGGGCGAAGCCCGAGCTAACCGCCTATTAATTCTAACCTCCGTCAAATCCCAAAACAGAAGGCAAGCGTTTGCTTGCTTTTTTGTTTGTGTCTGTTTTGGGAGCTTGCTCACGAAAACAGATATAAACAAAAAAACACGTCACTACTTAGTGACGTGTCTTCTGTTTTAAGTGGGAGTTGACGGATTCGAACCGCCGACCCTCTGCTTGTAAGGCAGATGCTCTGAACCAGCTGAGCTAAACTCCCTTTTGGTTTGCGGGTGCAAAGGTAGTCAAAAAATATGAATTACCAAATTTTTTGCAAAAACTTTATCTCACCCGCAAACCAAAGGCGCAATGATTAGTTGCGGTTAACCAAAACTTCGCGCTCATAGCGCTCGATTGCAGGGATAAACTCTTCGCCTACAGGAACACCATTTCTGAGGCAGAACATATCCCAAACAGCATTCCACGGCATACTCTTGGCCTCCTCGAGCAGAGCAAGTCGCTGGAAGAACTTACCCTCTGCCTCATACTGGCGAAGCTGTGCAAGAGGCTCGAGCAGTGCCTGCAACATAGCCTTCTGCGCTGCGCGAGAACCGATTACATAGGCGCCGATGCGGTTGATACTACCGTCAAAGAAGTCGAGGCCAAAGTGTACCTTATCCAGTGCGTCGCAGCGAACAATCTCACGGCAGAGCTCAATAGTCTCGTCGTTGAGTGTTGTCACGTGGTCTGAATCCCAACGCACAGCACGAGTAACGTGGAGCATAAGCTCTGGAACGTAGAGCAGCAGTGATGATACCTTGTCGGCAACAGACTCTGTTGGGTGGAAGTGGCCAGTATCGAGGGTTACAATCTTATTATTCTGTGCAGCATAGCCGATATAGAAGTCGTTTGAGCCTACGGTAAAGCTCTCAAGACCGATACCGAACACCTTACTCTCAAGACAGTCCTTGATGTTGTCATACTTTGTAGCAAAAATCTCATCGAGCGACTCCTTGAGGTGTGTGCGGTACTTGAGTTTGTTTACGGTTGTATCCTTACTTCCGTCGTGTACCCAGATGTTGAGAATAGATGGATCGCCCTGACGCTTACCCATCTCCTCGGCAATTGCGCGGCAACGCTTGCTGTGCTCAATCCAGAAGTCGCGGATAGCTTTGTCTGGGTTTGAGAGCGAGAGATCGCCTGAGAGCGGATGAGAGAAAGAGGTTGTGTTGAAGTCGAGCTTCATACCTGTAGCTGCGCTCCAATCCATCCAGCCCTGGAAGTGCTCTATGCCCACCTGGTCACGGTCAACCTTCTTACCACCAAACTCGCCATAAATCTCGTGGAGATTGAGGCGGTGCTTGCCCGGAATGAGCGATGTTGCCATCTCAATATCGGCACGCAGCTCGTCTACATTACGCGCCTTGCCAGGGTAGTTTCCTGTAGACTGAATACCGCCAGACAACTCGCCTGCACCCTCAAAACCGGTCACATCATCCGCCTGCCAGCAGTGCAGAGAGAGTGAAAAACGCTGCATAGCAGCAAGTACAGCCTCGGTATCAATGCCCAGCTGTGCGTAACGCTCGGCTGCGAGGTTGTAGGCCTGTAAAATCTTAGTCTCGTTCATTGTATTTAGTTGTTAGGTTTATATATCTTCGTATTTGTAGATGCCGCAATAATGCGCTGCATATCTGCCGCCTCAATATCGCCCAGTGCGCGCATCTGCATAAGGATATTACCCATAGTTGTACTCTCAGCAACGCCTACCACAACATCTCTGCCGATTGCATTTGCTGTCAGCTGCATAAGCATCGCATTCTGCGCTCCGCCACCGATAACATATAGATACTCCAATCGTCTGCCCGCAAACTGCTCAAGCAGAGTAAAGACCTCACGATATCGCGCTGCAAGCGAGCGGAAGATGCAGTTGCAATACTCTGCCGGTGTCGATGGTTTGCGCTGTGAGGTGCGCTCGGCATAGTTATCAATAGCCTCAATCATCGAAGGCGGATTTGCAAATGTTGGATCGTCAGGGTTTATCAGCGTTGTGAAGTCGTCACCTACACTACCCGCAAGCGCCACAAGCTCTGCCACATCTTTTGGTGCATCTGTAAACTCTGCACGGCAACGCTCAAAGAGCCATAGACCGCAGATATTCTTCAAGAAGCGGATTGTCCCATCTACACCACCCTCATTTGTGAAGTTCTCGGCAAAGCTCTGCTCGGTGATTATTGGGCTCTCGGTCTTTATACCCATCAGCGACCAAGTGCCGCAACTGAGGTATGCCGCCTCTGCCCCTACAGGTACTGCCGCAACTGCCGAGGCTGTGTCGTGACCCGCTACGGCAATTACCTTTGCCTTTGTAATGCCCGTATGGTGCTTGTTCTGCTCGGTAAGCTCACCAAGAACAGTTCCTGGGGTGATAAATTGACCAAATTGCTCTTTACGAATGCCCGCTACAGACAACACCTTCTCGTCGAGCAGCTTTGTAGTAGCATCCACAATCTGACCCGTTGTGGCTACAGAGTATTCCGTAGCAGCAACACCCGTAAGCATATAGTTGAGCGCATCAGGAATAAAGAGAATCTTATCCACTCCAGAGATATTGACAAGTCCCAGACGATTTATCGCATCGAGCTGGAAAATGGTATTGAACGGCATAAACTGAATACCGCTACGATTGTAGAGCTCGGCTGCTGGCATACGCTCAAAATATGCCTCCATTGCCCCCTCGGTATGGCTACCGCGATAGCAGTATGGGAGAGAAATAATATTGCCTTTTGCACCGAAATATGCCACATCACAGCCCCAAGTGTCAATACCTATACTATCGAGCTCAATGCCCTGTTTGTGAACAAGAGCGAGTGCTGAAAGAATCTGATTGTATAGCTCGACAATGTTCCAATGTATATACCCGGCAATCGGAACCATCGGATTGGCAAAACGAGTCAGCTCGCGTAGAGAGATGTTACTACCATCAAAAGTTGCAAGGGTTGTGCGACCACTGGTTGCTCCCAAGTCTACGGCTAGGTATTGACGCTGTTTCATATGTTCTCAAGGGATTGATATACAATTTCATACGAAGTTAGCAATAAACTCTGAAAATACCAAAATTCTTGCACGGGTTTTTCTCAAAATAGGGCCTAGAACACTGTTATTTTGAGTTTTTTTGCAAAAAAAGATATATTTAATTCGTTTTTTGAAAAAATTTGTCTATATTTGTGAATATTTGGTTTTACTTGGGAATTATGGGAAAGAAAAAGGATCGTTTAGCGCTTATTAAGCAGATTATTTCTGAGGAGTTGATAGGCTCTCAGGAGGAGCTGATCGTAGAGTTGGCTAAGCGAGGAGTTCACTCAACACAGAGCACACTCTCTCGCGACTTTAAGGAGATTAATATATCTAAGATACCACACCCAGAGAGGGGTTATGTCTATGTTTCGGCAGACCATTTGACCTCGCGTATTGATATTGCTTCGTCAAGCTTTGGGGATGTTGTTTTGGATGTCAAGTTCTCGGCAAATATCTGCGTTATCGCCACAAAGTCGGGTTATGCGAATGCAGTAGGTGTTGTTGTTGACAACTGCAAGTCTACAGATATTTTGGGCTCAGTTGCAGGCGATAACACAATTATTCTGGTTCTTAGAGAGGGTGCTGAGCACAAGGCGGTACTTGATGTACTGTGCAAGCTCTTCCCTACACTCTGTAGAGCATAGCTGTAGGGCGACAAAGGTGGGGTATTCAACTTTTCTGTTGGATACCCCTTTTCTTTTTTATAAAAGTACTATCTTTGTCTAACAAATCGAATAGATATGAGTGTCGCAATAATTCTTACCACTATTTTGGGCTATATAGCGCTACTATTTACAGTAGCCTATCTGTCGGGGCGTAGAACTGACAATGAGGGTTTCTTTGTCGGTAACCGCTCGTCAAGGTGGTGGATGGTTATGATTGCGATGGTCGGTGCGGCAATGTCGGGTGTTACCTTTGTCTCTGTGCCAGGTATGGTTGCCAGTAGCGGGTTCTCCTACTTTCAGATGGCGTTGGGATTTATGGCGGGATACTTTGTCATCGCCTTTGTGCTCGTTCCGCTATTCTATCGTATGCAACTGGTCTCTATTTATGGATATCTTGAACAGAGGTTTGGAGCGGGGGCATATAGGACAGGAGCGTGGTTCTTCTTCATCTCCAAGCTGTTAGGCTCTTCGGTGCGTCTTTTTATGATATGTGTAGTGTTGCAGCTACTTGTCTTTGAGCCTTGTGGTCTACCTTTCTGGCTCAATGCCTTTGTGGCGGTGCTGCTGGTGTTGCTCTACACCTTCCAGGGTGGAGTAAAGTCGCTTATCTGGACAGATACACTCAAGACCATTTGCCTTCTGTTGAGCATCGCTCTGTCGATATGGTTTGTTGTCAAGCAGCTCGATATGTCGTTTGTGGAGATGGTGCAGACGGTGAAGAGTAGCGAAAAGAGCCGCATCTTCTTCTTTGACGATATAAATGACCGCCGTTTCTTCTTCAAGCAGTTTCTTGCAGGACTCTTTACGGTTATTGCTATGACGGGCCTTGATCAGGATATGATGCAGCGTAGTTTGTCGTGTAAGAACTATCGTGATTCGCAGAAAAACCTCGTTGTCTCGACCTTTTTGCAGACTATTGTAATATTTATTTTGCTTGTTCTGGGAGTTATTCTCTACACCTTTGCTGAGCGTATGGGTATTGCTCTGCCTGCAGGCACGGACAATATGTTCCCAACCGTGGCAACCTCTCCGACAATGCCTATTGTTGTTGGTGTGCTCTTTATTTTGGGTCTTGTAAGCTCAACATACTCTTCTGCAGGCTCGGCATTGACAGCACTTACAACATCCTTTACGATAGATGTGTTGTCGGGAGCCAAACGCTTTGATGATGAGCAACTTACAAAGGTGCGTAAGGGCGTGCATATCGCTATGGCGGTAGCTATGTTTGTGGTTATCTGTATACTGCACCACCTGGGCCGTTCGAGTGTTATTGATGCTGTATATACCTTGGCAAGTTATACATATGGCCCAATTTTGGGCCTGTTTGCCTTCGGAATATTTACAAAGTGGAAGATTAGAGGCGGAGTAGGTGTTGTAGCGGTTGCTGCTCCACTGCTCTGCTTTATCCTGCAACAGAACTCTGAACGCTGGTTTGCAGGTTATAAGTTTGGCTATGAGTTGCTGATTGTCAATGCGTTACTGACGTTCATTGGACTTGTGCTTCTTATTAAACGCGACTCTAAGTAGATAGTTCTCAAATAAGGGTAATCCGATGGTAGGATATGACGAATATTCAATAAGTTGTACCTACTTCTGGATCGCTATTTTATGAATTATTATGAAGAAAGTAGTAATTTTGCCAACCTTTTTTGCATATGTGAAAAAAAGTTACTATTTTCGTGTTGGGAAACGGCAGTTCTTAAGTGGTGCGCGCTGTGAGGGTTGCGATTTCTTGAACCAAAAATTTTATTTTTATGAAAATGACGAACACTTTATGTTCCACTTCCTGCTCGTCTTATTCAGAATTGCCTGAACCAGGATTTTATTTGTGTACCATTAAGTCCGGTGAAACTTATGTTATCGAACAAGATGACAACAACCATCTTGTGTTCCTCAGAAACGGTAGCTTCATAATATCATCAGAGGAGAGAGAGTGCTATCGCGTCGTAGCATCTAATGTTGTGTTCTGCTCTCGCTCATATCTCTATACTATTGTTGCAGAGGAGGATAGCCAGATTCTCGTGGCTCGTTTTGTCAATGGTAATATTACCTCTGAGGGAGATACATACCGTTCGATTGCAACCGAGGTGGCAAAGGTAAACTATCGATTTACCGCGGTGCCTATTAATAATGTTCTTGGCAGTGTTATCGACTCTATCGCCTTCTATCTTGAGCAGGGCGCCAATTCCAAGGCTATGCACCACGCTAAGATTGAGGAGATGTTTGTGGTCTTCCGCTACTTCTATCCGCGTGAGGTCTATCTGCGTATGTTCTATAGCCTCTTTAATAACAATATGTCCTTCAGGACTTTGGTTATTAATAATGCACCAAATGCTAAGAATGTTGAGCACCTTGCAAAGATCTGTGGCCATAGCTTGTCACACTTTAAGTTGCTCTTTAGCCAGTACTTTGATACTACGCCATATGTCTGGATGCAGCGTAACCGCGCAATAGAGATTAGTGAGCTCCTCCGCGATCCGTCTATGCCGCTTAAGAGTATTATTAAGAAGTATGGCTTTACATCACACGGTCACTTCTCGCTCTTCTGTCGCAAGTTCTTGGGCGACACCCCTCGTGCACTGCGCCGTCGTAGTCACCTTGCTACTTCGCCAGTCACTCTTGAGGATGTGAAGAAGAATATGGAGCGCCAGAGCCGCCAGAAGGCCGCAACGAAGAAGGCCGCAACTGGAGAGGCCCCACGCCGCCGCGGCCGTCCTCGCAAAAATGAGGTGAGATAGTAGTTATCATAACCACAAAGAGTGCAGACATCTGTTTGCACTCTTTTTTTGCTATTTTTTGCAAAAAAAAATTTTATTTGTGTCATAAGTTGTCACGATGGGGTAGTAATTTTGCGAAAAATTGTAGATATACAAAAGATACACACATTGTTTAACTTAAAACTTAAATGCTATGAAAAAGTTACTCGTTTTGTTGGTCTTTATGACCACGTGCCTGATTGGTTGTGCTGAGGCGCAGACTGCTACAACAGATGGCGACAACTACAAACTCTATGAGACCACAAACTTGTGGACATTTCTCAAACTCGACACCCGCACTGGAAAGATTTGGCAGGTGCAGTATAGCGTTAAGGGCCCAGAGTACCGATTTGAGTCTGTGTTGAACGCCGAAGATTTGTCATATGGCAACACTAAACCGGGTAAATACGAGCTCTACAAGACTCAGAATATGTACAACTTTATTCTCTTAGATAAGGTTGAGGGTAAGACTTGGCAGGTGCAGTGGGGAGAGGAGGATTCGCGAATGGTTTTGAGGATATATTAGAGCGCTATTTTAGCAGATAACCGCTGAAAATTGTTCTATTTAGCTCAAAAGTTTTGTTTTTTGGGGTGATGTTTGGATATATTTGGCTCTTTATATATCTTTGTTGGTATAAGGGACTCGACTATGAACAATCACACCAAATCTATATTGTATCGCATCGCAAAGCGCGGAGGTAGCGGTGTTGAGGCGGTAAATATAGAGAACGATTTGGTGGTTTTTCCCCTTTGCGGTAGCGTGGCAATCTTCTATAATGGGATTAAGACTGTCGTTGGAGCCTCCGAGCTTCTGCTGCTTAATAGGGGTATTCATCAGGTTGAGTTTGATGATTGCCAGCTGATTGTGTTCCAACTGCCAGTAGTCGAATTAGAACAGGTAATACTCTATCTATCAGCAGACTATCAGCTCTGCATTGATACCGACCATAGTTGCGACGCCTGTAGGTTTCGCAACTTTTTTGTCACTAAACCATCGGCTGCCCTTACGGAGTTTTTCAACTCGGTCAACAGATTTTTGGACCTTGAGAGTTTCGATGATAACAATAGACGGCTCAAATTGCCGGAGCTTATCTACTTAATTCTCTCTTCGGGTAGTGACTGCCTGAAATATCGCCTGCTACGAATGCTCTCTTACCGCGATAGCAGATTTTTGCAGGCTGTTTATAACCAGATCTTCGCTCCCACCTCACTTTCGGAGATGGCGCACGACTGTTCGGTTTCAGAATCGACATTTAAGCGCAAATTTACGCGACGTTTTCACACATCTCTCCACAGATGGTCGGCAACTCAGCGCCTTGATCGCGCACAGATTTTGCTCAGGACAACAACTCACACCGTATCGGAGATTGCCACCCTCTGTGCCTATACAAACCTATCACACTTCTGCAAGTCGTTCAAACAGCACTACAATATCACCCCGACGAAGTATCGAAAATTGCATAAACTCAAGGAGTGATTATTCGCGACCCTGTTCTCTGTGCTTGAAGTCGGAGAGTGTTATTCCAGTGTTGGTCTTGAAGAAGCGACAGAGGTTACCCGTGCCTGAAAAACGGAGTTTTTGAGCTATCTGCTCAGCTGTAAGAGATGTGGTGAGCAACAGATGTTTGATCTGCTCCACAGCCTTGCTATCTATAAACTCCTTGGCGCTCATTCCCGTTCCATTGCTTGTAATTGCCGAGAGGTGCTTGGGCGAAATCGAGAGCTTCTGA
Source organism: Alistipes sp. (assembly GCA_045633445.1). Taxonomy (GTDB): domain Bacteria; phylum Bacteroidota; class Bacteroidia; order Bacteroidales; family Rikenellaceae; genus Alistipes. The sequence continues at coordinate 77,839 of JAZQYI010000001.1, forward strand.
GCAAAGTAAGCCACCTCTCTGCATTGCGGATTTGCCGTAACCATCGCCACAAAGCGATTGAGAATATCATTGCGGAATTTCGGGCCGTAACACTCTCTCTGAAAGGCTTTTACAGCACCATTGTGCACCTCTAAAAGTAGCGAGCGGAGCAGCGCACGCACAATCTCTTTGGCATATGGGTTCTGCTCTGAGCCGAGAGTAGAGTGGATGAGTTTTAGATAGCCCATACGATTGTCGTAGTCGTTACTATCAAAGAGGTTGTAGCACGGATGCTGAGCAATGTACTTTATGAGTGTTGCGGGAATGCTTTGCACCACTTTGCCTATCGCTTGTGCCGAGAAACGTACCCACGAGGCGGTACAATCTGCAGATACCCTATCTATAGAGTATGTGTCGCCAGGCATCACTGCTACAATGTCACGAGAGGTGAGGTAGTGGTGAGTAGCGAAGTGCTCCAAGACCGCTGTGCCTGTGTGGCAGAGTAGCACAAAACCCTCATTTGACTCCGCTGTAGGCAGAGCCTCTGCCAGTAGCTGACACTGCAACTTTACCTCGATACCAAATTGCTCAAACTCCATAATAGTTCCGATTTTGATAACAAAGGTAGTGATTTTCTGATAATATTTGCCGTTGCTCTCGATTTTTTACAAAACAAAAAAGAGTTCGGCACACTGTACCGAACTCCATTTTCAATAGACCAAGACTATTAATAGTTCTCAGCCTTGATCTCAAAGTAAGCCTGTGGGTGAGCGCAGATAGGGCAGAGCTCTGGAGCCTGCTTGCCTACTACGATGTGACCGCAGTTTGAGCACTGCCAGATCATATCGCCCTCGCGAGAGAATACGATACCACCCTCAACATTAGCCAGAAGCTTAAGGTAACGCTCCTCGTGCTCCTTCTCAATCTTTGCTACGCCGTCAAAGAGAGCTGCAATCTCAACAAAACCCTCCTCGCGAGCCTCCTTAGCGAAGGTTGCGTACATATCAGTCCACTCGTAGTTCTCACCCTCAGCAGCAGCCTTAAGGTTTGCAGCAGTGTCACCGATGCCATTAAGAAGCTTGAACCAAATCTTAGCATGCTCCTTCTCGTTGTTTGCAGTCTCCTCAAAGAGCTTTGCAATCTGAACATAACCCTCCTTCTTTGCCTTAGATGCAAAGTAAGTATACTTGTTGCGAGCCTGGCTCTCACCAGCAAATGCAGTCCACAGATTCTGCTCTGTGCGTGATCCCTTCAAATCTTTCATAGTTGTATTAGGTTTTAAGTAAATTGTTGTCTGTTTGTAGTACAAAGGTACAACAAAAATTTAATTTGTCAAATATTTATTTTCTATAATAGCATAAGTAAAAACTATTATGCAAAAGTTGGTCAAACGGTGAAAAATCACTACATTTGTGCAGTAAGAATTGACAACAAAATATATATACTATGGAGAGCGTAAAATGTCTTATTATCGGTAGTGGCCCTGCGGGCTTTACTGCTGCAATTTATGCGGCGCGTGCGTCGCTTTCTCCGGTGCTCTATGAGGGTATTGAGCCGGGTGGTCAGTTGACAACAACAACAGAGATCGAGAACTTCCCTGGTTATCCAGAGGGTATCACCGGAACTGCTATGATGGAGGATCTGCGCCGTCAGGCAAAGCGTTTCGGAACAGATGTTCGTACAGGTATTGTTGGAAATATCGACACAACAAAGCGTCCATTTGTTGTTACTGTAGACGATGGTAAAACCATTGAGGCTCAGACAATTATCATCGCAACAGGTGCTACTGCAAAGTACTTGGGTCTGCCATCTGAGCAGAAGTTTAAGGGTATGGGCGTGAGCGCTTGTGCTACTTGTGATGGATTTTTCTACCGTAAGCAGGATGTTGCTGTTGTTGGTGGTGGAGATACCGCTTGTGAGGAGGCTACATACCTTGCTTCGCTCTGTCGTCAGGTATACCTTATCGTTCGTAAGCCATTCTTGCGTGCGTCAAAGGCTATGCAGGAGCGTGTATTTAACACCCCAAATATCAAGGTGCTCTTTGAGCACAATACTGCAGAGGTTCTTGGTGATGAGGATGGCGTAACAGGTGTTCGTCTGCGTAAGAACGATGGCGAGGAGTATGAGATTGCTATCTCTGGCTTCTTCCTTGCTATAGGTCACCACCCAAATACTGAGCTTGTTGCAGGTAAACTCGCGCTGGATGAGAATGGATATATCGTAACTGTTGCAGGTACATCTAAGACCTCTTGTGAGGGTATCTTTGCTGCAGGTGATGTCTGCGATCCACACTATCGTCAGGCTATCGTTGCTGCAGGTAAGGGTTGTATTGCAGCCCTCGATGCAGAGCGTTACATTCAGGCACATAAGTAATGATTAAGGTAACTGTCTTAGGTCGCGCTTCGGCAAAGCCGACAGTTACCAGCCACCCTTCGGCTCAGATAGTAAATGTCAACGAGCAGTACTATCTGGTCGATGCGGGGGAGGGTACGCAGCAGCAGATGTTCCGCCGAGGAATAAATCCGCTCAAGCTGCGTGCTGTATTTATATCGCATCTGCACGGAGATCACGTTTTCGGACTCTTCCCGATGCTCTCCACAATGGGGTTGTGTGGCCGTCAGACACCTCTGAAGGTCTTTGCACCGCGCCCATTTGGAGAGATGTTGGAGTTTCATCTTAAGTATTTTGATGAGGCTCTGCCATACGAGGTGGAGTGGGTTGAGGTCGATACGACAAAGCACTGCTGCATCTTCGAAAATCGCACCCTAGAGGTGTGGAGCATACCGCTGAGGCATAAGATACCGTGTGCTGGCTACCACTTTAAGGAGAAGCGCCCCGAACTGAATGTAGATAAGTTCAAGATTACCAAGTACAACCTCTCAATCGCCCAGATTGTTGCGGCAAAGCGAGGCGAAGATGTTGTGCTGGAGGATGGAACGGTGGTTGAAAATAGTGAGTTGACCTATCTGCCATTTGAGCCGAAGAGCTATGCCTATCTGTCAGATACTTCCCGCTCACCTATTGCTGCGGAGCGCATTAAGGGGGTTACGCTACTCTATCACGAGGCGACCTATACCAAGGAGTTTTCGAAGGATGCGAAGGCTCGAGGTCACTCTACGGCGGCAGATGCGGCGCAGATTGCTGTAGCAGCAGAGGCCGAAAAACTTATTATCGGGCACTTCTCGTCGCGATATAAGTCGCCAGAGGTGCTGCTTGCAGAGGCAAAAGAGATTTTTGAAAACACACAACTTGCCGAAGAGGGCGAGACATATATTGTATGATAACCAAAGCAGAGATTCAGAGTATCAAAGCGCTTGCCGATAAGCGTGGCAGAGTGGAGCAGGGGGCATTTATCGCCGAGGGAGAGAAGCTTGTTGCCGAGTTGCTCTCGTCGCACCTTACAGTGCGCAAAGTGTATTCTACAAAACCGTTATTCTCTGATGCTGAGGTGATTACGGATAAAGAGATGGAGCGAATTTCGCAACTCAAGAGTTCAAATAGCACCCTTGCTGTTGTCGAGATACCTCACTACAACCTTACCGAGGCCAAGCCTGATAAAAACCTTGTGCTTGCCTTGGACCGTGTACAAAACCCAGGTAATTTAGGGACAATTATCCGCCTTGCCGATTGGTTTGGTATTACAGATATCGTCTGCTCTGTGGATAGCGCCGACTGCTTCAATCCGAAGGTTATTCAGGCGACAATGGGGGCTATTATTCGCGTAAGGGTGCACTATACAGACCTACCACAGTGGCTTGAGAGTCAGCGAGATAGAGGAGTAAATATCTACGGCACCTTCCTCGATGGAAAGAATATCTATAAGAGCGAAAAGGGTAGTTGTGGTGTAATTGTTATGGGAAATGAGGGTCAGGGAATCAGCCCTGAATGCGAGAAGAGTGTAACGCACCGCCTCTACATTCCGCCATATCCGACAGATAACTCAGGCTCTGAGTCGCTTAATGTGGCAATCGCTACGGCCATAACCTGTTCGGAGTTTAGAAGAGAGTAACACTATGAGCAAAATACTTGAAGGACTTAATCCGGCTCAAAAAGAGGCGGTAATAAACTATACGACCCCATCGCTGATTATTGCAGGTGCGGGCTCGGGTAAGACGCGTGTGCTTACCTCGCGCATCGCATATATGCTTGAGCAGGGTGTTCGCCCTGAGAATATCCTCGCGCTGACCTTTACCAAAAAGGCGGCAAATGAGATGCGTGAGCGTATTGAGACCATGGTTGGTAGCGCGTCGCGTCGTATACCGATGGGTACTTTCCACTCAATTTTTGCTCGTATATTGCGCGATAATGCCGAGGCGATAGGCTACCAGCGTGAGTTTACAATCTACGAGACCACAGATTCGCGCAACCTTATCAAGACTATTATTAAGGAGCGCAATCTGGATGAGGATAAGTATAAGCCAAATGCCGTTCATTCGCGTATCTCGACTGCAAAAAACAGCCTTATCACCCCTGGAGCATATGCTGCAAATGCAGCGCTGACTGGCGATGACCGCAGCCGTCAGATGCCAGAGTTTTCCAATATCTATATAGAGTACTGTCGTCGTTGCAAGCACAATAACGCGATGGATTTTGACGATCTGCTACTGCAGACCAATATTCTGCTCAGAGATTGTCCCCAGGTGCTTGCGGCATATCAAAACCTCTTCCAGTATATCCTTGTTGATGAGTATCAGGATACAAACTATGCTCAGTATCTGATAGTTCGCCGCCTCTCACAGCTCCACAACAGAGTCTGTGTTGTGGGTGATGATGCGCAGAGTATCTACTCGTTCCGCGGTGCTAAGATTGAGAATATCCTCAATTTCCGCCGCGACTACCCTATGGCGCAGATATTCAAACTGGAGCAGAACTACCGCTCTACGCAGACCATTGTCGATGCGGCCAACTCGGTTATCGAGCACAATGCCCGCCAGATGAAGAAGCAGTGCTTCTCGGCGGGTGAACAGGGTGAGAAAATCCGTATCTTCAAGGCCTATACCGACCGTGAGGAGGCTGAACTTGTTGTTACCGACCTTCGTGACCGAGTGCGTGAGGGTGGTGATGAGTGGCAGGAGGCTGCAATCCTCTATCGTATTAATAATCAGTCGCTTGTCCTTGAGGATGCACTGCGTCGTAAAGGCATTCCGTATAAGATTTATAAGGGAAATTCATTCTACGATCACAAGGAGATTAAGGATTTGCTCGGCTATATCCGTCTGGTAATCAACCCAAAGGATGACGAGGCCTTTAAGCGCGTTATCAACACTCCAGCCCGTGGTATTGGCGATACGACTGTTGAGCGTATTGCTGCTATAGCTGCATCAAAGGGCTCTTCGATGTGGGAGGCGATAGATACGCTGTCAAGCGAGCCTCCGAAAGATAGTGTCGAGAAGGCGATTGTGAAAAAGGTGACAGACTTTGTTTCGTTTATCCGTACCGTAGCCCTTGAGCGTGAGCAGAAGAGCATCTACGACTTCGGTATGGAGGTGGCAACACGTTCGGGCCTACTTACCTCTTATCGTACACAGAACACCCCAGAGGCGCAGTCGGCTATCGGTAATATCGAGGAGCTGCTCAACACTATGCAGGAGTATACTGAGCGCACTGAGGCTGAAATTCGTGCCGGTGAGCGAGAGGAGTTCGACCGTCCAACCGTTGAGGAGTGGCTGTCGAATGTTATGCTTATGACCGATATGGATAACGAGGATCCCGATAGTAATAATAAGGTTACGCTGATGACCGTTCATTCGGCTAAGGGCCTGGAGTACAAGTATGTATATATCGTAGGCTGTGAGGAAAAGCTCTTTCCATCTCAGATGGCTATGGAGAGCGCTGATGGCATTGAGGAGGAGCGCCGATTGTTCTATGTGGCCCTTACGCGTGCCAAGACTTTAGCGACTCTTACCTGTGCAGATATGCGTTTCCGTTGGGGTCAGATGAACTTTTCAACTCCGAGCCGCTTCCTTACGGAGATTGATGCAAAGTATGTTGAGAGCGACTTTGACTTGCGCGGTGCACGTCGCAATCGTGAACTTCATATTGACGAAGAGGAGGATGCAACAACCGTTATGCGTCGCCGCTATGATGTTCGCCATCAGGAGCAGAAGCGTGCGGCGGCTGGCAATAACTTTACACCACGCCCGTCTGCACCTGCACAGAAACCACAACCCCCGCAGCCGACATACAATGTCGATAGACTCAAGAGGGTGGCTACAACCCCTGCGGCAACAACCACAACGGCTGCGTGTACATACTCTGTCGGTCAGCGTGTGTCGCACCCGAAGTTCGGAAATGGAAAGATTGTAACTATTGAGGCTCTTGCCACGGATCATAAACTTGTCGTAGAGTTCGATGCATTCGGCTCAAAGACACTACTTGCAAAATTGGCTAAATTAACGGTACTATGACACCACTCGTATCGGTCTGCGTGACCACCTATAACCACGAACGCTATATCGCCCAGGCGATAGAGAGTGTGCTCGGCCAGCGAACAACATTCGCTGTAGAGGTCGTTGTGGGTGAGGATTGCAGTACTGATAACACCCTTGCTATCTGCCGAAAATATGAGGAGCAGTACCCCGACCGTGTGCGCGTTGTGGCATCCGAGAGCAATATTGGTATGCACCGCAACTACCGCCGAACTATTGTGGCGTGCCGAGGTAAGTATATCGCAATGCTCGATGGCGACGATTGGTTTTCGGATATGGATAAGCTGCAAATTCAGGTCGAGCAGCTCGAAAAGAGTGGCGCGGCGATGTGCTACACTCGCTCGGAGCGTCGTGGCGAGGATGGCAGTAGCGTAATCTACCCCGAGGGCGCTCTGCACACATCTTTTGAGGATATGTTGCGCCTTAATACGGCCGAAAATTGCACGACCGTAGCCCTTAAGGAGAGGATTTTGGAGTACTATGCCGAGGTTGATCCTCTGACAAAGGGGTGGCTGACCGATGACCTGCCGATGTGGTTGTGGTTTGCCGCTACGCAAAAAATTGAGGCGATTGACCGCATTACAGCCGTTCATCGTATGCTCACTACAAGTGTCAGTCATAGCCATCAGTGGAACAAACAACTTGACTTCTGCTACTCGCTCGATAGTATAATGCTCTGGTTTGATGAGCGTTACAATAACAGCCATCTGCAAAAGTTCCTTGCCCGCCGCCGCCAAAATCGCGCCCTATGGCTGCTCTCATATCACGGCTCGGTCGGTAAATTTCTAAAACTATGGTGGCAAACCTGCCGCGAACATCCGCACCTTATATATAATATAGCGCCCTACGGACTATTTATGAAGAAGATTTTCTGGAGAATGTGGAGATAAGCGAGTATCGCTCTGCAAATTTTTTTGCAAAAAATGTCGTGTTTTCTTGCTAAAATGTAAAATGTTCTTTACATTTGCATTGTGATTCATAATCACAGTGTTTGACAGACTCTATTTCCCGAATGTGTGGCGTGTGAAGCGACAGACTTGGAGTAGTTAGGTGGCACTTTCCGACTGCTCTTAAATTATTAAAAGTGTAGTGTGCAATATAAATGGTGAGTGATCTGCTGATATAGCACGCCCGCTTTCGGAAAAAGGTTGAGTCATCTTTGGGATTTGTCAAAAGATTTATTACTTTTGTACAAATCATTTTTTTTGACCCTATGAAAAACAGAGGTTTTTTACTTCCGCATATCTTTGGTAAGATTGGTCTTGCTATCCTTGTACCATTTACACTGTTTGGTCTGTTTATTATGTTTACAGGCGGCTCGGAGGTGGCTTTTGGCCGTTTCTTCTCAGCTACGGGCAACTATCGAGAGATTGAGTCGCAGATTCTCAATAATATCACAATCATCGGTCTTATTGTCGGTCTTATCTTCTCGGCCTGCTCGCGTGAGAAGAATGAAGATGAGATGATTTCGGCAATTCGCCTCGATTCACTGCTTATTGCGCTCTATATCTCGTCTATTTTGCTCATCGTGGCAGTTCTCTGTCTCTATGGTAACAATTTTTACGAGTTTCTGATATATCATATGTTCATTCTGCCGCTTATCTTCCTTGTGACGTTCAAGATTAAGTTGTGGCGATTAAATAGTGGAGGTGACGATGAAGAATAGTATCAGAGTATTTCGTGCTGAGCGTCGTATGACGCAGCAGCAGCTTGCCGAGGCAGTTGGGGTGAGCCGCCAGACAGTGAACGCCATTGAGAGCGGACGATTTATCCCCTCAACGGTGCTGGCACTGAAGGTTGCCCGACTATTTGGCAAACCAGTAGAGGATATCTTTATTCTCGAGGATGAAGATTAGTCGAAATTTTGCGTGTAAAGTACACTTTACAAAAAATATTGTGTCGATTCACCCCGAACTATGGTCAATTCACCGCAACGCTCTGCGGTGAATATTTTTTTGAAAATCGGCGCTACAAGGCACTCTCGGCACGAATTTTGCAATAATTGAGGCCAAAAATGTTAGAAAAAGCGTCGTTGTAGAGATTTGGAGAATAGGAAAAACCTTTATATCTTTGCAATAGAAACAAAAAAGAAGCACAAAAGTTTAACTCTTAAAACACTTATTGCCTATAGGAAAAATTCTACTCTGAACAACTTTTAGAAGAAAGGAGAAGAATATGAATGCACAGATGTTGAGCGACCGCGAGTTGCTGAATGATTATCTGCAGGGCAATAAGAGTGCTATTTCCACTCTGATAGAGAAGTATAACCGTCGAGTTCGTGATTATATCCGAATGATGGTAGGTGATGCAGATGTTGCTGCCGATATTGCGCAGGAGACCTTTATTAAGGCGGTTCGCGTAATAGACGAGGGACGTTATACCGATAGCGGCAAATTCCAGTCGTGGATAATGCGCATTGCTCACAACAAGGCTCTGGACTACTTCCGTGCTCAGAAGAACAACAATGCTGTTAGCGAGTCAAGTGCAGGTTATAATGTACTTGGTACTATGAAGTATGCTGACAAAAGTGTTGAGGATAGCATGATATCCGAGCAGATTAGTGCCGATATACGTGCATTGGTAGAGCTGTTGCCAGAGGAGCAGCGCGAGGTTGTAAAACTTCGTTACTACTCAGATCTCTCGTTTAAGGAGATTGCAGAGCAGACTGGCGTAAGTATCAATACCGCCCTTGGCCGTATGCGTTATGCGCTGATAAATCTTAGAAAGATGGTTGCCGAGAAAAAAATTTCTCTCTGCTAATACTAAAATGGTAAGGCTGTGCGTTATTAGTGTGAAAACTCACATAAAAGCACACAGCCTATGCAACAAATCGACCTTTCAACACTTAGTGACTATGATCTGTTGATGGAGTATGTAATCTGTGACGAGCCAGATTTGCTTATGCTCGACACAATCCTCAGCGAGTCGCTTAAATAAACAATGCCTGACCAAAAGTCAGGCATTGTTTATTGTTATTGAGCACAAGAGTAACTCAGTAGTTACCTTGATAGACAACTTTTTACATTCGAGCAACAGGGCGACGCATAGGCTTACCCTCCTCCTCCATATAGTAGCGCTGCGACTTGAGCAGGTTACGCGACTGGAGCACCATAGTCTTGGTCTCGGCAAGGATATTCAGGTAGAGCATACCTGCCTTAGAGTTTGATGTACCCTCGTGGATACGGACAAGCTCGAGCTTTGTCAGCTCTGCAATGCGGGTAAAGAGCTGATCACGCATATCGAGAACGTGGTCAATATCGCTATAGTCGCCACTTGAGAGCATATAGAGGATGCGCTGGTAGATTACATCTACATCGGTATTTACGCTAATCAAATCCTCAGTTTGTGTGCGGGTAAGACCCTCGTGGTTGTTGTCAATATGCTCAAAAGATGGGCGAGTGATGTGAACAAGAGACTTAGTCATCTCATTCAGATAGTCTACCACCTGCACATAGTAGAGCGAGAGGTTCATATCGCTGTCGTAAGTGCGGCGCAGGGTAGATGCGATAGAGTACTTAAGGCCGTGAATACGGTCATACATCTCTGCAGCCTCTGTCATAAGATCCTTCAGTGCACGGCGATTCTCCTTCATCAGGGCAATCAGCGTACGGTTGTAGATGCGTGTAGAGTTGGTGATAGTATTGTCTACAAGCGACATAACGGTCTCAGATACAGAGTCGTTTGGTGAGAGCTTTACGGTCTGGTGCTTCTCCTTCTTGTCCTCATCCTTCTTCTTAGCACCCTTAATATTGCTGTGGATAAGCATATATACGCAGAGCGCAGAGAGCAGACCAAAGGCAATCCATCCACCCCACATCAGCAGAGCGCCAACAGCCAGGGCGATAAGGAAACCACCGATAGCAGTCACGAACCAACCCATAATAACGGTCATAACGCCGGTGATACGATATACAGCACTCTCACGACCCCATGCGCGGTCTGCCAGAGATGAACCCATAGCCACCATAAAACATACATAAGTGGTTGAGAGTGGCAACTTGAGCGATGTTGCAAGGGCGATAAGCAGTGAAGCGGTAGTGAGGTTTACCGTTGCACGAATCATATCGTATGGAGCACCGCTATGTTCGATATCTGCATACTCAAAGCGGCTCTCGACAAAGTCCTTGCTCTTCTGTGGGGTTATGCGACCAAAGAAGTGTGCAATGTTGATAGCACCGCGTACAAGGGTACGAGAGAAGAGTGAAGATGAGTGCTGCGGAGTCACTTCATCACCTGCAGCAGAGAGTGAGAGCTCTGTCTCTGAGACGTGCATAGCCTTGCTTGAGGTCCACAGAGTGACAACCATAATAAGGCCGGCAGCCAGGATATAGAGGACATTTGCCTGCTCTGGTCTTGCCAAAGAGCTCATTATAAGGCCCTCGTCCATACCTGTAGCGGTCTTTGCTTCAGCAAAGGCATCGAAACCTGCGATAGGCACACCGATAAAGTTTACAAGGTCGTTACCCGCAAATGCAAGTGCGAGGGCGAAGGTACCCGCGAGGATGTTTACACGGAGGATATTGATCTTGAACAGCTGCAAGAAGAAGAGCAGCAGCGAGCAGAATACCCAGCAGATAAGCAGTGCAAGTGCGAGATTGTCATTTATCCAACCGATAAATGCACTCTGACTGAGTACATTCTTCAGACCCTTGAAGAGTGCGAAATAGACAATAGAGGTGAGTGATGCACCACACCACAGAGCTCCTACTCTGCGGAGCATCTTCACATAGCGGAACGAGAAGATAATTCGTGAGAGGTACATTACAATCGTACCGCAGACAAAGGCGAGAACTACCGAGAGCAGAATTGCCGAAACGATACCCATTGCTCGCGAGGTGTTGATAAACTGGCTGAGCATTGAGAATGTAATAGCCTCATCTGTAGTGATTTTGTAGAGTGATACTGCCACAGCCGAGCCCAAGAGACAGAAGATGAGCGAAACGGTTGTCGATGTCGGCAGACCAAGACTGTTGTAGAGGTCGAGCAGCACCACATTTGCAATCATAACGCCCACATAGAGCATCATAACCTCCTTAAATGTAAAGAGTGACGGGTTGAACATACCACTACGGGCAACCTCCATCATACCGCTGGAGGTCATTGCGCCGATAATGATACCGATAGATGCTACAATAAGGATTGTGCGCATCTTAGCCGCCTTAGAGCCGATTGCTGAGTTAAGAAAGTTTACAGCGTCATTAGTAACGCCAACATAGAGTCCAGAGACTGCAAGCAGGGCAAGGATCGCCACTACGCAAGTATATACTCCTACCATATAGTTTTAAGTTTATTCAGTTACACAAAGATAGTCGCTTTTTTCGAACAAAATATAGCTCTTTGAAAAGTTAACTAAAAGTTAACATAGCAATCTGATAGATAAATAAAAAATGCGAGGGTTTTCCTCGCATTTTCTTAAGACTATTTGGTCTTCTCTAACATTCGTTTTGGATAGTTTGTCGTAATACCTCGCAGCTGCTTCCAGTGGCCACTAACCATTGCCCAATCCGAGTCATTATCGAGGGTAAATACCGACACCTCCATACCTGCATCGATATAGCTATTCAGCTTACTCTGCGAGATGTCATAGCCCTTATCGCGGTTATGCCAGGTATATCCCCAGCCCTTGTACTTACTTGCAGTAAACTGACCCATTGCGCCAATATCTACGCCGATAGCGTTAGCATACTTTGCACAATGCTTGACAATATCCTCGTAGCCAGAGCAGATAAACTCGCAGAAGTTCTGCGCCTCCATCTCTGCGATAATCTCGCAGGCGCGCTGGCACGCCTTGACAGACTCTGGATGGTGGGTTGTCGGCTTTGTGATAGACTTGATATCGAGGCAGATCTTTGTTTTGCTGCCCTTGACCATTACGGCACGGATATAGTCCTCCAAAGATGGAACAATCTCACCATTTGTGAGGCGACCTGCTGCCTGAATCTCTGCCAAAGTGTGCTCCCACGGATAGAGACCGTTGATTTTACACTCGCTATTGGCGTGGGCAACGACAATCTTGTTATCCTTTGTCCAGTAGATGTCGGTCTCAGATGCGTAGCAGCCCAATCTCATTGCATAGTTGAGCGAGGCGATAGAGTTGTCTGGTGTAGCTGCCTTACCAGCCTCAGCAGAGCCTCCACGGTGAGCAATGATTATGTTTCCTGCTGGCAGTGGCGCCGATGGTGGCAGGTTAAAGGTGTGTACAGCAAATGATTGTTTTGTACCGTAGCTATTACCACTTGCAGTGACAAGTAGGCGATAGTCGATGTCTGGCTTGAGATTGAGCTTTGATGCGTCAATCTGAATATTACCCTTTGCCTCGACAGCGCCAAAGAGCTCTTTGGCAAGTGTAGATGTCGTAAACCACTGCAAGTATGACTCGGTGTTGTTCAACAACTCAAGTGCCTGATTGTACTGCTCAGGATTGAGAATCAAGTAGCTATACTTGGTAATATCCGCTGGAGCAGAGATAGAAATCGAACCTTTTCCTGATGGGCGAAGGTCAAACTTCACGTTCGGCTTTGATGTTATTGTCGAAGGCTTGGTTGTAACGATTATCTCCTTGCGGAAGTATCCTGAAGGATTCGCAGAGCCAAAGAGCGGTGAGTAGTGACCTGTACCCCACTCGTTGTGGCTACCCTCGCCATACTCTGCAAGCAGCAATACTACAGGCTGTCCTGGCAGAATTGGCTCGTAGTGAGCGTATGTAGTGCCATCCTTTGTAAATGTGCGACTTTCAGGAGTAATATTCAACTCGTAGTTCTTGGTAAGGATATTCGAGAAGATATCCTCGTTGCGGTTGAGCCAATAGTTGTCGTTTGCCTCGCCGCCATTGAAGTTGTATGATGCCAAATCTGTTATCGCCCACTTTACAACACTTGTTGCAGGGACGCTATCAGGAATTCGGCCTATTGCTATAAAACCCTCGTGCTCCTTTGACAATAGAGTAAACTCAGGCTGTGGCTTGGTTGTAAAGGTGTGGTTTACAACATCACTGTAGATGCCATCAATATCCTTGGCGGCAACGTAGAGTGTATAGGTGCTGTTGTCGACAAGCGAAGAGATAGAAATGGTTGTCGAAACTGCGCTGCAAGCAACTGTCGTACCCTCAGTAAAGAGGGTCTCTGCTGAGTAATCCTTATCTGCCTGCTGGTCAACAATATAGGCAATAGATTCAGCGAGTACGGTGTTAACTTTGGCGGTTGCAGAGGTGTAACCTGGAGTGACGTTTGCTACAGAAACTGATACAACATCATCAGCCCAAGGTGCATTGTTAGTGGTGTTGTCATCACCACCACAGGCTGCAAATAGTGCTGTTGTACACATTACAGCCCAACGGAAAAACTTTCTCATCTGTGGAACTATTTATTTGAGTTTCGTTTTATATCCTTAATGCGCAGCTGTGTGGTTACAGATCCACGATAGTGGTTCTCTACAATCTGGTAGCAGACATCGATAGGTCTTCCTGAGCGAATCCACTCGTAGTGGGTAGGCTGTGAGAAGGCGATGGTCTGGATTGTGGTATTTGGCTTCTGGGTCTGTGTAAGGTCCATACGCAAGTGTTCAGCCTCTGCTCCAACGAGCTTAGCATCACCCTTTTCGTTGATTACGCACTTTGTCGCAAATACTGGAGCGTTATTTCCTGGGCCAAATGGCTGGAAACGGTTGAGCTCGCGGTGGAACGACGGGGTGATGTCCGAGAAGAGCAACATAGAGTCAATCTCTACCTGTGGCACCAAAATCTTAGGGTCGATAGTCGCCTCGACATAGTCGTTAAAGCGACGAGTAAACTCCTCAACATTCTCTGGGCGCATAGTAAGACCTGCGGCGTACATATGTCCACCGAAGTTCTCGAGCAAGTCAGAGCAAGACTCAACCGCCTGATAGAGGTCAAATCCTGGGATAGAACGTGCCGAGCCGGTCACAAAGCCGTTGCTCTGTGTAAGGACTACGGTTGGGCGATAGTATGTCTCGATAAGGCGCGATGCCACGATACCCACAATACCCTTCAACCACTTAGGATTGTAGATGACAGTGCTCTTGCGAGCCTTGAGCTCTGGGTGTGACTCGATATAGTCGTGCGCCTCCTGAGTCACCGAACGGTCGATGCTCTTTCGATCCTGATTAAAGTTATCTATAACACCACCAAAGTCGGCAGCAGCCTTCTCGTCACCCTCTACGAGCAACTTTACAGCCGCATAACCACCTGAAGGGGTGTCATTCTCGTCGTACTCATCCATACGCATACGACCTGCGGCGTTGATGCGTGGGCCAATCTTGAAGACGATGTCGTCGATGGTAATGTTTGTTCGGTCGAGCTTGCAGATGTTGATAATCGAGAGCAGACCCTTGCTTGGATTTGCATTTAGACAACGCAAACCATAGTGTGCAAGAATTCGGTTCTCATCCACTAACGGCACAATGTCCGAAGCGATACTTACTACCAACAAATCGAGCAGCCAAACAATCTTCTCAAACGGAATGTTGTGTGTCTGAGCATACGCCTGAACGAGCTTGAAACCCACACCGCAACCCGAGAGCTCATCAAACGGATAGGTGCAGTCTGTTCGTTTAGGGTCAAGAACAGCTACGGCAGCAGGAATCTGATCTGCCGGGAGGTGATGGTCGCAGATAATAAAATCTACCCCTTTCTCTTTAGCATAGTCCACCTTTTCGACAGCCTTGATACCGCAATCGAGTGCGATAACGAGCTTTACGCCCTTCTTGGCTGCAATGTCTATACCCTTTCGCGAGATACCGTAACCCTCGGTATAACGATCCGGGATGTAGAACATTAGGTTTGTGTGTCCAATCTGGCGCAAGAATTTATAGACCAACGCTACGGCTGTGGTACCGTCAACATCATAGTCGCCATAGACCATAATGCGTTCGTTACGCTCAATCGCCTGCTCTACTCGCTTTACCGCCTTGTCCATATCCTTCATCAGGAATGGATTGTGCAGATCTGCAAGCTGTGGGTCAAAAAATCTCTTTGCCTTCTCTACGGTGTCTATGCCTCGTTGTACTAATAGGTTGGCAAGGACTGGTGAGATACCGGTGTGTGTTGCAATCTGTGCAACCGCCTCCGGATCACCCTGTGCCTTGACCTCCCATCTCTTGTCTATAGGCATAATTGTACTGTTTTATATATTTTTTCGTATTATTTTTCATCAACTAAAAGTTTTGTAAGATTTTCAACAAGCAACTGCTTAACTTGCTCAAAATCAACAGTGTGTCCAACCTCCTTAGAGATTGATGTTACGCCTTTGTCGGTAAATCCGCAAGGGTTTATCATCGTAAACCACTTAAGATCTGTCGCGACGTTCAGTGCCAGGCCGTGCATCGTAACAAAGTGTGACGCTCTAACGCCGATGGCGCAAATTTTTCGCCAGTTCTTTGGCTCGCCATTGTCATCACGGTCGCAAATCCATACGCCCGTAGCGCCTGCAAGACGCTCTGCAACAATGCCGTAGTGTGCAACAGTTATAATTACCGCCTCCTCGAGTATCTCGATATAGCGGCGCAGGCCAATGCCCAACTGCTCAATATCTAAAATGGGGTAGCAGACAATCTGTCCAGGCCCGTGGAATGTAATATCCCCACCGCGGTCGATATGAAAAAACTCTGCCCCCAGGCTCTCAAGATAGGATTGCGGAATGAGCATATTGCTCTGCTTGCCGCTCTTGCCGAGGGTATATACGGGTGGGTGTTCGACTGTAAGAATTGTGCCACAATCAGCCCCCTTCTCGCCACGTCGTCTTGCCTCAAGACGCTGCTCAAAGAGAGTCTGCTGCAACTGCCAGCACTCTTTGTAGGGCATTGTGCCCAGATCCTTGTACCCGACTTTCATATATTCTCCACAAGGCGTTAGCCTATCTTTACAAATACACAAAGACGAAACCTTCACAGGCTCGTCACAACATCGAGAGTCGGAATTTAGCGATTGATTGTAGCCTTCGCAGCCTCATCAGCGAGGTAAGAAGAGCGCACAAGTGGCGCACTTGCGCAGAAATCAAAGCCAATCTGAAGAGCTTTGGTTTTGTACTGCTCAAACAGCTGCGGGGTGATGTACTCAGCAACAGGGTAGTGCTCCGCAGTTGGTTGAAGGTACTGACCGATGGTGAGAATTCTCACGCCTGCATTGTACAGGTCGTGCATAGTCTTCTCAACCTCCTCTTCAGTCTCTCCGAGTCCGACCATAAGACCGCTCTTTACCACAACACCCTTTGATGCTAAGTAGCTCAGGGTTGCCAAAGACTTTTCGTAGGTCGCCTTTGAGCGCAGGGCTGGGGTCAGACGGCTGACGGTCTCGATGTTGTGCCCGATGATATCGGGCTTGGATGCAATTACCGTATCAAGTCTTGACGGTACTGCGTCCAAATCGGAAATAAGGAGCTCAATTGTTGCTTGTGGACTACTCTGCCTGATAGCCTCGACAGTGGCTGCCCAATGGGCTGCACCGTGGTCAGGTAGGTCGTCACGTGTAACAGATGTTACGACAACGTGCCGAAGATTCATAAGCGCAACGCTCTGCGCAACTTTTTGCGGCTCGTCACCATCTGGTGGTAACGGATGTCCTGTTCTGGTGGCGCAGAAACGACAATTACGGGTACAGATATCGCCCAAAATCATAAAAGTCGCAGTCCTTCTGCTCCAACACTCGGCTTTGTTCGGACATCGTCCGCTGCTGCAAATTGTATGCAATCCGTGCTCGGCAACTATACGGTCAACCTCCGCAAAAGCGTCGCTTTTGTGGAGTCGTATCTTTAGCCAAGAGGGTTTACGCGTAGCGCAACCGCTGTCATACAACTTCGGCATCTTAAGTTCATTATTTTCCCAATTGGCACAAAGATATGAAAAAAACTATAGAAAACGAAAAAACTTGCAACTTTTTTCACTCGTTCCATATTGATTAAGGTCAAAAGTTTGCCCGATTTTGTCAATTTTTGCCTTGTGGATATGCCAAATAGAGTCGTATAATTACCGCGAAAAATGGGGAGTGATGATAAAAAAGATGCAGAGAATGTGCTATTTCGGAAATTTTTTACTATTTTTGGTTTATCATTTACCAGTTTAACACTATTGCACAATGAAAAAAAAGAGAACTCCGAGGGATCATTCCCTCTTTCTAAAGGCCTTCAGGGCGTATCTGCAATATGTCAATTCTGGACTCTATTTCCGTAAGGAGCATATTATTGGATTGGAAAACGTGCCCGCAGATGGAACTCCTGTTGTGGTTGTGTCAAACCACCAGAACTGTCTGAACGACCCGTTATGTGTGTGTTTGATGCTCACGGACAGGCGTATGAACTTTCTTGCTCGCGCCAATGTTTTCAATAATCCGATATTCAACAAGGCTCTGAGGGCAATGGGTCTGCTTCCGGCATATCGTTTGAGTCACGAGGGTTATGCTGCGGTTGCTAAAAATCGCATGACACTTGATGCTGCGGGCGAGGCGCTGATGAATGGCGAAACAGTAATGCTCTACCCAGAGGCGGGCCATCAGGATAAGCGTTGGTTGGGTGTGTTTAAGGTGACATACCTCAAGATGGCGTTTGACGCTGCGGAGAAGATGAATTTTGAGCAGGATGTGATGATTCTTCCATCTTGCAACCACTACTCAAACTACTTCCACGCTCGTACAGATATGCTGATTAAGTTCGGCAAGCCAATCTCGCTCAAACCATACTATGAGCAGTACAAGGAGTCTGCTCGCGAGACGATGGTGAAGATTAACCAGATTGTTCGCGACCAAATTCAGGAGATGATGCTCCATATCGACGATTTGGACCACTACGATCAGATCGACTTTCTGCGTGATAATGGTTATGGTCGCAAGTACGCTATCGAGCACGGCTTTAAGTTCCGTTACCTCCCATCGCGCCTGCTCTCAGACCAGAAGTTGGTCAATGCGCTGCAGACGGCTTACAACGAGCACCCAGAGCAGATGGAGCAGATATATAGCGATACAGCTCGTCTGGTTGAGGGGCAGAAGAGACTCAAAATCCGCGATTGGCTCTTTATTCACAACCCAGGTGTTGGCGCTCCAATCTTGAGAGGATTGGGCCTGTTGCTACTCTCGCCGCTTGCTTTGGTGTCAGCAATTCCGACTCTGTTGCTGTTCCTCATTCCGAAGATTTTCCTCAAGAAACTCATCAAGGATGAGATGTTCATTAGTTCGTTTAATATCGGTGTAAGTGTCTTTATATCAGTGCCTTTGTGTCTGATTATTCCGATTATCCTGCTCTGGATATTTGCAGGATTTTGGTGGGCACTGGGATACTTTATAGCCTTCCCACTGATGTTCATCTTGGCGTGGAACTATATGCGTATGTTCCTTAAGTTTGTCGGCTCTTGCCGCTTCGTTGCACGCAAAAATAGAGCAGCGATTGCAGAGCTTCGAGCTCTTCGTGAGTCGATATTCTCTCGCCTTGACAATATCTTGTCATAGTGCTGATTATATAGAAAGAAGATCCCCGAGTGAATGTTCGCTCGGGGATCTTTATTGTTTTGTGCTCTGGCGCTCTCTTAGAAGTGGATGGCGAGCGACATCATAGCATTGTGTCGTGCAATAGATGTATTGAAGGTCTGCGAAGCAAAATCTACTGTATCATTATAGCCGTAGAATGTCTTGTATGGAGTCATCTCGTCTGTGCTGTACTGGTATGTAAAGTCAAGCGAGAAGTGCTCAGAGAGGGCAATGCCAAGACCTGCGCTCATATACTCTGTTTTGTATACTACAGGGGTTGAGTAGATACGCTCCTTGTCGTGCAGAGCGCCGCTCCAATATCCGTAACCCATACGCACCGCCATCTGTGGGATAAATCGCCACTCTACGCCCGCACGAATGGTATTTGAACCCTTAAAGGTATCCTTGATGTACTCCTTATAGAGCGGGCCATAAGGCGAGTCCTTCATACGCATAGTGTTGTACCAATCACGTTCGTAATCTACAGAGAGCACAACCTGCTTTGCAAAAGTATACGATGCACCGAGCAGCAGTCGTGTTGGGGTGGTATATACCCAACTGTAGTCGCCGTCGTCGATAAGTTTGATGGTCTTCTCCGAGAAGGCAGGGTCGATATAACCTTTGCTATTTACTTTATAAT
The DNA here is from genome assembly GCA_045633445.1 of Alistipes sp. Lineage (GTDB taxonomy): Bacteria > Bacteroidota > Bacteroidia > Bacteroidales > Rikenellaceae > Alistipes. The sequence continues at coordinate 97,352 of JAZQYI010000001.1, forward strand.
CATCAACATTGTTAAGCGCCTTGACTTGCGAAGTCATACCACTCTGGAAACTATATGTAATATTATAGTATGTCGGAGTATGGAACGCCACACCAATTCTCAGCGCCTCGATTGGGCGATAGATAGCACCGAGCTTGAAGTTAACTCCTGTACCCTTCATCTTTGACACCTGGTCGTAGTTGAAGTAGTCGGCGCGATAGTTCAGCGCTGGTTCCCCTGTGTAGTGGTAACCCTCGCCGTAGTAGATATGCTGCTCGCGGTTGATTGTCGCTGCACCGAGCGAGAAACCGAGGTAGAACTTACTGCCGAAGTTCATACCGAGCGACCACACCCACTCACCAGCCGAGCCTTCGCTCTCAACGGTGGTAAAGCTATCCACAGCGGCATTGTGAGCAATCATATCACGACCCCAAGTGCCGTCATTGTCGTCATAGACAAGACCTGTCTTGTAGCCGAGAATTGCGCCCCAATATGTTGGGTCGTAGTTCCCCCACAAGAACTCTCCGCGACCGTCATAACTACCCTTGAGCTGTGTTGAAGTTATGCCGCCAGCGGTTAACTGACCGGCAAAAACATCGGCAATAGAGTGGTTGCCCGCAACGCCCGTTGTTGAGAATGAGTACTTATAGTTAAAATCTGCTAAACGATTGTAACTCAATCCCATATTGATAGCGGTAATGCCGGTAGAGCTCTCGCGGAGCTTTGCCACCATACCGAAGTTGCCAACAGCAAATCGACTCTTTTTATTGCCCTCAAATGCTGCAACACCCTTGGTTGTTGCGCGGGCAAAGGTCATCATTGGGGTAAATGTTATCTCGTTGCTGCGGTACATACCCAGACCTGCAGGGTTGATGCTCATAGAGGATGCATCGCCACCAAGTGAGGTCATTGCGCCCGCCATAGCTGCTGAGCGTGCCGTGCCGTATCCAAACTGCGTTGTAGCAGTATTGAACATATCGAATGCGTTGATTGTGCTCGGATCGATAATAAGGCCACCCGAGTCAAATCCCTGAGCCTTTGCTACGCCACAGAGTAGTAGTGCCGAGCAAAATAGAGAAACTATCTTTTTCATAATCTGTTTGCACTTTTAGTAGGTTTATACACATTCTATACCAGACTATCGTCTGCCCTGACCGCCGCCGTGGCTGCCACCAGAGTAGTTTCCTCCACCAGAGTAGCCGCCAGAGTAACCACCTCTGCTCGAAGATGAAGATGGGCTGCTGAACGAGTTGTTGTCGTTGCGCTGGTTGAATGAGTTGCCAATACGTGTACCCGTTGAGTTATACGAGCCACGAGAGCTGCTTGAGCCACGATACTGACCGCTACCAGTCACAGTTCCGCTCTGTCCGCGATACTGAGTTCTGCCACTGCTGCTTACGCCCTGCTGTGGTGAACTTGGGCGAGAGCTGCCGCTGAGGTAAGATGGTCTACCACCAGGCTGAGAGCTATTTGGACGCACTGCAACGGTTGGTCGGCGATGTGAGCCACCTCCGTAGTGTGGTGGATAGTAGTGGTGGTGATGGTGTGGAGGTACAAATCCAGGGTGATAAGGGTATCCACCCCAGCCATAGCCCCAACTCCAACCCCAATATGGGTCGTACATTGCGCCATAACCCCAATCGTACCACGAATAGCGCGGATAACCGTACCACCAATTGTATGAAGGTCGTGTCCATCCGTAGTACCAACTATATGTCGGAACAACAACAGATGCACCCCAACTGCCGAACATAGATGTTATGTACTTAGGCTCTACCCATACCTGATCGCCAGAGACCATAATGTTGTAAAACGCAGGGTCATAGGCCGTTGCATACTGATATGCGTCGGTGTATCGGTATGTGTAGTAGCTCGATGGCATCTTGTACGAGGGTGACGAGAAACCATACATGCGACGGGCATAAGCGCTCTGGTAGTCGTCAGCAAGCACTGCATCATATCCATTTGTGTATGGGATAGAGGTAGTTACTCCATTCAGCTCGTTTTCAGCCGCAATAACCCTTGCCTCGGCGAGCTTAGAGTTCCACAGAGCCTGACGAGCCTCGGACTCTGCACGAGCCTTCTCGGCTGCTGCAATCTTCTGCTGCTCAATGGCTTCGGGGCTGTGAGCGGTATATAGGTCATCGCCTAATACGGCAGATTTGAAGGCGGTACATCCGCACATCAAGATCGGCGCAAGGAGTGATAATATCAGCTGTTTCATAATCATCGCTTTTTTAGTTTAACGCAAAAAGGCCTAAAAATCGTGCCTAATTTTACGCAAATATAGTAAATAACTACAATTTTTGCGAAAAAAAGAGGTCAGTCGCCATAATTGGCGGGTGAAGTGAAGAAAATTCTATGAAACGCGAGCAAAATAGGGGATGGGCAAAAAATAAAGAAGCCTGTCTAACAGCTCGTTAGCAGGCTCTCTCTATTTCTTGTTAAATGCGTTCATCGTGCGTTCAAGACCCACAGCGACAAACGATAGGATTGCATCGCCAAATACCTTGAGGCGTGGCGGCATCTTCTCGCGCTCCTCATCGGTCCACTCGCCAAGCACATAATCGACCTGGTGACCGCGGCTAAAATCACCGCCAATGCCGAAGCGCAGACGTGCATAGTCGGTTGTCTGGAGCAACTCTGCGATGTTTTTAAGTCCATTATGGCCTCCATCGCTGCCCTTTGTTCGCATACGCAGCTCGCCAAATGGCAGGGCAATATCGTCGACAACAACAAGCAAGTTCTGCTTATCTATCTTCAGCTCCTGAAGCCAATATCTAACAGCCTTGCCCGATAGATTCATATAGGTTGAAGGCTTTAGCAGGGTGACGATATGACCACGATGGCGGATAGTTGCCACATCGCCATATCGTGCCGACATAAAAGAAGTGCTGGATGCCTCAGCGAGAGCATCCAACACTTTGAAACCGATGTTGTGTCTTGTCTGGGCGTACTCGGCGCCGATGTTACCAAGACCTACAACAAGATATTTCATTATCTGTCAGTTATTACTTCTGAGCAGCTGCACCACGAGATGCACGAGTTACACGAACTGCGCAAACTGCCTGAGTTGCAGGAGATACGAACTGAAGACCCTCGAACTGAAGATCGCCAACGAAGATAGTCTGACCAACCTTGAGTGGAGTAACGTCAACAACCAGCTCATCTGGAAGGTTCTCAACCATAGCCTTAACAACGAGCTTACGAGCTGACAGAGCGAGCTTACCACCGATCTTAACACCCTCAGCAGTACCTGTAAGACGTACTGGAACAGCGATAGATACTGGCTTGCCCTCCTGAACACGGTAGAAGTCGATGTGGAGGATCTGCTCACGGATTGGGTGATACTGAACATCACGGAGAACTGCGAGCTCCTTCTTACCATCGATATCAAGCTCAACGATGTAAGAGTTTGGAGTGTAGATAAGCGGCTTTACTGCCTTCTCATCGATAGCGAAAGATACAGTCTCACCACCACCATAGATTACACATGGGATAAGACCCTGACGGCGAACCGCCTTAGTTGCCTTCTTACCATAATCGGCACGAGGCGCTGCTACAATAGCAATTGTTTTCATTGTTTTGTAAAAATTAAATTGTTAGTACCTACGGCGGCACTCAGTCTGCACCCTCAGTGCAACCCCCATAACCGCCTGATTGCGACCGCAAAAGTAGAAATAAATTTTCGAAAAACAAAACCTTTCCCGCTTTTTGCGATATAATGTCATCTATTTTGTCTGTGAGTAGTACTCTGCAAGTCGTGAATAGAGCCAATCAACAAAGGCTACTTGCTCTATTGAACTATGCTCCGAACAGCCATAGAGGCGTGCGATATTGTTGCGCGAAAGCGACTGATAATCAGTAATTTGCTCGAAGTATTCTTTGTCAACTTTGCCACCAAGAGTATATGGAAGAGTTGAGGCAAAGGCGTCGGTTAGCAGGCAGAGTAGCAGCAGTCGAAACTCCTCTACGGAGAGGGTCGATGCAGCAACATCTCTAAGCGACAAGTAGCTAAAAACTAACTCCGGCGCAGCTCCCTCTGTAGTGACAAAGCTACATTGAGCCTCGCGATTGGCAAATAGGAGTTGCAAAAACATCTCCCAACAATGCTCGTCACAATTATCAAAAGTGGGGTGGCAGTAGTCCCTTGGCTCAAAGAGTCGCAAGCAGTAGCGGTAGAGCGGCGAGGAGGTATAGCTGTAAGGGTCATCTGTATATTTACAGAGGAGCTCCATAAAGCTGTTAAAGTGCTCATTATTACTTAGTTCTACAAGTAATGAGCGATAGTTAATACTCTCGTTTGCCAGACTCATTGTTTGCTATCTGAAGATGTTAAACTTTCTAAGTTTTGGGTTGCGACGAGGCAGAAGCAGAGCCTCCAGAAACAGCAGCACGGCAGCAATGGCGAGAATCCACTGGAACTGCTCGTTATACTCCTCAAAGCGCAGCGATGTAAGCTCGCCCTTCTCCAACTTTTCAATCTGCTCGACAATCTGCTCAAGTCCAAAATCGGCATTTGTTGCGCGGATATATCCTCCTCCCGTTGCGGCGGCTATCTGTTGCAGCAGCTCCTCGTTGAGGCGGCTGACGACCATCTCGTCAGTCTCATCCTTGATAAACTCGCCATCGACCTTAACTGGTGCACCCTCGGGTGTTCCGATACCTATGGCGAATATCTTAATGCCCTGTTCTGCAGCGCGTTTTGCTGCGTCAAGAGCCGCCGAGTCGTGGGTCTCACCATCAGTAATGAGGATTATTGCACGGCCTGCATCTCTATTCTGCGAGAAGGAGAGAGAGGCGAGGTTGAGCGCCTGACCAATCTCGGTACCTTGTACCGAAACAAGGGTCGGAGCGACTCTCTTTGTGAAGCTGCGCGCCATACGATAGTCCGTAGTGATAGGTAGCTGTACCTTCGCCTCGCCAGCAAAGACAACCATACCTACACGGTCTTGGTTGAGTGAGGCAAAGAGTTTGTCTATTGCGTAGCGTGTACGGTCAAGGCGATTTGGTGCAAAGTCCTCGGCAAGCATCGAGTTGGAGATGTCGACAACAAGCATCATCTCCACGCCCTGGCTTGTTTGCTCCTTAAGTTTGGAACCGAATTGTGGGCGTGCTGCAGCGAAGATAACGGCTGTTACTGCGAGCAGGAAAAGTGAACTTTTAATTCTCTTTCTCACGCTTGATAAATCGGGCATCAGCGCAGCAAGGGTTGATGGGTTACCGAACTTGGCGATATTGCGCTTGCGTAGCTGTGCCATAGCCATCAGGGCGATGACCATAACGGGAATTGTCAGTAACAACCAGAGTATATGTGGGTTTGCAAACTGAAACATTACGGTATTCGTTTAAGAACAATTTTCTCTATAATAAACTCAAGCAGCAGAGCGGTCAATGCCCACAGCACAAATACGAGGAACTCTTCGTGCAGCGTTGTGCGATTTTCAACCTCCACTTTGCTTTTCTCAAGCTGGTTTATGCGGTCGTAGATAGCCTCAAGGGTCTGTTTGTCGGTTGCGCGGAAGTACTCACCACCTGTCTGCTCGGCGATATCGCGCAGTATCTTCTCATCAATCTCGACCTTCATATTTACAACGTCCACCTCGCGGCCGCGCTCATCAAAGAGGGGATATGGAGCTGTTCCACGGCGACCGATACCGATTGTGTAGACCTTGATGCCCATATCTTTGGCAATCTTTGCCGCTGTGAGTGGAGAGATCTCGCCGCGATTGTTTACACCGTCTGTCAGCAGAATAACAACCTTACTCTTTGAGTCCGACTCGCGCAGACGGTTGATAGATGTGGCCAGTCCGTTACCAATAGCCGTTCCATCCTCAATAACACCGCTTGTAACGCGCCCTAACATAGTCTGAAGTGAACTTTGGTCGGTTGTCAGCGGCGACTGGGTAAATGACTCGCCAGCAAAGACCACAAGTCCTATACGGTCGCCAGTGCGGTCGCTGATAAACTCCGAAGCCACCTCTTTTGCCACACTCAAACGATCAGGGGTGAAGTCCTTTGCTAACATAGATGTCGACACATCGACAGCAAGGACAATATCGATACCCTCTGTCGTGGTGTTTGTGTAGTGCTCGGCACTCTGCGGACGGGCAATAGCTACAACAATCAGCGAGAGGGCTGCGCAACGCAACACAAATGGGATGTGGCGCAGATAGTATCTGAAGGTCTTCGGCGCTCGTTTAACGGTGTCGGTAGTAGATACGGTTACGGCTGCTCCACCCTGGCGTGCACGGTAGATGTAGTACGCCACAAGGGGTATGAGCAGTAGTAAAAACCACAATATTTTAGGTGATGCAAATTCCATAAATCGTTATGCTGCAATTATTTACCAATTTTTGCCTCCGCGGATAAGAACACCCTTCTTCTCTTTGAGTTTGTCCTGTGTTTTATCCTCTTGAGCCTGTATTGCCTCGAGCATAGCCTGCTGCTCCTGTTCAGATATCTGTTGCTCAGACTGCTGCTCTTGCTCTTTTTGGTCTTGATTTTGCTCCTTATCTTGCTGATCCTGAGGCTGCTGCTGTTGCTGCTGGTCCTGATTTTGGTTCTGGTCTTGGTTCTGATCCTGATTTTGCTGTTGCTGTTGCTGATTTTGCTGCTGCTTGAGCAACTCCTTTGTCAGGGCATAGTTGAACTTCGCCTCCTTATCATCGGGATTAAGACGCATGGCGTTGCGGTAACAATCTAAAGCCTCCTCTAATCGTTGCTGCACAAAGAGCGTGTTTCCTAAGTTGTAGGCAACCTCGCTACGCTCAATATCGGTGCGTGTAGAGTCTTGAGCGAGCTTTCGCAGAGTCTGCTCCGACTTGTCAATCAACTCTTTACGGAACTGACCGTTGGCAGTGTTAAACTTCGCCTCAAAGCAGTTTGGATCGTTTTGCAGCGCACGAGCATAGTTGTCAAGGCTCGTGTCGAAATCACCACGCTCATACTGCTTATTACCCTTGCGAACAAGACGTCTTTCGGGCATCTTTTGGCAGAAAGCCTCGCTGAAAACAAGAGAGGCAATAGTAGTAAGAATAATAGTTAATGCTCTGTAATTCATCTACTTATCCTCCTCCTCGTTTTCGGTTTGTTCAATAGGTTTTGTCTCCTCGACAAAGTAGTACACCTTGCTAAATGCACTCTCATTCTCGGCTGCCTCAGGCATTGCCTTTGCGAACTTTACCAGGTCTGCATCGCGTAACAGGCTCAGCACATCCATTGAGAGTTTCTGCGAGAGGTCGAGCGACTTTATAGCCTCCACAATCTCGTCTGTAGTCATCTCCATAGCACCCACGCCAAATCTGCCGTCGATGTATGTGCGTAGGATGTCTGTCAGTGCCGAGTAGTACTCTTTGTGCTTATTATTCTGCCACAATTTCTGGTTTTGCAACTGCTCCAGCGCAGCAATGGCGACAATATGCGGTGGCAGCGGTGGCTCTGGCTTGAATAGGTCGGCAATGCTCTTGCCTCGCTTTGCGAGGTGACGAGCTAAGAGGTATATTGCAAGGGCAATCAGCGCAAGAACGCCGAAACTAATGCCCGTATATCCCGCAATCTCGCCAAAGCGGAATGGCATATTCTTTACCGGCTTGATGTTGCAAAGTACTGATGTTGAGTCGATTTTGAAGGTCGAAACAACGATATGCAGCGAGTCTGCAGAGCCGTAGAGGGTATCGACAATATTTTTGTCAGCATAGAGTACACTTGGTCGGCCGAGGTTGTAGACTCCCTCATCAAAGGCTGTCAGCGTATAACGCTTGCGAAGCAACAGCTTACGACCCTTATGCTCCAGGGTATCTGTTGGGTGATCCTCAATGCACTCGACAACACCAAACTGAGGTTTTTCGCCCTCTGCTGCACCCACAGCAAAGGCTGGAAAGAAGAGGCTCTGCACCTGATCCTTCTCAACGTCGATAGTAAGGGTAAATCGGTCGCCGATAAGTACGCTATCTGGCTCAATATATGCCCTGACCTTTGGTGTAACGCTCTGCGCGGTGGCTGTTGTTGCAACAAAGGCAAGGATAAAGAGAGTAATCTGTTTTAGTTGTTTGATCATCTCTGCTTGAAGAGTTTTATAAGTTCTGCAACATAGTCTGCATCGGTTGCAACCTCGGCAGTGTCTATGCGGTTGTGCTTAAGGAGATTCTCCATCTGCAGGTTGCGGCTCTCCCACTGCTCTGCGAAGTATTCTCGCACAGCAGCCGATGAGCTATCTACCCACACCTTCTCTCCACTCTCGGCATCGCACATCTCAATAATGCCGACATCCGGCAACATCTTGTCTCGCGGGTCGCTAACACGGATAGCCACAAGGTCGTGACGTGATGTGGCAATCTTCAGTGCATCCTCAAGCGATGCCATATCGCTCTTGGGGTTGATAAAGTCGGAGAGAATGAAGGTGGTGCAACGTTTCTTGTTTACGTTGGTCATATAGCGCACCGCCTCTGAGAGCGCAGTGCCTTCAGACTGAGGTGTAAACTCGATAAGCGAGCGAATAATCATCAGAATATGGCTGCGACCCTTCTTTGGTGGGATAAACTTCTCAACCTTGTCCGAGAAGAATATGCAGCCCACCTTATCGCCTGTCTGTGCTGCCGAAAAGGCGAGCACAGCGGCAATTTCGGTGATGATATTCTGCTTTGTCTGCTCCGTAGAGCCGAATTTTCGCGAGCCACTCACATCGACCATAAGCATCATCGTCAGCTCGCGCTCCTCCTCATAGATTTTGATATGAGGTGTGCGAGAGCGAGCTGTAACATTCCAATCGATATCCCTCACATCGTCACCAAGTCGGTATTCGCGTACCTCCGAGAAGGACATACCGCGTCCCTTGAATGCCGTATGGTATTTTCCTGCGAAAATCTCATTCGACAAACCTCGGGTCTTGATTTCGATTTTACGAACCCTCTTCAGAATATCGCTTTCGCTCTGATTCATTACGGTACGATAACATTGTTGAGAATCTCGGTGATAATCTCCTCGGAGGTGATGTTTTCAGCCTCCGCCTCGTATGTAAGGCCGATACGGTGGCGCAATACATCGTGACATACAGCACGAACATCCTCAGGGATCACATAACCGCGACGACGGATAAAGGCGTATGCGCGTGCAGCCTTAGCAAGCGAGATACTTGCACGAGGTGAACCTCCGTAGGCAATCAGCGACTGGAGCTTCTGCAGGTTGTACTCTGCTGGCTCGCGGGTTGCGAAGATAATATCGACGATATACTTCTCAATCTTCTCGTCCATATACACATCCTCCACTACGCGGCGTGCGCGAACAATATCTTGTGGAGTGATAATCTTGTTTGGCTGTGGCATGCCTGCACCGCTGAGGTTCATGCGAACGATGTCGCGCTCCTCGCTACGCTTAGGGTATGAAATCTTTACCTTGAGCATAAAACGGTCCACCTGTGCCTCTGGCAGCGGATATGTACCCTCCTGCTCCAGCGGGTTCTGTGTTGCAAGCACGAGGAAAGGCTCTGGCAAGCGGTATGTGTTCTCGCCGATAGTCACCTGACGCTCCTGCATCGCCTCGAGCAGTGCAGACTGTACCTTTGCCGGTGAACGGTTAATCTCATCGGCAAGCACGAAGTTTGCAAAAACGGGACCTTTGCGAACGGTAAACTCCTCGCTCTTCTGCGAGTAGATAAGTGTACCGACAACATCGGCTGGAAGCAGGTCTGGAGTAAACTGTATTCTCGAAAAATCTGCATCTACAGCCTTTGCAAGGGTTGTAATGGCAAGGGTCTTTGCCAGTCCTGGAACACCCTCAAGCAGGATATGACCATTTGACAGCAGACCGATAAGCAGTGTGTCGATAAGGTGACTCTGACCTACGATAACCTTGCCCATCTCCTGGCGCAGGGTATCTACAAAGAGCGACTCTCTCTCGATGCGCTCATTGAGTTCTTTGATATTGATTACTTCGCTCATAGTTTTATATTATTTCTCTTTTAACGCAAAATGTGTAAGATTATTGCCCCTGTTTTGCAAGTTCTGCAAAGCAGTGACGACAGATTGGCTCGTATGTATCCTTCTCGCCAAGCATAACCAGGGCGTCGTTTGCCGCCAATCTGTGCGAATGGTGTGCCAAGTTACCGCAACGAACGCATATAGCGTGTACTTTGGTTACATACTCTGCAGTGGCCATCAGCTCGGGCATAGGGCCGAATGGTTTGCCGAGATAGTCCATATCCAGACCCGCAACAATCACGCGAATACCGCTATCGGCGAGCTGTCGGCAGACATCGATAATGCCGCGATCAAAGAACTGCGCCTCGTCAATACCGACAACATCTACATCCGATGCGAGCAGAAGTATGTTCTGTGATGACTCAACTGGTGTAGAGCGGATAGTTGTGGCGTTGTGCGATACAACCTCATCCTCCGAGTAACGAACATCGATACAAGGCTTAAAAATCTCCACCTTCAGGTGTGCAAACTCTGCGCGACGCAGGCGGCGAATAAGCTCCTCGGTCTTTCCCGAGAACATTGAGCCGCAGATAACCTCAATCCAACCCTTCTGGCTGGCATTTTCCAAAAACATAGTCTATATCTTTTATATTATTTCTCAATTACTTAAACCACTCTTTATAAGGCTTTTGGGCCAAGTAGGAGTTGCGATAGTGGTAGTCCGAAGTCACCTCTTTCCAAATCCACGCTGGTAGCGGTGGGCTTTCGGTGGTGCTCGCCATCTCTACCTCTGCCACAACAAGCCCTTCATTGTTGCCCTTAAACTCATCTACCTCCCAAGTGTAACCCTCATGCTCGACAAGGTGGCGAATCTTCTCAACAATGCCATTGCAGCGACTGAGCAGTAGCTCGGCACAGCGAAGAGGAATAGCTCGCTCAAACTCGAAACGGCTCAAACCGCCATCGCGGCTCTTGCCTTTGAAAGTTATATAGCCTACATCTCCATATATTCTCACCCTTGCGGTAACCTTTCGGGCGCACAGATAGCCCTGCGCTATACGGGTTGAGGTGTGAGCCTGACAGATAAAGGCATCATCACTGACTAAATATTTACGCTCTATCTCCCTCATCGTGAGGCAGTTTCGTTAGCATCTGCTGCAACAACACCCTGACAATCAAGCGCCCACTTGCCTTGTACACGCAACACCTGCTCGATAATATCGCGTACAGCACCCGCGCCACCGTTGTATTCAGAGACGTAGAGAGCCGCATCGAGCACCTCAGAGCAGGCGTCTGCCGGTGCTACAGGAACACCTACCTGCTGCATACACTCAAGGTCTGGAATATCGTCGCCCATATAGATTGCATTCTTAAGGTTGACGCCCGTCTTGGCAGCAAAGTCTGCCAGTGCAGCAATCTTATCCATACAACCCAAGTAGTAGTGCTCAATGCCGAGTCGGCGCATACGTGACTCAAGGTTGGCACCAAAACCACCCGAAATAACGCATACATTACAACCGTGCTTTACTGCATATGCAAGGGCATAACCATCCTTTGCGTAGTAGCAGCGGATAAAATCACCACCCTCAATAGGGATTATCTTGCCGTCGGTCATCACTCCGTCAACATCGAAGATTAGAGCCTCTACGTCGGCAATTATCTCTTTGAAGTTTCTTTTATTCTCCATATATTTTCGCTTATCTTGTCGTAAATACTCTTCAACAACTCATTGTCACCTATCAGTTCGTGGTGGCGTGCCATTGTCGCCTTATCACCACGCACCGCAGGGCCTGTCTGTACGGCTGCGGGATCTGCACTTGCAACAGCCTTTGCAGCAACCTCGGTAATTATCGGTGCAATAACATCAAAACTCAGCCCTGCACCCTCGAGCACCTCTGCCGCTGTTGCGTACATATTGTTCACAAAGTTTGACGCCAAAACACCCACAAGGTGGATCTTGCTGCGCAGCAGAGCGTCTGCATCTGCAACATTTGGCGAGAGTAACTTTGCAAACTCTGTAGCCTGGTGGTGTGTAGCCTCATCCTCTGCCTCGATAAAGAGGTATATCTTGCTAAAATCTACGGCACGGCCAACCGAAAAGGTCTGAAATGGGTAGATAATAGCCCTACGCGCACTCTGTGGCAACATCTCTAATGTTCCACAGCCCGCAGTATGTGCAACAATTGCCCCCTCTGCAAATGGGAGAGAGGCTGCAACCTCAGCAATAGCGCGGTCACTGACACAGAGCAGATAGATATCTGCCGCCTTCAACTGCTGTGGCTCGGAGCAGTAGTCTGCACCTGCAAGTGCCGCTACAACCTCGCCTCGCTCGCGGTTGCGGGCATATACCTGCACAACCTCCGCAGCGCTGCTATGGAGAGCCCTGGCAAAGGCTTCGGCAACATTTCCACTGCCGATTATTGTCACTTTTTGCTGTTTCATCTTACAAAGATACAAAGAAGTCACGGAAAAACAAGAGAGATTTGTCAGAAATAATCTATACAACTATGACAAAGTCATAAAAAAAGAGAAAGAGCCCCTATTGAGCTCTTTGGGTGTGTTAATTAGTTCCGAAGATGTCAGGTCGCCGAAAAAAGAGTAGTAGTGGTGTGGAGATCTGTTTGGCGAGATAGAGATAACATCTTCGTACACAAAGATATGATTATTTATGGCCAATAAAAAATAAATTCAACGAACAGGCTCTTTTTTCTCACCAAATCCTCAAAAATTCCGATAAGTTTTGGGCAATTAGCCCGCAATGGTGGCAAATAAAAAGATAAGTCCTGAGTGTTGGGCAACAGTCAGGACTCCGATATTAGGTTAGTTAGGTTAATGAGCAGTGGGAAGAAATCCCACAAATGTTTTACAAAAGTACTATCTTTTTATTAAAATGCAAACTTTTACGTAAATTTTTTTGTAAAAATGGCAGGAAAAGTTCGATTTTGTAATAAATCCACACTTTATTCTCCCTAGAAAAACTATTTTTTAATAAAGATGGCAATAAAAAATTGGCTGAAATTGTTGCTTTTTGCTAAAAAAGTGTCTAATTTTACGACGGAATCTGTTTTTACACACATATATTAAATTATTGTTTAGGCATATGAGCACTAAAAGGTATGGTTTTATCCTGACCTTTTTGCTGATTTGCGTAGTTGCTGCGCAATGGACCTCTAACTCTTAATTCCCAATAATAGAGGCTGACATTCCGGGTCGGCCTCTGTTTTTTATTTATGAAGCTTTAGAGTATCAGGTGGATAACGACAAGGGCAACGATGGCGATGTAGAACCAGTTTGCCCATTTGCTATCCATCTTGTCTAATGCAAATGAGGCGATGATGGTTGCAGGAGCGGCAATGGCAGGGATAATTGTAATGCCACAGCCTGGCACAAACAGCAGTGCTGCAATGCCGACGATAAACATCCAAATTGCAATCTGTATCGATTTGCGGATAGGGACAAGCATTGCATAGCGGTTGTAGATACCCTGCGCAATACCGTAGAGCAGCAGCGGAATGGTCACTGCAACAATTATCCAGACAACAACCGGCACATCTGCAATACCTATAGCCGATGGCGCAAATAGCTGCTCCCAAATGCTGATAGCCAGGCCCGAAATCTCACCACCTAAATACCAATTCAGATAGCTTGCACCCAACACGGGCAGCAGATAGCCGGCAGTGATGATTATCGCCTGACGGATGTTGAGTGGCGCAGTAATCATAACTATCGGCAGAATAAGCGCAAAAGCAGTTGTTGGCGGATAGATTATCGGAAGTATGCCCAACATCAGCGCACCTGTAAAGAGTGCCTCTTTCTCGCCCACAGTCTGTATTGAGCGGAGTAAAAAGAGTATTCCAAACGAGAGTACAAGCGCTGTAGCGGCAGCTGTAACCATATTTGGAGAGACGAGTACGCCACAAGCAAAGAATCCAAAAATAGAGACCGGCAGGGCGCTAAAACCACCAAAAAGTCCAATCTTTACGGTCGTGCGGTTGATGATAATTGCCGCCACAAAGAGCATAAGCCCAGAGAGTAGAGCGCTCCACCAGCGCGGCATAAACTCTGACTCGGCAAGCTCAATATCAAACGGATTTATGTATACTCTGACACTACATAAAAGTATGGTAGTCAGCAATAATATAATGGCAAAAGCTGTCGTTTGTCGTGTTATTGAAATCATTGTACGTGCTATTTTGTTGTAAAGTTACCAAAAAATCAATAACTTTGCCTATATGTTACCAAATTTTTATCAAACTCAGCTCCTTGAGGCGGGCTGTGACGAGGCGGGACGTGGTTGTCTTGCCGGCCCTGTATTTGCCGCTGCAGTAATACTACCGCCCGATTTTCACCATCCTCTCCTCAATGACTCTAAGCAGATGTCGGAGAAGAATCGCAACCTGCTGCGCGAAGTTATCTGTCGTGAGGCGGTTGCGTGGGCTGTTGAGGCGGTGAGTGCCGAGAGGATTGACGAGATAAATATCCTCAACGCCTCTTTTGAGGGTATGTCTTTGGCTGCAGAGAGGCTAAACCCGTCGCCAGAGTTCCTTGTAATTGACGGAAACCGCTTCCGTACGCACCTTAAGCTGCCATATCAGTGTATTGTCAAGGGCGATGGCAAGTATGCCGATATTGCTGCTGCGTCTGTACTTGCAAAGACCTTCCGCGACGAGTATATGTTAAAAATTGCCGAGGAGTATCCGATGTATGGATGGGCAAAGAATAAGGGTTATCCAACAAAGGAGCACCGCCTTGCGGTGTTGGAGTATGGACTCTCGCCACATCACCGAAAGACGTTTAACCACGAAATAGACCAGTTATCACTTTTTTAATATGAAGAAAATATCTGTTACTAAGCAAGTTGCGGTTGTTGGCAGCTACGATGTAGTTGTAGTTGGTGGCGGTCCTGCGGGTGTTTTTGCCGCTATAGCAGCAGCGCGAGAGGGTGCAAAGGTGGCACTTGTCGAGCGATTCGGATTTTTGGGCGGTATGGCTACAGCAGGCCTTGTTATGCCGCTGAGTGTCTTTACATATAAAAATCAGCGAGTTATAGGCGGTATTCCTTATGAATTTTTGGAGCGCCTTGAGGCTATGGGTGGTGGATATATCGAAAAACCGCTCGGAAATGTGGCCTTCGACCCCGAGCTCTACAAGCTCTGTATGCAGCGAATGGTCCTTGAGGCGGGCATAGAGCTCTATATGAACAGCTATCTATCTGGCTGCACTATGGGTGAGGATGGAGCGATTTCTGCTATTATTTTCGAGAACAAAAATGGCACAGAAGCCATTGAGAGTAAGATATTTATCGACTGCACAGGCGATGCAGACCTTGCTGCTATGGCAGCCGTTCCGATGCAGGAACAGAATGGAGAGCCACTACAACCGCTATCGACCTACTTTGTCCTTGCGGATGTAGAAACCTCTTCTCCTCTTGTCTTTGAGGCTATGCACCACAATAAGCAGGGTGAGAACTGCCACTGTCTACCAATTCGCAACTACCTACTTGAGCACGCCGAAGAGCTTAATATTCCAGAATTTGGCGGCCCATGGTTCTGCACAACGCTACACGAGGGTTGCATAGGTGTAAATATGACCCGAACAGAGGGCGATGCCTGCAACAATCGCGACTACACTGCCGCAGAGTGCCGTTTAAGAGAGGATGTCTATCGTATGGCAGAGATTCTTCGAAACAATTTCAAAGAGTTTGAGAGGTGCTATGTGGCATCTGTTGCCACACAGGCAGGCATCCGTGAGACTCGCAGAATAAAGGGTGTGCATACGATGACGGCGGAGGAGTATATGTCTGGTTATCAGTACTATGATAGCATCTCGCGAGGAGCCCACCCGATTGATATTCACGCAACAAAGGGCAATAAACAGTCCGTACATTTTCTTGAGCAGGCGGCCTATGTGCCATATCGCGCGCTGATAGCGGAGCACTACCCAAATCTGCTTGTTGCTGGTCGCTCAATTTCGGCAGATCGTAAGGCCTTTGCCTCTATGCGTGTGCAGGCAAGTTGTATGGGTACAGGACAGGCGGCAGGTGTTGCTGCAGCGATGTGTGCAGAGTGTGGTTGCGGCGTGAAAAATGTCGATATTGATGCACTTATGAAAAAATTACGAGAGATAGGAGCTCAGATTTAGAAAATAAGTGCTATCTTTGTGAATGTTGAAAAAATTCTAACTTAAAAATACTGAAAAACTATGGAATTACCTTTTGCAGAATCTTGGCGAATCAAAATGGTTGAGCCAATTCGTAAGAGCACACGCTGTGAGCGTGAGCAGTGGATGAAAGAGGCACACTACAACCTCTTCCAACTTCGTGCAGATCAGGTCTATATCGACTGTCTGACCGACTCTGGTACTGGTGCTATGTCTGACCGTCAGTGGGCAGCAATGATGATGGGCGATGAGAGCTACGCTGGTTCATCTTCATTCTTCCACCTCAAGGAGACAATTACTCGCCTGACTGGTTTTGAGTACGTTATCCCTACCCACCAGGGCCGTGCTGCTGAGAACGTTCTGTTCAGCCACCTTGTAAAGGCGGGCGACATCGTTCCGGGAAACTCACACTTCGACACAACAAAGGGCCATATCGAGTCTCGTAAGGCTACAGCGCTCGATTGTACTATCGACGAGGCTAAGGATACTCAACTTGAGATCCCATTCAAGGGTAATGTTGACCCTAAGAAGCTTGAGGCTGCCCTTGCTGAGCACCACGAGAAGGTACCTTTCATCATCGTAACCATCACAAACAACACCGCTGGTGGTCAGCCTGTATCTATGCAGAACTTGCGCGAGGTGCGTGCTATTGCTGACAAGTATGGCAAGCGCGTAGTACTCGACTCTGCTCGTTTTGCAGAGAACGCATACTTTATCAAGACTCGTGAGGAGGGTTATGCAGACAAGACCATCAAGGAGATTGTTGCTGAGATCTACTCACTTGCAGATGGAATGACAATGTCTGCAAAGAAGGACGGTATTGTGAATATGGGTGGCTTTATCGCTACTCGTCACGAGGATTGGTACGAGGGTGCAAAGCGTTTCTGTATCCCATTTGAGGGTTACCTCACTTATGGTGGTATGAATGGCCGCGATATGGAGGCACTCGCAGTTGGTCTTGATGAGAATACCGAGTTTGATAACCTCGACACTCGTATCCGTCAGGTGCAGTACCTCGCTGCTCGCCTTGATGAGTTCGGCATCCCTTACCAGCGCCCTGCAGGTGGTCACGCAATCTTCGTAGATGCATCAAAGGTTCTTACCTCTGTTCCTAAGGAGGAGTTCCCTGCACAGACACTTGCCATTGAGCTCTACCTTGAGGCTGGCGTTCGTGGTTGCGAGATTGGTTATATCCTCGCTGACCGTGACCCTGTAACTCGCGAAAACCGCTTTGGTGGTCTTGACCTGCTCCGTCTTTGCGTAGCACGCCGAGTATATACAAACAACCATATGGACGTTATTGCAGTGGCTCTGAAGAATGTATTCGATCGCCGCAACGAGATTACTCGCGGTGTGAAAATTGTTTGGGAGACCGAGCTAATGCGTCACTTTACAGTTAAGTTGGAGAAGTTGTAATAGGCCCTTCAACATACTGATAGATACTCCTCGATTTAGTCGGGGAGTATTTTTTTGTGTCTTAGGAAAAAGTTTAGGGTTTTCATAAGGAGTTGTGCGCTTATAGTTGTATATACCTATAAATAGGTATGCTTAAACGTACATAACATTAAATAAATTAACCTTAAACTAATTATCATGACAAAAATCGACGTTAAAAGTGCATACGCTGCACCTGAAATGAAGAGCTTAAGCATTTGTTGCGAGGAGGGCTTTGCACAGAGCCTGGCTATCGATGGCCTTACTCCAGTTGATGGAGCATGGGACGACGAGACTAACGCATTTTAATCACTTAATGTCAAATTAAAAACACAAAAGAAGATGAAAAAGTTATCATTGATTTTCGGTTTGGCATTGGGTATGCTGACCGTAGGTTGTTCTGTTGACCCAATCGTGGAGAACAACACACCTGAGTTGGGCAATACAGTTACTTTGGGCGTTAGCCTTGATGAGCAATCAAGAACCTCACTGGGTGGCCTTGTTGGCGATAAGTACCAGGTTCTTTGGGCTGCTGGCGATAAGATTGCAGTAAACGGCACAGCCTCTGATGCTGTTGCTGAGCAGTATGTTGGACAGAGTGCTGCAGAGTTTACTATAGCTAACGTAACTGCTCCTTATAGCGTTATCTATCCTGCTGAGGCGATTGATAAGAATGGACAGCTAAATCTCCCAACCTTCCAGACATACGCCGCTGGCTCATTTGCCTCTGGCGCAGCTGTTATGGCAGGTTATGCTACAGAAAATAACGTTGCTATGAAGCACCTGCTGAGCATCGTAAAACTTACTATTGCTCAGGGCAGCGAGGCTACTGCAGCTTTCAACGCCATCTCCGTTACTGCTCTGGATGGCCGCGCTATCTCTGGCGTTTTCGATGTTGACTACCAGGCAGCTCAGATTGCTCCTGCAGCGGGCAAGGATATTGTTACCATTACCAATGTACCTATTGCAGATGGCAAGGCTGTTGTCTATGTAGCAATCCCTGCTGGTGAGTACACAAAGGGTCTTGAGGTTGAGGTTGTAGGCTCAGACTTTTCTACCATGACTCGTACAGCATATACTGCAACAGGCATTACGCTTGGCGGTGGTTATTTGGTCAATATGCCAGAGCTCACCTTTGCTGGTAAGGCTACTGAGGATATCGTTATTACAACTGCAGAGCAGCTTCAGACTCTCCGTGAGACCACTTTGGCTGCAGATAATACTTTCAAGGGCAAGATTAAGCTCGGTTGCGATATTGATATGACAGGCATTGTTACTGACGGCGTTCAGGCTTACCTCTACGAGGGTGCTACTTTTGACGGTCAGGGCTTTGCAATTGTAAATTGGGAGACTCAGGCTGCTCTTATTGGTCAGAACTTTGGTACTGTAAAGAATGTTGTTATTGATAATAGCTGTAAAGTGACATTCGATATGAGCAATATTGATGCTAACACTCCTCACGCTGTTGTAGTCGCTGAAAACTTGGGTGTTGTTAGCGGTTGCGTAAACAATGCAAATATTACTGTTGAGGCTGGTGATGTTACCAAAAACCGATATGTCGGTTCTATTGTCGGTCTGTTAGCCGTTTCAAATGATGGTAAAGTAAAGAATATCAATGCTCGTGTTGAGAACTGTATCAATAATGGTAAGATAAAGCTTACACTGAACTCATATACTGGTGGTTGGTTCTTTGCAGGAGGTATTGTAGGTTCTTACTACGAGTATAAAACATTCGGCGAGGGTGGTCTATTTAACTGCGTAAACAATGGTAACCTTGAGGTGAATGTTGGAACAATGGGTCAGAAAAGTGCAGTTGGTGGTCTAATTGGTGGTGCTGGCGCACTTGAACAGGCAGCTGCCTATTGTACTATTAAGGATTGTGTTAACAATGGTGCAGTGACATATAATATTACCACTGTAAATGCAAACTCTTATATTGGCGGTATTGCTGCTTCTTGCGCTGCACACGTGGTTAATACAACCAATAATGGCGATGTTACTGTAACGGTTCCAGAACTCGGTCAGATTTGGTTTAGAACTGGTGGTGTTGTAGGAGACTTTGCGGGTAATCTTACTAATGTTCACAATAGTGGTAAAGTTAATGTCTCACTTACAACCCAGGCTGGAAAAGGTGCAACTCCACAGATTGGTGGTGTTGCAGCTCTCCATAAGGGCTCAACGGTTGCTATTACTAACACTACTAATAGCGGTGAGGTAAAAGTTGCCACAAGTTTGGCCAGCAATTTATTTGTTGCTGGTATTCTTGCGCAATACTCTTCTAAAGAGGTGACTATGACAGATTGTGAGAATAGCGGAAATATTACCACTGTAAATACAGCTTACACATCAGGAACAGGTTCAAGAGTTTGGACAGCGGGTATTGTTGCAGATGAGAGTAAAGCGACTCCAACTATTGAGGGTTGCGTAAACAGAGGTGCTATCTCACTCTCTGGTGATCTTAACGCAGAGAGCTTGGTGGCTGGTATTGCTGCTACAAACTATTGTACTTTCAATAACTGTAAGAGTCTTGGTGATTTGCATATTGAGAACAACTATACTGAAGATTCAAAATATGTGGTTATCGCAGGCTTGGGCGCTCGTTCATCTGCTGCATTTACACTTGAAGATTGCGAGGTGGATTGTAATATCACATATTATGGTACTAACGTCGCTTGCGGTTTGATTCAGGGTAAAATATGGGGTAGCAACAAGACTATCATTTCACCAGTCAAGATTAAGAAGACAACCACAATTAACGGTGTTGCGGTAACAGAGGATGATGCTACAATGCATACTAAGTTGGTTGCTTGGGATGAGACAACTGACGGTAATATCAGTGCTGGCGGTTGGCATAATGCAACCGAGGAGGGTCGTGTTGGCTCAGTATTTAAAATCAATGAGGGTGATGTTATCATTGAGTAGTTTGCACTACCTCTTTTAAGGCTCGTGGCGGGTGTTAGGCGCGAGCGTCTAACACCTGCCCCCTTTTTACAAATGCCATTTGGATATTTTTGTATATCTTTGGCATTAAAGAATTATTACAAACGTATCAATGACTAATCAAAAACAAAACTTTGACTCTCTTTATCTAAGCTGTTACAAAGGGTTGTGTGCATACGCAACTCGCTATGTATCTATAGATGAGGCTGAGGAGATTGTTCAAGATACAATGCTTTGGCTGTGGGACAACTGGGATACAATTATGCCCGAAAAGTCTGTCAAAACACTCCTCTTTCGCATTGTACACAATAAGGCTGTAAACTGCATCAAGCATAAGGCTGTACTCACGCGCGTTCACCAACAGATAGAACTGCGCTTGTCTGAGACATTCAACTCCCCAAACTTCTATCTAAATGAGGAGCTATCACAAATGCTTGAAGATGCGCTACAACGCCTGCCGGACAATCTCCGCCAGACCTTTCTCCTCAGTCGTGTAGAGCAGTTATCGTACAAACAGATCGCCGAGCGTCTCAATATAACGGTCAAGTCTGTAGACAACCGTCTTGCTCGAACAATGAAGATACTTCGCAAAGAGTTACAGGACTATCTGCCAATATTTATGTTGGCTCTTGGGGTAACAACGCTCTTTAGTTGTATATAATACGAGGTATACCATATAATATATAAAGATGAATAGTCAAATTGAAATGAACGAAGCTATACTGGTTGCCTATATCGACGGCACACTATCTCCTGAGCAGATGGCCCAAGTCGAACACTGGTATGATGCTTCAGAGGATAATCGTAAGTTGTTTGAACAACTCTATTTTATTCTCCAACTCCACGATCGCACACAGAGTGTAAAGGGGATCTCTGTCGAGCAGTCTCTTACAGCGCTGAAACAGAAGATTGCCGCTCGCAATGCGCAACATAGCAACAAACGAGTTCTCACATTTGGTCGTAGAGCTCTGCGCTATGCTGTAGTCTGTGCTCTGCTGGCTACCATTACGGGATTTGCTGCATACCTTTTCTATGACAAGAACCAGCAATGCGTAGTTGTGGCCGATAATGAGCAGCAAAAGACCATTGTCCTGCCAGACCAATCTACCGTAGTACTTAAGGGTGACTCAAAGATCTCTTTTTCAACAAAGTTTGCCGATAAGCGAGTTGTCTACTTAGATGGAGAGGCTCTGTTTGATGTTGCAAAAGTTGCAGGTAGCGAGTTTGTTGTAAAGACAAACGATGCACAGATTGTTGTTAAGGGAACAAAATTTAACTTCAAGGCCTACTCAAACAGCAAACTAATAGAGACAACGCTCTTGGAGGGGGCTATTGATTTGCGTACAAGTGGCCACAAAATTGCCATCAAACCAAATCAGAAGGCTGTTTACAACACCGAGACACGCCGTATGAATATCGTTGAGGTTGATGCTCGCCTTGAAATATTTGGTGAGCGATACTTCAATACTGAGAAGTTGGATTATGTCATTAACTCATTGGAGCATATCTACAACTGCAAAATATCCTTCTCCGACCAGAGCATAAAGGATATCCGATTCTCAGGAACGATAAATCGCAACAACTCACTCGACCATACGCTTAACATCCTCACCCTTACAACAGGCACTGAGTATACAAGATATGGTGATGCGATTGTAATTAGTCGATAGAGATAATAACTAACTATACTACTAAAAACAAATGATTATGAAGAGAAATCTACGAGCTTTTGGGCCTATGCGAATTGTCGTCATAGGTCTGATGTTGTGCTTCTCTGTTCTCTCTGCAAGCGCGCAGTCCTCTGCCCGCATAGATGCATCGGGAGTCACAACACTAAAACAGTTGATTCAGAAGGTTGAAGCGGGTAGCAGCTATCGCTTCTCGTGGTCTAACAACCTTCCAAACGACATTTCAATCTCTGTGCCAAGTGGTCCACAGACCGTTGAGGCTCTGTTGAGCGCTGCTTTGGCAAACAAGGGCGTTACTTATGTCATTAAGCAGAACGACATCGTACTGCTCCCACAGCAGAAGAACACTACAACTACTGCTGCGGCAACTACAACTAAGGCAGTTAAAGAGCCTACTATTACCGGTACTGTTGTCGATGCAGAGACTGGTTCACCTGTAATTGGAGCTTCAGTTTGGATCAAAAACACTACTGTTGGTACAACTGTCGATATGAATGGTAACTTTACCATCAAATCGCCAAGCAATTTGGCCGTTTTGGCAGTCTCTTTCATCGGTTATGAGGATTATGAGGTTGCGGTAAATACCATCACCTCACACACAACAATCAAACTGAAGACCTCAACAACTGTTGTAGAGGATGTTGTCATTGTAGGTTATGGTACCCAGAAGAAGGCGAGTGTCATCGGCGCTATCTCATCTGTAGCTATTGACGATTTGCGTGCCCCAGTGGCAAAACTCTCTGGAAATATTGCAGGACAGCTTGCCGGTGTAGTATCTGTTCAGCGCTCTGGTGAGCCTGGTGCAGGTTCTACATTCTGGATTCGAGGTATCTCTACCTTTGGCGATACAAAGACTCCGCTTATTTTGGTTGATGGTGTTGAGCGTGATATGGACCTTGTAAATGTTGACGATATTAAGGAGATGAGTATCCTTAAGGATGCGTCAGCAACTGCTATCTACGGTGTACGCGGTGCAAACGGCGTTGTTATGATTACTACCCGTAGTGGTGATGTGGGTAAACCAAAAGTTTCTCTATCAGTTGAGGGTGGTCTTATCCAGCCTACAAAGGTACCTCAGATGTTGAATGGTACTCAGTATGCAGAGATGTATAATGAGGCTTCAGGCTCTATGATCTACTCTCCAGAGGCTATCGATAAGATTGCAACTGGCGTTGATCCAGACCTCTTCCCTAATGTAGACTGGATTAATACCCTCTACAAGGACCTGTCTTGGAACGAAAAGGTAAATGTCAGCGTTAGTGGTGGTGGAGATATTGCTAAGTACTATATCTCAGGTGCATTCTACAACGAGGACGGCCTGTTCCAGGTGGACAATATGAAGAACTACGACACATCTGTCTTCTACCGTCGTTACAACTTCCGTTCAAATGTAGATGTTCAGGTATTCAAGCACACCAAGTTGAACTTCAACCTCGGTACATCTTTCGAGCGCAAGAATGAGCCTGGCGGCGATACAGGCAGCATTTGGTCTTATGCACTCAACACTATTCCTATTGCATATCCACTCTTCTACTCAGATGGCACACTCTCAGGCCCTGCAGATAACGATGGTGCCAACCCATACGTTCTTCTGACCCAGAAGGGTTACAAAGAGAGATTCTGGAACACTGCAACATCTACAGTAAACCTCAACCAGGACTTTGGCAGCTGGATTACTCCAGGTCTTACTGCAAACCTTAAGTTTGCATTCGATGCAATGAACGCACAGGTTGTTGCTCGTACCAAGACCCCACCACAGTTTATGGCTTCAGGTCGTGATGAGGAGGGTAATCTTATTAAGACCCCTACAGTTGTTGGTCAGGAGAGTTTGTCACTCAGCAAGTCAAGCAATGGCCGTCGTACAGTATACTTAGAGGCCTCTATTAACTATGCTCGTACATTCGACAAGCACTCTGTAGGTGCATTGTTCCTCTATCAGCACTCACAGAAGAACTATGTAAACTCTTCAGAGACCGACCCTGATAAGTTCCTCCCATATCGTAACCAGGGTATTGCAGGTCGTGTAACATACGACTATGCTAACCGTTACTTTGTTGAGACAAACTTCGGTTACAACGGTTCTGAGAACTTCTCTCCAGGCAATCGCTTCGGCTTCTTCCCTTCTGTAGCGGTAGGTTGGGCGATCTCTAACGAGGAGTTCTTTGAGAAGGCAAAGAATGTTATTGATCTGCTCAAGTTCAAGGCCTCTTACGGTTTGGTTGGTAACGATCAGATTGGTGGTGGTCGCCGTTTCATCTATCTTGAGACTATTGAGAACGGTTATAACTACTTCTTTGGCTCATCTAACACTAAGTATACAGGTATTCGCCTGGGTGACTATCCAAACCCTAATGTCGGCTGGGAGACTGTTCGCAAGCTCAACGTCGGTGTAGATATGTCGTTCTTTGGTAAGGCTAAGATTCAGGTTGACTACTTTGATGAGAACCGTAGCGGTATCTTCCTACAGTCTTCATCAATCCCAGAGATTGCAGGTCTTGTAAACAAGCCTTGGATTAATGTCGGTAAGATGCATAACCAAGGTATCGACGCATCTTTGGATTACCACCAGAAGGTTGGTCAGGTAGATATTACCGCCCGTGCAAACTTCACCTACGCACACAATACTATTTTGGACAATGACCAGCCAGATTGGGAGTACCCATACCAGAACCGTATCGGTCAGAGCAATTGGCAGACCTTCGGTCTTGTAGCAGATGGTCTGTTCCAGAGCCAGGAGGAGATTGATGCTTGGCCACAGCAGAAGTTCGGCGAGGTTAAGCCAGGTGATATCCGCTATATTGATATCAACGGTGATGGTGTTATCGATGATTACGATAAGAAGCCTATCGGTTTCCCAGATGTTCCTGAAATCTCTTACGGTTTTGGTGCATCAGTACGTTGGAAGGGCATAGATGTCTCTCTCTTCTTCCAGGGTGTTGACAATGTGAACTTCTTTATCAACAACTCTTACACTCAGCCATTTATCGCAAACAAGACTCGTCACTCAAATGTCTTTGCTGATCTCTACGGCAACTACTGGACTGAGGACAATCGCGACGCTAAGTACCCACGCTTGACTATTGGTTCTAACACCAACAACAATCAGGCATCTACATTCTGGATGGTCGATGGTCGCTATATTCGACTCAAGAATGCGGAGATTGGTTACACATTGCCTAAGCGTATTACAACTCGTGCACACATTGATCGTCTGCGCATCTATGTATCAGGTGTAAACCTGCTCACCTTCTCACCATTTAAGTTGTGGGACCCAGATTTGCAGACTGGTGCTGCAGGTTATCCAAACAACCGAGTGTATAATATCGGTGCAACCCTCGTATTCTAATGGTTAAAAAATTAAGACTATGAAAAAATATATCGTAATATTGATTTCGATGCTCTCTGTGGCTATGGTGGGTTGCGATTCGTGGCTTAACCGTCAGCCAGATGAGCCTAAGACATCGAAGAACATCTTTGAGAAGATGCTCACCACTCGTCAGTATCTATTCAACGTCTACTCGTGGATTAACAACGAGACAGACCCTTCTGGCCAGAATAATATCTGGGAGGCCTGCTCTGATGAGTGTACCGTATCGTTTGGTAACCGTTGGCATCGCCTTATCAACAGCAACTCTTGGATGGTATCTTCAAATCCAGCTGTGTCAGGTTCTTCATTCCTCTCTAAAAACTACTCTATCTATTGGAAGGGTATTCGTGAGGCGAGCTACTTTATGGAGAATGTTGGCCGTTGTTCAGAGCTCACACCAGAGCAGCAGGCGGAGTGGAGCGCTGAGGCTCGTTTCCTCCGTGCATACTACTATTTCAGCTTGATGCGTATGTATGGTCCAGTACATATCCTTGGCGAGCAGTGCGTAGACTATACAAGCGCAGATCTCCGCAATATTGACCGTAACACTTGGGACGAGTGTGTTGAGTGGGTTTGCGGTGAGTTGGATGCAGCTGCTGCGGTTCTTCCGCTTACACAGCCTGATGAGTGGCTTGGTCGTGCAACTAAGGGTGCAGCTATGGCTGTTAAGGCTCGTCTGCTGCTCTACTCTGCTCGCCCATTGTTCAATGGCAACCCTATGTATGCAGGCATCAAGAACTTCTATGGCAAGGATCTCTTCCCACAGACATACGACCCTAACAAGTGGGTTTTGGCTGCTCAGGCTGCAGAGGATATTATGAACCTTCACATCTACGAGATCGTTGGCGAGAACTCTGGCGACCCATATCAGAGCTGGAAAAAGGTCTTTATCGAGCGTTGGAACAAGGAGATTATCTTTGCTCGTCAGAACGACTCTTACAACTGGCGTGTAGCCACTACTCCAGAGGGTGTTGGCGGTCGTGCTTATGGTGGTGTGGCTGTAACTCAGAAATTGGTTGATGCGTTTGCTATGGAGAATGGTCGCTACCCAATTACAGGCTACTACTCAGATGGCCAGCCGCAGATTGATGAGCAGTCAGGCTACTCTGAGACTGGTTTTGCCTACCTGACCCACCCAGTATTTAACAATCGCGAGGAGACATTTATGATGTACCACGGTCGTGAGCCTCGCTTCTACATGTCTGTATTCTGGAACAACCTTACTTGGGTAGGTGGTTCAAATAAGGTGAAGATTACTATGCACCGTGGCGGTAACTCTTACTCAGGCTCTTCTGACAACTATACTACAACTGGTTATCTGCCATATAAGTTTGCAAATCCAAACTACGACACTAAGAATGCAGGAAACTCAAGCTGGGAGCCTATTACTTGGCCATTATTCCGTTATGCAGAGGTTCTGCTCAACTATGCAGAGGCTGTTAACGAGGCTGTAAATGCCGGTGTGGGTGACTATATCCTCTCTGACGCGCTTGCACAGCTCAACCGTATCCGTCGTCGTGCAGGTGTGCCTAACATCGAGGAGGTTTATGCAGATGCTACTACTTACGAGGGTCTTAAGAAGTATATCCTTCGTGAGCGTCAGATCGAGCTCAACTTTGAGAATCTTCGCTACTTTGACACTCGCACAAATCTCCTTTCAGAGGTTGAGGATGCAGGTGATGTATATGGTATGAATGTCTCTGCAACAAGCTCTTCAAAGACTGGAGGTTTCTGGCAGCGTACAGTTATCCCTCACGATGGTGGTAACAATCCAAGTACACGTGTATTTACAAAGCGTCAGTACCTGTTGCCATACTATCAGTCAGAGGTTGATCGTCTGAACAACCTTACTCAGAACCCATTCTATTAGTAGATTGAAATGTTGAAATATAAAACTATGAGATTTATGAGAAGACTATATATTGCTGCTTGTATTGCACTGATGTTGGGTACAACGGCGTGCGAGAATAATCGCGATGCAAATCTCACAGAGCCATATGTTTACATCGTTAAGGATGGCTTCCAGGTTGCTGAGTTTTACGATCTGGATCAGGAGCCTACAGCGATTGTGAATATTCATCGCAGTGGCTACTTTGCAACAGATGCTGTTGTAAATGTGGCTGTTGATCCTACAGCTCTTGAGGAGTATAATGCTGCAAACGGCACCTCTTACGAGGCTCTTGCTGAGGGTACATATTGGTTGGTTGAACAGAGTGTTAAGCTTGCTGGCGAGAACCGTACAGGTCAGATAAAGATTAGATTTGACTATGATACAATTGCAGCGCTACAGGCAAACCACAACTTTGTAGTGCCTATCCGTATCTCTTCAGAGACAAATGTAAACGAGAGCAAGGATATTGCCCTTATCTCCCCTACTATGTTGCCAGCAGAGATCTTCTTTATGCCAAACCGCGAGGAGACTATCAAGTGGACATCAGACTCAGCTTATGTTTATGAGCGAAAGCTGACCGTTTCAGTTCCATTCAAAAACCCTATGGACTGTGCCATTACCCTCGATACATCGATGGCGGCATTCAACAAGTTTGGTAACGGCAGCTATCTGAATATCTGCCCAGCTGATGCATACGAGATTGTTGGTGAACCAGTACTGATGGCAGGAGAGTCGGAGGTAGAGATGACACTTCGTATCGATCTGTCAAAGTTGCCTACATCCTCATACCGTTGCTCTATCCCAGTTGTAATGACAGCAAACTCTGAGAATTATGTTATCAATGCAGATAATCAGTATATGCTCATCCACTTGCAGCAGGATGGACTGATGCCAACAATTGTAGATGCTGGTGATCGCCGAAACAAGTGGTCATTGTGGGAGTGTAACTCAGCACACGGCAATACAACAGCTACAAATAACAACTATGTACATATGATTGACGGCAACACCGAGACATACTGGCACTCTGGTTACAACACCAGCTCGTTTATTGGCGATAATATCAAGTGCTCGAAGGATAATCCGTACATTATCGGTTGGGATATGGGTGTTGCTCATAACCTTGTAGGTGTACAGATTACTCGTCGTAGCTATCAGGACTACATTGCTGGATATATTGAGGTATCGTTTGACGGCTATGATTGGAATAAAGTTGCAACTTTTGACCATATTGCTCAGTGCGGAGGTGACCTTACTATGGTAGGCCCATTTACCTATGAGTTCAGTGGTGATGCAAATGTTCAGTATATTCGTGTTTGTGTGACCAACTGTCAGCGTGGTAGTGCAGTCGCTCAGTATGCAAATATCGCTGAGTTTAACGTGTTGGAGATTAATCTAACAGAGTAATTACTAGCAATAAGGTGACACTACCCATCTTGCGATGGGTGGTGTTGCCCTATATTTAGTCAACAATGAGAAAACTATCTCTTATACTATTACTTCTTTGTTTCATCTCTACTCTGGGATGCGAGGGAGGTATTCCACTGCCTCCACCACCAGATAAGGAGCAACAGGAGGATGATAAGAAGGAGGATGATAACAATAAAGACGAAGAGAAGCCGGATGTTGCTGATATTATTGTTAACGGAACAGCTATCTCTGAAGCCTCTACGCTATATGGTGTTGTTACAGACAAGCAGAGCGGACAGGCCATAGAGAATGTGGTTGTTAGCGATGGCTTCACTTGTGTCAAGACTGACAAAAATGGTGTCTACCAGATTGCTCGTCACGACAACTCGACTATGGTCTATCTCAGCGTCCCTGCGGAGTATGAGATACCCGTAGATGCGGGCAATCACCCTGCCTTCTTTAAGCGATATGCCCTTACAAAAGAGAAGAGATTTCGCCACGACTTCCAATTAGAGCTACTACCTGGGGGTAAGCAGACTCAGTTTACACTGCTTGCCCTTGCGGATATTCAGGTGCACGATAGCAACGATGTAGATCGTTTCCGTGACGAGACTATTCCAGACATCAACGAGCTTGTTCCAACCCTTGTTAATCCTTACGGCATAACACTTGGCGATATTACAAACAAGAACAACTCGGCTATGTGGACAAAGGTTCGACAGGCGATGACAAAGCAGTCGATTACCTTTATGCAGTGTATGGGCAACCACGACCACCTAAACGAGCTCTCACCAAACGACCATAGCCAAACAACCTCATACTGGAAGAGCGTTGAGAACTTCCAGAAATATTTTGGACCTCAAAACTATTCGTTTAGCCGCGGTGACGTCCACTTTGTTGTGTTGGACAACTGTCTGCACGGCGAGAAACCTGACAATGCGGGTGGCACTCACGAATATGCTACTGGCCTCTATGATTGGGGTTATAAGTGGTTCTTGCAGGATCTGTCATTTGTCCCTAAGTCAAAGGCCGTAGTGCTCTGTTGCCATATCCCATTTAGAGATGGTGGTGGTGATAATCACAATAACGGCAGATACCGCAAAGAGATTCTCAACAAACTCTCTGAGTATCGTGAGGCGCACATCCTTATTGGCCATACACACCATATGTACAACTGGATTCATACCGTAAATGGCAAGCGTATTCAGGAGCATATCAATGCTGCTGTCTGTGGACAGATGTGGCACGGCCCAATTGGTCGCGATGGTACTCCAAATGGCTATGGCGTCTATGAGTTTGACGGCACAACGCTCAAGAACTACTGGTTTAAGGGCACTGGTTGCGACAAGGATTTCCAGATGCGCTGCTACAAGGGTGGCGAGGAGATCTACGACCCTCGAATGAATATCAATATGACAGCCAAGAAGAATATCTTCCCGTCGTACAGTTGGGGGCTGAAAGACCACATTGTCGCCAATATCTGGAATATTGAGTTGGGGGAGTGGGAGGTTACTCTGTGGCAAAATGGCCAGAAGGTGTGTGAGATGACCAACTTTAGGGAGTATGACTACTACGCCCTCTACTGGTTCTGCGAGATCTATGGCTCATCTTCTACCTCGTACCAGCATAAGTCACACCACCTCTACTACGGTAAGCTCAAAGACCCTAATGCCCCATTTGAGGTTCGCGCCGTTGACAAGAGAGGTAAGCGTGGCCCATATGTGTGTTCAGAGGTTGCGACTAACTACGACGGTATGAATGGTGACTTTGATACCTATATCCCTGCAAAATAAATAAGACAAAAACTATAGACTACTATGAAAAAACTTTTTGCACTACTCGCCTTTGCTCTTGTAGCAAACGCTATGCCTGCAGCCGCACAACAGACGGCAGAGGTTGAAATTCCCGACTTGTCGGCATATATTCTTACACCAAAGCCAGCAGCTACACCACGTATTAATGGAGCGAAGGTCTTTGGTCTGCGCCCAGGCTCACCATGCCTGTATACTATTGCTGCGACGGGTGATCGCCCAATGACATTCTCTGCAGAGGGTCTTCCAAAGGGCCTTAAGCTCGATTCAACAACAGGTCGCATCACTGGTACACTCAAGAAGAGAGGCACATACCACGTTATGCTTAAGGCTACAAACGATAAGGGCTCTTATGAGCGCGAGCTGCGTATTGTTGTAGGTGACAATCTCGCTCTGACCCCGCCAATGGGTTGGAACTCTTGGAATTGCTGGGCTCGTGATGTGACACAGGAGCAGGTGCTCTCTTCTGCACGCGCAATGGTTAGCTCAGGCCTTATCAACCACGGCTGGACATATATCAACATTGACGATGGCTGGCAGGGTCAGCGTGGCGGTAAGTATAACGCCATCCAGCCAAACACTAAGTTCCCAGACATGAAGGCTCTAACAAGAGAGGTTCACGATATGGGTCTTAAGCTTGGTATATACTCTGTGCCTTGGGTTGGTACTTATGCAGCGCATATCGGTAGCTACTCGGACAATGCTGATGGTGAAAACCAGTGGATTAAGGATGGTCTGCACAACGAGCACTACCGCTATCAGAAAAATGGTCCAGATGCCAACTATTGGCAGGACCGTAAGGAGTTCTATCTCCACGGAGAGTACTCATTTGTCGAGGCAGATGTAAAACAGTTTGCCGAGTGGGAAGTTGACTATCTCAAGTACGACTGGAATCCAAACACCCGATTCCATACAAAGGAGGCGTTTGAGGCTGTGCGCTCTGTAAAGCGTGATATTGTCCTCTCGCTCTCAAATTCAGCTCCACTCGCCGATGCTCCATTCTTTATGGATCATGCTGAGTGTTGGCGTACTACAGGCGATATTCGCGATACTTGGAAGAGCATCAGCAGCATCGGCTTCTCTCAGGATAAGTGGATTCCATTCTGCCGCCCAGGTGCTTGGCCAGATGCAGATATGCTTGTTGTAGGTCTTGTAGGTTGGGGTCCAAAGCTCCACTACACAAAGCTTACAGCAGATGAGCAGTACACACACATGAGCCTGTGGGCACTCTTTGCCTCTCCACTGCTTATTGGTTGTGATATGGCACGTCTTGATGAGTTTACACTCTCGTTGCTCTCAAATGATGAGGTTATTGAGGTTAATCAGGATCCACTCGGTCTGCACGCAGTACCAGTATGGCGCAAGAAGGACAACTCTCAGGTAATCTATGTTAAGCACCTGGAGGATGGCTCACTTGCTGTTGGCCTTTTCAACAAGGGTGAGAAGCCTGCAAAGATTAGCATCAATCCTAAGATGCTCGGCCTTTACGACGGTACACGAACAGTTCGTGACCTCTGGCGTCAGAAGGATGTGGGTCACCTTACAGACGATGAGGGTAAGGGTCGCTTTACTACCGAGGTTGCACCTCACGGAGTGGCTCTGCTCAAGGTCTATCCAGGCAATAGCGATAAGCGCTATACAAATAAGGTTACCTACGCAAAGTAGTAGACACCTAACAACAAACAAAGAGCTGACCAAATTTTTGGTCAGCTCTTTTTGCCTCTCTGTATGGCTACTGCATAACCGAGTAGTCGTAGTCACCTGTAATCTGCGAGCAGGTGTAGGTTCTGCCCCAGATATCTGTAGCCTCAACCCTAATGTTCTTGGCATTAGCGTTCTTCAAAGTCCACTTGTACATATGGAAACAATCCTTATAGTTGCCACTATGCTTGCTATCATCCTTCGGATCTCCCAGACCGAGTACACCGGTGTGATAGCCGATAATCCACCAATCGAGGCTCGACTTTACGCTTGGTTTACCCGGATTATTCTGATCTGGGCTATACTTGCCAGGGCCTGAGTTGTTTTGTGCCATTCGTGTCATATCTCCTACATAGACGCCATCCTCAAAGACCTTAATCTTCCAGTTATCATCAGCATTGAATACATTTGCCAGAATTACATTTGCTCCGTGCTGTAGCTGTATGTGGTCATACTGTCCGCCACAGCGCAGATTACCACGATAGAGGCGAAGCTGATAGTCACGATCATTAATACCGCTATTTACACCCTTATAGTACCAATCGGTCATATTACTACCTTCAATATCGTAAACTCCATAGCCATTTGGAGCACCATCGGCATTAAAGTTAGACTTCCAGAAGTGACCACACACGGCACCGTGGTTATGCTCATATATCGCCTTACCATTTACAGTCGATTTTGCAGGATGGTTCGTATTGCGGTGGTGGTGTCCAGACATTATGTGTGCATCCTTATACTTGCTCAGCAGTTTGAGGATATTCTGGACATTTGTCTTTGTAGAATTCTCGATAGAGCAGTGTACGCACAGTATAACCATCTTATCTGTAGGAACGTGTGCTAGATCCTGCTTAAGCCACTCATACTGCTCGTTGAGGAATCTCGGATCGCCATAGTGATCCCAAGATTTTCCATCATACCAGAGCATATTACGCATACAGACAATATGTGTATCTCCTCTATTCCACGAGTAGTTAATCGGTCCGAATACCTTCTCAAATGCGCGCTGTGCCTGCACCTGGAACTCCAGATCATCATATCCACTACAAGGCAGCGGCGCTGTGTCGCTAAAGATAAACGAGTAGTCATGGTTACCAAATGTCTGGAAGACCGGCATACCAAGACTCTCCTCTGTCATCAGATTACGCATTGTTGGCATAATCGGCTCGCAGTTACGAGTACCCTGTGAGTAGACAACATCGCCAAGAGTCACGCCGTAACAAGGAATACCCTTAGATTTTGCGTGTGCTAAGATATCAGGTATAGACTCGTTTTTGAAGCGATTTATCTGCGAAGTGTTTGCGCACTGAACATCGGCAAAGCAGAAGAGTGCAAATTTATCCTCTTTTGGAGCCCTTGTTATTGTAAAGTCGTAGGTGCTCTTCTGTTCGTTGTACTTAGTAAAGAAGCACGGCTGTCCATAGTCGTTCGTTGGCACCTTGCCGTCTGCTGGTACTGAGTAGTAGATGTACCAAGTTAGCTTGTGCGGTTTAAGGGAGTATCTACCCGCAGCATCTGTCTTAACACAACTAAAACCATCACTGACAACTATATCTGCCGCTGCAGAACCATCATCGTAGGAGATCGTTCCTGTTACAATTGCCGTATCGATAGACTCTACACAAACCATTATATCGTCTACAAAAAAGCGGTTTGTATCTGTCTCTGATGCACAATTTCCTCCAATGGCAATGCGGCTTGTGCTCTGCACATTGTTAAGTGTTACGCTGTACTCTTTCCAGTCGCAGCTGTAGCCTCCGTCCAGCGTAAGGGACTTGCTCTCTCCCTGGCTGGCAAAGGTAATCTTGTGGTTACTTGCTATCGTTGTGCCATTGAGCACCTTGACAACAATATCCTTCTCCGCAGCATTAATCTCCTTACCAACATCCCCATAAGGGGCTGCCTTGAACTTTACTGTGACCTTAGCATTGGCGCCCGCAGGGATACCCGATAACATCGGTGTTACGACAAATGAGCGGTTAGAAGATGTTCCCACCTTTACATAACCTGGGCGAGCACATACAGAGCCTCCGTTAGCATCAGCCTTACCGCCAATCCAACCCCACTCATTGAGACCCATGTCATCAATTAGACCCGCCAGAGTGTTAAATAGTCCCATCTCAACATTTGCCGCTGCAGGTGTATATGCAGCTGTTGCACCACTCGTTTCGTCTGCTTGATAATCAATGACGATATCCCCCTTCAGATCTGCACCAGCAAAAGATGTTAGCGCAGCTCGGTCATCACGAGAGATGCCCGCTGCACGAACGGCCAAATCGCCACCGTATATAAGGCTACCGAAGTTCTCAAATAGCACCATATCGCCTGGTTTTGTGTAGGCAAATGTACCAGAGGCTGCTACAGAGTCAGTTGTTGTAACCTTCAGAGGCTCAATGGTTTGCTCCGCATCAGTATGGTTGTATACATGAATATAGTAGTCTGTCTGAGGTGTTAGTCCTGTAAAGATAAAACGAGGTGGAGATACGGTCTCTTTGAACAACTTCTCTCCCTTGAGCACAGAGGCGCTATAGACCAACTGCGAACACTTCTCGTCGCTATAGATTGCCACTTTGTACTCTTTGTTGATATCTGCACCATATTTCGCGCTATCGTTAGGGTAGATTTGGTTAAGGTACTCAGCATTCTGCTTGTCTGTAGACCAAGCGATAGCTATTGTTGTATCTGTTGTACGCACAACATCGACAAAGAGCTTGCTTTTGGTAATCTTCACCGAGAGATTCTGCTCTAACACACTATCATTTGGCAGATCGATACCCTCTGGCTTAATGTCTGCCGTAAATACACCCTCCAAGCAGAAAAGCTTCAGACTCAAGCCCTTCTGATACTGCTTTACAGGGATGCAGAATGAGATTGTCTTGCCATCAGCACCTAAAATCTCGTCGCCACAATCCAACGAGAAGGATTTTGTTGCACCCTCCTCATTGAAAGTCAAGCCCATATCAGCAGTTGAGAATACGGCACCACTACCCCACAGTATCTCATCATTGTTGCCTGCAATAGAGACTCTCTTTAGCTTTACCTCCTGCTCTCCGTCTGCCAAAGAGAGGTTTAACCTAACCACAAGCAGCGGATTGACCATTGTAAACGACTCAGAGTCATCATCCCACAGGCCAACAAGCAGTGGAAGATGCAGTTTGCTGTCAAAGCTTGGGCTCTGTTCAGGTAGCGACAACTTAATGTTCCTCTTGCCGTTGCTGCCGCCCGATACATCTGCCAACTTTGGCTGGAAATATGGATAGATAGAGTATGTCTCCCTCCCTTTTGGAATTGAGCGACCCGATGCTGCATTGAAATATGCACTCGCACCATCAAGCGAAGGAAGATCTATTGTAGACTTAAAATTTGTAATAGCTGAGCCATTGTATGAAAGTACCAACATATTATCTCCAGCCTTCCAAGTTGGCGTATTATTACCCTGAAGCATCGCTCGAGAGAGTTCTGGGGTAGATATTGTCGCCATAAAACGGCTAACACCCTCACTATCTACAACTGGAGTGTCGTCAGTCGGGTCTGGGCCCGGCTCACAACCTACTACTGCAAAAAGAGATACTAATGCTACAATGTTTGCAAACCACTTAATCTTCATAACTATATTTATATGCTTATATAAATATATACACCTTAAACCCAAAAATTCCTCTTTTGTTCGCTATTTTTTCAAAAAAACAGAGGCTGACCATTGCGGTCAGCCTCTGTTTGTGTAGTCTACTTATCTTTACGTTTCTCGATTTGGCGTTTAATGACATCCAGTGCCTCGTCAATTGCCTCTTCGAATGTTCGAGCGCGCTGCTCGGTAAGTATATCTCCGCCTGGAACGTGAAGTGTTACAAGTGCAACCTTATTTCCCTTCTCATCATCTTTTTCAAGTCGCAGTACTACGTCTACGCCGGTTGGATTCTCGGCAAAGCGCTCTAAACGCGACAACTTTTTCTCAATAAATTCGATAAGCTGCTTGCTTGCATCGAACTTTAACGATTGAATCTTAATATCCATAACTCAAAGTTTTATGGTTAAGGGGGTTCGCTTCGTTACGAATTTACCCCGATATTCCTCTTTTCACCTACTTGTGTGGGTGAGCCTTGTCGTATATATCCTGCAACTGGCTGATAGTGTTGTGAGTATAGAGCTGTGTGCTCTTCAGCGAACTATGTCCCATCAGCTCCTGTATCTCACGCATATCGGCCCCTCTGCCGAGCAGATGTGTGGCAAAGGTGTGGCGCAAAATGTGTGGTGACTTGCGACCCTGAATGTTTGCCTGAGACATATACTCTCGAACGACCCTTTGGACTGTTGCTCGAGAGAGAGGTTTACCCTTAGACCCGACAATAAGCCTATCTTCCGACTGCAGGTCGATACCATTTGTACGACAAGTGTCAATATATACCTCAATTCGCTCCTCTAACTGCTTGATAAGCGGTACAAGTCGCTGCTTATCGCCCTTTCCTTGAATCTTGACAGCTCCATTTGTAATGTCACAGAGACGTATAGATAGCAGCTCTGCAAGTCGTATGCCGCAACCGTAGAGAAGAGAGATAATCACTCCATCTCTCTGCTCGTGGAGAGAGCTGCTGCGACCAAGCTCGCGCAGGTCCAATAGTAGCGATGACATACGGCTCTCGGGAACATATTGAGGTAGTGTTTTTGCGGTTTTCAAAGAACCTATGCGCTTGAATGGCTCCTCGCTGATGGCCTTTACCTTTCTTAGGTAACGAAAAAAGCTCCTAAGCGACGAGAGCTCTCTGTTCATCGACTGAGCGCTGAGCTTTGCGGTGTCGAGGCGGTAGATTATCCAGTCACGGATATCCTCTGCACTCACCTTCGTAGCATCAAAACTCTCGACTGCCACCCTTTTGTTAAACCACTCGACAAATATACCTATGTCCTTTTTGTAGTTTCGTACAGTAAGCGGAGAGAGTCGCCTCTCTGACTCGATATATGCGATAAAACGGTCTATCATAGGCTTTTGACTCTACAGCGGGGTTGAGTGGCACCCTGCACCCTTGAACAAAGATAATAAATCTTTCTTGAAATAGCAAGAAGTTTGCCTCTTTTTTAGAAAACGAATTTTATACCTATGTAATATGTGCGCGGATAGGAGTAGAGCAGATATGACGGCTGAGGGGTTGCGGTAAAGTCCTGCCACAAGTATCGTTTGCGGATGCGAGAACTCTCATAACCTCGGTATATATTGTTGTTTGCCAATAGGTTATTTACAGCGGCAAAGATTGTGATGCGCGAATATGGATGGCGGTCGATAAATCGCGGAGCGACAGAGGTAGAGTATATTTTGCGATCAAAACGACGCAGATAGATGCTCTTTGAGAGTGTTATATTGAGTGCAAAGGCGTCGTCTAACTGCTGCTGAGCGATAAACTCTGCGCGAATTTGCTCACTCTCTGCGTGTGAAAGCACATCCTCACTGCGGCGTATAAGTGATGGGGCGACATATCGCAATGCGTGGTACTGAGCCTCTGCCGTAGCCCTCCAGCCGTGCGAGTGAAAACTTATCTGGCCATATGTCGATATTTGTGGAGTCTGCCCCAGGTGTAGTCCTTGTGCAGTGTCGATATTCTGGTCTGCAAGTAGGCGGTTGTCGCTATCTGCATAGACCTTGAGATTTGGTGCGCTGGCATAGGAATAACGCCCTGCGCAGAGGCCCGCAGCGGCTGTCCAACTTTTTGCGAAGTTGTAGTGCGCCTCAGCCTCAAAGCCAAAGCAGAGGGTGTTTATGCCACTTGTCACAACATCTGCAAACTCCGCCGCCGCATCGTAGTAGAGGCGCGAGACGGTGGTCTGGTTGCTGCTGTAACGCAAGAAGAGTGAGCCGTCGACTACCAACTTGTGGTTATGGAACTTGTAGCCAACGCTTGCCGTGTAGAGGTTTGCAAGTGTTGGGCTCTCGACGGTGCGGTTGTTGTACTGCGCCTGCAGAAACATATCCTCACTATCGGCAGCCACCGCCTCTGCGCGCAGATGGCCATAGAGCGTATGTGATGGGGCGATGCTCCACCTTGCCGCAGCGCTGAAGAGCCACGGGATGAAGTTTAGAGTCTTGGAACGACCAAGCGATGTATCAGCAAATAGCTCCTTTCGGAATAGGCCCTTGCGATAGATTTGCTGAGTACCTATCTGGGCTGTTGCTTGCAGCTGAACACGCTCAAAATCCCCATTATAAGTGGCAAAGAGGTGTGTTTGCAGGTCGGTCAGAGCATAGTGGTAGCCATATTTATCGCGCATACCCACCTTTCGATCGGGATGTTGCAAATCGTTCTTGAGCATATTGGAGAAGGTGTCGTCGTCGACCAAGAAGTAGTCTATGTCTGAGAATTCGGCACCTCCGAGCATATCGGCTACTCGCTTAAAGTTCCCTGTGCGCAGATATTGTGCCCTAAGACCGTAGCTGATACGACTTTGGTGGGTAAGTTCACGAGTCATTGCTGCACAGAGTTGCAGATCTACAACTCGACTTACGCGGTCGCTAACAAGGTATACAGCCTGATTGTGTAGGCGGTTGCGGCGATAGAGCTCGTCAAAGGCTATCTGTGTATATCGGCTGTCATTGCTTGCCCAGGCTGTGGCTACGGCGGCAGATGTAGCCTCATCGTAGAAGTAGCTTGGTAGTTTTCGGTAGTTGTCAGGCAGTGGAATTGAGGCATTTAGCCAATCTAATCCACTCTCAGATTGCTCGCCAATAGTGGCACCTAAGCTGACTGAGAGGCTGTTTTTCTCACTCAGCTTAACTGCGTAACAAGCAATGGCTGTCGGGAGTAGCTTTCGGGTTATATCGGCACTACGCACCTTACCTGCTTGGTAACCCCACGAAGGGTTGTAGTAGTTGTTTGCTGTAAGGGCAAAGGTCTCGGCAACGGCGGCCTTGCGGCCTGCGCGCTCTGATGGAGCGAAAAATAGTGCGACAGAGAGTGTGCTGAGCGAGTCTAAGCGACCCTGAGCAGCTACGGCAATGGCCGCCTCAGAGGTAAAGACGCCATCAATGTGTAGATCCCTGCCACTATGGATGTAACTATCGGTAGCAAGTGACCACTTTTCAGATATTGTGTGGGCGGTAGTAGCGCTTACTCCGCCTAAGTAGTTTCGAGAGGTGAGATTTATGCCAACAGAGGTCTGGTTGCGAGTTATCGGAGTAAAAGTATAGTGCTCATCCTCTGTGGCAAGGTTAGCGCTCTTTGAGATAGAGAGCCTTGCGAGCCTATTTTGGCCAATTTTTGGGATAAAGAGTCCGCCGATGGCTGTTCGTCGGTCGTAATAGCCGATGCCGTGGCGGTTGTTGATAACTGCAGGGGAGGTGTCAAAGATGGAACGATACCACAGCAGGTTTGGCTTAAGCTCTACAACCGTTTGGCTCTGCTGCTGGTCAAGTAGCGGGATGTCGGTATGCTCATCCTCGTAGAGTTTGTAGTAACGATAGTCATCACTCTGTTGTGCTGTTGCCCCAATATAGAGCAACAGCAGACAGAGAGATATGACTATTTTGCGTGCCATTATTCGAGAATAATTTCGGCAAGCATAAAGTAGTGGTCAGAAGGGTACATATCGCCACGGTGGTCGGTAATAATCTCGCAGCTAAGCGCCTTTGCGCCACCCTTTGTGAGTATGTAGTCTATGCGATTACCCTTTCGTGGATGATTTTTACCCATAAAACCGTGGGCAGTACGGCCATACTCCACGCCATTGTGAAGCACATCGTACCAGTCAGTCCAACCGTTGGTTGTGAAGTGAACAATCTGCTCGGTGCTCTTGCCAGAGTTGAAGTCAGCGCAGATAATCTGCGGGAAACTATCCTGATACTGAGCCGCCTCACGAACAACGAGTTTTGCCTGATTAACCTTCGCCAGTTGCGACTTGTGGTCGAGGTGGATATCTATCAGACGCATCTGCTTGCCAGTCTTGCGGTCGAGCACTCGTACCCAGTTTGCGTGGCGAGCACGGTTTGTTTCCCAACTGATGCTACCAGCCATAACTGGATCCTCAGAGAGCCAATAACAACCTGCAGAGATAAGCTCATAGCGCTTCTTGCTAAAGAAGATTACATTTTTGCCAATAAGGTGGTAACCCTCTGTATATGGATCCATCTCTGGGCCTTCAAAACCGAAGGCAAAGTACTCCTTTAGCTCCTTTTTGCAATACTCGTATGAGTCGTAGATAACCTCCTGCATCATAACCACATCGGGCTTCTGACTGCGGATGACATCTATCATATACTCCTTGCGGTTGTTCCACTCGTTTGGGGTATTTGCGTCTGCATCAAGGCCCGTAATGCGGATATTGGCACTCATCACCCTGTGGATAGGGCTCTGAGGCTGTTTAGCCCCAGAGATACCCACAAAACAGAGCGAAATGAGTAGTATAAAGAGTTTTTTCATACTAACCCAGATAACCGCCATTCTCAATCAGTGCAGCCTGCACCTTCGCTACATCTACTGCTGATGGCTCAACACCATCCTCAATAGCGATACGAGCAGCAGTACCTGCCGCCTCGCCCATTGCCATAACAGTCGACATTACGCGAGTAGCGGCCATAGCGCCGTGGTCCATAGATGAGCAACGACCTGCAACCAAAAGACCCTTAATTGTCGCTGGAACAAGTGTGCGATATGGAATATCGTACGAGCCCTTACCATAGATAAGCGTACAATCGCCGCCCTCCTCGTGATGTAGGTCAATAGGGTAGCTTGCAACGGCAATAACATCGTCAAACTTACGAGCCTCCAGAAGATCCTCAGAGGTCATAATGTACTTACCGACAATCACGCGAGTCTCGCGGATGCCAGTAAATGGAGGTACGGTCTCAATCCAAGCATTCTCAAAGCCAGGGATATACTCGATAAGGTAACGAGCAACGTCGTACATCTGACGGCGGCACTCACGCTCAACGGCTGTATAGCTTGCAGGATCTGTAGCATCACCACCAGATACACGAGTCATATTTACCCACAGCTCGTCATCCTTAAGACCTGTCATAAAGATTGTGCGGGCAACAGTGATGTTAAAGCCCTTTGAGATTGCGTCGCTGAGCTGGTCGCGGTAGCCTACCATAGTAAAGTTACCTGTGCGGAACTGCTCTGGTGGCATAATATCCATACCATACTTGTCTGAGTGGTTGACAACGTTATCACGCACCTGGTCGATATTCACACCACGCATAGAGAACATAAGGGTTGGTGGCTGCATACGGCCCTTCTCGTCACCCTTTGTACACTCAACACCTGCACGGTAAGCAACGTCAGCGTCACCTGAACAGTCGATAACAGTCTTTGCCAGAATAGCTTCACGACCCATCTTGCTCTCAATAATTACGCCAGTAACCTTGCCATTCTCAACCAGTGTATCTACAACATTGACATACATCAGTACCTCAACGCCATTCTCATCCATAATCTCCCAGCAGAGAGTCTTCACAGCCTCTGGGTCGACCATTGTAAGTGAGATATGGAGCTTACAGCGCTTGTGACCTGTAGCCATTCCACGCTGCTGCAGACGCTCAACAAACTTGCCTGTAGCACCCTTAATAATCTGGTTGCCATCCTTGTCAAGCATTGAGAGAATTGGCAGACCCAGAATAAGGTTTCCACCAAGGAATCCGCGCTGCTCAATGAGCATAACCTTTGCCTTGCCACCCTTTGCAGCAGCCTCGGCAGCCATAATACCAGCAGGGCCGCCACCTACAACAAGAATATCTACTTCAGCACGAACCTTAATCTCGCGTGCTGGCTCAAAAAATGTCTTCATAGTTGTACGATTACATTAAACATCTATATTCTCCTAAATATGCGCCATTCTCAAGCAGAGCCTTCTGCACCTTTGCCACTTCTACTGCGCTAACCTCAACATTGTCTGCAATAGCGATACGAGCAGCAGTACCTGCCGCCTCACCAAGCGCCATACAAGTTGACATTACACGAGTTGCTGCCATAGCCTCGTGGTCCATAGCAGAGCAACGACCTGCAACCAAAAGACCCTCGATAGTCTGTGGTACAAGCACGCCGTAAGGGATCTCATAAGCATCCTCGCAGAAGAGCATAGTACAGTCACCACCCTGTGCGTGGTGAATATCTACTGGATAACCCGCAACAGCAATAGCATCCTCAAAACGCTTCTGCTCAAGGATGTCCTGTGCAGTCATAACATACTTACCAACAATTACACGAGTCTCGCGGATACCCATAAACGCTGCAGAGCGCTCGAGCCAAGAGCTCTCAAAGCCTGGAACAAAGTCCTTGAGGTATGCAATAACATCGTACATCTGCTTGCGTGCATCGTGCTCGCCCTTTGTGTAGCTTACAGGATCTGTAGCATCTACGCCCGATACACGGGTCATATTTACCCA
This sequence comes from Alistipes sp., assembly GCA_045633445.1. Taxonomy (GTDB): domain Bacteria; phylum Bacteroidota; class Bacteroidia; order Bacteroidales; family Rikenellaceae; genus Alistipes. Next base: position 140,015 of record JAZQYI010000001.1, read on the forward strand.
AATCTCATCCTCGTTAAGACCAGTAATGAGGATTGTACGAGCTACTGGGATGTTGTAGCCCTTCTGCTGGGCCTCAAGGATTCGGCCACGCAGACCTACGGTAATAAACTTGCCCTCGCGGAACTGAGATGTAGGCATAACATCCATATCGTACTTCTCTGGCTCGTTGCAGATTGCATCGCGCAACTTTTGCATCTCTACACCGCGCATAAGGAACATAAGGGTTGGTGGCTGCATACCGCCATTCTCGTCACCCTTGTTGCACTCAACGCCAGCACGGAAGGCAACATCGCCATCACCAGTACAGTCGATAACGGTCTTTGCAAGGATAACCTCACGACCAGCCTTGCTCTCGATAATTACACCCTTAACCTTGCCATTCTCGACAATAGTGTCGGTTACAAATACATAGAGGAGCACCTCTACGCCCGCATCGTCCATAATCTCCCAAGCAACAGTCTTTGCCTGATCTGGATCGATAATGGTCAGTGACATGTGGTTCTTACAAGGCTTGTGCTCGCTTGCAGCGCCCTTTGCCCACATACGGTCGATAAACTTCTGCGCACCACCCTTTACAACCTGGTCACCCTTAGGGCCGAGGAAAGAGAGGATTGGAAGACCGATAGTAAGGTTACCACCCATGTAGCCACGCTGCTCAATAAGCATAACCTTCAGATTCTTATCCTTTGCAGCTGCTTCAGCCGCCATAATGCCGGCAGGACCTGCGCCGACAACCAGTACATCTACCTCTGCACGAACTCTAAGCTCGCGTGCAGGCTCTTTGATACTTTTCATTGTTTATAATAAGTGTTAGATTAAAGATTCTGTAAACTTACCCGCTGCACGATAGAGCTCGTGGCGCTTCTGGAGCAGCTCGCGACGAGAGGCATTAGGGCTATATGTGCGAATAATTGGACGACAGAGTGCCTCCTGTGCTGCCTCGATAGTTGGGTAGATACCTGCCACAACAGATGCGCAGATAGCAGAGCCAAGGGCGCAAGACTGCTTGCACTCCGATACGTGAATATCTTTGCCAATAGCATCTGCAAGCATCTGCATTACAAATGGTGATTTCTGCGAAATACCACCCACACCGATAAATGAGTCAAAGACAATATCGCGCTCTGCAAGGTGGTCAACAATGGTCTTCATAGCAAGTGCAGTAGCCTCAACAACTGCGTAGTAGAGCTCTGGAGCAGTTGAAGAGAGGCGCAGACCCATCAGAGAGCCCCACAACATCTGGTTTGGCTCTGGAGAACGACGACCATTGAACCAATCTGTTGCAAATGGAGCATCGAGGCGCGGAGTAATCTTTGCTGCATCCTCGCCAAGCTTAATAAGGATATTGTCGAGCACCTCGTCAACAAGTGCCTGACGGGTTGCAGGGTCAACCTTCTCGCTCTTTGCAAGAATTTCAACAGTAGGGTAGGCAAGTGTACGACGCAGCCAAGCATACGCATCACCAAATGCTGACAGACCCACCTCAAAGCCTACAAGACCTGGGATAATACAGCTCTCAGCCTGACCAAATACACCGTCGATAATTCTGCCACCGAGCACCTCGTTTGGAATGACAAACATACAGCAGCCAGAGGTACCGAGGTTAATCATTGCACGCTTATAGGCAACACCAGCGCCGATTGCACCCTGGTGTGAGTCTACATTACCACAGCCGATAACCACATTGCTACTTAGACCAAGCTCTGCAGCCCACTGCTCGCTGATTTTGCCGTAAGGCTTGTCGCAGGTATACTTATTTGCATTGAGTGTGCGCAGAATTGGTACGATAGCAGGGTCGAGTGCCTCAAAGAAGCTCTCTGGTGGGAAACCTCCCCAATCCTCGCTCCAGAACATCTTCTGTGCAGCGTTGCAGTGGCCCATACGCGATGCAGCAGGGTCGGTTACCCCTGCAAGGGTTGCGCAGATAAAGTCGCTACACTCGATTACCGAGCGGGCGTCGCGACGCATATCGGCATTTGTGCCGAGCAGGTGCATAATCTTTGCCCAGAAGCACTCTGCAGAGTAGTGGTAGCCCGAAACCTGTGTGTAGTCTACCTCGCTTTTGTGGCAAGCCTCCTCAATAGCAGCTGCCTCGGCAACGCCTGTGTGGTCTTTCCAGAGGACAAACATCGCATCTGGATTATCCTTGTACTGCTCCTTGAGTGAGAGCGGTTGCAAATTTTCATCTGTAAGACAAGGGGTACTTGCTGTAGTATCTACAGAGATTGCACGAACATACGGAGCAATCTCCTGATTGTTATCCAAAACCCCGTGCAGAACACTCTTCAGCGCCTCAATATAATCGAGTGGATGCTGACGAAATCTGCTCTCAAGAGCGTTACAGTACTCACCACGCGACCAACGAGCGTAGTTGTGTACAGCCTCTGCAATCTGCTCGCCAGTGTGAGCATTTACAAGTACGGCACGAGCAGAGTCGGTACCGTAGTCCAATCCAATTACAAAATCTTTCATATTATGGTAGTAGTTTAGTTATTCGATATGCTTTGAAAACGCCTTTGGACGCACCATTGTTTCGGTGTATGTATGGCCAAAAGAGTCGGTAACACTAATTTCGAGTGTTGTATCTGGGGCTGAAGCCGTTACGTGGAACATATGTGCTGTAGGGTCTGCTGCAAATGCGTTCTTTGTAAGTGTACGACGCCAAACAGACTTTGGAATACAGTAGGCAACGGTATACTGAGGGTTCTCCATTGGCTCGTGGACAACCTTGAGCGGTTTGCCGTTCTCGGTCACAGTCACCTTCCAGTCTGGTGCCCAATCCCAAATGTGAATAGCTACGCGGTTATCCTCTACTGTCGCAAAGTCAGTGCGTTGAGGATTATTCTCCAAAAATACGCGCATCTCACCATTTGTGCGGTAGTAGTCGCGTACGGTATTAAGGTCAAACGCGCGGAACTGCTTCTGCGCACCACAATCTGTGGCAGTGTAGTACCACTCAATCTGCTTGCCATCTACTGGGAAGACCTTAAATCCTGCTGGTGCACCATCTGGCGCGAGATGTGGGCCTCCGTGTGCAGCGGTAAACCACCACGCACCACAGATAGCACCGACATTATGGTCTATGATGTTGGCAACCTCTGGGTAATCTGTAGCCTCTTTGCAGTGTGTTGTGATAAGCTTGTGCGAGTGTCCAGTTACAAAATGTACACTCTTAAACTCTGCAAATGTAGATGCGAAGTAGAGAGCTGGCGGCAGAGTTCTTTTGCCCTCGCTGTCGTGGAAGTAGCTGTAGAGTTCGCGCGAGTTGTGCTCCGAGAGCATACGGAAGACTGGCGAGTGCATACCCACTACAATTGGGGTGCTCTTATCTTCAATCATCGCCAAGTCTTTGCGCAACCACTCTAATTGCTCCTCGACTACGATGTGGTCGTAGTTTCGGGCACCTGCCATATTTTTGCCTGGCTTCATCTTCGGTGTCTTATGGTTGAGGTAGCGCAGGTTGTCGAGCATAATGTAGTGCACATCGCCAATATCGAACGAGTAGTATGTCGGGCCAAAGACCTTGCGATACTTCTCGGCAGCATTAAAGTCTGTATTTTCGTCAGGCGTTGTTGCTCCGTCGTTGTCGTGGTTGCCCATAGCCACAAAGATAGGGGTAGGGTAGCCAATCTGCTCGATAGTATTGCGGAAATCGGCAATATCAAACAGATAGTCGTACCAGAACAGATCAAAGCTGCTATCGCCCATACACATAGTGTAGACTGGGATATTCTGCTTGCGATACCTCTCCACCTCAGCACGGAGTGTTGGCATAACATTGTTCTTGAACTGCGCAATATCGTCCAACTGATTTGAGAGGTGAATATCTGTTATGGCGAGCATAACGTGGCGCGAGTTGTCTACCTTACGAAGATTAAAGTCGTGGCGCTCGGCTGTTGACTTATCTGCTGTCAGTGCTGCCCAGAACTGCGGCTGAACTTCGCCTGCTGCAATCTCCGCCTCATAGCCGCTCGGTATCTGGATAAATACATTGCCGTTGCGCTTCTCTGAGACAAGGTTGTAGACACCCTTTTTATTTGTCTTTACGATATTAACACCATCAGATACGGCAACACCCTCAAGTGGAGTGCCGTTGCACTCAACCGTACCGTAGATAGTTGCACCCTTTGCCGCCTTTGCTGCGAGGGTTGATGAAAATGTACTCTGTGCCGATGCTGTTGTAAAGGCCAGGAGCAGAATGGTTAGTAATATATTTCGTCTCATACCAATATCTATTTAATATGTAGATGGAAAGGTTTAGGTCGCTCCATAGTCTGGTGATACTCGTTGCCAAAGCAGTCGGTAACAACGACCTCAATGGTAGTATCTGGAGCTGAGGCAATAGCCTGGAACATGTGCTGGTTATTAGCCTTCTTCTTACCCGATGCGGAACCTAAGTCGAACATCCACAATCGCTTAGGGATGTCATAGGCAACCATATAGTGCGGGTGGTCGAGCTTTCTGCGGATAACTTCGAGCTCTTTGCCGTTTTCAGTAATAGAGATTTTCCAGTCTGGCGCCCAATCCCAAACATGTACGATAACGGCATTCTGCTTCTTGAAGTTAGCGTAGTTTGTACGGTTAGGGAAGTGGTCAAGCAGCACCTTTAACTCGCCATTTGTGCGGTAGTAGTCACGCACAGCGTTCATATCAAAGCAGCGGAATTGGGTTGAGGCATCAAACTCTGTCGGCTTGAAGTACCACTTAATATCTGTACCGTCAATTGGGAAGATCTTGCAACCTGAAGGCTCTCCAGTAACACCAATCTGCGGGCCACCAAAGGCTGATGTGTGCCAGCGAGTACCAGAAACAGCAACAACGGTGTGCTCGGTGATGTTTGCAATATCTGGCTTTGAGCTATCACGATAGCCATAGCAGCAACGGTTGCGGTGGGTGTGGCCAGAGAGGATATTCACGCTCTTGAATGGCTTGAGCAGCGCGACAAACTCCTGCTGCTGCTCTTCTGGCAGGCGGATGTCAATCTCGCCATCCATATAGTTCTTGTAGCGGAAGATAGGGCTGTGAAGACCGATTACGATAGGCGTTGCAGGGTCTGTAACTGTTGCAAGGTCCTTTGCAAGCCAATCCATCTGCTCACGAGTTATTGCAGGGGTGTGGTTGCGTGCGCCAACAATGCCTGAAGCCTTCTTTGCCTTTGGGCTCGGCTCGTTGAGGTAGAGCTGGTTGTCAAGCATAATGTAGTGTACCTTACCAAGGTTGAACGAGTAGTATGTCGGACCAAACGCCTTGCGGTACTTTGCTGTGGCGTTGAAGTCTGTATTCTCGTCATAAGGTGTAGCACCGTCATTATCGTGGTTACCCATGCTGTTGAAGAACTGCGTAGGGTACTTTGCCTTAGCAAGTGTGCGGCGGAAGTCGCCGATGTCGTAGTTGTAGTCGTACCAGTACAGATCAAAGCTGCTGTCGCCCATACATATAGTATATACAGGGATGCCCTGCTTGCGATACTGCTCAATCTCGGCTGTCAGACTTGGCACAAACGAGTTTGTAAAGACCTCCACATCGTTAAGACGGTTTGCAAGGTGGATATCTGTTACCGCAACAATTACATGGCGGTTGTTATCTACCTTACGCAGATTAAAGTCGTGACGCTCTGCTGTCGTAGGCTCGGCTGTAAGGAGTGCCCAGAACTGAGGGACAACATCGTCGCCCTCGGTGTAAGCCTCGTAACCGCTTGGCAGAGTGATAAATACAGAGCCATTTCTCTTCTCTGAGACAATGTTGTAGACACCCTTGCTGTCGGTCTTTACGATGTTGTAGCCATCTGATACGGCAACACCCTCAAGCGGTGTGCCGTTGCACTCGACTGTACCATAGATTGTTGCACCCTTTGCTGCCTTTGCTGCAAGGGTTGAGGTGTATGTGCTCTGTGCTACGACAGTAGCAGCGCACGCAAGGGTTAGTATTGATAAAAAGAGTCGTTTCATAGTTCGGGCTATTTCATATGTACACTAAATGGTTTAGGTCGCTCCATAGTCTGGTGATACTCGTTGCCAAAGCGGTCGGTAACGGTCACCTCGATAGTCGTATTAGGCGCCGAAGTTACGACGTGGAACATATGTGGGTGCATCTTGCGCTTATTATTCTTTTTGTCAAACTTGTGGAGCCAGAGTGTATTCGGAATATCAAGACCTACAAGCATCTGTGGATTTTCAGCCTTCTTGCGGGTTACTTTCAGTTCTTTGCCATTTTCGGTCACCTTGATTTTCCAGTCGTTTGCCCAATCCCAAACGTGGATCATTACGGCGTTATCGACCTCCCACTCTGCATAGTCTGTGCGCTCTGGGAAGTGGTCGATAAATACGCGTACCTCGCCGTTGCGCTTGAAGTAGTCGCGAACAGCGTTCATATCGAAGCAACGGAACTGCTCCTTAGCTGGTAGTTGTGTAGGGTTGAAGTACCACTTAATATCTCTGTCGTCGATAGTAAATATCTTACAACCTGCAGGCTCGCCGAGAGAGCCAAGCATAGGGCCACCAAAGCCAGATGAGTACCAGAGTGAGCCAGATACGGCGACAATGTTGTGGTCGATTATGTTGGCAATCTCTGTCTGATTTTTGTCGTCACAGCCGTATGTAGTGCGGTTTCTGTGTGCGTGACCCGAAATAATGTGTACATTGGAGAATGGCTGTAGCAGGGCAGCAAACTCACTTGCACTTGGTTCGGCAAGGGTGCTGTTAATCTTACCCTTCATACCATTCTTGTATCGGTAGATTGGAGAGTGAACACCAACTACAATAGGGGTACTCTTGTCTGTAACCAACTCAAGATCCTTCTTAAGCCACGCCAACTGCTCTGGAGTGATGTCGCAGGTGTAGTTACGCGCACCGACAATACCCTTAGCCTTCTTGCCTCCTGGGGCGTTGATGTAGTGGATATTATCGAGCATAACATAGTGCACCTTACCGATATTTACAGAGTAGTATGTCGGGCCAAAGGCCTTACGATACTTTGCTGTAGCGTTAAAATCAGTATTCTCGTTACAAGGTGTCGCACCGTCGTTGTCGTGGTTACCCATTGTGTTGAAGAGCGGTGTTGGATACTTTATCTTCTCGAGCAACTTGCGGAAGTCGCCAATATCGAACAGATAGTCGTACCAGTAGATCTCGTGGGTGCTATCGCCCAAGCAGAATGTGTAGACAGGAATACCAGCTTTGCGATACTGCTCAATCTCCTCCTTGAGCTGCGGAACAAAGATGTCGCGGAAGTTCGACAGGTCGTTGTGGTGGTTGGCAATGTGAATATCGGCTGCCGCAACAACTACGTGCTTGTCGTTATTTACAGCCTTGAGGGCAAAGTCGTGACGCTCCGCACTCTTTACATCGCCATTAAGCTCTGCCCAGAATGGAGGAACAACATCATCGCCAACTCTTACAGCCTCGTAACCACTTGGAATAGTGATAAATACGTTGCCATTCTTCTTCTCTGACTGAAGGGCATACTGACCCTTCTTGTTTGTCAGCACAATCTGGTAACCGTCCGATACGGCTACACCTTGAACAGGCTTGCCATCACACTCTACAACACCGTAGATGTTAGCACCACCCTTAGCCTTTGCCTTGAGAGCCGACTGGAAGGTGCTTTGCGCTGTTGCTGTTGCAAATACAGCAAGCAGCAGAAGTAGGTTTAAGGTTCGTTTCATATATTTTAGTTCTTAGTTGTTCACTCTTACGGCTCGTTGTACACCCTTTACTCGCATAATTGCGTGCAGGAGCATATCTACAACCGATGTCGAAGGCACTTCAACGCTGATTGTACCTACACCCGTGCCATCGCCTCGTGATGAGAGGTTTATTGTACGGATGTTGAGCTTCAGGTCACGGCTGACAACCTCTGTTATCTGGTTTACTACACCTGCCGAGTCGTTTATTGTAATTGCAATGGTGACACGGAAAGAGCCTTGTGCGTGCTCTCGCCACTTCGCCTCCATAATGCGGTATGGGTAGTTTTTGCGAATATGCTTTGCATTAGGGCAGTCGCAGCGGTGGATAGTAATACCCGCATTGATTGTCACAAAACCGAATATATCGTCACCCTTAATCGGGTTGCAACACTTGGCAAGTTTGTAGACGATATTGTTGATGCTCTCATCGATAATCAGCGCATCGTTTGAGGTCTGCTTTGTTGGCTGCTGACTCTCACGGCGGGCACGCTCGGCTGCCGCCTCTGCTGCACGGCGCTCCTCGTCTGCCTCGCCACTGAGCCAACGAGTAATCAACTCTTTGACCGTAGCAAGGTCTATCTTTTCGGTGGCAATAAGCTCATAGAGGGCTGTTCCTGTGCGCTGCTTGTAATACTTGCAGAGGTATGCTACCACCTCATCTATGCTCTTTGATGTCAGTTTCCAGTTCTTCAACTTGCGCTCAAGCTCCTCGCGACCGAGCTTCGCATTTTTAGCCTGCTCCTCGCGGATAAATGCCTTGATGCGCTGTCGAGCCTTTGTTGTCACCACAAAGTTGAGCCAGTCGGCCTTTGGTTGCTGGTTCTTCTGGGTCATAATCTCAACAATGTCGCCATTTTTGAGCTGCTCACGGATTGGCACAGCGCGACCATTGACCCTACCACCCGAGCAGGTAGAGCCGAGGTTGGTGTGGATGTCGAAGGCAAAGTCGAGCACCGTTGCACCCTCTGGCAACTTGCGGATATCACCATTTGGGGTGAAGACAAATATCTCACCCGACGCTGGTTTAGCATCAAAACGCTCGGCAATATCCTCCTTTGTCTCATCCATCAGCTCACGCAGTCGCTGCAACCACTGCTCCGAGGTTTGTGCACCCTGATTAACGCCCTTGTAACGCCAGTGAGCGGCAATACCCAGCTCGGCAACATCGTCCATACGCTCTGTACGAATCTGAATCTCTACCCACTTGCCCTCGCCTGCAGAGACTGTTGTGTGCAGACTCTCGTAGCCGTTAGACTTAGGGATGGTAATCCAGTCGCGCATACGGTCGGTATTTGGGGTGTAGAAGTCGCTGACAATTGAGTAGACAACCCAACACTGCGCCTTCTCTTGCTCCTTCGGACAGTCGATAATAATACGTAGGGCAAAGATGTCGTAGACACCCTCAAATGGCACCTGTTGCTTACGCATCTTGTTCCAGATGGAGTAGACAGACTTTGTGCGGCTCTTGATGTGGTATTTGATACCCGCTGCATCAAGCGCTTTACGAATAGGCTCAAGGAAGTGCTCGATAAAGGCCAGTCGCTCCTCCTCGCTCTCGGCAAGCTTATCTACAATATGTTGATAGCTCTCAGGTTCAAGCTGACTGAGGGCAAGGTCTTCCAATTCGCTCTTTATGTTGTACAGACCGAGCTTGTGGGCAATCTGTGCATAGAGGTTCATACTCTCCCAACTCTTCTTCTTGCGTTTCTCCTTCGGGAAGATAGCGATCGAGCGCATAACCTCCAGTCGGTCTGCGAGCTTGATAAGTATCACGCGCGGATCTTCAGAGTAGGCTACAATCATATCGCGGAATGACGAAGCCTGCTCTTTGTGGGTGTTGAACTGTAGCTCCGAGATATTGGCCAGTCCGCTGACAATACCAACTACCTCCTCGCCAAACAGCTCCTTACACTCATCGAGCAGCTGCTCTAAGTACTGCTCGTCGTCACCCTTTGCGGCAAGACGAATAACGTCGTGGATAATCGCCGATACGGTAGAGTTACGACCTAATCCTACCTCTGTTGCCACGATATAAGCCACACCGACTGCGTGGTCAAGCATCGGTTTGCCATCATAGCGGGTAAGCTCAGACAGGTGGCTGTCGGCGAAGATAAGCGCCTTGTCAACCAACTGCTGTGTGGTGGTCGAAAACATCTCCGCAACTTTATTGCGCAGTGTAGAGTATCTCTCTAAAACATTACTCATAACTTTCTAACTATATATAGGTGGTCGCATCCAAAACTGTATAGGGTGCGGTCATAATCTGAAAACTCTGCTGCATAATCAATCTCTTCAGCCTCAAAGCCCGCAGCCGATAGGCGATTGAGGTAATCCTTTCCGTATATGCGGCGATGGTCGTACTGACCAAATATCTCGGCGCGCTGCTTGGGGTCGGTGATTGTGTCATCCTCAAATGTCACATCGCGCGAGTAATCTACAGGTGCAAGCATAATACCTATGCCGCCTGGTCGCATTATACGATACATCTCTTTTAGAGCCTTATGGTCGCTCTCTACATGCTCTAAAATGTGGTTGCAGATAATAATATCTACATTATTGTCCTTCATCGGGATACTCTGCACATCAAAGTGCATATCTGCCAGCGGACTCTCAAGGTCGGCAGTGATGTAGCTATACGGAGCAGATCTATACATCCTCTTAAACTCCTTCATCAGGCAGACCTCTGGTGCAATGTGGAGTATTATAGGTAGGCTCTCAAGCCTCTCTCGTATAGCCTTGTTGTTCATAAGGTAGTGCCACAACATTCGGTGACGCTCCAGCGATAGGCACTTTGGACAGAGGGCATCTTCGCGCACCTTGCCATATCCGTATGGCAGGAACTTGCGACGCTTTGCACCACAAATCGGGCACTTGCGGCCCTTGCCTATGTAGAAGAGTCCGAGTATAGGCACAGCCCACCCCGCCACGCGCTGAAGTATAGGGCGTGGAACGACATTAAGCACTAAGCGGATAGATTTACCTACAACACTCATTACAAATTACTCAAAAAGTTTATCTACGTCGCTCTCGGCCTTACGCAGCTTCTTGCGACACAAATCTATCAGTTCTGACGCTCGCTCAACCTTTTTTGCAAGGCTCTCGACATCACAACTGCTACTCTGGAGGCTTGTCAGTATTGTCTCAATCTCTGCCATCGCCTCGGTGTATGAAATATTTACCTTCTTACCCATTTTTCTCAACTATTTCTGCCTTTAATCTGCCATCGGCAACATCTATTGTGATTACATCTCCTACCGTAACATCGGTTGCGCTGCGGATAACACCCTTTTCGCCTCGTGCTACTGCAAACCCGAGCTCAAGCAGCCTTGCAGGGGCGAAATTCTTGACAAGCATAGCATAGCTATCAAGCTTTTCGCTTTGGCGCGTTAGTGCGATTGTCGCGTTTTGCCTAAGTTGTAGGGCGTAGTGGTCCAGCTTTGTTGCTGCCGCCTGAGTAACCTTGTGGCAACTCTCACGCAACACTACTGCCGCATACTCCAGCTCGCCATCAAAACGCTCGGCGGTGTTACAAATCCACGCCACCACAGCTGTCGGGGTCTTGAGCGGGATTGCCGCAACCATATCGACAATGCTCACATCCTTGTCGTGACCAATGCCCGTAAGTACTGGCAGCGGAAACTGCGCCACGCACAGTGCCGTCAGATAGGCATTAAAGCACTCAAGGTCGGTTGTAGAGCCTCCGCCGCGAATAATCGCCACAGCGTCAAACTCCTCCTCGCGTTCTGCAATTGCTGTCAGCGCATCGACAATGCTCTGCTCGCTACTCTCACCCTGCATCGTCGCTTCAAAGAGCTCGGTGTCTATGCGGTATGGTGAGTGTATCAGCTCCTGCATAAAGTCTTGGTATCCAGCCGCTGTTGCGCTTGATACCACCGCTACTCGCTGAACAACCCTCGGAACGGCCAGCTCACGATTCATATCCCACACACCATCTGCCTTAAGCCGAGCGATGGTTATCTCCTTCTGGCGCTCAATGTCGCCTAGAGTGTATGTGGGGTCTATGTCGGTAATCTGCAGACTTAGCCCATATACGGGGTGGTGGCTGACAGTAACTTCGACAAGAATCTTCATTGCCGCCGAAAGCAGTCTGCCTGTCGCCTGCTCGAACTTTGTAGCAAGTCGTGGGTAGTGGCTCTTCCAGATTACCGCCCTCGATTGTGCCTTTGCAACTCGGCCTGATGCGGATGTCTCATCACGCTCAACAAGCTCGATGTAGCAGTGACCAGAGGCGTTAACCTTAATCTCGGCAATCTCGGCGCTCACCCATACAGGCTTTGCCAAAAACTGCTCAATAGCCGCACCGATTATGCGCTGGAGTTCGTATAGGGTGAAAGACTCTCTCATAGCATAATGATATATGGCTCTCGGGCCAGTTTTTTGCCTTTTGGTAGTTGCACAATCAGCAGATGCTCGCTGGCCACGGCAGTACCCTGCTTTGTTGCTGGGTTCCACTTGGGCGCAGCCTTTACTGCGCTCAGTACGCGGCGTGCAAAAAGCTTGTCTGTCGACTGCAGCACACGACCCTCGGTAAATGTGCCGTCTGCCTCAATTGTAAAACGCATCACAAATCGTGCTGCGGGGTCACTATCTTTCCACTTTACTTGCGAGGCGATGTATGCCGAAAAACTCTCGGCAAGCGGGAAAACTGCCTCCACATCGTAGCAGAGAGTTACAAGTACCACACCGTTATTTGCCTGTTCGCCATATTTGGCTATTGTCTGCTCATTGGCAGGCAGGGTTTGGATATTCTCGATATTCTTCTCGGGAATATCAGACACGTCGCTACGCACCTCCCCATTGACAATATAGAGAGGGTGTTGGTTGTGCTCTGCTGTAGCAAAAGTGTACAGCAGAGCCAACGATATTGTAAATAGCAGACGTCTCATAACTTAAAACTCTAACCCAACTCCTGCTCCTTGAGACGCTCAGCGTTCTCAGCAACAATCAGATGGTCGATACAATCCTGAATATCTCCGTCCATAAATGCACCGAGATTGTAGATTGTATAGTTGATACGGTGGTCGGTAATTCGACCCTGTGGGTAGTTGTATGTACGGATCTTCGCCGAACGGTCACCAGTCGACACGAGGGTCTTACGCTTTGAAGCGATCTCGTCGAGATACTTCTGATACTCGAGGTTGAAGATACGGGTACGGAGCTCCTCAAAGGCCTTCTCGGTGTTCTTAATCTGTGACTTCTGATCCTGACACTGCACAACAATACCTGTAGGGATGTGTGTGAGTCGGATAGCCGAGTAGGTAGTATTCACACTCTGACCACCAGGACCTGATGCACAGAAGATATCCTTACGAATATCGTTCCACGAAACCTCGATATCGAACTCATCTGCCTCAGGAAGTACCGCTACAGATGATGCAGAGGTGTGCACACGACCCTGTGTCTCGGTCTGAGGCACACGCTGCACGCGGTGTACGCCTGACTCGTACTTGAGTGTTCCGTAGACGTTGTTGCCGGTCACCTTCATAATAATCTCCTTGTAGCCACCTACAGCGCCCTCAGAGAATGATGTAATCTCATACTTCCAGCCCTTGCTCTCGATGTACTTGGTGTACATACGCATCAAATCGCCAGCGAACAGTGCGGCCTCATCACCACCTGTACCACCACGAATCTCAAGCACTGCATTCTTTGCATCCTGTGGATCCTTCGGGATAAGCAGCAGCTTAATATCCTCCTCCATCTGTACAATTGCAGGCTCGAGCTCAGAGATCTCCATACGAGCCATCTCGCGGAACTCCTCGTCCTTCTCGTTTGCCAGAATATCCTTTGCATTTGCAAGATCGGAGAGTGCTTTGCGATAGCGGTCTGCCGTGATGATAATCGGCTCCAATTCGCGATACTCCTTGTTGTACTGAACAAACGCCTTTACGTCTGCAATTACTTCAGGGTCGGTCAACTTCTGACCCAGCTCCTCGTACTTGATCTTAAGACCATCGAGGCGCATTAAAATTGAACTTTCTGCCATTTACTGTGTTTTATAAGTTACGTGATATAAATCTTCTGAAGGTAGGCCCTACGGTGTAGAACCTACCTGATTGTGTTGTATATTACTTCTTAGACTTCTTTGCCTCGCCCTTCTTAGCCTCAGCAGCCTTGTTCTGAATCTTGAGGAAGTCAGCAAGAGCATCCTTGTACTGCTTTGAGTACTTGAACTCGTCGTGACCACACCAACCGTGACCACCTGAAGGGTAGATGTGCATTGTTGCAGGAACACCATTTGCCTTCAGAGCCTCGTAGTAGAGGATAGAACTGATTGGTGGCACTGTAAGGTCATCATCAGAGAGGAGCAGGATTGTTGGAGGTGTAGTTGTAGTTACACGGTTCTCAAGAGAGTAGTACTCCTGCTCGTTCTTTGTACGGTTCTTACCAAGGAGATACTGGAAAGTATTCTGATGAGTAGCCCAAGTAGTACCAGTGATTACAGGATAGAAGAGAATTGAGAATGCAGGCTTATCCTTATCCTCAGTAAAGTTAGATGTGTAAGCAGCCAAGTGACCACCTGCAGAGCTACCGCAGATACCAACCTGTGCAGGGTCTACGCCCCACTTCTTACCCTGCTTGCGCAGATACTTAAGTGCAGCCTGTGCATCCTCAAGTGGCACCTCCTTGTTGCCGAGGTTTGGCAGACGGTACTTAACAACTACGCAAGAGATACCAAGATCGCGATAGTACTTTGCAATTGCAAAACCCTCGTGAGCGATACAAACCTTGCTATAACCACCACCAGGGAGCACTACAATACCCTGACCAGTTGCCTTTGCAGGATCAGCCTTGTAGATGTAGAAGTCGGTCTGTGAGGTCTGCGAGAAGTGCAGGCGCTCGTTGAGCTTCTCATCACGAGTCTCAAAGTTTGAGTGTGGAGCTTTGTCATTGTTCCAGAAGTTGGTGATAATCTCATCAGCACCGCTCTGCTCCTTTGAGAGGGTGATAGTCTTCTGTGCCGAAGCGTTGATTGCTACAGCTGCTGCAGCGAGGATCATAAAGAACTTTTTCATAATTATAATGTTTTTATTTGTTTGTTGTCAAATGTTTGTTAGAATGATAAAATCCACTCGAGAGTTGCCTCCATCCACTGCTGTCGATACTTGAAATCCTTCACACCACGCCAGCCGTGACCGCCTGAAGGGTAGATGTGCATCGATGCTTTTACACCATGCTCTTTGAGGGCTCTGTAGTAGCTTGTTGCTCCATATACAGGGGCAATGTCGTCATCGTCGCTGTGGAGAATAAGTGTTGGTGCGGTATTCTCATCTACAAGGTTGTTGATTGAGTGGTTCTCAATATCAACCTGTGTGCGCCAATGGCCCAAAAGCTCGTCAAAACAGCTCCAGAATATCTTGCAACCCCAAATATCTGCATTGGTAGCAGGGTAGAGGAGTACTGCGAAGTTAGGCTTCTGCTCACCTTTGAGCACTGTCGATGCCCACGCTGCGAGGTGACCACCTGCAGAACTGCCGTTGACGCCCACCTTATTTGGGTCGATGCCCAGGCGTGCCGCATTGTTACGAAGGTAGGCAATAGCTGCTCCCGCATCCTCAATAGGTACCTCGCGCACGCCATTTGGCAGGCGATACTTTACAACCATTGCGGTAATGCCGTTCTGGCTGAGCCACTTGGCTACGCTGAACCCGACATTTACATTCTTGTAGCCTCCACCGGGGAAGATAGCTACGCTGTGACCTGTCGGATTCTGCGCCTTGAACAGGTAGAAAACTGTCTCGTTTGAGCGGGTAAAGCGGACGCTACCGGTTTCGGTTATATAGTACTCTTCGGCTGCGGTGTCGTTGTTTGAGTGTGGTGCAGTGGCGTTGTCCCAGTAGACAATCACCTCATCTGCTCCGCTCTCAATCTTTGGAGTCTGTGCTGTTGCTGTTGCAGCGAATGCTACGATGGCAACTGCTAAAAGAAGTCGTTTCATAACTCTATTATCTATTTTCTGTCTCTCTCCTCAAGAACTTGGAACCAATCCTTCAGTGCATCGAGCCACTGCTGACGATACTCCCACTTCAAACGACCTGACCAGCCGTGACCACCCGAAGGGTAGATGTGCATAGATGCAGGGATGCCGTAGCGCTTGAGAGCCTTGTAGTACGATGTAGAGACGACTGGAAATACTGTCTCATCGTCATCCGAGTGGAACATAATCGCTGGCGGGGTAGTTGGGCCAACAAGATCCTGCGTAGAGGCTGCATCCACCTGTGCAGGGGTGACATTGTGGCCGAACATAATCTTGTTTGCGTTGTAGCTGTTGTGGTACTCGTTGCGAGTCATTGCACCATAAATGAGGATTGTAAAGTGTGGTTTTTTGCCATCCTCCATAATGTTAGAGACCCACGCTGCAAGGTGACCACCTGCCGAGTTACCACATACGCCAATCTTGTATGGATCGATGTTGTACTTCTCGGCATTGGCACGCATATAGTCAATAGCGCCAATTGCATCCTCAAGCATTGCATCGCTATGTCCATAGTTTGGAAGACGGTATTTTACCACTACAGCGGTAATACCATTATCGCGCAACCACTCTGGGAAGGTGATAGGAAAACTCAAGTAGCGGTAGCCGCCACCTGGATAGATAACCACTGTATAGCCAGTAGACTTCTCCTTTGGAGGGGTGAAGATATAGAGCTCGGTTGAGGAGGTGTTGTACACCTTAGACTTACCCTTTATAAGTTCATCCTTCTCCATATTGTTGGAGTACTTGGCGGTGCTATTGTTCCAAAGATGGACAATCTCATCGGCAGATGTGTTGACTGTCACAACCTTCTGTGCAGAGGCCGAGATGAAAGCAATAGCGGCAAGGCAAGCGATAAAATACTTTCTCATAGTCTGTTATTGTTGTTTTTTAGGTTGTGTTTGAATATCCAACCAGTCCTTTACGGCGTCTAACCACTGCTTGCGATATTCCCACTTGCGGTTGCTCCACCAGCTATGTCCACCTGAAGGGTAGATGTGCATAGATGCGGGTACACCGTGGCGCTTGAGGGCTGTGTAATACTTTGTAGAGCTGAATGGGCGCACAACGTTGTCATCGTGGCAGAGAAGAATCAGTGTTGGAGGGGTCTTTGGTGTAACCAAGTTTGTGAGTGTCAACGCATCAGCCTGAGCAGGGGTTACATTCTTGCCCATAAGGTTCTGATTGGCGCTCATAGTTACGTAGTACTCATTACGGAGCATAGAGCCGCAGAAGAGCATAGCGAATGCTGGCTTGCGGTCATCCTCCATAGCGTTAGATACCCACGCCGCAAGGTGACCACCTGCAGAGCAGCCTGCAACACCGACTTTAGTAGGGTCAATACCGAGTCTTTCGGCATTTGCACGCATATACTCCACTGCACCAGTAGCATCCTCAAGTGTCGCCTGGTTGTGACCACCGTTTGGTACGCGGTACTTAAGCATAGCGGCAGTAATGCCGTTTGCCTTACACCAGTTGATAAAGTGGGTAGAGAAACCTACATAGCGATAGCTACCACCTGGGTAGATGACAATAGATACACCCGTGTCGTTCTGCTTGTCTGGGTGGAAGATGTAGAGATCTGCAGAGGAGGTGTTGTAGA
The DNA here is from genome assembly GCA_045633445.1 of Alistipes sp. Taxonomy (GTDB): domain Bacteria; phylum Bacteroidota; class Bacteroidia; order Bacteroidales; family Rikenellaceae; genus Alistipes. The sequence continues at coordinate 157,298 of JAZQYI010000001.1, forward strand.
ACTTGCGCTTAGAGACAACCACCTCGTCCTTCTCCATGTGGTTTGAGTACTTTGCAGTACTATTGTCCCACAGAGTTACGATCTCATCGGCTCCAATCTCTATCTGCTTTGTCAGTTGAGCAGAGGCAGATAGTACTGAAGCGACAAAAGTTAGTAGTAATACAACTCTTTTCATTTGGTTATTTATTTAAGGTTTTTAGGTACTCTTTTTGCATAATCTTGAGCCAATCTGCAATAGCCTCCTTGCAAGGCTCGGCATATCTATACTCGTCGTGACCTGCCCAACCGTGCTTTCCTGAAGGGAAAACGTGCATAGCGGCAGGGATACCGTAGTACTTCAGAGCCTTGTAGTAGATCATTGAGTGCTCGGGTTGTACTGTTACATCGTCATCTGCAAGTAGTAGCAGCGCTGGCGGTGTGGTTGGGGTTACTCGGTTCTCAAGAGAGTACCAGTACTCCTCCGAGTCAGTTCTCTTCTCGCCAAGCATCAGCCCAAATGTGCTGCGCGGGCGACTACGTCTCATACCCGAGATTACAGAGTAGATGAGTATCGAAAACTGCGGTTTCTCGTCGTCTGGGGTTACATTTGAGGTGTGACCAGCAAGGTAACCACCTGCAGAGCTACCGAGAATACCCACCTGCTTAGGGTCTACACCCCACTTTGCACCTTCGGTACGCATAAAGCGCAGACCAGCCTGTGCATCCTCAAGAGGTACCTCGCGGTGACCATTTGGCAGACGATACTTGACAACAATAGAGCTCACGCCGATAGTGCGGAGATACTGCGCAATCATAAAGCCGTCAAACTTCATCGATAGTTTGTAGTATCCACCACCAGGCACGATGACAATACCCTGACCAGTTGCCTTTGCAGGGTCGGCCTTGTAGATGTAGAAGTCGGTAGATGAGGTCAGCGCCATATCAAACTTGCTGTTGATAATCTGCTCATCAACCGTCAGCCCGTTTGAGTGCGGAGCGGTTGAGTTGTCCCAGTAGTGGACAATCTCATCTGCACCACTATCCTTCAGCGACACTTCAACCCTCTTTTGGGCTGAGGCGGCTAAAGCTACGATAGCCAGTAAGGTTAATGTTAGGAACTTTTTCATAGGTTTTTAGGTTTAGGTTTACTTTCGGTTTCTCTCTATCTCAAGCCAGTCGGCAATAGCCTCCTTTGCAGGCTCGGCATATACCCACTCGTCGTGACCAGCCCAACCATGTGCTCCTACAGGGTAGAGGTAGAGTGCTGAACGTACGCCGTGGCGCTTGAGCGCCTTGTAGTACAATGTCGATACTGTTGACGGCACGGTAGTATCCTCGTGGGTGTGCATCAGCAGAGTTGGTGGGGTGTCGGGGGTGACAAGGTTTTCGCACGAGTTGTTCTCGATGTCCACCTGTGTGCGCCACTTGCCCAACAGAAGCTCAAAGCAGTTCTGTAGGCGGTAGTTTGACCAAATATCACCGCTTGTTGCAGGATAGATAAGGATGTTGAACTTTGGTCGCATCTCAACTGCGAGTGTGTGAGTGGCAAGGGATACCAAATGTCCACCTGCCGAGCAACCGAGCATACCAACCTGCTTAGGGTCGATGCCTAATGCCTCTGCGTTGTTACGCATATAGTCAAGGCCCGCGATAGAGTCCTCAATAGGCACCTCGCGGTTACCATTTGGTAGACGATACTTGACCAGTACGACTGAAACACCGATAGAGCGCAGATACTTCGCTATTGCAAAGCCATCGTATGGCATCGAGAGCTTGTAGTAGCCACCACCAGGAATAACCACTACACCCTGACCTGTTGCCACCTTTGGGTCGGCCTTGTAGATGTAGAAGTCAGTGTAGCTGGTCTGGCTCATATCGAGGCGAGCGTTGATAGTCTCATCCTCAGTAATGCCGTTTGAGTGCGGAGCGGTCGAGTTGTCCCAATAGTGCACAATCTCATCAGCCCCACTCTGCTCGAGCGTTGCGACCACTCTCTTCTGTGCCATAGCGGTGATTGCTACGGCAAGAGAGAGGAGTATAGTTAGCGCGCGTTTCATTAATTTTACTTAACGATGTTGATAATCTTACCTGGCACAACGATAATCTTCTTAGGTGTGGCACCCTCAAGCCAACGCTGTACCTCTGGCTTTGTAACGATATCTGCCTGAAGCTCGGCAGGAGTTGCGCTGAGTGGATATACCTGCTTGTGGCGCAGCTTGCCGTTAATCATAATTGGGTACTCGAAGTTGCTCTCAACAAGGAACTTCTCCTCGCACACTGGATATGAGGCATTGAAGATAGACTCCTCGTGGCCCAACATATTCCAGAGCTGCTCGGTGATGTGTGGAGCAAATGGAGCGAGCAGAATTGTCAGTGGCTCGAGAATCTCGCGCTTGTGGCATTCACCAAGCTCGTTGATACAGATCATAAATGCTGCAACAGAGGTGTTGAATGAGAAGTTCTCGATATCCTCGCGAATCTTCTTGATGGTCTTGTGCAGGGTCTTGAGCTCCTTCTCTGTTGGCTGCTCGTTGTTTACAGCCCACTCGCCATTGCGGTCGAAGAAGAGGCGCCAGAAGCGGCGGAGGAACTTGTGTACACCGTCAATACCGTTTGTATCCCAAGGCTTTGACTGCTCAAGTGGGCCGAGGAACATCTCGTACATACGCAGTGTGTCGGCACCGTACTGCTCAACGATAAAGTCTGGGTTGACTACGTTGAACATAGACTTTGACATCTTCTCAACAGCCCAGCCGCAGATATACTGACCATTTTCGAGAATAAACTCTGCATCGTTGAACTCAGGACGCCAAGCGCGGAATGCGTCGAGGTCGAGAACATCGTTCTTAACGATATTTACATCGACGTGAATCTCCTGGGTCTGGTAGTCGCCCTTCAGATTGAGAGATACGAACTTATTTGTGCCAACAACACGGTAAACGAAGTTTGAGCGGCCCTGAATCATACCCTGGTTAACCAGCTTCTTGAATGGCTCGCTCTCGCAGATGTAACCCAGGTCGTAGAGGAACATGTTCCAGAAACGAGAGTACATAAGGTGGCCTGTTGCGTGCTCAATACCGCCGATGTAGAGGTCTACATTTCTCCAATACTCATTTGCGCGCTTTGAAACCAATGCCTCGCTGTTGCGTGGATCCATATAGCGGAGGAAGTATGCAGAAGAGCCTGCAAAGCCTGGCATTGTTGAGAGCTCATACTCCCAACCCTCGACGCGTGCGAGTGGTGGCTCGCCCTGCTCTGTAGGACCGAAGTTTTCGATAGGCGGCAGGGTGATAGGCAGCTCACTCTCTGCTACAGGGCGTGCGATATTGCCCTCATAGCGGATTGGGAATGGCTCACCCCAGTAACGCTGGCGAGAGAAGATAGCATCACGCAGACGATAGTTTACAAGGCGCTTACCAAGACCACGACGCTCAACCTCCTCGAACATCTTATAGATAGCCTCCTTAACGTCAGTGCCGTTGAGGAAGTCAGAGTTAATCATTGCACCCTCCTTTGCATCATAAGATGCCACAGAGAGGTCACCGCCCTCAACAACTGGCACAATATCCAGACCGAAGTGGCGCGCAAAGGCGTAGTCACGAGAGTCGTGTGCAGGAACGGCCATAATAGCACCGGTACCGTAGCCCGCGAGCACATAGTCAGATGCGTAGATAGGAATCTGCTTGCCAGTGAATGGATTTGTAGCATATGCACCGGTAAATACACCGCTCACACGCTTTGTCTCGGCAATACGCTCACGCTCTGAACGCTTCTTAGTCTGCTCGATATACTCCTCAACAGCTGCCTTCTGCTCTGCTGTAGTCATATCTGCAAGCCACTCGTGCTCTGGAGCAACAACCATAAATGTTACGCCGAAGATTGTGTCAGGGCGTGTGGTAAAGATCTCAAGTTTGCGGGTTGTACCGTCGGCCATCTGTGCATCGAAGAATACCTGTGCACCCTCTGAGCGGCCAATCCAGTTGCGCTGAATCTCCTTCAGCGAGTCGCTCCACTCGAGGCTGTCAAGGCCATTGAGCATGCGCTGTGCATAGGCAGTAACGCGCAGCAACCACTGCTTCATACGCTTCTGCTCTACTGGGAAGCCTCCACGAACAGAGAGGCCATCCTTAACCTCGTCGTTGGCAAGTACGGTACCCAACTGTGGACACCAGTTTACCATAGTGTCGGCACGGAAGGCGAGGCGATAGTTCTGCAGAGTCTGCTCCTGCTCCTCCTCGCTCATAGCGTTCCACTCGGCAGCGGTAAACTTCATCTCGGCAGTGCAAGCGGCATCAACGCCCTCAGTGCCCTGTGCGGCGAAGTGGGCAACAAGGCTCTCGATAGGCTGCGCCTTCTGCAACTTGCGGTCGTAGTAGTGGGCAAACATCTTGAGGAAGGCCCACTGAGTCCACTTGTAGTACTCGGGCTCGCAGGTGCGTACCTCGCGCTCCCAGTCGTAGCAGAAACCGATCTTGTCGAGCTGCTCACGGTAGCGTGCAATATTCTTCTCGGTAGTTACTGCAGGGTGCTGGCCTGTCTGAATAGCGTACTGCTCTGCTGGAAGACCGAATGCGTCATAACCCATAGGGTGCAACACGTTGAAACCACAAAGGCGCTTGTAGCGTGAATAGATGTCTGAAGCGATGTAGCCAAGAGGGTGACCTACGTGAAGACCTGCTCCTGATGGATATGGGAACATATCAAGCACATAAAATTTCGGGCGGCTCTCATCTACATCGACGCGATAGACGCCCTTCTCTTTCCACTCTTTTTGCCATTTGGCTTCAATCTCTCTGAAATTGTAATCCATAATTGTACTATTTTTTGTTGTTATTTGTTTGCTAATCAGTGTTTTCGACACTTCGCGTGCATCTGCATTATGCGTTCGCGCTACGCATACGCGAGTGTCTGATTTGCAAAGATAGTAAATTTTAGTTGAAAACATCAATACTCCGCCAATATTTTCTCACCCAGTTGTCGTATGGGATTTCGTTATCACTTCAAAAATGGATTTTCAAATTTGTAATTTTGGGATTTCGTGACTACCTTTGTATTGTGCCTAATGTGGGCATTACGCAAAAAAGCAACTTAACAAAAGACCTAAAATTATGAAAAGAACACTATTTTTCCTCGGTGTACTGTTTGTGTCGCTCTCTGCTGTAGCTCAGGAGTATACCACCCGCTACCAGAGCGCTACCGAGCCTCAGACCCTTCTGCCAACGGGCTATATTCGCCTATCTCGCTATGAGATACTGCTCCCTTCAGTAGGTGGTTACAATCCATACAAGGCCGATTTGCATATTCACAGCACACTCACTGATGGCGTGGTAAATATTAAGGGCCGCGTTGAGGAGGCTTGGTGTGATGGATTAGATGTGATTGCCGCTACTGAGCATATGTCTATCAGGCCAGTGGCCGATACAGGGGGTAAGCCGACACCTGAGAGTGTAAGGCTAAAGAAGAGTTCAGCTGCTGTTAAGGCTGTTACCAGCGCAACAAAAGTTGCAGAGACCTTTGGCGTAGTTGTTATTCCAGGAGTTGAGCTTACTGGCGATGCAAAGACTCAGGGCCACTTCAACGCCCTCTTTACTACTGACAACAGTGTGCTTTACGATTATGACGCTATGCAGAGCATTCGCAATGCTGATAAGCAGGGTGCGCTCATTATGCACAACCACCCAGGTTGGCGCCACTCGACTCTGGATATGACCGAGTTTGAGAAGGCAGTCTATGCTGAGGGTCTTGTTGATGGTTTGGAGTTGATGAATGGCGCATATTTCTATCCAAGAGCCTTCAATACGGCCAAGGAGCATAAACTCTTTATGACATCAAATACAGATGTTCACGCTACAACGGCTCAGCAGTACCGCGAGAATGGTCATCTGCGAAATATGACAATCATCTTCGCTAAAGAGTGCACATTGGAGAGTCTGCGTGAGGCTTTAGAGGCTCACCGTACACTCTGCTACTCGTTTGGTACTATCGGTGGCGAGGAGAAGTTGCTGAAGGAGTTTTTTGAGGCCTCTGTGACTATCAAAAGACTCTCTGTTGATAAGAAGGGTAAGAGTCAGCGCGTGATGATAACTAACACAACATCACTGCCTTACACGCTTCGCTTTGGCAAGGGTAATCCAGTTGTTTTACGTCCGCTATCGTCTACAATTGTTAATGGCAAGGTAGGTAAACCGCTCAAGTGCACCGTGCTTAATATGTGGTGCGGACAGGATGAGCATCCAACACTATCGCTGAAATAACTTAAAACCTAATAATTACTATGAAGAGATTTTTAACATTTGCATTGGCGTTGGCTGCTGTCGGATCAGTAGCCGTTGCACAGAAGAGCATTCCGCACGCTGTCAGAACCTTTAATGAGGCAACTGCTCGTCGTACGGAGATTGTCATTCCTCAGGTAAAGGGATTTACCTGCTACAAGGGTGATTTCCATATCCACACATCATACTCTGATGGTCAAGTAAATCCTAACGGTCGTGTTATAGAGGCGTGGAGGGATGGTCTGGATGTTATCGCCATTACTGACCACTATGAGGGTCGTACGGGAGAGAGAAACTTTATGAAGGTTATTGCTCCATATGGTGCTAATATTAAGTATCAGTCAGCAAAGAAGGCTAAAACGGTAAAGGCCGACTTTAATGCTATCCATCAGGAGGCTGTAGCTGCCGTGGAGAAGCATGGTTATCCAATGTTGCTTATCAAAGGTTGTGAGATGGGTCGTGCTGCCGAGACTCACGGACACTTCAACGCGCTGTTTTTGCAGGATATTAATGGCTTGTACGACCCAGATTTGGAGGTTGCTTTGCGTAAAGTAAAGGAGCAGGGCGGTATAGTTATCCACAACCACCCAGCGTGGCGCCGCAAGACAAGCGACAAGACCGAGTTCCACGAGAGAGTGTACAGCCAGGGCTTGGTAGATGGTGTTGAGGTTGTTAATGGATATACATTTTATCCGCACATCGTTCGTCGTTGTATTGATGAAAACCTTACTATGTTTGCAAATAGCGATGAGCACTCGTTCACCTCAAATAGATTCGGTGCTATGGGAAACCATCGTACTATGACCCTTATTTTCGCTAAGGAACTTACCGAGAAGTCTATAAAGGATGCAATCCTTAAGCGCCGTACAATCGCCTATTCTGGCGGCTCGCTGATTGGCGAGGAGTCTTGGCTCTTAGAGCTTCTGAATGAGTCTGTAGATTGCCGTCTGATTAGAGTAGATAAGAAGAGTAACGAGCATATCTATATGCTTACAAATCAGTCATCTATCACCTATCGTCTGCGTCGTGGTAAGACCATCTATGAGCTTGAACCATTTAAGCCTATTATGGTTAGCTTCGGTAAGGATAAAGAGGGTGTAGAGGCTGCAAAACCGGTATTTATAGCCGATAATCTCTGGATTGCTGACTATAAGCATCCAAAGGTGACTATCGAGGTTGATAAGAAGTAATAGCTTGAAAATATGAAAAAGATTGTTGTTTTTGCCCTGTCGTTGTTTGCTGTAACAATGACAGCTGGCGCTCAGAGTCGTTTGGAGCATTTGACCGTTAAGAGCGAAATTCTCGGCGTAGAGAAGGTCTATTCGGTCTATCTGCCTGACGGATATGATAAGGGTACTGAGCGCTATCCTGTGCTCTATTTGCTGCACGGCGCGTGGGGAAACCATAAGTCTTGGAACCGTGATGGCGGTGGCGAGCAGCCTCGAATTACCGACGAGATGATTGCTGCGGGCAAGGCGGTAAAGATGATTGTTGTGATGCCCGATGCAACGGGTATTGGCCCTCGTCGTGGCGGTAAAAATATGGGCTATTTTAATGTCCGTGATTGGTCTTATGAGGACTTCTTCTTCCAGGAGTTTATCCCTTATATCGATAAGACTTACAGGACTATAGCTGCTAAAGAGGGTCGTGCTATTGCGGGTCTGTCTATGGGTGGCGGTGGCTCTGTTGTATACGCTCAAAGACACCCTGAAATGTTCAATGCTTGCTACTCTACAAGCGGTCTTCTTGACCACCGTTATCGCGCGGTAAGTAAGGTATCTACAAACCCAGATGAGATTGAGTGGTTGTGGTCTGTTGCGCAGACTTCGCCTGTAGAATTTTTGCGCCACGCAACACCTGAGCAGCTCGAGCAATTGCGTACTATTCGCTGGATGTTGGACTGTGGAGATGACGACAGTTTGATCCAGACAAACCTCGATTTCTTCAGCGAAATGAAGCGCGGAAAGGTGGCTGTAGAGTTCCGTATTCGTGACGGTGTTCACGACTGGAAATTCTGGCGTGAAGCACTGCCATTAATCCTTGAGCATTCGTTCAAAAAGGAGTAGTTTTATTTATTGATAAACGATAAATTTGTTAATGCCCCAGGGTTATTCTGTGAAGAGTGATTTTGGGGCATTTTTCTCTCGTAACTGCCTAAAAACTCGCACTTTTGTAAGATTTTTTTGAGGTGTCTCAGAATTTTTGAAAAATTTTCACAACTCCCGTCTTGTTGTAAAATGTGTAATATGCAATAACCTGTAAATCAATAAGTTATATTTTTAATTATAAACGGAATTTATTTTGTTGGATAAAATATAAGAAAAAAGAATAAGCAAACTCCCCGAAATGGCCGAAAAAGAGGCTGTTTCGGGGTCTGATTTTGACATATATATAGTGTAAATAAAAAATTTTGATTAACTTTGCACCCGCCAAAAGGCAAAACGAAATAGAAATTGGGGCGTCAAACCCCCGCAAGTTTAACAAATTAAAGGTTTAATAAATGCCTACTATTCAACAGTTAGTAAGAAACGGCAGAGTCAAGATGGAGGACAAGTCGAAGTCTCCGGCTCTGGCAGCGTGCCCTCAGCGTCGTGGCGTTTGTACTCGTGTGTACACCACCACCCCTAAGAAGCCAAACTCAGCGATGCGTAAGGTTGCACGTGTAAGATTGACCAATGGCAAGGAGGTCAACGCCTATATCCCAGGAGAGGGCCACAACTTGCAGGAGCACTCAATTGTACTTGTTCGCGGTGGTCGTGTTAAGGACCTTCCAGGTGTACGTTATCACCTCGTTCGCGGTGCTCTCGATTCAGCAGGCGTAGACGGTCGTCGTCAGCGTCGTTCTAAGTACGGTGCAAAGCGCCCTAAGGCTGGTGCTAAGAAATAAGCCTTAAACAATTAACAACTATTCTAAGAAAGAGAAAACAAAATGAGAAAAGCTAAGCCAAAGAAGCACACTCTACTTCCTGATCCAAAGTTCAACGACGTGGCAGTAACACGTTTCGTGAACAACCTTATGTTGGATGGCAAGAAGAGTATTGCCTACACCATTTTCTACGACTCTCTGGAGCTGGTGGGCAAGAAGATGAAGGATGCTGATAAATCTCCAATTGAGGTTTGGAAACAAGCCCTTGAGAATATCACTCCACAGGTCGAGGTAAAATCGAAGCGTATCGGTGGTGCGACATTCCAGGTACCAATGGAGGTTCGTCCTGAGCGCAAGATTTCTATTTCGATGAAGAACCTTGTACTCTATGCGCGTAAGCGTTCAGGAAAGACTATGGCCGAGAAGCTTGCCGGCGAGATAGTAGATGCCTACAACTCAATGGGTGCTGCCTTCAAGCGTAAGGAGGAGATGCACCGTATGGCCGAGGCAAACAAGGCATTTGCACACTTCAGATTTTAATTTATAGGAGAGACAGACAATGGCTGCAAGAGATCTTAAATACACAAGAAATATCGGTATCATGGCTCACATCGATGCCGGTAAGACCACTACATCCGAGCGTATTCTCTTCTATACGGGTAAAACCCACAAGATCGGCGAGACCCACGAGGGTGCCGCTACTATGGACTGGATGGTTCAGGAGCAGGAGCGCGGTATCACCATCACATCTGCTGCTACCACTGCTTTCTGGCACTACCAGGATCACCAGTACCAGATCAACCTTACCGACACCCCAGGTCACGTTGACGTTACCGTTGAGGTAGAGCGTTCACTCCGTGTACTTGACGGCGCAGTTGCTACTTTCTGTGCAGTAGGTGGTGTTGAGCCACAGTCTGAGACCGTATGGCGTCAGGCTGACAAGTACAATGTACCTCGTATCGGTTACGTTAACAAGATGGACCGTACAGGTGCTGACTTCCTCGCAGTTTGCTCTCAGATTAAGGAGCACTTTGGTTCAACTGCTCTTCCAGTAGTTCTTCCAATTGGTGTTGAGGATAAGTTCGAGGGTCTTATTGACCTTATTTATAATAACGCGATCTACTATTACGACGACAAGACCGTTCGTGATAACTTCGAGCTCCGCGAGATTCCTGAGAACCTCAAGGCTGAGGCTGAGGAGTGGCGTAACAAGCTCATCGAGGAGGTAGCTGCTACCGACGATGCGCTTATGGAGAAGTTCTTCGAGGATCCAAACTCTATCACCCCAGATGAGCTTATCGCAGCAATCCGTACCGCTACAATGAACATGACGCTGGTACCAATGCTCTGCGGTTCTTCATTCCACAACAAGGGTGTTCAGAAGCTCCTCGACTACATCATGGCGTTCCTCCCATCTCCACTGGATGTACCAGCAGTTGAGGGTGTTAACCCTAAGACTGAGGAGACTGAGACTCGTAACGCTTCTGAGGATGATCCATTCTGCGGTCTGGCGTTTAAGATTGCAACCGACCCATTCGTAGGTCGTCTGGCATTCGTTCGTGTTTACTCAGGTAAGCTCGATGCTGGTTCTTATGTTTACAACGCACGTAGCGGTAAGCGTGAGCGTATCAGCCGTATCTACCAGATGCACGCAAACAAGCAGAACCCTATGGAGAGCGTAACAGCAGGTGATATCTGCGCTGCAGTAGGTTTCAAGGAGATTCACACAGGTGATACCCTCTGCGCTGAGAACGCACCAATCGTACTCGAGCAGATGACCTTCCCAGAGCCAGTTATCGGTCTGGCAGTTGAGCCAAAGACTCAGAAGGATCTCGATAAGCTCGGTATCGCACTTGCTAAGCTCGCTGAGGAGGATCCAACCTTCACTGTTCGTACAGATGAGGAGAGCGGTCAGACTATCATCAGCGGTATGGGTGAGCTCCACCTCGACATCATTGTTGACCGTCTTCGTCGTGAGTTCGGCGTAGAGATCAACCAGGGTGCTCCACAGGTTAACTACAAGGAGGCTCTTACTCAGACCGTTCAGCACCGTGAGGTATTCAAGAAGCAGACAGGTGGTCGTGGTAAGTTCGCAGACATCATCTTCGAGATCGGTCCTGCAGACGACGATAAGCCAGGTCTTACATTCGTTGACGAGGTTAAGGGTGGTAACGTACCACGCGAGTTTATCCCAGCAGTTCAGAAGGGCTTCGAGTCTGCTATGGCTAACGGTGCACTCGCAGGTTACACTATCGACTCAATGAAGGTTACCCTCAAGGATGGTTCATTCCACCCAGTTGACTCAGACCAGCTCTCATTCGAGATCTGTGCTCGTAACGGTTTCCGTCAGGCTGCTCCAAAGGCAGGTTCTGTAATCATGGAGCCAATCATGTCAGTAGAGGTAGTAACTCCTGAGGAGAGCATGGGTGACATCATCGGTGACCTCAACAAGCGTCGCGGTCAGATCCAGGGTATGGAGTCTAAGGGTACTGCACGCGTGGTTAAGGCTAAGGTGCCACTGTCAGAGATGTTCGGTTACGTAACAGTTCTGCGTACAATCTCTTCTGGTCGTGCAACTTCATCAATGGAGTTCTCACACTTCGAGGAGGTTCCTGCAAACCTTGCAAAGGAAATTATCGAGAAATCGGGTAAAAAGAAGGATTTAGAGTAAAAGTAAAGAATATGAGCCAGAAAATTAGAATTAAGCTGAAGTCTTTTGACCACAACTTGGTTGACAAGTCGGCTGAGAAGATTGTTAAGGCAGTGCGCAGCACAGAGGCAGTTGTTAGCGGTCCGGTGCCACTCCCAACTCGCAAGCAGATCTTCACTGTAAACCGTTCAACCTTCGTAAACAAGAAGGCACGTGAGCAGTTCCAGCTCTGCACATTTAAGCGCATTATCGACATCTACTCGTCAACTCCAAAGACTATCGACGCGCTGATGAAGCTCGAGCTCCCATCAGGTGTTGAGGTAGATATCAAGTGCTAAGCTAAAGGTCTGTAAGACAGAGCATTACATAGCATTGACCGAAGTGCAGCGGGTAGTCCGCTATCTGCTGCACTAAGGGGCTTACCGCGTATAAAATTTATATAGGTATATAAAGCAAAACAATTCACTTATTTATTAACAAACCGTAATTAGACAGAAAAATGTCAGGACTTATTGGTAAGAAAATCGGAATGACTTCCGTGTACAGTGCCGAGGGAAAAAATATTCCATGCACTGTAATTGAGGCTGGTCCGTGTGTAGTTACGCAAATCAAGACTGTCGAGAAGGACACTTACGAGGCAGTTCAGATTGCCTATGACGACAAGAGTGAAAAGCACACCAGCAACAGTTTGTTAGGTCACTTCAAGAAGGCCGGCACTACCCCAAAACGCAAGATGGCTGAATTCCAGGGTATGCCAGAGGTGAACCTCGGTGATGTACTTACAGTTGATCTCTTCTCTGAGGAGGATTGGGTAGACGTAACAGGCATCTCTAAGGGACGAGGCTTCCAGGGTGTTGTAAAGCGTCACGGCTTTGCCGGCGTGGGTGGTCAGACTCACGGTCAGCACAACCGTCAGCGTAAGCCGGGTTCACTCGGTGCATCATCTTATCCATCACGCGTCTTCAAGGGTAAGCGTTTGCCTGGTCAGATGGGTGGTGTTCAGGTTAAGGTTCTTAACTTGAAAGTATTAAAGGTAATACCTGAGAACAACCTTATTCTTGTTAAGGGTTCAATTCCAGGTGCAAAGGGTTCTTATTTAACAATTGAGAAGTAGTATGGAATTAGCAGTATTGAACGCACAGGGTCAGCAGACAGGTCGTACCGTTGTTCTTTCTGACGCAGTATTCAGCGTGGAGGCTAATGACCACGCTATCTACCTCGACGTTAAGCAGTATCTCGCAGATCAGCGTCAGGGTACTCACAAGTCAAAGCAGCGCAATGAGGTTGCAGGTTCTACCCGTAAGTTGAAGCGACAGAAGGGTACTGGTGGTGCACGTTGCGGTAGCATCAAGAGCCCACTGTTCCCAGGTGGTGGTCGTATCTTTGGTCCAGTACCACGCGACTACAGCTTCAAGCTTAACAAGAAGCTTAAGAGACTCGCTCGTCGTAGCGCTCTTACCTACAAGGCACAGGCAGGCGCAATCACCGTTGTTGAGAACATCGCTCTCGATGCTCCAAAGACAAAGAGTGTAGTTGCACTTGCATCAGCTCTCAAGGTAGCAGACAAGAAAGTATTGGTTGTATTGCCGGAGACCAATGTTAACCTCCAGCTCTCTTGCCGCAATCTCCCTTACGTAAAGACTATTCTTGCTTCTAACCTCAACACTTATGAGGTAATGAACGCATCAGCAGTAGTTATGGTTGAGGGTGCAGAAAATGTATTGAATGTAATGTTAGCTTAAAAATCGGAAAGAAAATGGAAGTAATCATTAAGCCTATTTTAACCGAGAAGATGACGATTCAGGGCGAAAAGTTGAATCGCTACGGTTTTATCGTTGATGTAAAGGCTAACAAGTTGCAGATTCGCAACGCCGTTGAGCAGATGTACAACGTAGTAGTGACTGACGTAAACACTATCCGTTATATGGGTAAGTTGAAGAGCCGCTACACAAAGGCAGGTCTGCTTGAGGGTCGCGCAAACAACTTCAAGAAGGCAATTGTTACCTTGAAGGATGGAGATCAGATTGATTTTTACAGTAATATCTAACAGAGATGGCAGTAAGAAAGTTTAAGCCGGTAACTCCCGGTACAAGACATAAGATTATCGGTACCTTCGATGAGGTAACTACATCAAAGCCGGAGAAGTCTTTGCTCGAGGCAAAGAAGAGCACCGGTGGTCGTAATAATTCCGGTAAGATGACCGTACGTTATATCGGTGGCGGTCACAAGCAGATGTATCGTTTGGTTGATTTCAAGCGTGTAAAGGACGGTGTTGCTGCAACTGTAAAGACAATCGAGTACGATCCAAACCGTACTGCACGTATTGCTCTTGTAGTATACGCAGATGGTCAGAAGAGCTATATCCTGGCTCCAAACGGCCTTCAGGTAGGTCAGACCGTAATGAGCGGTTCTGGCGTAGCACCAGAGGTAGGTAACACCCTTCCACTGTCAGAGATTCCACTCGGTACACTGATCCACAACATTGAACTCTACCCAGGTCAGGGTGCGCAGATGGCGCGTTCTGCTGGTTCGTACGCTCAGCTTTTGGCACGTGAGGGCAAGTTCGCTATCATCAAGTTGCCTTCAGGTGAGACTCGTATGGTACTCGTAACATGCCGTGCGACTGTAGGTGTTGTATCTAACGTAGATCACAACCTTGAGTCGTCAGGTAAGGCTGGTCGTAAGCGTTGGCTCGGTCGCCGTCCTCACAACCGTGGTGTTGTAATGAACCCGGTAGATCACCCAATGGGTGGTGGTGAAGGTCGTGCTTCAGGAGGTCACCCACGCTCACGCAAGGGTCTGTTGGCTAAGGGTAAGAAGACCCGTAATCCAAAGAAGACTTCGGCTAAGTTTATTATTTCAAAGCGCAAAAAATAATTAAATAAGAGTACATAATGAGCCGTTCATTAAAAAAAGGACCATTCATTGACCCAAAGCTTGAGGCAAAGGTTGTTGCACAGGCAGAAGGCAATAAGAAGTCTGTAATTAAGACTTGGTCACGAGCAAGTATGATTTCGCCTGACTTCGTAGGTCAGACAATCGCTGTACACAACGGAAACAAGTTCATTCCAGTTTATGTAACTGAGAATATGGTAGGTCACAAGCTCGGCGAGTTCGCCCCTACACGTAACTTCCGTGGTCACGCAGGTAACAAGAAAAAATAGGTAGACAATGGGATCAAGAAAAGCAATAAGAGCCGAGAAATTAAAGGCTGAGAAGAAGCAGAAGGCTATCGCCATTATGCGTGACTGCCCAACCTCTCCACGCAAGATGCGTCTGGTAGCAGACATCATCCGCGGTGTAGAGATCAATAAGGCACTGGGTATCCTTCGCTATTCTAAGAAGGAGGCATCTATCAGATTGGAGAAGCTGCTTAAGTCAGCTATCGCAAACTGGGAGGCTAAGAATGAGGGCGTTCGCCTTGAGGATGTAACTCTTTGCGTAAGCGAGATCACTGTAGACGGTGGTCGTATGCTCAAGCGCATTCAGGCAGCTCCACAGGGTCGTGCACACCGCATCCGTAAGCGCTCTAACCACGTTACAATCGTAGTTGATAAAATGGTAACCGCAGAAAATAAGTAGACAAATGGGACAGAAAGTTAATCCAATAGCAAACCGTCTCGGCATCATCCGTGGTTGGGAGTCTAACTGGTTCGGAGGTAAGGACTTCTCAGAGAAGTTGGTCGAGGACGCAAAGATTCGTAAGTACTTGAATGTCCGTTTGGCTAAGGCAAGTATTTCGAAGATTATCATCGAGCGTACACTTAAGCTCGTAACTGTAACAATCTCAACAGCTCGCCCAGGTTTCATCATCGGTAAGGGTGGCGCAGAGGTTGACAAACTCAAGGAGGAGTTGAAGAAGTTGTTCCGTAAGGAGATTCAGATCAACATCTTCGAGGTAAAGCGCCCAGATATCGACGCTACAATCGTAGGTCAGTCAATCGCTCGCCAGCTCGAGGGTCGTGTATCACACCGCCGCGCAGTAAAGACCGCTATCGGTAACGCAATGCGTAATGGCGCTGAGGGTATCAAGATTCAGATCTCTGGTCGTGTAGGTGGTGCCGAGATGGCACGTTCTGAGACCATAAAGGATGGACGTATTCCACTTCACACTTTCCGCGCAGACGTAGACTATCACTTGGCAGAGGCAATCACCAAGGTAGGTGTACTCGGTATCAAGACTTGGATCTGCCACGGTACAGTTTACGGTAAGCGTGATCTGTTCGAGATCGCAGGCGCATCTGCACAGCAGGGCAACAACCAGCAGCAGGGTGGTCGTCGCGGTAACGGACCAAAGAAAAGAAGAAATAATAACAAGTAGTACCTTTTAAAAGCAAATAACAATTATGTTACAGCCAAAAAAGACCAAATTTAGAAGAATGCAGAAGGGTCGTATGAAGGGTGTTGCTCAGAGAGGTAACCAACTTGCATACGGTTCGTTCGGCATCAAGGCGCTGGAGTCATCTTGGATCACCGGTCGCCAGATCGAGGCAGCCCGTCAGGCAATCACTCGTTATATGAAGCGTGAGGGTCAGATATGGATCCGCATCTTCCCTGATAAGCCAATCACTAAGAAGCCAGCCGAGGTACGTATGGGTAAGGGTAAGGGTAATCCAGAGGGATTCGTAGCACCTGTAACCCCAGGCCGTATTCTCTTCGAGGCAGAGGGTGTACCAATGGCAGTAGCTCAGGAGGCACTGCGTCTTGGCGCACAGAAGCTGCCAATCACAACTAAGTTTATTGTTCGCCGCGATTACGACGAGGCAACTGCATTGTAAAAAGGAGGATTTGAAATATGAAAACTGCTGAAATTAAAGAGATGTCCGCACAGGACTTGCAGGAGCGTATTGCAGCTGAGAAGGCTAACCTCGCTTCGATGAAGGTACAACACGCCGTATCTCCGGTAGAAAATCCTTCTAATATTAAGAAAACTCGCAGAGATATAGCTCGTATGCTGACAATTCTGCACCAAAAGTAAGATAGTTATTATGGAAAGAAATCTTAGAAAAGAGCGTATCGGCGTAGTTGTCAGCAACAAGATGGAGAAGACCATCGTAGTAGCTGTCGCTCGTAAGGTTAAGCACCCTATCTACGGTAAGTTCGTGAACAAGACCACCAAGTTTGTGGCAGAGTGCCTCGACGAGTCTGTACGCGAGGGTGATACAGTACGCATTATGGAGACACGCCCGTTGAGCAAGACGAAGCGTTGGAGATTAGTACAAATCATTGAAAGAGCGAAGTAGTTATGATACAGCAAGAAAGCAGACTCGTAGTAGCTGATAACAGCGGTGCAAAGGAGGTTCTTTGTATTCGCGTGCTTGGCGGCACAAAGCGTCGCTATGCATCTATCGGCGATAAGATCGTAGTGGCTGTTAAGAGCGCATCACCTTCTGGCGACGTAAAGAAGGGTGCAGTTTCAAAGGCAGTCGTAGTAAGAACAAAGAAGGAGATTCGTCGTGCCAACGGTTCGTACATTCGTTTCGATGACAACGCCGTAGTACTCCTCAACAACCAGGGTGAAATGCGTGGTACTCGTATCTTCGGTCCTGTAGCTCGTGAGCTGCGTGATCAGTATATGAAGATCATCTCCCTCGCACCTGAAGTATTGTAATATTAAAAACAGTTACAGATATGTCAGTTAAATTGCATATTAAGAAAGGGGATACTGTTTGCGTAATCGCAGGTGACAACAAGGGCCAGCAGGGTAAAGTCCTGAAGGTTGAGGTGTCTAAGCAGCGTGCAATTGTTGAGGGTGTAAACCTCGTCAAGAAGGCAACCAAGCCAAACGCAAAGAATCCACAGGGTGGTATCGTTGAGCAGGAGGCTCCGATTCACATCTCTAACCTGCAGGTGCTCGATCCACAGAGTGGCAAGCCAACTCGCGTAGGTCGCCGCGCAAATGCAGAAGGTAAATTAGTTCGTTTTGCTAAAAAATCGGGAGAGGAGATTAAATAATGGCATACATTCCATCACTCAAGACACAGTATAAGGAGCAGATCGTAGCTGCCCTTATGAAGGAGTTTGGATACAGCAGCGTTATGCAGTGTCCTAAGCTCGAGAAGATCGTGATCAACCAGGGTATGGGTCAGGCAGTTGCCGATAAGAAGCTTATCGACATCGCGCAGGAGGAGCTTACCATGATCACCGGTCAGAAGGCAGTTCAAACCAAGTCGCGTAAGGATATTTCGAACTTCAAACTCCGTAAGGGTATGCCTATCGGTGTTCGTGTAACCCTTCGTCAGAACCGTATGTACGAGTTCTTGGAGCGTCTTATCGCAGTAGCTCTTCCTCGTATCCGCGACTTTAAGGGTATCAACGATCGTTTCGATGGCCAGGGTAACTACACCCTCGGTATCACCGAGCAGATCATCTTCCCTGAGATCGATATCGACAAGATCACTAAGATCTTCGGTATGGAGATTACTTTTGTAACATCGGCAAAGACCGACGAGGAGGCTTATGCACTTCTTCGTGAGTTCGGTCTGCCTTTCAAAAACGCTAAAAAGAACCAATAGTCTATGGCAAAGGAAACAATGAAGGCTCGCGAGGTAAAGCGCGAGAAACTTGCAGCACGCTATGCACACAAGCGTGAGGAGATCGCAGCTGCACTTAAGGCAGGCGAGATCGACCACGAGGAGGCTTGGATTGCACTTTCAAAGTTGCCACGCAACTCGAATCCAATCCGTCAGCACAACCGTTGCAAGCTTACTGGTCGTCCGAAGGGCTATATGCGTCAGTTCGGTATTAGCCGTATCCAGTTCCGTGAGATGGCTTCATCTGGTCTGATCCCCGGCGTAAAGAAGGCAAGCTGGTAGTATAATTATCCCGATGGGGGAGGCTCTAATAGGGCCTCCCCGCGTCGGTTTTAAGGGGTCCGCTCAAGGATAGCTGAGTTGTATTCAAGTAATTAATTTTCAAAAAATTAGGAGAATTCAGAAATTATAGTTATCTTTGCGGGCTTAAAAATGTGAAAATTGCCAAGTAAACGCACCCGAAACCTGCTCAGAAGT
This sequence comes from Alistipes sp., assembly GCA_045633445.1. Classification (GTDB taxonomy): domain Bacteria; phylum Bacteroidota; class Bacteroidia; order Bacteroidales; family Rikenellaceae; genus Alistipes. The sequence goes on from JAZQYI010000001.1 coordinate 176,075, forward strand.
GCCTGTAGGGCACATTTGGCAGAAGGAGGGCTTGCGCTTTTGGTGCGAATAAACAAAACTAATTTTTTAATTTTTAACTTTTAATTCTTAACAACTATGACTGATCCAATCGCGGATTTTCTCACGAGAATTAGAAATGCAGTGAAAGCCAACCACAAGGTGGTTGAAGCTCCTGGCTCAAAAATTAAAGAGGCCATCACTAAAATTCTCTACGAGCAGGGCTATATCCTTGCTTACAAGTTCGACAAGGATGAGAAGGGTCATCCTGTAATCAAGATTGCGCTCAAGTGGAACGCAGCAACCAAGACCAACGCTATCAAGAACTTGAAGCGCGTATCACGTCCAGGTCTTCGTCAGTACTCATCAGTAGCAGATATGCCACGAGTACAGAACGGTTTGGGTATCGCAATCGTATCAACCTCTAAGGGCATTATGACAGGCGCACAGGCTTGTCGCGAGAATGTCGGTGGTGAGGTATTGTGCTATGTTTATTAATCTCTAAAACCGAAACAAAATGTCAAGAATTGGTAAATTACCTGTAATCTTACCTGCCGGCGTTACCGTAGAGGTAGCAGCTGACAATACGGTAAGCGTGAAAGGACCTCTTGGTACACTCAGCCAGAAGGTTGATTCGGACATCACTGTAACCGTTGGCACTACAACTACAAAGGAGGGTGCAGAGGTAGCAGCAGTGATCGTAACCCGTCCTACCAACCAGCCACGCCACCGTTCAATGCACGGTCTGTACCGCGCACTTATCAACAATATGGTTATCGGCGTGTCTAAGGGCTACGAGATCAAACAGGAGTTTGTGGGCGTAGGTTTCAAGGCTGAGGTAAAGGGCAACGTGCTCGAGATGAGTCTCGGTTATTCACACGATACATACTTGCGTCTTCCAGCAGAGGTTACCGCAACCGCAGTAACTGAGAAGAAGGGTGCTCCAATCGTAACCCTCAAGAGCTGTGACAAGCAGCTCGTAGGCCAGGTAGCAGCAAAGCTCCGCTCACTGCGTAAGCCAGAGCCATACAAGGGTAAGGGTATCAAGTTCGTAGGCGAGGTAATTCGTCGTAAGGCAGGTAAGTCTGCAAATGCTAAATAGTAAAACAGAGTAAGTTATGTCATTGAATAAGATTGAAAGAAGAGAGAGAATCAAGATGCGTATCCGCAAGATCGTAAGCGGAACATCTGAGCGTCCTCGTATGACTGTATTCCGTAGCAACAAGCAGATCTACGTACAGTTTATCGATGATCTTGCCGGCGTTACTTTAGCAACTGCATCTTCACTTGAGATTGCAGATCAGACTGCTGGTAAGAATAAGTGTGAGGTTGCTGCACTCGTAGGTGCACTTGCTGCAAAGAAGGCAATCGAGAAGGGTATTGCAACCGTATCATTCGACCGTAATGGTTACCTCTACCACGGTCGTGTAAAAATGTTGGCTGACGCTGCTCGTGAGGGCGGCCTTAAATTCTAAGCGATTATGGCAAATATTAATAACAAAGTACGCACAAGCGAGACCGGCGATTTGAAGGATCGTCTGGTAGCAATCAACCGCGTTACTAAGGTAACAAAGGGTGGTCGCACATTCAGCTTCTCTGCAATTGTTGTGGTTGGTAACGAGAACGGCGTAGTAGGCTACGGTCTTGGTAAGGCTGCCGAGGTTACCTCTGCCATCGCTAAGGGTGTAGAGGATGCAAAGAAGAACCTTGTTAAGGTTCCAGTAATCAACGGAACAATTCCACACAAGCAGGAGATGCGCTTCGGTGGCTCAGAGGTGATGATTCGCCCAGCAGCAGCCGGTACCGGTATTATCGCCGGTGGTGCAATGCGTGCAGTGCTTGAGTCGGTAGGTATCAAGGACGTGTTGGCAAAGAGCAAGGGCTCATCTAACCCACACAACCTTGTAAAGGCTACCGTAGGTGCACTCTGCGAGTTGCGCGACGCATACACAGTGGCTCAGACCCGTGGTATTTCTCTTAAGCAGGTGTTTAACGGTTAATTTGTGAAAAGATTATGGCAACATTGAAGATTACACAGATCAAGAGCCGCATCGGCGCTACTGCACAGCAGTGCAAGAACCTTGATGCACTCGGCCTGCGCAAGATGAATCAGAGCGTTAAGCACAGCGATTCTGCAATCATCCTCGGTATGATTGAGCGCGTAAAGCACCTTGTAAAAGTTGAAGAAGTTAACGAATAAGAAGGAGGATTAATTAATGGAACTCAATAACCTTAAACCCGCAAAGGGTTCTACACACCACGACAAGCGCGTTGGTCGCGGTGCAGGTTCAGGACACGGTGGTTACTCAACCCGTGGTAACAAGGGTGCGCAGTCACGTTCTGGTTACACACGTAAGTTGGGCTGCGAGGGTGGTCAGATGCCACTCCAGCGTCGCCTTCCTAAGTTCGGTTTCACCAACCTGAAGAGAGTAGAGTTTAAGCCTATCAACCTCTCAATCCTTGAGGAGCTTGCTACAAAGAGCGAGATCGCAGAGGTAAATATCGACACACTGGTAGCTGCAGGTTTCGTATCTGGCAACGACCGTGTTAAGATTCTGGGCAACGGTACACTCACCAAGACTCTGACAGTAACTGCTCACGCTTTCTCTAAGAGCGCAGAGGCAGCTATCGTTGCAGCTGGTGGTAGCGTTGTAAAATTGTAAAACAGGCTAAAACCTAACGAAAATGAAAAGTTATCTGATTGTTGGTGCGCTGCTGCTCATTATCGTTGCGCTTCTTGCAACCAACAAGAAACTTGTAGAGACAGTTAAGAACATATTCAAGATTGAGGACCTTCGCAAGCGTCTTATCTACACTTGCCTCCTCATTCTTGTATATCGTCTCGGCTGTTATGTAGTAATTCCGGGTATCGACCCTAACCTCCTCGGTGAGGGTTCGGCTCTGGCAAACCAGATGGACAGCAACGGTCTTCTCGGCCTGCTCAACGTATTCTCTGGTGGTGCATTTGCCAACGCAGCGATCTTCGCACTCGGAGTTATGCCTTATATTACCGCATCCATTATCATTCAGCTGCTCGGCATGATGGTTCCTGCCGTACAGAAGATGATGAAGGAGGGAGAGAGCGGTAGAAGAAAGATGAACCAGTGGACACGCCTGCTCACTATCGGTGTGCTTGCGCTTCAGGGCCCTGCTTATGTAGCGAACCTGTACCACCAGATGCCAGAGGCATTTGTATATGGTAATGCATTTATCTTCACCGTTTATGCCACAATTATTCTCATCGCTGGTACTATGTTCGTAGTATGGTTGGGTGAGAAGATTACCGACAAGGGTATCGGTAACGGTGTGTCACTGATCATTATGATCGGTATCGTAGCACGCCTGCCACACGCTCTGTTGGCAGAGTTGAGTGCTCGTCTGAACACATCAACTGGTTCGTTGATTATGATTATCATCGAGCTCGTACTCCTCTTCCTGGTATTTTTGGCAACTATTGCAGTGGTACAGGCAGTCCGCAAGGTACCTGTACAGTACGCAAAGCGTATCGTTGGTAACAAGCAGTATGGTGGTGTTCGTCAGTACATCCCGCTCAAGATGAATGCGGCAAACGTTATGCCAATCATCTTCGCACAGGCACTGATGTTTATCCCTATGCTCTTTGCTAACGTAGCACCTAAGTTTGCCGGCGCATTCGCTGACATGACAGGTGTATGGTACAACCTTACGCTTGCGGTGTTGGTAATCCTGTTCACATTCTTCTATACAGCGATTATCATCAACCCTCAACAAATGGCTGACGATATGAAGCGTAACAACGGCTTTATTCCAGGTGTTAAGCCAGGTAAGTCAACAGTTACCTATATCGACAACATTATTACAAGAATTACCCTCCCAGGTTCAATTTTCCTTGCAATCGTTTCGATTCTTCCTGCGCTTGCAATGAAGTTCCTCGGTGTTCAGCAGGCATTTGCATACTTCTACGGAGGTACATCACTGCTGATTATGGTAGGTGTAGTTCTTGACACTCTCCAGCAGATTGAAAGCCACCTTTTGAATCGTCACTACGATGGTCTTATGAAGACCGGACGTATTCAGGGTCGCCGATAAAAGTTTAGCACAGAGTCTAAGATGATATATCTGAAGACAGACGAAGAGATAGAGTTGCTCCGTGAGAACAACATTCTGGTAAGCCAGACGCTTGCCGAGGTTGGTCGCCACATTAAACCGGGTGTAACCACAAAGCAATTAGATAGAATCATTGAAGATTTTATCCGTTCGCACGGTGCGACTCCAGCTTTTCTTGGATACCAGGGCTATCCTGCATCAGCTTGTATATCAGTAAACGATCAGGTAGTACACGGTATTCCGTCAGACAAAGTCGTAATTAAAGAGGGCGATATAGTATCGGTCGATATCGGTACTTTTATGAAGGGGTTTGTTGGTGATTCGGCATATACGTTTGCCGTAGGAGAGGTAGCCGACGATGTACGTCAGCTTATGGAAGTCACCAAAGAGGCTCTTTATAGAGGTACAGCACAGGCAAAAGCAGGAAATCGCGTAGGCGACATCTCCGCAGCTGTGCAAGACTACACCGAGAGTTTCGGTTACGGTGTGGTGCGCGAATTGGAGGGACACGGATTGGGCAGAAAGATGCACGAGGCCCCAGGAGTTCCTAACTACGGTTTGCGAGGCAGAGGGCCAGTCCTTAAAGAGGGAATGGTTATCTGTATAGAACCGATGATTACGATGGGTAGCAGAGCGATTGTCTTCGAGCGTGACGGTTGGACCGTTCGCACAAGAGACCGCAAGCCGGCAGCACACTACGAGTTTGCTGTTGCAATCCGCAAGGATGGACCAGATGTGCTGACAGACTTCAGCATCATTGAACAGTCACTTTAATAAAAGCGCAAAAACTCTATGGCAAAACAGACTGCTATTGAAAGAGACGGTACAATTATCGAGGCGCTGTCAAATGCGATGTTCCGCGTCGAACTTGACAATGGCCACGTAATTACCGCTCACATCTCTGGAAAGATGCGTATGCACTATATCAAAATCCTTCCAGGAGATAAAGTAAAGGTGGAGATGACCCCTTACGATTTGAGCAAGGGTCGTATATCATTCCGCTACAAATAAATTTACCAAACACACAAAGATTGCTTAATTATGAAAGTAAAAGCATCAATCAAGAAGAGAAGCGAGGATTGCAAGATTGTTCGTCGCAAGGGTAAGCTCTATGTGATCTGCAAGAAGAATCCTAAGTTCAAAATGCGCCAAGGGTAAATAGTAAACGATTAAAAATTAGAAAAAAGAAAATTTATGGCACGTATAGTCGGTGTAGATTTACCAAAAAATAAGCGAGGCGAGATCGGTTTGACCTATATCTACGGTATTGGTCGTAGCACCGCTCAGAAGATCCTCGATAAGTGTGGCATCAGCTACGATATTAAGGTTGAGAACTGGACAGACGAGCAGGTCGGTGCAATCCGTGCTGCCATCGCCGAGATGGACATCAAGGTAGAGGGCGAGTGCCGCTCACTTGTACAGTTGAATATTAAGCGATTGATGGATATCGGTTGCTACCGTGGTATCCGTCATCGTATCGGTCTTCCAGTTCGCGGTCAGAGCACTAAGAACAACGCTCGTACTCGTAAGGGTAAGAAGAAGACTGTAGCAAACAAGAAAAAGGCAACTAAGTAATATTGGAGAGTTATGGCAAAGAAAACAGGAACAGTTAAGAAGAAGGTTGTTAAGGTTGGTCAGACCGGTATGGCATTCGTACACTCAACTTTCAATAATGTTATCGTAACCATCACCAATGAGGTCGGCGAGGTAATTAGCTGGTCATCAGCTGGTAAGATGGGCTTCCGCGGTTCTAAGAAGAACACTCCATATGCAGCACAGACTGCAGCAGCAGATTGCGCAAAGGTTGCTTTCGATATGGGTCTTCGTAAGGTAAAGGTTTATGTGAAGGGTCCGGGTCAGGGTCGTGAGAGTGCAGTACGTACTATCCACGGCGCAGGTATTGAGGTTACCGAGATTATCGACGTAACTCCACTGCCACACAACGGTTGCCGCGCTCCTAACCGCCGTCGCGTATAATCGTCGGAGAGTAAACAGTTTACATTACAAAAATCTAAAAGTAAAAAACAATTATGGCAAGATATATAGGACCAAAGACCAAGATCGCAAGACGATTTGGTGAGGCTATTTACGGCGCTGATAAGAGTCTTGACAAGCGTAATGTTCCACCAGGACAGCACGGTCTTGCACGCAAGCGCAAGAAGGTAACTGAGTATGGTGTACAGCTCTCAGAGAAGCAGAAGGCAAAGTACACTTACGGTATTTTGGAGAAGCAGTTCTCTCGTACATATGAGGCAGCAGCTCGTATGGGTGGTATCACCGGTGAGAACCTCCTTAAGTTGCTCGAGTGCCGTCTGGACAACGTAGTATACCGTCTCGGTATCGCTCCAACCCGTGCAGCAGCTCGTCAGCTCGTTTCACACCGTCACATCTGTGTAAACGGCAATGTTGTAAATATTCCTTCGTATTCACTCCGTGAGGGCGATGTAGTATCAGTTCGTGAGAAGTCAAAGTCTCTCGAGGTTATCACATCTTCACTCCTGGGCACAAACCACAGCCGTTACTCTTGGCTTGAGTGGGATGGTGCTACCCTTAGCGGTAAGTTCCTCCAGCGTCCAGAGCGTGCAGAGATCCCTGAGAACATCAAGGAGCAGTTCATCGTCGAGCTCTACTCGAAGTAGTAATTAACAACCAATAAACTGTAGTAATAAATATGGCAATATTAGCGTTTCAAAGACCTGATGAAGTTTGCATTCTCGAGTCAACGGCGACCTACGGCAAGTTCGAGTTCCGCCCACTTGAGCCGGGTTATGCAATGACCATCGGTAATGCTTTGCGTCGCGTGCTGCTTTCGTCGTTGGAGGGTTATGCCATCACAACGGTCAAGGTCGCAGGTGCAGACCACGAGTTAGCCGCTGTTCCGGGCGTGATGGAGGATATGCTTAATATCATCCTGAACCTTAAGAAGGTTCGCTTCATCCGTACTGTAGAGAATCAGGAGGCCGAGAAGGCATCCATCAACGTTGCAGGTGTTACAGAACTTACTGCAGGGTATATCTCGAACTTCCTTACATCGTTTAAGGTTCTTAATCCAGACCTGGTAATCTGCCGCTTGGCACCTGGTACCAAGATGCAGATGACTATTACCATCGGTAAGGGTCGTGGTTACGTTCCTTCAGAGGAGAATGCTCCAGAGAATGCTGAGTTTGGTGTACTGCCAATCGACTCAATCTTCACCCCAATCGTTAACGTTAAGTGGGCTCGTGAGGATTATCGTGTAGAGCAGCGTACCGACTATGAGAAGCTTGTTCTGGAGATCACAACTGACGGATCTATTAAGCCAAACGATGCGTTGAACGAGGCAGCAAAGATTCTTATTCAGCACTTTATGCTCTTCTCAGATGATAAGATGAACTTCATCCTCGAGGACACAAGCGCTGAGAATGATCTGAACGAGCCAGAGCTCCATATGCGCCAACTTCTCAAGACTAAGCTTGTCGATAAGGATCTGAGTGTTCGTGCACTCAACTGCCTTAAGGCTGCTGATGTTGAGACTATCGGCGATCTGGTAAAGCTCAATCGTAACGAGCTCCTCAAGTTCCGTAACTTCGGTAAGAAGTCGCTCACAGAGCTCGACGCTCTGCTTGCATCTCTCGACCTTAAGTTCGGAATGGATGTATCTATGTACAAACTTGATAAAGATTAAATCAAATGAGACACAATAAGAATTTTAACCACCTTGGCAGACAGGCAGGCCACCGTAAGGCAATGTTGTCTAACATGGCATCGTCCCTGATTCTCCACAAGCGTATCGAGACTACCGTTGCGAAGGCAAAGGCTGTACGTCAGTTCGTTGAGCCACTGGTAACTCGTTCTAAGGAGGATACTACCCACTCTCGTCGTGTAGTTTTCTCATACCTCAAGCAGAAGGAGGCAGTAACCGAGTTGTTCCGCACAATCGCTCCAAAGATTGCTGAGCGTCCAGGCGGCTATACTCGTATTCTTAAGACCGGTTTCCGTCTTGGTGACGGCGCAGATATGTGCATCATCGAGTTCGTAGACTTCAACGAGGCTTACACTACTGGTGTAGCTCCAACCGCAGCTGCAGCTCCTGCAGAGGCTAAGCCAAAGACTCGTCGTTCACGTAAGAAGACTGAGGATGGTGAGGAGAAAAAGGCTACTAAGACCGCAGCTCCTAAGAACACTGCAGCAAAGGCTTCAGCAGCTAAGGGTGCGAAGCGTACTAATGTAGGTAAGAAAATGTAATTTGGTTTTGCCCTCATAAGGGCATACCTACTTCCTCTAATAAAAAATTCTAGCAATGGCTGTACGATTAGTACTATCCATCGCTAGAATTTTTTAGTTATCGTTGTATCTACGCCCTTCTAAGGACAAAACAGTATATACTACCATTCGCTGTTTTTTGTGCCGAGGCTTGCAGCTACTACACTCTGACTCCAAAATATATTTTACCGTGATATCTGCACCACTCTGACAACAAAATGGAGGACTAATATAGGTGTGTAACTAATCAAAAAAAAGAGGCTAATAGCTAACAGCTAATAGCCAATAGCAAAAACAGGGTGTTTTCGACTGAAAACACCCTGTTTTTTTATCACAACAAATTACTTGCGGATAGCAGCCACACCTGGAAGCTCCTTACCCTCCATATACTCGAGCAGAGCACCACCACCGGTAGATACATAAGATACCTTATCAGCAAGGCCGAACTTGTTGATACAAGCTACAGAGTCACCACCACCGATGAGTGAGTAAGCACCGTTAGAAGTAGCCTCAGCGATAGCCTCAGCAACTGCGCGTGAACCGGTTGAGAACTTGTTGATCTCGAATACACCTACAGGACCGTTCCAGAGGATAGTCTTGCTCTCGAGAATCTCCTTACGGAAGAGTTCCTTACCGCCCTCAGCGATGTCAACACCCTCCCACTCAGCAGGAATCTCCTTAACTGGAGCAGTCTGAGTGTTTGCGTTCTCAGAGAAGTCGTCGCAGATGAGTGCATCTGGAGACATTACAAACTTGATACCCTTAGCCTTAGCCTTCTCGAGAATCTCGAGTGCTACTGGGAACATATCAGGCTCGCAGATACTCTTACCTACCTGGCCACCGAGTGCGCCAGCGAATGTGTAGGTCATACCGCCACCGATAATAATCTTATCAACCTTCTCCATCAGCTTCTCGATAATGGTGATCTTAGTAGATACCTTAGAACCACCTACGATAGCTGTGAATGGACGCTGTGGGTTCTGCATAACGCCGTCGATAGCCTTCAGCTCGTTCTCCATTACATAACCGAACATCTTATCCTGTGGGAAGTAGTCAGCGATAAGAGCGGTAGAAGAGTGTGCACGGTGTGCAGTACCGAATGCGTCGTTGATATAGCAGTCAGCATAAGAAGCGAGCTTCTTTACGAACTCCTTCTGTGGGCCCTCCTTAAGAGCCTTCTTTGCTGCCTTCTTCTCCTCGTCTGTTGCATCCTCAGCAAGACCACGTGGCTTACCCTCCTCCTCAGCGTAGAAACGGAGGTTCTCGAGGAGCATTACCTCACCAGCCTTAAGGTTAGCAGCCATATCTGCTGCCTTCTCACCCATGCAGTCACCTGCAAACTGAACCTTTACACCAAGACGAGCCTCGATAGCAGGGATAATCTGCTCGAGAGAGAACTTCGGATCTGGATTCTTCTTTGGACGACCGAGGTGTGACATAAGAATCACTGCACCACCCTTCTCAAGTACCTTCTTGATAGTTGGGATAGCCGCACGGATACGAGTGTCGTCAGTAACCTGACCCTCGCCATTGAGAGGCACATTGAAATCTACGCGGATAATCGCGCGCTTGCCTGAAAAATCGTAATTGTCGATTGCAAACATAGTGAATGAAATTTTATAATTGTTAAAACTACACTTTCTGCCACAAATTTACAAAAATTATTCTGAATTTGGTGCAATATACCAATATTAAATAAAAGAACAGCCATTTTTGGTGGCTGCTCTTTGGTTTTTGCGCTATTTAGCACTTTTATCGTGCATCTCTTTTGTGGTAATGCCCTCAAATGGATCCTGATTGTCGGTGATATCTTTGTATAGCAGCCAGTGAATTTGGCTATATGAGTCACCATCGCTGCCGTGAACAACCGTGTAGGCTTGAAGGAACTCCCAGCCTAAGCTGTGCATATAGTTGAGTGCATCGATTTTAGAGTTGAAAATTATATTCTCACCATTCTCATCAACGAGTGACTGCTGCTTCTGGGTCTTCTCCCTCTTCTGTCCGAAGTCGATGGTCACTTTGACGCTCTTGCCCTTAGCTTTTCTCTCGACAATTTCACAAAATACCCTGCTCTGAGCACTCAGAGTGAGGATAGATAGTGCTGCAATGGCGGATAGAATAACTCTTTTCATAACTGTAGTCTTTATATATAAAACGAATAGGGCCGAGGAATTATTGCCTCAGCCCCCTAAAAATTACTCTTCATTGCCAACATAGACGGCATAACCATTACCTTTGCTGAAAAATGGATTTTCAACTACGGAGTCAGGGAGAATAAGGGTTTTGGCGTTTGGGATGCAGATTCTGTCAACCTCTTTGCCGATGACAAGAGTGTCGCCGACAACCTTTACAACCTGCTCTTTGTCGCTAAGCTTGCTTCTAATCCACACAACACCCATCTTTGCGTGTGCGCTATCATCTCTGGCCAGAGAGATATTTGCACCACGGGCATCGACTACATTGATGTTGTAGGTGTTAATGTCTGTTATCTGCTTGATTGTCTGGCGGGTATTCGCTATAGCCAGTGCGAGGATTACTATAGATGGCAGAATGGCCAGGAATATAATGGCAATCAATACTTTATTACTTGTTTTCATACTCGTTATATAGTGTTAAAATCTCTTCGGCTGTAATGCCGATACTTTTCATTTTTGCAAAGAGTGACGGCAGCTGCTCTGATATAAATCGCTCTCGGGCAATTGCTGCGGCCCTATTTTTAGCCCCCTCGGCGACAAAGTAACCTATACCTCGGCGGTTGAATATAAGCCCCTCGTCTGTCAGTCGCTCGTAGGTACGCATAACGGTATTTGGATTTACCACAAGCGATGCGCCCAACTCGCGCACCGAGGGTATTCTCTGCTCCTCTGCCCACTCTGACGATGCTATACGGCTTAGGATAAGCTCGTATATCTGCATCCAAATCGGTTGTGAGTTATCGAAATTCATAGCTCTCGTTCGCGAAGTTTAAGGAAAGAAACAATGTAAAGACCTACGACTATTGCACCATTGAAGGCAAGGTGCACCCATCCAGGAATTTGGGTCAGTAGATCCCAGCGATAGACAAGGCCGTCGGTCTCATAGATGTTTGACATATAGACGGCATTGTCGTTTGGTAGCAGTGAGAAGTACTTACCATATCCGTAGCTGAGGAAGATATCTATCTGCTCAAAGAGTGAGGTTATACCGATGACAACAATAAAAAATGCTATCACGAAGTACGAATAACCCCTCTTTGCTCCCCAACAGGCAACAACCATCAGCGCGGCGTGCAGAAGTGTCATTGCGCATAGGGTAGGGAGCAGCTGCTGTGCGGGAATATCAAGCAGAAATACTGGTACTACAACGCCTAAAACAAAGGAGTTGAGCAGTATAAATGTAAATCGCTCAAGGGTTGTCACCGGCAGTGTGAGGTCAATAATATCATTTTTGCAGTTAAGACTGCCCATAGAAGAGGCGGTGACATTAGAGAGCATACCCACAAGGGCTGCAATGGTGACAACGTGCTTAGTGTTGAGCAGATCGTCACCAATTATGCCCGAATGCTCCATAATCGCAAATAGAGCCCATACACCGAGCAGAACGAGCATCGCTATTTTGTAGTTTCGGCCATACTCTGCATAGTGCTTTGAGGCGAAGGTCTTGAAACGAGAAAAATTAAAGCACTTCATATCTAACCCAATTTTTGTGCAATTACAGCGCATACCTTGTTGGTAGCCTTAATTGCTGCGTTAAACATCAACTCAAGGTCAAAACGACCCTCTTCATCACTATCGGCTGCCCAGATGCCGACACTACCCGCTACGCTCTGCTGGCTGTAGAGAGCCTCGCGGCCCGCCACAATACCAAATCCGAAGCAACTTTGAAGTTCCGCCACGCTCTGGTTGATAAGTACATTGCCACCCTCAAGGATAACCACTCTATCTACAAGGTTCTCGATATCGTGTGCCTGATGTGTGGAGATAAGGATTGTCTTGCTCTCATCGGCATAAGCGGCAAGAATGGAGCGCAGAGCGGCCTTTGCTGTAATGTCAAGGCCATTTGTCGGCTCGTCAAGCAGTAGCAACTCTACATTGCAAGCGAGCGCAAAGGCGAGGTATGCCTTCTTGCGCTGACCCATAGAGAGGTCGCTGAACTTCGCCGAGCAATCGACCTCCAAAACATTGCAGTAGTAGTCAAACTGCTGCTGGCTGAAGGCAGGGTAGAGCGGCGCTGTGTGGCGCACAAAGCTACTGACAGCCACCTTTGGAAGCGTAAACTCTTCCGGTACAACCATTAGGCGGCTGTATAACTCTGCCCCACGAGTTATCGCCTTGCCCTTAAAATAGATTACCCCCTGCTGTGGAGTCAGTAACGATGAGAGTAGCTTGATCAGCGTACTCTTGCCCACACCGTTACGACCCAGCAGACCGATAATCTCTCCCGCCGGCAGAGTGAGCGACAGCTTGTCGAACAGACTACTCTTACGCGGGTAAGAAAAAGTTAGCTCATTAACCTTAATCATAATTTTTAGGTTTTAATTGTGTTTGTTTGGTGTATTAGTGCATTAATACACTACAAAGGTAGCGAGAAATTTTTTGTTTCCAAATTTTTTCGGCAAAAAATTACTATATTTGTAAAAAATACTAAACTATGAAGCGTTTACCTATATTTATTACAGCAGTTGCACTCTTTTGTGGTGTAGCCGGGGCAGAGGAGCTTAAGCTCCGAGAGGATAATATTGATCAGATTGTAAGTGCGATGACCCTTGAGGAGAAGGCTCACCTTGTTGTGGGAGCCGATATGAAGAGTGTCTTTGTCGGTGGTGAAGTTGGTGATACTCAGAAGATTGTCCCTGGTGCAGCGGGTATTACATACCCTATACCACGTCTTGGTATTCCGTCAATTGTTCTGGCAGATGGCCCTGCAGGTCTGCGTATCAGCCCTAAGCGTAAGAATGACCCAAATACATACTACTGCACAGGTTTCCCTGTTGGAACTCACCTTGCAGCGACTTGGAACGATGAGATTATCTACCAGGTTGGTAAGGCTATGGGCGAGGAGGTAAAGGAGTATGGTGTAGATATTCTTCTTGCTCCGGGTGTAAATATTATGCGAAATCCACTCTGTGGTCGTAACTTCGAGTACTACTCTGAGGACCCGCTGCTTGCGGGTCGCACTGCGGCGGCGATTATCAATGGCGTTGAGAGTAACGATGTAGGTACATCTATCAAGCACTTCTGCGCTAATAATCAGGAGATTAACCGTCTTGCAAACGATGCGCGTGTCTCACAGCGAGCACTGCGTGAGATATACTTGCGAAACTTTGAGATTGCTATTAAGTACTCGCAGCCGTGGACTGTTATGACCTCGTACAACTATCTGAATGGTCGTTACACATCTGAGGATAAGGGCCTACTTGAGGATGTGCTCCGTGGTGAGTTCGGCTTTGAGGGTATGATTGTAACTGACTGGGAGGGCGGTCTGGATGCTGCGGCACAGATGGCTGCAGGTAACGATATGATTCAGCCAGGTGCTAAAAAACACTACGACAGAATTGTTTCAGCAGTAAATGATGGAACTCTAAGTGAGGCCGATCTTGACAAGTGCGTTACCCGCGTGCTGAAATTGATTGTAAAGACTCCGAAGTTCAAGGGCTACAAGTTTAGCAATAAACCAGACCTGAAGGCTCATGCAGCCGTTACCCGCGAGGTGGCAAGCGAGGGTTTTGTGTTGCTGAAGAACGATAATAGCGCACTGCCAATGGTTGGTGGCGAGAAGGTAGCGCTTTTTGGTGTGGGTAGCTACGACTTTATCGCTGGTGGTCGTGGTTCGGGCGATGTAAATAAGGCCTATGTTGTCGATATGCACGAGGGTATGACCTCAAATGGCATTGTGCTCGACAAGAAGCTCGATGACTACTATATGCAGTATATGGAGCGTGAGCGCAAGCGTATTGCTCCGCTTGATGAACATCGTCGTTGGACACACTACACTCTGCGACCAAACGAGATTAAGGATCCTCGTCAGCTTGTTGCAGGTAGTGCAGAGCGTGCAGATATGGCTGTTGTGACCTTCTCGCGTAACTCTGCCGAGGGTTTTGAGCGTCACGTAAATCGTGACTTTAAGCTCCGTATTGACGAGACTGCGCTGCTCAATGAGGTAAGCCGCGAGTTCCGTGCTGCGGGCAAGAAGGTTGTGGTTGTGCTCAATATCTGTGGTCCTGTTGAGGTGGCATCTTGGAGAGATAAGGTGGATGCAATTCTTGTCTGCTGGATGCCTGGTCAGGAGGGTGGTAACTCTGTTGCAGATGTGCTTCTTGGTAAGGTCTCGCCATCAGGTCACCTGCCAATGAGTTTCCCAATGAGTTATGCCGACGTGCCGTCGCAGAACTTCCCTGTAGATGTTCCAGAGACAGGTCTGAATCAGTCGTTCGAGAACTTCAGCTATGTAAACAAGTACTACGATCAGCCAAATGTGGACTATACAAACTATACAGAGGATATCTTTATCGGTTACCGCCACTATGCTACTCGCGGTGTTGAGGTGGCATATCCATTTGGTCACGGTTTGACATACACTCAGTTTGAGCTGTCGGATATGAAGGTTAAGCAGAGCAAGAGCGGCTATGCTATCAGCTGTAAAGTGACAAATACGGGCAATCGTGCTGCAAAGCAGGTTGTACAGCTCTACTCTACAGCCCTCTTCCCAGATCACGAGCGACCACTTGTTGAGCTTCGCGGATACACTAAGACTCCGACCCTCAATCCAGGAGAGAGTAAGGTTGTGGAGATTAACATCTCGGCTGACGATTTGGCTATCTTTGTTGAGCAGGAGTCTGCGTGGAAGACTATAGCAGGAGACTACCGCCTCTCACTCGGTTTTAGTAGTGAGGATCTGCGTGTAAATAAGGAGATATTTATCCCTGCAACAACAGTTGTTCGCAAGGTGACAGATATTCTAAAACCAACGGACGGAAAACTATTCATTGAGTAATGAGGAGATTTTTAGCGATGTTTTTAGCGGTTGCAGCACTCTCTGCAACCGCTAATGCAAATATTACATTTCAAGACAACCGTTTGGTGCTCTCTGTAGCGGGGAAACAGGTTGTAAGTTCGCCTACAGAGGGCCTTTGGTCTGTGGCAACGGGTTGGAGTGATGACTGGATGTGCGATTGGCACCACGCCTCACCAGAGCGTATAGAGCGTAGTGGCGAGTGGAGCATTGCACACGGAAAGATTACTCTTGCCGATGGAGAGTTGCGTCTTAGAGATAGCTACCGACAGACCGAGAGTGGACTTGTGCAGTGTATTCGTCGCTATGAATGGCACGGAGAAGAGCCGCTTGAGAAAGTGACGCTTTCGGTGCGATTTGCCGTTGAGGGTCAGCAACTTATGCCTTGTCTGCCTGGTATTTTGTACTATGGTAATAAGAATGGGGCAAAGGTTAATTCCAATATAATACCAGTCTACAACGGCACTGCGGGTGAGTTTGCTATCTTTGAGGAGCACCGCTATCCTATGCCGTTTGCTATGCTCGAGTCGGCTGCGGGAGGTTATGCTGCGGCACTGCATACCGTACCAAGCCCTGTGCGTGGTGCTGTACTTGCCGATCAGTGGTGGTCGATGGGTGTTGAGGCGCACGATGGGTATAGCGAGATTATCCTCTACTCGGGCCCGATTGGGTATAATGGTCAGCACTCTGTGGCAAAGGCTCTGCAGAAGCGCCTGATGCGTTATGCCGATACATATATCACCCTTGAGCCGGGTCAGATTATCGAGAAGAGTTTTTATCTCGAGTGCTATCCGATTGAGCGTGAGGGTACGGGTTTTCAGCAGCCGCTATATACTACTCTCGACCTCTATAAGCCATACGATGCAGAGCGCTTTGCGACATTTGAGCAGATTGTTCGTGGAAAGTATGAGTTCGCTAAAAAGCGATGGATTGAGTTTGACGATACTGCGGTCGGTTTTAATATGTACGACACATCGCTGCGTAAGGATATTGTGATGGGGTGGTGCGGTCAGGCAGACTCGCCAGGTTTCTCGTTACAGGTGCTAGGCAAGATGTTGGGCGATGCCGATATTGAGAGTATGGTGCAGCGCTCGATGGACTATCTGACCACATTTGCAGTGGATGAGAGCAAAGGTATCTTTACCGTCGGTTTTAATGGCAAAAAGTTCCACGGTGGTGACCCCGTGTCGTGTGGACAGGCAATGTATAACTTTGCCAAGGCGATAGAGGTGGCGCGAAAGAGCCGAAAGTACAATATAACAAAGTGGGAGCAGTTTCTGCAACACGCCTCAGATGCGGTGAGTAACCGAATTTTGAGTCCAGAGTGGAATCCGCTATCTACGGCCGAGGGATTCTACATTGCACCACTTGCAATAGCCTCAAAGCTCTTCCGTCAACCACGATATATGGATGCAGCGCGTAAGGCGGCAGAGCTCTATGCAGATAGACACCTTGCGATGAATGGTTGCTATTGGGGTGGTACGCTCGATGCGACGTGTGAGGATAAAGAGGGCTCGTGGGCCGCTTTTCAGGGATTTTTGGAGATGTATGAGCGCACAAAGGATAAAAAGTATCTTGACTGGGCAAAGCACGCAATGGATGTGTGTCTGAGCTATGTGGTTGTCTGGGATATTCCTCTGCCAGCGGGTCGTCTTGCTGATTTCGGCTTTAAGACTACGGGTTGGACTGTTGTCTCGGCGCAAAATCAGCATATAGATGTCTATGGAGTACTCTTTGCGCCAGAGGTCTATAAGATGGGTAGGTATCTGAAGGATGACCGTCTTTGTCGCCTTGCGGAGGTGATGTATCGTAGTTGTTATCAGCTGACAGATGCCTATGGCTCGCAGGGTGAGCAGATACAGCAGACAAACTTTGCACAGCACGGCGATATGAGTAATGTCCACAAACTGCGCGGTGGTTACTCTGAGCGTTGGACGGTATTTTGGATTACGGCGCACTTTTTGAATGCAGCAGCGCGCTTTGAACAATATAAAAAGTAAGGGGTGAAATTTCACCCCTTACTTTTTAACTTTAGAACGGCAGGTCGTCAACCTCTTGTGCCGCGCGAGCATAAGCAGGCTCCTCTGTCGGCATTGGTGCGTTGTATGCTGGAGGGTTGATGCCTCCCGCTGGGGTTGGTGGCACCTCGCTCTTTGGTACGATTCTCCAAGCACGAACATCTGTGTACCACTTGCCGTTGTACTCGCGTGACTCTACGTCAATAGATACTGTATACTCAGTGCCTACAACAAGGCGAGCAACCTCCTCTGGCTTGTTGAAGAATGTAACACATATCTTGCGAGGGTATTGTGACTGGCTCTTCATATCGAAGATTACCTCCTGACGCTGCCAAGCACCACGAGCAGACTGACCACTTGTGGCAGGCATAATTCTAAAAACTGTTCCTTCGAATTCCATTATGCTAAAGTATTAATAATCGTGTAACAAAGGTAGTGTAAAATGTCTAAAAAACAAAAAAGAGATTGATAATTATCAACCTCTTTTGGTGCCCAGGACGAGACTCGAACTCACACGGGCTAACGCCCACTACCCCCTCAAAGTAGCGTGTCTACCAATTCCACCACCTGGGCCTACAAGTTGCTATCTTTCTCAATAGCGGTGCAAAGATATGGCAAAATTTTTAATCTGCAAACTTTTTTGCCAAAAAAATTAAATTTTCTTCAAAATTGCCCTCAAAATACCCTCTGTATCGTATCCCAAGAGTGAATATAGCTCGGCAGTAGTGCCCTGCTCGATAAATTTATCGTCAATGCCGAGGCTTGTAATCGGAGGATGCAGACCTCTATCGGCAAGTATTTTTGTGATTGCCTGACCAACACCACCGCGCAGAACACCATCCTCGACGGTAATTACTCTGCTAAAACGCTTCCCGACCTCAAGAATTAGTTGCTCATCAAGCGGTTTGGCGTATACAAGGTCGTAAACTGCAGCCGATACACCCTCTGCCGCAGCCCTCTCTGCCGCCTCAAGGGCAAACGAAACGGTCTTTCCTATAGCAAGTACGGCAACATTCTCTCCCTCGCGTAGGGTTAGGCCCTTGCCAATTGGTTGTAACTCAAACTCGCAGTCGCGCCACTTTGTGCCCATTCCGTAGCCACGAGGGTAGCGGATAGCAAATGGCACACCTGTTGTAAGAGCTGTGTACATAAGGTTTCGCAACTGCAACTCGTTACTTGGCGCAGCCACAACCATATTAGGGATGCAACTCAGATATGCAAGGTCGAACACTCCGTGGTGTGTGGCGCCATCTTCGCCAACGATACCTCCACGGTCAAGACACATTACAACTGGCAGATTTTGCAGAGCCACATCGTGGATAATGCTGTCGTATGCGCGCTGCATAAAGGTTGAGTAGATGTTGCAGAATGGTACTTGACCAGTTGCTGCAAGGCCTGCCGAGAATGTTACGGCGTGTGCCTCGGCAATGCCAACGTCAAAGCAGCGATTAGGCATCTGTGCCATCATTATATTCATCGAACAGCCAGTAGGCATAGCAGGAGTAACACCCACCACGCGGCTATCCTTAGTTGCCAGGTCGAGAAGTGTCTGACCAAAGACATCTTGGTAGCGATCTTTGCCAGGGTTTGACTCTATGCGTTCACCAGTATCTGGGTTAAACTTGCCCGGGGCGTGCCATACGGGCAGATCCTGCTCGGCAGGGGTATAGCCGTGACCCTTTGTGGTAAGTACGTGGAGTAGCTTTGGCGAGTGTATATCCTTCAGTGCTGTGAGCGTGCGCACTAAAAGTTTGACATCGTTGCCATCTATGCGACCAAAGTATCTAAATCCGAAGCTCTCAAAGAGGTTACTATTCTGCAGCAGGCCGTGCTTAATGCCGTTGCCAACCTTGCGACATAGGCGCAGCAGGCGTGGTGTATGCGAGAGGGCTGACCAAAGGCGTTGCTTGAAGGTGTTGTAACTCTTGGAGGTAGACATCCGCAGCAGATAGTCATTCAGAGCACCTGTTGCGCGGTCAATAGCCATATTGTTGTCGTTGAGGATAACAAGAATATCACTCTGCTTGTCTGCTCCAGCATTATTAAGACCTTCAAAGGCCAGTCCGCCAGTCATCGAGCCATCGCCAATAACGGCAATAGCCTTGCAATTTTTACCCTGCAACTCTGCTGCCTTAGCCATACCGAAGGCTGCGGAGATAGAGACCGATGCGTGGCCAGCGCCAAAGGCGTCATACTCGCTCTCAGCCATACGTGGGAAGCCACTAATACCGTTGAGCTTACGATTTTCAGTAAAGGCGTCGCGGCGTGCGGTAATAATCTTATGTGCATATGCCTGGTGACCTACATCCCAGATCAGTTTGTCATTTGGGGTGTCGTAGACATAGTGTACAGCCACGGCAATCTCTACTGCGCCAAGCGACGAGGCGAGGTGTCCAGGGTTTTTGGCGCACTGCTCAATAATATATTGGCGCACCTCCTGGCAGTAGTCGGGCAGCTGGTCGATGGTGAGCTGTCGTAGATCTGCGGGGGTGTTTACTTGGTAGAGATATTTATATTCTATATGTGTCATCTTTTTTACTATTAGAATGGGTAGCCTACACCGAAGTTAAGAGATGTATTCTTCCACTTGAAGTTGTGAATCCATCGCTCGCCAGCAGGATTATTCGGATTGTGTAGCTGAATACCCCAATCGAGACGAAGAACGGCAAACTTAATATCCAATCGAAGGCCTATACCTGTATTGAAACCTAATTGCTTGTAGAACTGGTCAAAGTGGAATACAGAGCCCTCTGGGTAGTCAACCTTATTGTGTCCCATATACCAGATGTTACCCAAATCCAAGAAGGTTGCTCCGTGCAGCATGCTCCATATTGGGAAACGGAACTCAAGGTTTGCCTCGAGCTTAGTATCTCCGAGCTGTGTCGGATAGACTGTATCTTCAGGTATCTGACTCGATCCAGGGCCCAACGTGCGCGGAGCCCAGCCTCGCATACTGTTGCTACCACCTGCGTAGAACATACGATCGAATGGTATTGCCACAGAGTTGCCATATGCAACGCCCAAACCGGCATAGAGTCGACCGGCAATAGCGCACTTCTCGCCGAGCATAATTCGCTGAGAGAGGTTTATGTCGGTGCGGAAGTACTGCGAGTAGCGTATGCCGAGGAAGTTGTAGTACTTCTCGCCCGCAACAGGCTTTGAGAGTAGGTGCATCAGACCATCAACCGTATTTCCCGCAAGCTCGACATTTATACGAACAAGGGTCTGGTTGAGCGAACTCTCGGCTCTTGTATTGTTATAGGTGTATGAGCCTGCCATGCCGACAATAAGTTGCGACTCGTAACTACGCTTGAGGTACTCGTTCATCAGGCCATCAAAGAACTTCTGGTCGATATAGCTGACATTCACCCAGTTGATATTGATTGGTCGCAGAGTGAATGACGAGTTTGACAAATTTCGCCAAGAGTATGACCAGCTGGCGCTTGAGAGGTCACGGCGATAGTATGGTCTATTTTGGTAGTTATACGAGATCTCAAAACGGGTCTTTGGCGCGCTAATATTGCTCAATCCGGTAGTGTGAATACCCAAAAAACGAGGGAAGGTAAGACCTGCAGAGAGTCCTACCTCAAGGGCACTTCGGCGAGAGGCATCCTTTGCTCGCATATACTCGTAACCCACAGAACCAGTGATGTCTAACAGCTCTGCACCGCGGAAAATATTTCGATTCTGATAACCCACAGAGGCCTTAAGGCCATAGAAGCTCGATGTGGTTGAACCCTCCAACTCCGCCTTGATACTCTGCTTAAGTGATGGTGTGCAGAGGATTTTGCAGTCGAGATACTGCTCACGGGTGTAGTTGAGCAGGATAGAGTCCGAACCGCCGACATATGTCAAGTAGGTCTTGTCGGTCGCTGTCGAGTCGGGTACCTCTGTAAAGTTTACGCGGGCGCTCTTAAAGCCCATCTGTAGCAGGTTGTTGTATGTTCGCTGCACATATGATGAGTTGTAGATAGCGCCAGGGTAGAGAGCAACTGCTGGGCGCAGCACCTCGGGGCGGATATATGGCTGCTTGCCATCGAAAAGCACCTCCAAACCGTTGTAAGAAAGGGTGTCCAGGGTAAACATATACTCTTTACTCGACTTGTCTGCCACGGCGTTGTAACCTGGTATAATGTCTATATTGCGCAGTCTGTAGACGGCGTTATTGTCGTAGATAGCCTCACCACGATTGGTGTAACCATTAAGTTTCTGCTTTACTATCATCGTCAGAGCTACGCGATTTTTCTGCTGCAGTGTATCGGCAATGTAGCTGATGTTACTAACAGAGAAGTTGTAGTATCCGCGGTTTTTGAGCATTGTTGCAATACGCTCACGCTCAGCATCGAGTGTTGCGACATTGTATATATCGCCCTTGTGAATCAGACAGTTAACTGTATCTGGCGAGAGAATTGGCTCAAGGAATCGGTCGCGGAAATCGTAGCTTATACCGTCGATAATGTATGGCTGATTTTGGGTCAGGGAGTATGTAACCTTTGCGCGGCGCTTGCGATATGTCGTATCGATGTCGCACGCCACCTCCGAAGCGAAATATCCGTGCAGGTCAAGACATATTTTGAGGTTTCTGCGACTCTTCTCGCTCTCGTCTATGCTTAGCAGCACTGGCTCCTCGCCAATTCGGCGCTTGAGATTGTTCCACCAGTTGTCCTTCTCGGGATTTGCTAGATTGTACATCTCGACATAGAAGTTTGTGCCCAAAAAGTGTTTGTTTGGGGTCTGGCGAATGTACTTAGTAACATCCTCAGCAGTTATTCGCTGTGATTTAGGAGTCTCTTTATCTGTCTTGATATCAACCTTTTGCAGTAGGTATGTGCCGTCTGGCAGATTGCGCGTAACATTGCACGACAACCCGAAGGCTATCGAGATACACAATGTTACTATAATCTGCAATCTTCTCATCTATCTGCTCTTTAGAAAACGCTCCCAAGCATCTATCTCTGGCGAGAGAGTCTGCTGTGGGGTGTATGCAAAACTTTTGCCGTCAAACTCAACTTCGCCACGCTCGGTAAATGTCGCATTGCCGATAAGTGTCGTTACAAGCGCAGGTGTGTTGCTGCACAGGCAGCGAACTACTCCACCACGATTTTCGACAGTGATATCGCAGTCGTAGCTACATACTCCCTGCAGCGCCATAGCCGTTGCGGAGCTTGTCATAGCTGTTCCGCATGAAGGGGTGATACCCGCGCCTCGCTCGTATGTGGTAACAAAGATGTGATTTTCACCACGCAGCTCTACAAAGCTGATATTTACACCGTTAGGGAATACCTCCTTGAGTGTCTTAACCCTCTCCCCCAGTTGCTCGAGTAGTGACAAATCGCACTTGTCGACCTTTGCGACAATATGTGGATTGCCTACTGAGATAGCTGTCCAGCGAAGTGTGGGGTGGAGTGGCTCGATTACTCGGTCAATGAAATCTCCACTCTCGGAGCACTCCATTGCAAAGTCTTTGCTCCACAGATTTACGCCAATCTTCACGCCATATGTAGGTATATCCTCAAAAATTGGGCTGTAGTGCGCTGTAGGGTATATTTTACCACCAGAGGTGAGGTTAAACTGCTCGGTTTTGGTATATTGTTGAGCCAATCGTGCCACACAACGAATACCATTGCCGCACATCTCCGCCTCAGAGCCGTCGGGGTTGAGCATACGCATACCATAGAGACCTTCGTTGTTGCGTACAAGCAGCAGTATGCCATCTGCACCGATACCAATCGAGCGACAACACACAGCCTTAGAGAGAGCTGAAAGCTCTACACCGCTCATATCTGTAGCCACGGCGTCAAAGAGGACAAATTCATTGCCCGAACCGTGACATTTTATGTAATTCAACTTCATTGCTCTATAAATGCATATATAAATCGTTCAAAGTTACACATTTTTTTCGTAACTTTGACTCTTGAATAGACAAATAAGAGAGTTATGGTAGAAAAATTTATAATGGCAGGCGATACAGCCCTGCATATTTGTGACTCAGAGGTGGGTGAAAAGACCGTCGTTTTGCTCCACGGATATCTCGAGAGTATGCTTGTTTGGGAGGAGTTTATTCCGCTCATTTACAAGAGTGTACGAGTTGTTGTGCTCGACATCCCTGGTCACGGAATTTCAGAGGTAAAGGGCGAGGTACACTCGATGGACTACCTTGCGGATGTTGTGGCCTCTGCGCTTAAGGTTTTGGGTATAGAAAAGGCATATCTTGTCGGCCACTCAATGGGTGGTTATGTGGCTCTTGCAGTGTGTGAGCGTCATCCGCAGGCTGTGGCGGGCGTTGTGCTGCTACACTCGACACCTAATGCCGATAGCGAGGAGAAGAAGAAAAATCGTGAGCGTGAAATTTCAATCGTAAAGTCTGGAAAGAAGGAACTGCTTGCCAAGAGTGCTCCAGAGGCGGGTTTTGCGGTTGAAAATCGCCGTAGTTGTAGCGCCTATATCGAGGATCTTGCAGAGATTGTCCACCTTACAGAGGATGAGGGTATTGTGGCTCTGCTCGGTGGTATGATTGGCCGAAAAGATCAGAATGAGATGCTGCGAAATCTCCCTGCGCCACAGCTCTTTATTCTTGGTCGTAAAGATGGATATATTACCGCCGAGGTCGCCGAGGCAATGGTCGCTGCACACCCTCAGGCAGCTGTTGCGTGGATGGAAAATTCGGGCCATATGAGCTTTATCGAGGAGCCAAAAGCCTGTGCCTCAGCACTACTCGATTTTGTTATCAATAAATAAATATTTATCTTTGTAGCGAATAGACACAAACTTAACTACAATATTATGAAAACTATCTTCAAATTCGTAGCGGCAATTATCACTTTTGTTATGCCGTTTACAACCTCTGCTCAGATGAAGACCGAGCAGAACTCTACTGTGAAGAAAAATGTAGAGCTCTCTGCAGATGTTGTTGTCTGCGGTGGTGGTCTTGCAGGTGTTTGTGCGGCTGTATCTGCAGCGCGTCACGGTGCAAAGGTTGTACTTGTTCAGGATCGCCCAGTGCTTGGTGGTAATGCATCAAGTGAGATGCGTATGGGTATTGTCGGTGCAAAGACCAACGACACTCAGGAGACTGGTATTCTGGAGGAGATGCAGCTTCGCAACTTCTACTACAACCCTCTCCAGCGCTACACTATGTGGGACGATGTTATCTACACCACAGTTATCTCTGAGCCAAATATCAAGTTGCTGCTCAATACATCTGTAAACGATGTAGTGATGAATGGTGAGCGCATAGCCGCTGTAAAGGCTTGGAACATAAACGCTTATACAGACTATACAATCAACGGAACTATCTTCCTTGACTGTACTGGTGATGGTATCCTTCGTCTTTCAGGTGCAAAGTATCGCCACGGTCGTGAGAATCCTGAGGAGTTTGGTGAGAATTTCCTCCAGCAGGGTAACGATGCAAAGACTATGGGTAACTCTATCCTGCTCCAGCTCCGTAAGACCGATGTCGATGTACCATTTAAGGCTCCAGAGTGGGCTTACCACTTTACTGATGACGACTTTAACTACGACACTCCGAAGTCTACAATCCCAGGTCTGAAGTTTAACTATAAGCGAATCTATCACCCACACGACAATAACTTCTGGTGGTGTGAGTTCGGTGGTAATTTCGATACTATCGCCGACGCAAACGACATTCAGTTTGAGCTTAAGAGAATTGTCTACGGTATTTGGGAGTATATGAAGAACCACCCAGATGGCCGTGGTAAGGGCTATGAGCTCGACTGGATTGGTGCACTTCCTGGTAAGCGCGAGAATACCCGTTTCGTAGGTCCGCACATCCTTACTCAGCACGATATTTTGAGCGGAGGTCACTTCCCAGATGTTGTCGCTTATGGCGGTTGGACACTTGACGACCACCACCCAGATGCATTCCACAGAAAGGGTGTTATGTCTAACGAGTACACCGTACCACAGGGCTTCGGTATCCCATTTGGCGTGCTCTACTCTGTGAATGTTCCAAACCTTATGTTCGCAGGTCGTGATATCTCAGCTACACATATGGGCCTTTCAGCTACTCGCGTAATGGCAACTTGTGCACTGCTTGGTCAGGCTGCTGGTACAGGCGCAGCAAAGGCTATCGAGAAGGGTGTTGACCCTGCAGAGGTACACAAGACATATATCGGCGAGGTTCAGGCTTGGCTTGAGGATGATGATGTAATGCTCCCATATCGTTGGCGTACAGTATCTGAGCTGACAGCTTCAGCAAAGATTGCAGAGGAGATTGAGCCTCTCCGTAACGGTATCGACCGTAAGTGGGAGGGCGCAGATAATGGCGTTTGGGTTGCTCCAAATGAGAATACAATCACCTACACTTGGAAGAAGCCTGTAACCATCTCAGGTGCACGTATGATTTTCGACTCAGACCTTAAGGTTCGTAGCAAGCGTATGCGTAAGCTCGAGGCAACTACCGAGCGCGTAGAGATCCCTAAGATGATGACTAAGGGCTACCGCGTTGAGGCTTTGGTTGGTAAGGAGTGGAAGACCGTATACTCTGAGGATAACAACTACCTCCGTCTGCGTAAGGTCACCTTCGAGCCAGTTCAGACTAAGCAGCTCCGTCTTGTAGTTACTGAGACTTGGGGTGGGGAGAAGGCGCATATCTTTGCCTTTGACGCACTATAATTTTGTTGTGAAAATGTGTCATATATGGCACATCCCTTAAAAATCAACGGCGGCTGTACGTTTTAGTACTATCCGCCGTTGATTTTTTGCACGATGCACCATCTCTAACACATTTTGACAACAAAATGGCATTTGCCGTGAAAAGCACGCATCTGCGGCATATCCCTAAAAGTAAACCCCTTTGGACTGTAGGTTTTACTACTATCCCAAAGGGGGTTCTTTTGTGATGCACGCCGACCGACGCTGCTCGTGAGGGCAGAGGCTGCTTGCAGACTATGCCGAACTGCGAGGAGGAAAAGCCATCTTTAGATGGATTAACTACCGCATTTTGACGACAAATGAGTGCATAGATTAAGTGTAGTGCAAACTATGATTTGCCATTAGCCTTTGGCCAATAGCCGTCGCGGAAGAAGCTTAATAGCAATTTTCAATAAAATTTGGTGGTTCACCATTTTTTTTCTACCTTTGCGCCTGCGTATCAACCTCTTATAATGGGCGTGGGTCAAAAGTGCGGGTAAAATCGCATAGGATTATAGGGCAGTGACCCTTTATGGTATGGCCGACGCAGCGATAATGTTGAGCGGAAACTATTTAATTTTTGTTGCAACAATGAACAAGGATTCGTTGATCAGACTCGTGAACGAGCAGATGTGGGAGAAGACCGATGCGGACATCCCACAGTTTAATGCCGGTGATACTATCACCGTAACTTACCGCATTATCGAGGGTAGCAAGGAGCGTCTTCAGAGCTTCCGTGGTGTTGTTATCCAGATCAAGGGTACAGGTAAGACCAAGATGTTTACAATCCGTAAGATCTCTAACGGTGTAGGCGTTGAGCGTATCTTCCCTCTCTACTCTCCACACCTCGATAAGATTGAGGTTAACAAGCGTGGTGTTGTACGTCGTGCACGTATCTACTACTTCCGTGAGCTCACTGGTAAGAAGGCTCGTATCAAGGAGCGTCGTATCGCTAAGACTGAGGCATAGTCCACAGTCGAAAGTGAAAGGGTGTCCAAGCAATTGGACACCCTCTTTTTTTGCTACCTACAAAATCCCCCCCCCTTGATTGTGGCGCAGATGCGTAAGTCGTTCATCTTTAGGGTCTAATGGTGTGCCATTGTAGTCAAAAGCACACACAATATTGTGGTCATAGTAGTAGAATATGCTATTGTATGTATCGTAATAGAGTGATTCTAAGTATGGCTTTACGACAAACTCATTTCGAGAGTTGATAACGCCGAAACCAAGCTCCGTCTCCACAACTGCGCGATTTTCGCAGAAGTCACCTGCCCACAGATACTTTGCGTCGATAATATCTTCGCCGCGATGGTCTTTGTATCCGAATAGTCCGCTGTCGCAGAAACGCATAAAGCCGTGGTGGCAGTCGTAGATGTCGCAGTAGTTGTTGGTATAACTACTCTGAACGTCGCATAGCAGCCCTGGAACGTCCTGCTCGGTGGTAAATTGTGCACGCAGAGCGTCGAAGTTATCGAAACATCCGCCCATTGTTGCACAGTGATAGCGAATAGGGTAGAGGCGTTCGTCGTTGCCAACGATTATACTCTCTGCAGAGAGGGCATTGTGGCTAAAACCGATATTACGACACTCTTGCTCCAAAACATTTATCATCTTCAGCACCGTTGCAGCATCTATAGGGCTTAGATGTAGTGGATCGCCCATCGGGATATGCTGTACAATCACATCGCAGACCTCGCCCGCAGTTGTCAGTTCATCTTTGAGAACTCTATATGGACAGAGAGTCGAACTCGGAGGGGAGGCGAGTTGTGGGTTGTTGTTCAGAGGCTGCTTCTTGAGAGGTATAAAGAGCATAATCCTACTATGGTCGACTGTCGGTACAATAACCTCGGCAAAGCAGTAGGTGTCGTCAATAGTTATAATCTCGTCACCCGTAGGACGAATATGTCGCCATAAGGTTGCGAAGTGGTCTATTGGCGAGTTTAGCACTCCTCGCAGATCTGAAAGTTTTGCTGACATGATATCTATAGTGGCTACTTAATTAAAAAGCAACCCGAGAGGATTGCTTTAACTTATGCTCTGCTTGCAGAGGATTCGAGTCGGTCAAGCTTATCCAGAAGTCGGGCGCAGATCTCGTCGTTCATCTCCTTTGCCACTGACTGTGCTGCAGATTGCTCAGCCTCCTTTTTCGATTCGCCTGTGCCGTGTCCAACCTCAAGGTTGTCAATAAGCACAACACTGCGGAAAGAGTGTGCACCGGCAGATGCTGTTTTGCCAATTCCCTTAGTGCGGAAGACAATAGAGTGGTGGTTCTTCTGGCCCCACTCGATAAGGCGGCTCTTGAAGTCTGTCTCAACCTCGTCTACCTCCTCCAAAGAGAGTGCTACCGCATATATCTTGTTGATTAACAGGCGGTTTACGAAGTTGTAACCCTGATCAAGATAGATTGCACCCATCATCGCCTCAAATGCATCGCCGAAGATGTGCTTCTGCGAGATAGATACAGAGTGGTTGCAGATAACACACTTATCAAGGCCGAGCTTCTTTGCCACGCCATTCAGAGACTGGCGAGAGACAATCTTTGAGCGGAGCTGTGTGAGTCGACCCTCGTCGTACTCCGGGTACTCGATAAAGAGGTAGTCAGATGTGACACTCTCAATAACTGCGTCACCCAAGAACTCAAGGCGCTCGTTATTGATGGTTTGGCCATCTACAACAATAGACGCCGATTTGTGAATCAGCGCCAATTTATAAAGTTCGATATTGTTCGGAATAAAGCCGAAAATATCGTCGACCATTCGATAGTAATCTCTATCCTGTCCGAAGTTACGCTTTATCGGACGTAGTATAAAATCAATCACAGTATATCGGTAGTAATTAAGTATTCCTACTTCTCAACTTTTTTCAGAATAATGGTGGAGTTATGACCACCAAATCCGAAGGTGTTGCTCATAGCTACTTTTACCTCGCGGCGCTGTGCGCAACCTATTGTGAGATTGAGTTTCGGATCAATCGCGGGATCTACCTGCTCGACATTGATTGTCGGAGGAACGACGCCCTTTGTAATTGCAAGAATACACGCCAACGCCTCAATGGCTGCAGTAGCACCAAGCAGGTGACCTGTCATTGACTTGGTTGACGAGATATTCATCTTGTAAGCATACTCACCGAACAAGCTCTGCACAGCGGCAATCTCGGCAACATCGCCAAGAGGAGTGCTTGTTCCGTGGGCGTTGAGATAGTCAACGCTTGCTATATCGAGGTCAGCATCCTCAAGAGCCAGGCGCATCGAGTTCATTGCACCCTTACCCTCTGGGTGTGGTGCTGTCATATGGTAGGCATCTGCAGACATACCGCAGCCTGCCACCTCGCAGTAGATCTTTGCTCCACGAGCCACGGCGTGCTCATACTCCTCAAATATCAGAGCACCAGCACCCTCGGCAAGGACAAAACCGTCACGATCTTTGTCAAATGGGCGTGAAGCGCGTTGCGGGTCGTCGTTACGCGTAGAGAGCGCCTTCATCGACGAGAAACCACCAACTGCAGGGATGATAATCGGAGCCTCCGAGCCACCTGTAATAATCATATCGGCCTTGTTCCAACGAATAAGGTTGAAGGCGTCGATCATCGCGTGGTTAGACGATGCACAAGCAGAGGTGACACCGTAGTTTGGACCCATAAGTCCATACTTAAGCGAGATGTGACCTGCCGCTATGTCCGAGATCATCTTAGGTACAAAGAATGGGCTGAAGCGAGGGTTACCATTACCCTCGGCCCAGCCCATAACCTCATCGTAAAAAGTCTGCACGCCACCTATGCCCGATGCCCAGATGACACCGATACGCTCGCAGTTGAGCTTCTCAAACTCCACCGCTGCATCCTCCACAGCCTCGGTTGCAGCAACCATAGCAAACTGTGAGTAGCGATCGTGCTTACGGAGCTCTTTGCGATCAAAGAAGAGCGATGGGTCAAAATTCTTGACCTCACAAGCTACGCGCGACGAGAATTTTGTTGGATCAAAGGCTGTTATTGTTCCGGCTCCGCTTACGCCCTGTTCAAGGCTCTGGAAGTACTCCTCGATATTGTTTCCAATAGGATTTATAGTACCGATACCGGTTATGACAACGCGTCTTGATTCCATTTATCTCGTGACTTAATACTACTTAAATTCAAAAATCAATACGAGTCCGCAGAACAAGACTACTTAATCTCGTCCTTGTGCTCCTCAAGATAGTTGAGAACGTCACCAACGGTCTGCATACCCTCAGCAACCTCCTGTGGAATCTCAACACCAAACTCCTTCTCGAAATCCATCATCAGCTCTACGCTGTCGAGTGAATCTGCACCAAGGTGACCAGTGAATGAAGCCTCAGGTACTACCTCTGACTCTTTAACACCCAACTTGTTAACGATAGTCTTAACGACTCTCTCCTGAATGTTTGACATAACTTTTTCTTTTTAGTTAAACAATAATTATACCTTTACTTATTATCATTTCTACCACTCTCCCTTAGAAAAATCGTAGCAATGAATTATAATTTGTTAAGCAAATCGCTGCAAAGATAGCACTTTTTTCGTATCTTTGGCATAAAATAAGAAAAATTTTAATGTTTGAATAGTCGTTATTTGTATCAAACTTATTAATACACAGCATTTTATATGGAAAATATGAGACTTTTGCTTATCTCTAACTCGACTAATGCGGGAGAGGAGTATCTAAAGTACCCAATTGAGCGTATTGCAGAGCACCTACAGGGTGTAAAAGAGGTTATTTTTATCCCTTATGCTGCCGTTACATTCTCTTATGCGGAGTATGAGCGCAAGGTTCAGAACCGTTTTAACGAAATTGGTATTAAAGTTCGTTCGATTCATCGCGAGAAAAATCCTGCAAAGGCTATCCGCAATGCTGAGGCTATCTGCGTTGGTGGTGGCAACACTTTTGCACTGACAAAGAAGATGCAGCAGCAGGGCCTTATGTCGGCAATCCTTCGCAAGGTTAAGGCTGGTACTCCGTATGTTGGTTGGAGCGCAGGTAGCAATGTTTGTTGCCCTACAATCTGTACTACAAATGATATGCCGATTGTAGAGCCTGAGTCATTCAAGGCTATTGGTGCGGTTAAGTTCCAGATCAATCCGCACTACCTCGATGCAAATCCAGAGGGACACGCTGGCGAGACTCGTGAGCAGAGAATTGAGGAGTACATCGAGGCAAATCCTCGTCGTTATGTTGTCGGCCTTCGTGAGGGTTGTATGCTCCGCCTTGTAGGTGGCAAGCTCGAGCTTATAGGCTCACGCCCTATGCGCATATTCAAGAAGGGTCAGGCTGCATACGAGGTTAATGCAGGCGACAATCTGAGCTTCCTTATGTAGGCTTTACTATGATTGACAAGCAGGAGCGTGGTGCTGCCGGCGAGGCCTTTACGGTCGATTGGCTTAGGTCCAACGGCTTTATCATTCACGAGCGAAATTGGCGATATGGTCACTACGAGGTTGATATTATCGCTACGCGTCGTGGTGTGATGCACTTTGTGGAGGTTAAGACCCGCGCATTGGGCTCTATTGATAGCGCATTTGAGGCACTCAATACCACAAAACGCACTGCACTATTGCACGCAATGCGTGCCTATACACGCCGCACACGGTGGGCAAGCGATGTTCAGGTCGACCTTGCCGCCGTTGAGGCTTGTATGGATGGGTCGTTTGTGATGCACTACAAGGAGGATGTAATGGGATAAGTGCCCGACGTTTGGAAAATGGGCAAAAAATATCTACTTTTGTACGATATGAAGACGCTTTATAATATAGCAATGGGCTGCTATCGCCTCGGTGTGGCGTTGGTAGCACCGTGGAATAGAAAGGCAAAACTTTGGAGAGATGGTCGCAAAAATCTCCTTGAGAGAGTTCGTGCGAGCGTCGATGTTTCATCTCCGATTATTTGGGTGCACGTCGCATCTTTGGGCGAGTTTGAGCAGGGCCGACCTATTATTGAGAAGATTAAGGCTGAGCGACCTGAGTATAAGATTTTGCTCACCTTTTTCTCCCCTTCGGGCTATGAGATTCGTAAGAACTATCAGGGTGCAGACTATATCTACTATCTGCCACTCGACACCCCTTCAAATGCTCGTGAATTTCTCGATATTGTAAAGCCTCAGATGGCGGTATTTGTTAAGTATGAGTACTGGCTAAACCTGCTTGCGGAGCTTAGAGAGCGCAATATTCCGACCTATATCGTCTCGGCAATCTTCCGCCGCGACTCAATCTTCTTCCGCTCTACGGGAGCAATGTGGCGCGAGGCGCTTAAGAGCTTTAATACCCTCTTTGTGCAGGACGAGAACTCGAAAAATCTACTCGCAGAGTTGGGTCATCAGAATGTTATTGTTGCTGGAGATACCCGCTTTGATCGCGTGGCTCAAATTGCCGCGGCTGCAAAGAAGATAGAGCTTGTGGAGCAGTTTAAGGGGGAGTCACGACTCTTTGTGGCTGGCTCTACTTGGGGGCCTGATGAGGATCTGATAGTGCGTTTAGCAAATGAAAATCCGACCATTAAGTTTATCATTGCTCCGCACGAGATGGAACAGGCTCGTATGGCTAAGATTGAGCAAAATAGCGTGGGCGGCGCAATAAGATATACAAAGGTAGAGGGAGATATCTCGGATAAACAGATACTTATCCTCGATACTATGGGTATGCTCTCCTCGGTCTATGGCTATGCCGACTTCTCATATATCGGCGGCGGCTTCGGCGTGGGTATCCATAATACACTCGAGGCGGCAACCTTCGGCCTGCCAATAGCCTTTGGTCCTAACTATCAGAAGTTTAAGGAGGCTCGCGATATGATTGCTCTCGGTGGCGCAACCTCTGTTTCAACATACGAGGAGCTCGAAAAGTGGTTTTCACCTCTGCGTGATGATGCCGCACACCTTGCAGCCGTCAGCCAAATCTCAAAGGACTATACCGCCAAAAACCAAGGCGCCACAGACCTCTTCTTCAACTATGTCTTTAAGAAGTAATCACATATTCGACTTTAAGCAACATAGGCGACAGTTTCTGTCGCCTATGTTTTTGCTCTATTCAACTCTGCCACACCGCCGCCGACTGATCAACTTCGGCGTTCGGGTTGGTGCCATATATCTGCCTCATCAGATAGACAAAAAATGGCCACCACAATGCAGAAGGTGACCAAAAGTGACCAACATTGAGGATTGACAAAAGAAAAACCCTCGTAGAAGTTGTTCTACGAGGGTTTTGTTGTACCCGGAGCCGGGGTCGAACCGGCACAGGGGTGAACCTACTGGTGTTTGAGACCAGCGCGTCTACCGATTCCGCCATCCGGGCTGATGCTTTTTGCAGGGGCAAAGGTAGAAATTATTTTTTGATTTACAATACTTTGTCAAAAAAATTGCATATCTTCGTATGCTTTAGGATGATAAATCTCTGAAAAACTTCAACTATTATGGGAAATTTGACCTTCACAATGATTAAACCCGATGCGGTAAAAGCAAATAACCACGCCAAGATTTTGCAGCACCTTATAGATGCTGGCTTCCGCATCGTGGCGCTGAGAATGTGGTGTATGTCGCGCAATGATGCAAAGCGTTTCTATGCCGTGCACAAGGATAAAGAGTTCTTTGAACCGTTGGTTGACTTTATGAGCTCTGGGCCTATTGTCGCGGCTGTGCTTGAGAAGGAGAATGCCGTTGCTGAGCTTCGCAAAATTGTCGGTGCAACAGACCCCGAGGAGGCCGCCGAGGGCACAATCCGTAAACTCTACGGCACAGCCCGCCGATATAACGCCATCCACGCCTCAGATAGCGACGAGAACGCCCGCACCGAGTGGAGTATCCACTTCACCGAGGCAGATATTATGTTGTAAATTAGCCAAAATGCCCGAATTGGTTACAAAAATGTTCACTTTGGGCGCACTGCACAATTTTAACCCAAGCCACTCGTTATTGGTATGAAGATTGCACTGATTAACATCAGCTGCGGTGGAACTGCAAGCCGCAGTGAGGTTTCTTCATTTATTTAAGTTTGGGTTAGTAGTTAGGCGGGTTGCCCCGCCGAAGTAAGAGGTCGTTGTGAAACGCCCTCTTATTTTTTTGTTTTGCCCCGCCTAACTCCTTTCAACCGGTGGCGGTCTGGCAGACTATTCTTCGTTCGGCTGTTGTTTGCTGTCGCAAATATTTGTCTTTGTCAGATAAGCGACTTTGAAAATAAATTTTCAGTCGCCATCTGCCAAACCCAACAATCTACGATTGCAACAGCCTCTCTCGGTCTGCTCAAACCTGCTGCGGTCGTTAGTAGTTTATATAGGTGCTTCGCAATGGTTGTTTATAGAGCAATCCCCGAGATAGGCGATAGTCGTGAGACTCTCGCCTATTCTTTTTTTTACACATTATGCTTTTCGATTCGAAAAAGATTTACTACTTTTGTTGTGTCGAGGGACACCTCGGCGCTACATATTAATTAGTGAAAGTGTTTCGCTAATCCTTAACAATGAAATTTGGCGATTTTAGACGAAAGGATAACGGATGCTTACATCACTTGTATTGGTATGCAATGTCGGCACGTTCTGTGCCTACTCCACATACTGTACAGGTGTGGAGTATAGTTTATTTTCGTCGAGGCCACGCCAAATGCCTATTGTTAGATAAACGAACATCTCCACACTTTCTTTTTTATTAACTCGTCATAGGAGGTGGGGCGAATAAAAATAGTATTACTATGGGATTTTGGAGTTCGTTTAAAAAATTTTGCGCTGTAACAAAGGCTGAGTACCGTCAGTGTATTGCCGATGAAAAAATCAAACTCCTTGACGCAAAGGCAAGTGGAGACAAGGCAGAAGTTCTAAAAATTCAAAAAGAGATAGAACGATTGAAGGGCCTGATGGCAAAAGCGCCAACAAAGAGATAAGGCGCTTGTGACTGACTCCCAAGGTGTATCATTAAATGTTTACAACCTTTGGGTTAGTAGTTAGGCGGGGCAACCCGCCGAGATAAGAGGTCGTTGTGAAACGCCCTCTTATTTTTTGTTTTGCCCCGCCTAACTCCTTTCAACCTGCTTACGCAGCAAGCCTCTGCTTGCTCGTGGGCAAAGGACTCTGCGAGCCTATGACGCTATTGGCGAGTGGCTGTTCGTGCAAGCCCGACAGCCCTTCGCCAACATCGTCAAACTACTGCGTAGTGATTTTGCCCTCGCCATGCGGAGCCTTTGCCCTGCTCCTGCGGTCGTTAGTAGTTTATATTGGTGCGGACTTTGTTATATCGCCAACGATCACCTAAATAGAGTACATCCAAGACGAGATTATATATTAACCACCGACTCGAACGACCGCAGCAGGTTTGAGCAGAGTAAAGGTGATAAATGGGCAGGGAATCGGAGATTTTGTTGGCTATTGACGGGCAGATGCCAAATTTATTTGAGCAGATGACAGTCAATACAGCCACAAAAGTTGCATAGCAACTCTGCCCATTTTTATCCTGCAGGAACTTTGCCACACCGCCACCGGTTGGCGAGTCCTATTCTGGGCATAAAAAAAGCGGTCATCTTTCGATAACCGCTTGTGCCCAGAATAGGACTCGAACCTACACGTCTCTCAACACTCGCACCTGAAACGAGCGCGTCTACCATTTCGCCATCTGGGCTTTGACGGTGCAAAGGTAGTAAAAATTTGGAATATCCAAGCAATTTGACATTTATTTTTTATTTGTTGGCTATTTAGCCTCTCTTTATCGTGCTTTTTCTGGTGCATTTGGTATCAATATCGCATTTTGAACATATTTTCAGAGATAAAAACCTTGAAAACTTTTTGTGTTTGCAAAGTTTTCTGTATTTTTGCAACCTGAAATCTATATATTTATAATATATATGACGCAGAGTCAGCGCGAGAGAATTATCGAACAGGCGGCGAAGATGTTTGCTGAGCAGGGCATAAAGTCCATTCGTATGGATGATATTGCCCACACGCTTGGTGTGTCGAAGCGTACCCTCTACGAGATGTTTAAGGATAAGGAGGAGTTGCTCTATCTCTCGATCCGTTTTATGCAGTCGCGCCGTATGGCAAAGATGGAGGCGAAACTCAGGGAGAATAGCGAGTCGCTTGCATTTTTGTTTGACTCGATGGGCCTTATGATGGACAATAGGGATCTTCACCGTCGAATTTCTCACAATTTGCGTAAGTTTTATCCCGCGACCTTTGAGCGTATTCGTAAGGAGTCGGAGGAGCAGAGCGGTAAGATACTCTACTCGCTTATAGAGCATTATATCGATTGCGGGTTGATATCTCCGACAGTAGATATTCGTCTTTCGGTGACAATTCTCTACTACACCACAACAACAATTGTCTCCTCGGCAGATAATATGTCGCTACCAGATGGCGTTACACTGCAGGATGCACTCAGTTATACAATCATCAACTTCTTCCGAGGCATTGCAACACTGAAGGGTGTGCAGCAGATTGATGAGTATATTGCAAAAATTAGAGAGAACAATAATAAATAATAGTATACAGTAAAACAGTTAAGTTATGAGAAGATTTCTTTTGATGTTGGGTTTTGTGACCGCTTCTGTTGCCGTGATGGCTCAGGAGCAGGCTCCGCAGAAGCTGATGCTCTCATTAGAGCAGGCATTGGAGATTGCGCTGAGCGAGAACCCTACTATTAAGATTGCCGATCAGCAGATTGAGATTAAGCGTTATGCTAAGCAGGGCACATACGCTGCACTCTATCCGCAGATTGATGCAACTGCTTCGTATCAGCGTGTGATAAAGAAGCAGACAATGAGTATGGACTTTGGTGGTCAGACACAGACAATCAAGGTTGGTAGCGACAACTCATTCAACGGAGGTATTGCAATGGGTATGCCGGTAATCAATGCACAGCTTTGGGAGAGCCTTAAACTCTCTGCGCTCGATGTTGAGCTTGCTGTTGAGCAGGCGCGTTCATCGCGTATCGATATGATTGAGCAGGTGACAAAGGCCTACTACGGTGTACTGCTTGCAAAGGAGTCGTACTCGCTCTTCCAGCGCGTGTATGACAATGCGGTTAGTAATAATGAACTTGTAAAGCAGCGTCACAACGTAGGTCAGGTATCAGATTACGACCTTATCTCGTCTAATGTATCGGTGCAGAACGCACTTCCAAATATGATTGAGGGTGAGTATGCAGTGGTACTGTCGTTGTGGAACCTCAAGGCTCTGTTGGGCATCGACCTTGAGAAGGATATTGATGTTGTTGGCTCGCTGATGGACTATGTATCTCTGCTTGACAAGGGTTACCAGCTCTCGCAGATTGATCTGCAGAACAACTCAGCCCTCAAGCAGCTCGATATGCAGGAGCAGATGCTCGAGCGTGCGCTTAAGATTTCGAAGTTGGCAAATGTCCCTTCACTCTCGATTAACGCAGCATATCTCTACACTGCACTGGGTAACGACGGTAAGTTCTTTGTCAAGGAGGCGTGGAACCCATACTCTTATGCTGGTCTGCAGCTCAATATTCCAATCTTTGCAGGTACAAAGCGTCGTGCAGCAACTCGTGAGGCGTCACTCAACCTTAACAATCTGCAGCTGCAGCGCCAGAATGTAGAGCGCCAGCTCCGTGTAGGTATTGTGCAGTATCTGAACAATATGCAGGCGAGCGTAAAGAAGTATCACGCATCGGCAGCTACTGTTGATCAGGCACAGCACGGTTATGATATTGCAGTTAAGCGCTACGATGTAGGTCGCGGAACACTTGTAGATATTGACAACTCACAGGTGGCACTTACACAGGCTGAGCTTGGCCGCAACCAGGCGGTATACAACTTCCTTACAGCAAAGGTTTCGTTGGATAAGATTCTGGGAGATTACGAATTTGAGAATGAGAATAAAAAATAGATAGATTATGAAGAAGTTTTTTAATGTGCTGCTTGTTGTAGGTGCACTTGCAGCTGTATCTTGTGGCTCGAAGAGCACAAAGAGCGTTGAGACCACTGCTGAGGTGGAGATTCCAAATGTTGAGGTGGCGACTGTTGCCGCTCGCGACGTAGAGCAGCAGGTGCTCTTTACAGGTAATGTTCAGGCTGAGACTGTAAATAACATCGCTCCGCAGTCACCACGTCGTATCAACGAGATTCGCTTTGATGTAGGTGACCACGTAAAGAAGGGTGATCTGCTCGTAAGTCTCGATAACTCTGCACTCGTTCAGGCAAAGGCTCAGATGGAGAATGCTAAGATTGAGTATGAGCGTACAGAGGAGCTCTACAAGATTGGTGGTGCATCAAAGTCGGAGTATGACGCTCGTCGTCTTCAGTATGAGGTTGGTAAGGCAACATACGAGAACCTTCTTGAGAATACAACCCTCATTGCCCCTATCTCAGGTATCGTTACTGCGCGTAACTACGATAAGGGCGATATGGCTGGTGGCCTTCCAATCCTTGTTATTGAGCAGATTCGCCCAGTAAAGATTATGATTAACATCTCTGAGGCTCTGTTTGCAAAGGTTCGTAAGGGTATGAAGGTGAGCATCACCCTTGAGGCATACGGCGATGAGAAGTTTGAGGGCTCAATCTCTCGCATCTATCCTACAATCAACAACGCAACTCGTACCTTCCAGGCTGAGGTTACTATCCCTAACAACGACGAGCGTGTACGTCCAGGTATGTTTGCTCGCGTAACCCTTCCATATGAGAAGAACAACCGTGTAGTTGCTCCAGATCGCGCTGTAAACAAGCTTATGGGTAGCGGTGACCGTTATGTATACGTTCTTGAGGCTGACGGCACTGTACGCTATGCAAAGGTTACACTTGGTCGTCGTTTGGATACCGAGTGGGAGATTCTCTCAGGTCTTGAGAGCGGTCAGACTGTAGTTGTTAAGGGTCAGGTGGCTCTTACAAATGGTTGCAAGGTTAATGTTGTAAACAAATAGAGAATAGACGATGAATATTTATAAAACAGCAGTCAATAACCCGATTACGACGATACTTGTCTTTGTCGCCGTTGCGCTGTTTGGTATCTTCTCGCTTGTAAAGTTACCAGTTGACTTTATGCCGCGAATTGATACACCATATATTATGGTTATTACAGCCTATCCGGGTGCAAGTGCAGAGGATATTGAGGAGAACGTATCAAAACCACTCGAGAATGCTCTGAATGGTGTTGAGAATCTGAAGCATATCCACTCACGCTCAAAGGAGAATATCTCGGTTGTATCACTGGAGTTTGAGTATGGTATCGATTCTGATGTGGCTACAAACGATGTACGCGATAAACTCGAAATGGCAAAGAATGGTCTGCCAGACGAGGTGAACAACCCAATCATCTTCAAGTTTTCAACAGATGAGATGCCAATTATGCTCCTCTCTGTAAAGGCTGAGGAGAGCTGGAGCGGACTTTATAAGATTATCGACGAGCAGGTGGCAACACCGCTGGCTCGTGTAGGTGGAGTAGGTACAGTATCGGTTCAGGGTATTCCTGAGCGTCAGATTCAGGTATACTGCGACCCTTACAAGCTCGAGGCTTATGGCACAACTATCGAGTCTATTGCCCAGATTATTGCTGCCGAGAACCG
This sequence comes from Alistipes sp., assembly GCA_045633445.1. Taxonomy (GTDB): domain Bacteria; phylum Bacteroidota; class Bacteroidia; order Bacteroidales; family Rikenellaceae; genus Alistipes. Next base: position 215,562 of record JAZQYI010000001.1, read on the forward strand.
TTCAATCCCTGCGGGTCAGATGGATATCGGTAGCAACACATACTCAATGCGTGTTGACCACGAGTTTACCGGTATTGAGGAGCTTAAGCGCCTTGTTATCAGCACTCGTAATGGTGTGAATGTCTACTTGGGTGATGTGGCAACCGTCTCAGATTCTGAGCAGGAGCGTACCCAGGAGGTTTATAACAACGGAGAGCGTACAGGTCTGATGGTTATCCAGAAGCAGACAGGTGCAAACGCTGTGGCAATCTCAAAGCAGGTGGAGAAGACTCTGGCTAAGGTTATGCCAACCCTGCCGTCAGATGTTCGTATTACAAAGGTTGTCGATACTGCAGATAATATCCTCGATACAGCCTCTTCGCTGGTGGATACTATTATGGTGACCTTTATTGTGGTGATGTTTGTGGTAATGTTGATGCTCGGTCGCTGGCGTGCGATGTTCATTATCATTATGACAATCCCTATCTCAATGCTCTCAGCGCTGATCTATCTGCTCTTTACCGATCAGACTCTCAACGTTGTGACAATGTCATCACTCTCTATCTCTATCGGTATGGTGGTGGATAATGCGATTGTGGTGTTGGAGAATATTACAAGTCACGTTGACCGTGGTGCTCGTGTTAAGCAGGCGGCTATCTTCGCAACTAAGGAGGTGGGTCTGTCAATCATCGCATCAACACTTACAACGCTTGCTGTATTCTTGCCACTGACTATGATTGAGGGTATGGCTGGTGTAATGTTTACCCCAATGGGTTGGATGGTTACAATCACCCTTACAGTCTCTATGGCTGCTGCGTTGACATTTACTCCGGTACTCTGCTCGCTGATTATGAAGCAGAATCCAAAGAAGTCAAGCCTGCAGAAGTATGTAGATGCAGGTATGGGCTGGATTGACAATATCTATGAGAAAGCTCTGCACTGGTGCGTTACACACCGTAAGATATTCCTTGTAGGTGCTGCAGCTCTCTTTGTAGGTACATTTATGTGGATTGCACCAAATGTAAAGACAGAGTTCTTCCCAATGCAGGATAACGGCCGTATTGCTGTTAAGGTTAAGTTGCCTGTAGGTACTCGTCAGGATATTACTCGCGACCTTGCACTGCGTATCAGTGAGCAGTTCCGTGCAAACTATCCAGAGATCACAGTACTCAACGCATCATTTGGTGTGGCAGATACAGATAACGCCTTTGCATCTATTCAGGAGAATGGTACTCACTACATCTCGTTCAACATCACCCTGTTGGATAAGACCGAGCGTGAGCGTGGCCTTGCAGAGATTGGTGACCTTATGCGTAAGGATCTTGACGGCTACTCAGAGATTCGTTCTTATGAGGTTGTTGAGACTGGCCAGGGTGGTGGCGCCGGTGGCCGAAGCAAGGTGGATATTGAGCTCTATGGTTACGACTTTGATACTACCGACCGCATTGCAAACGAGATTAAGCAGGCAATGCTCTCTGTAGAGGGTTGTACCGAGGTGACAATCTCTCGTGAGGAGTATACTCCAGAGTACCACTTAGTATTTGACCGCGAGAAACTCGCTATGCACGGTCTGAATGTAGCTACTGCGGGAACATACTTGCGTAACCGTGTAAATGGTGCTACCGCTTCATATTTCCGTGAGGAGGGTGAGGAGTATGACATCCTTGTTCGCTACGACCGTAAGTTCCGTGAGTCTCTTGAGGAGATTGAGAATATTACACTCTACAATGCAACCAACGGTGCAGCAATCAAGGTGCGCGACGTGGCAAAGGTTGTTGAGAGCCAGACTCCTCCGACTATCGAGCGTAAGGACCGTTCACGCTATGTGAAGATTTCGGGCTCTGTAGGTCACGGATATGCTATGTCTGATATCGTGGATGGTACTGTATCAAAGCTCAATAAGATGCACTTCCCTGCAGGTATTACTTGGCAGCTTGGTGGTTCTTATGAGGATCAGATGGATACATTTATCGATATGGGTATGCTCCTGGTGCTGATGGTAATCCTCGTATTTGTGATTATGGCATCGCAGTTTGAGTCACTCAGCTATCCATTCGTAATTATGTTCTCACTGCCATTTGCCGTTGTGGGTGTGCTGCTCGGTTTGTGGATGACAAAGACTGCCCTTGGTGTTATGGGTCTGCTCGGTGTGCTGATGCTTGTGGGTATTGTAGTAAATAACGGTATCGTGCTTGTGGACTACACCCGACTGCTCGTTGGTCGAAATATGCCAATTATCGAGGCCGTTGTTACTGGTGGTCGCTCACGTCTGCGTCCAATCCTTATGACAACCCTTACTACCGTGCTCGGTATGGTGCCTATGGCAGCAGGTAATGGTGTAGGTTCAGAGATGTGGAACTCACTGGGTATGGTTGTGGCTTGCGGTCTTGCATTCTCGACCCTTGTAACCCTCTTCCTTATCCCTGTACTCTTCACATGGCTTGCACTGCGCCAGCAGAGAAAAGAGGCTAAGAAACTTGCAAAACTTAACGCATAGAAATTATGAAAGCTATATTTATATCTTGTAATCAGGCACTGTACGTTGAGGTACAGCAGGTTATGGAGAAGTTCGGTGCACGTGGTTATACTGCGTGGGAGGAGCTTATGGGTTGCGGCACTGCCACTGGCGAGCCGCACCTGGGTACAACCACTTGGCCTACACTCAACTCTGCCATCCTCACTTTTGTAGAGGATGAGCAGGCTGACACCCTCCTCGCAGCCCTTAAGCAGCTCGACGAGCAGAACCCTCAGTTGGGACTAAGAGCATTCTGGTGGGCAGTAGGTGGCACCTTCTAAATTTGATTGAAAATACAACATTAGCCGCTAGTCTTAAAAAACCAGCGGCTAATAGCAAAAAAATAGAGTCTTTCAGTGATGAAAGGCTCTATTTTTATTTTAACCAACGATTAGTGGCAACCGCCGCAGTCGCAGCCCTCGCCGCACTCGTGGTCACCGCAGCTATCGCCACAGCCACAACCGCAGCTGCCCTGCAGATCCTCAGGAGTTACGTCGCGAACAGATACTACCTCAACGTCGAAGTTAAGAGTCTTACCTGCCATAGGGTGGTTGAAGTCCATAGTTACAGTCTCCTCCTTAACCTCGCGGATGATACCGTTCATACGGTGACCCTCTGCATCAGACATAGGAACAATGTTGCCCTCGAAGAGAATCTCCTCAGCAATCTTACCATCGATCATAAAGATATTCTTTGGAAGCTCTACGATAGCCTCTGCGATAATCTCGCCGTAGCCATCTGCTGGCTCAAGAGTAAATGATACCTTGTCGCCTGGCTCCTTGCCCATCAGTGCGCCCTCAAACTTTGGAAGGAGCATGCCTGCACCACATACAAACTCCAGTGGCTTGCCCTCAGGATTCTTATCTGCAACCTGTCCGTCTACGGTAAGTGTGTAGTTTACCGCAACCATTTTACTGTTCTCTACTTTCATAATTTTAATAATTATTAATGTTGTTACTTGTTTAACGTTTGTCTTATATTGTGCTTGTCTGCGTAGTGGAGGGATTATGAAAGTAAATTATTCTATATTTACATTCCCTCTAAATCCCCCTTTGGCAAAGGGGGACTTGTCGCTACGCTCCAATATAACTAACTGTTATGTACAGTTGCTTTATTGGGCTACAAAGATAACGTTTTTATTTAGATTTACGATAGCGACCCGAAAAATCTTCAGAATTGTAAATCTCAAGGTAGTAGTACGATGCATCCTCAGAGATAGCTACGCGCGCGTTGTCGTATTGAATCTTGAGAGAAGAGCCACTTAGTGAGTACTCGACTCGATTCTCATAGCCGCGTTCTTGAATGGCTGTGCCATATTTAGAGAACTCTATTGGGTGCTCCTGACCGTTGATTGGACTCCATTTACCGACGATATTTTCGGCATATAGGCTCTCCTCTAACGGACGCATAGCAATCTTGCGTGGCTGTGATACTCGCTTGTACTTGCCCGAGAAATCTTGAGAGTTGTAAATTTCAAGATAGTATACGCCATTCTCTTTGGTTATTTCGCAACGTGCCTTGTCGTACTGGATGTTGAGTCTTTTGCCCGAAAGATTACACTTTACACGATTTGTATAACCTCTGTACTGGATAGCAACACCATACTTTGTAATCTCCAACGCATATTTCGACCCCTCAACTGGTTGCCACTTGCCGTCAATCTCACGAGCGTAGTCAATTGTCTCTGTGGCCTTTGAGATTTCTGCTGTTTGTGAAGCAGAAGTTTCAACAGTTTTGGCAGGTGTCTGTTTTGACACCTGCTTTTCTGTGCTCTTGCTCTTATTCTCGCTCTTTTTTGAACTCTTTGTTGGTTGAGGAGTGACCTCCACAACCTCTACAGCCGCAGTTACAACCTCTTTGGTGCTCTTTGGCTCATAAAAGCAATAGATGACAATTGACCAAACGAGCGATGTGAGCAGTATGGTGAGTATAGATCTCATATTTTAGTCCTTATTTACGGCCACGAGGTTTCTATCACCATAGCCGTTGTCAATCTTTGAAACGTATGGGAAGAACTTAGATACACCGACCCACTCAAGAGGGAAGGCTGCCTGCTGGCGTGAGTATGGGTGATCCCACTCGCCTGCAAGCTCGGCGGCAGTATGCGGTGCGTTTGCAACAACGTTATTCGCCTCGCCGCAGATAGCCTCAGCCTCGCGCTTGATAGAGATAAGTGCCTCGATAAAGCGATCCATCTCCTCCTTTGGCTCACTCTCTGTAGGCTCTACCATCAAAGTTTCGTGAACAGGGAATGAGAGGGTAGGGGCGTGGAAACCGTAGTCCATCAGTCGGTGAGCTACATCGCCACAATCTACGCCATACTCGCGCTTGAAGTGTGTAAGGTCAAGAATCATCTCGTGAGCCACACGGCCAGTCTCGCCTGAGTAGTAGGTGCGGAACTCATCCTTAATGGCAGATGCCATATAGTTTGCATTGACAATAGCCATCTCGGTTGCTGTTCTCAGACCCTCCTCGCCGAGCATCTTGATATATCCGTATGTGATAGGCAGCAACATAGCTGAACCCCATGGAGAAGAAGAGACAGCGGTAATGCCCTGCTCACCACCTGTAGAGACAACAGAGTGAGATGGGAGGAATGGCGCAAGGTGCTTAGCGCAGCAGATAGGGCCTACACCAGGGCCACCACCACCGTGAGGCATAGCGAATGTCTTGTGGAGGTTGAGGTGGCAGACGTCAGCACCGATAAAGCCTGGGTTTGTCAGACCAACCTGTGCGTTCATATTTGCACCGTCCATATATACCTCACCACCTGCATCGTGAACAGCATCAACAATCTCGCGGATGCGGCTCTCGAATACACCGTGAGTAGATGGATAGGTAACCATCAGCGCGCAGAGCTCGGCAGAGTACTGCTCGGCCTTTGCCTTCAGGTCGTCTACGTCGATATTTCCGTTTGCATCGCAAGCTACAGTGACAATCTTCATACCCGCCATAGCAGCTGATGCCGGGTTTGTGCCGTGAGCCGATGCTGGGATAAGTACTACATTACGGTAGCCCTGACCACGGCTCTGGTGGTATGCACGGATAACCATAAGACCTGCATACTCGCCCGCAGCACCTGAGTTTGGCTGGAGTGAGCAAGCGTCAAAGCCTGTGATTGTTGCAAGGTCATGCTCGAGGTTCTCGATAAGCTGCAGGTAACCCTCAGCCTGATCTGCAGGGGCGAATGGGTGTACATTCTGGAAGCCCGCAAGCGAGAGTGGCTGCATAATTGCTGCTGCGTTGAGTTTCATAGTACAGCTACCGAGCGAAATCATAGAGTTTGCAAGCGAGATATCACGGAGCTCAAGGCGCTTGATGTAACGCATAAGGTCGCTCTCACTGCGGTAGCGGTTGAATACTGGCTCTGCGAGCAGTGGAGTGGTACGGCGCAGAGCTGAAGGAATATCCTGTGCTGAAGCGATCATCAATTCGCCCATATCTGTGCCTGCTGCTGCGGCGAAGATGCCGATAACAGCTACAATCTCCTCAATAGTTGTCACATCGTCAAAGGCGATGCGTACACGATCCTCTGCAGGGTAGAAGAAGTTAATGCCATTCTCAAGGGCGATAGACTCTACAACTGCTGCATCGGCAATCACCTCGATAGTATCGAAGAAGTTGTTTGTAGCAAGTTCGTAGCCCATATCCTCGAGGTTCTTTGCAACCGATACTGCTGCAGTATGAGCGGTCATTGCTGCACGGGTAAGACCCTCGGCACCGTTATATACGCAGTGGAAACCAACGATAGAGGCCATAAGGGCAGATGCAGTACAGATGTTTGATGTTGCACGCTCACGCTTGATGTGCTGCTCGCGCATCTGCAGTGACATACGCAGGGCCTTATTACCAAGGCGGTCAACAGATACGCCGATAATTCGGCCTGGCATATTACGCTTGTATGCATCGCGAGTAGCCATATAACCTGCCGATGGGCCACCAAAGCCCATAGGACAACCAAGACGCTGTGTAGTACCTACGGCGATATCTGCACCCCACTCTGCTGGAGGTGTAAGCAGTGCAAGTGAGAGCAGGTCTGCATCAACAGCAACGAGTGCTCCCGCCTGGTGAGCTGCCTCTACAAAGGCTGCATAGTCGCGTACCTCACCATTGGCTGCAGGGTACTGGAGAATTGCGCCAAACTCATTGCCTGTAAACTCATACTCGGCAAAGTTGTCTACGATAAGCTCAATGCCGAACGGTTCAGAGCGTGTGAGCAGTACATCGAGCGTATGTGGGAAGATATTTTCGTCAACAAAGAGCTGATTTCGGCCCTGCTTAACCGCCTCGCGAGAGCGGAGAGAGAACATCATCAACATAGCCTCGGCAACGGCTGTGCCCTGGTCGAGCAGCGAGCAGTTTGCAATCTCCATACCAGTCAGTGAGCAGATAGCGGTCTGATAGTTGAGTAGTGCCTCAAGGCGACCCTGCGAAATCTCCGCCTGATATGGTGTGTAAGAGGTGTACCATGCAGGATTCTCAAAGACGTTACGCATAATGGCTGCGCTGACAGCGTTAGGGTAGTAACCCATACCGATAAATGAACGGTATGGTTCGTTAAGGTCGGCAAGCTCTGTAATGTGCTCGCGGAACTCGTACTCGCTCATACCCTCGGCAAGCTCAAGTGGCTGCTCAAGGCGAATATTACTTGGGATAACCTGTGAAATAAGCTCCTCGACGCTGCTTACGCCGATAACCTTCAGCATATCCGACAGCTGCTGCTCATCGGTAGTGCCGATATGTCTTGAAACAAATTTGTCAAACATAGTTTTATAGTTTTAGGAATTTTTGTCTGTTACAAATATACAAATAAATTTGTAACTATATAACTAAAATAACCCCAAAAGTTTGCTTTTGGGGTTACTATAGCAGAGAATAGCTCTTTATGCCTTCTCTGGTTCGTGCTTGTACTTGAAAACTATTGCAAAGAGAATAGCCACAACAAGTGCATAAGCGGCGAAGATCATCCACGAATCTGCCCAACCTTCCATACGCGCTACACCGGTAGCATCGCCTACAAAGTGGTTGATAACCTGCTGTGCACAGAGGGTACCAATTGTGGCACCGATACCGTTTGTCATCATAATAAACAGACCCTGAGCCGATGAGCGGATATTGCTATCGGTCTCCTTATCAACAAACAGAGAGCCCGATACATTAAAGAAGTCGAACGCTACACCATAGACAACCATTGAGAGCAGGAACATCCATACGCCCGCACCTGGATTGCCCAGACCGAAGAGTCCAAATCGGAGTACCCACGCAACCATAGCCATCAGCATAACCTTCTTAATACCAAAGCGCTTGAGGCAGAATGGGATAAGCAGGATGCAGAGAGTCTCAGAGATCTGTGAGAGTGAGATGAGGATATTTGCGTGCTGTACACCGAAAGTATCAGCATACTGCGCAACCTGACCGAAGTCTGAGATAAATGGATTTGCAAAGCCGTTTGTAATCTGAAGCGATACGCCGAGCAGGATAGAGAAGATAAAGAACAGAGCCATCTTCTTCTGCTTGAAGAGCGCAAAGGCGTTAAGGCCCAGAGCCTCGACAAAACTCTTCTTCTCGCCACTCTTATTGGTAGGACACTGCGGCATAGTAAAGGCGTACAGGCCCAAAACAGTACCAACAACAGCGCACTGGATAAACTGCCAAGCGGTAGACTGGAAACCTGACAAATCACAGCACCACATAGCGCAGATAAAACCAACTGTGCCCCATACGCGGATAGGTGGGAAGTGCTTAACAGTATCAAGGCCCGCCTGACCGAGGCTTGAGTATGCTACAGAGTTACTCAGACCCAATGTCGGCATATAGAACGCCACGCTGAGCGAGTAGAGAGTAAAGAGCGGAGCAAACTCTACATTTGCCGCTGTAAGGGCATAGTAGCCAGTTGCAACCATAAATGCAGCCGCGAGCAGGTGGCAGATACCCAGCAGTTTCTGCGCCTGAATCCAACGGTCAGCAACAATACCGATAAGTGCCGGCATAAAGAGCGACACGATACCCTGCATAGCGTAGAAGATGCCAATATTCTCGGCAAGGCCAATACCAAAGAGGTATGTACCCATAGAGGTGAGGTATGAACCCCAAACGGCGAACTGTAGGAAGTTCATAGCCGTTAAACGAAGCTTGATATTCATAGTTTTTGAGTTAAAATTTGTCGTTTTCTGAAAAAATCCTAACAAAAATAGCACTTTTTTCTCAAAAAACTTTGAAAAAGAAAAAAAATGTTATACTTTTGCACTCGCAATTGGGCTATGGTGTAATGGTAACACTACAGATTCTGGTCCTGTCATTCTAGGTTCGAATCCTGGTAGCCCAACTCAGAATACTCTGGTGACCTCTGCTGAAAAGCAGAGGTTTTTTTATTTATCCCACCCTCATAGAGCTTGCTCTAAAGGAGAGTGGGATAAATAAAAATGACTATTGCTACAATAGTCACCAGAGTAGCCTGCAAATGTCAGCGGCGCCCCAGGATGGCGACACCGTAGGTGTTGCAATCCTGGTAGCCCAACTAAAAAGGAGATGTGAAAACATCTCCTTTTTTAGTTGGTTTGTGTTACCCACCCCCTAAATCCCCCTCCTGTGAGGGGGACTTTTGTTGGTGCAAAGATGTGCCTTGTGGGGTATTGTAGCCATCAACATTCTCTGCAAATGCAGGATGGCGGCACTGCAGGTGTTGCAATCCTATATGTACAAAAAAATAAGGCGGTAATCTACCGCCTTATCTATTTAATCCACAACGACTACTTTTTGCACTTGCAGCAGTCGCAGTTCAGACATTTCCATACAAGGGCAGCGAGGGCAGCACCTACGAATGGGCCGACGATGAAGATCCACAGATCAGCAAGGGCTTTACCGCCAGCCAGGACTGCAGGGCCGATAGAGCGTGCAGGGTTTACAGATGTGCCTGTATAGTGGATACATACAAGGTGGACAAGGATAAGGGTCAAACCGATAGCAAGACCTGCGAGGTTGCCTGCGCCCTTCTCTGCGTCGGTAGTGCCGAGAACAACAAGCACAAAGACAAAGGTAAAGACAATCTCAGCCACCACTGCACCACAGGTTGTAATGCCCGCTTGGATAGCATTTGCGCCCAGGCCTGACTCTGGAGCAAGTGCCATAAGGATACCTGCGCCGATAAATGCACCGATTGTCTGGAAGAGGACATACATCAGTGCATCCTTGCCGCTCATTCGTTTAGAGAACCACACACCGAGTGTAATTGCAGGGTTGATATGACAACCCGAGATGCCGCCGATAGCATAAGCCATACCGACAACTGCCAAACCGAATGCAATAGCTGTACCTACAACTGAAGCGGTATCAACGCCACAATTTAGGCTCACGGCAGTGCCGCAACCCATCAAGACCAGAACCATAGTTCCGACCATCTCTGCTAAATACTTTTTCATAATTTGATAAAGTTTTAAGGTTTAACATTGTAAATATAGCTATTTTTTTCTGAGAATGTGTGAATAATATGCAAAAAAAAGAGTCTGCGTATTGCAGACTCTTTATATATAAGAGGTATAGTCTATAGCTCACGGCTCGTAATTTACGAACTCAAGCTCCTCGACTTCTCCCCCCCCCTGATTAACGAAGTGCAGCGAGGTTTACATCCTTAGCAGCCTTCTTTGCAAGAGAAGCATCCTTAGAGATTGCAGTCTGGAGTGCAGCCTTAGCAGCCTCTACGTTACCCTCCTTAGCAGCGATAACAGCGCGGAGGTAGTCAGCCTTAGCAGACTCGTCGTTAGCGATGCTGTTCTTAGCAGCAGCGAGGTTACCCTCCTGAACCTGAACGATAGCAGCGTTGTAACCCTCAAGGTTCTTGCTTGCAGCAGCGTACTCACCCTTTGCAGCAGCAGCGAGTGCCTGTACCTCTGCGTTTGCGCCCTGAGCGTAAGATGCAGCCTTGTCAGTCTCACCCATTGCAAGGTAAACAAGAGCGTAGTTGTCGTTAAGCTCCTCAGACTTGCTACCAGCCTTAGCAGCCTTGTCGAGAGCCTTAAGTGCACCGTCGAAGTCACCCTGCTTAGCAAGAGTGATAGCGAGGTTGTTGTAAGCGCGAGCGTCGTTGTAAGTCTCAGCAGCAGCCTTAAGAGCTACCTCTGCAACCTCTGGCTGTGCCTCAGCAATGTGGAGAAGCTCCTCGAGGTTGAGCTCAGCTACGCGACCCTCCTTGATAAGAGCTACCATCTCAGCGTCAGTCTTACCAGTAACGTCGATAGTGTTTACGATCTGAGCACGACGAAGCTGTGGAAGAACGTCAGTCTTGAGTGCGCCGAATACAGATGCAAGGTTCTTGATCTCCTTCTCACGCTCTGCAGAAGATGTGTACATGCCCAGAACCTGGAGAATAAGATCCTTATCCTGGATGTTAGAAGCAGCTACAGCAGCCTTGAAACCATCCCAGTCCTCACCGTAAGCAGCAGCGTCGATGTTAAGACCAGTCTCAGCAAGAAGCTTCTGAACAGCCTTAAGACCGCTCTGGCTACGCTTGTCAGAGAGCTTATCGTTGAACTTCTCAGGACCATCTGGAGAAGCATAACCCTTTACATATACGCTCTGTGCAGCACGGTCGTTGTTAAGGTAACCCTCAACAGATGACTTGAGTGCAGCAACCTCCTCAGTCTCAGTAGCCTTCTTAGAGAGAACAGAAGAGTTGATCTTGTAAACGAGGTCAGCAGTAACTACAGTAGTGTTTACGTTCTTGTAGTTGTTCTGCTCAGTAGCCATTGCAGATGCGAAGTCGATATCCTTCTGGAGTACGTTAAGACCTACAGCAACCTTGCGACCGCACTCGCTCTTAAGAGCGTAAGCAGCCTCATCATTCTTAGCGATAACCTCGAGCTGCTCAGCTGTGAGGATAGCGCCAGTGTTTGCGTTAACAAGGGTGAACTCCTTGCACTTGCCGCTCTTGCACTTAACCTCAACCAGAAGCTTGAGCTCGCAAGCATCCATAGCTGGCTGATAGTCAAACTCGATGTGGCGGTTAAGGGTCATAACCTCATCCTTAACAACAACCAGACCGTTAGCCTCGATCTTCTCACCCTGGAGAAGGATAGTCTCACCAGCTACAGCACCGCCCTCGAAGAAGAGAACAGGAGTAACCTTAAGAGCAGCCTTTACGTTAAAGTAATCTGCAGGAATAGATGCAGACAAATCTGCAGCGATCTTGCCATTGTTGAGAACAAGAACCTCAGGAGTACAAGATACCTGGATAGCGTCTGGGTTCTTAGCCATCTTCTTAAAGCAATCGCAGCTCGACAAAGTGAGGGCAGCAGCCAACACAACTGTCAAAGTGAAAATTTTCTTCATAATGCTAAAAAATATTAATAAATTGAACTAAGTTTCGTTGTTACACACTTATTCTTCTGGCAAAAATAACACATATTTTTGAAACAACAACATAAAAGACCAAAATAGTGGCGATTTTTTGTCAAAAAAACATGGTTGTAAAGAGTTTTTTGGCGTTCTTGGCTATAAATTTATTTATAGAACCCTCTTTACGGTGGTTTTTGGGGTGAGTTTCATCGCCTCAAGGTCGGTTCCGCAGATGTTGATTATTCCGCACGTTTTTTCACCAAGTGCGGCGGCTCCGTTGTAGGTTGCCCAGGTCAGTAACTGGTCGAGTGGAATGTTGTCAAAGCACTTCAACTCCTCAAGGATGGAGAGAGAATGGTTTGAGGCGAGAGAGTCGGTGCCAATGCAGATGTTCAGATTATTCTTACGTAGCAACTGAACAACATCGGGCGTCTGACCAGAGATGTATCGGTTGGAACGAGGGCACAACACCCAGTAGACGGGAGCGGTGAAGTGGCTCATAATCAAGTCGATATCTTGCTGAGTAACGAAGCAGTTGTGAACTAATAGCACACTTCTGTCTGCAGGAATACTCTCGACAATACGTCGTGCAGGAGAGCCGAAATGCAGAAAATCGCACTCAAAACCCACCGCAGAGTACCACTCGGCAAGCGAGCCTCTACCCTCAAACAGTAGTTGCTCAGCCTCTGACTCTTTGAAGTGTATGGAGAGTGGCGAGCTGCCGTTATTGCAGACAGCCGAAAAGTCGCGACTCTGAACCGAGTAGACAGAGTGAGGCGTGAGTATGGTATTAGAATTGGCAGTCAGCGACTTACAATACTCGAGGTTACTCTTTTTAAGTCCGAAGACTTCGGCAAAAGAGTGGTACTTTATAGGGCTATCCGCCTTTGTAGCAAACGAGCTATTATCATTGACAATATCGGCAACAATATTGATACCCTCATTCCACATATATCTGTCAGCCTCTTTGAGTGCTGCAGCACGCTGCTCTGGGGTAAAATTATCTCTTACACGGGCCATTGCAGCGGCAAAACCTGCATATCCGACACCTTCGGCAATAGAGCCTTTGAGGTATGACAACTCGCTGTGGCAGTGTGCGTTAGTAAAACCAGGGCAGAGGATACCCGAGTAGAACTCTACCCCCTCAGTTGCATCCAGATTGTTGCTGTACGACTCTAGGTTGAGGATTTCGCCACTTAGAGCATCGACCGTAATAAGTGGGTGCTTATAAAACCCTTGTGGTGTCAGCAGATAGTGCGAGGCTATCTTTCTGAGTTGTGAAGAAGGCATCGTCAAAAATCTTTATGTCAACATAACGCTTGAAGAGCGAATCTATAGCCATATCTGCATCTGGTGTGTAGTTAATCTCCAGATCGGTGATTGAGATCTTCGGCTTGCCCAACTTATGTCGCGCATCTGAAGGCTTAGCGAAGGTGATGACAAGTTTGCGGGCGGCAGTGTCGGCAGTTATCGTACGACGGATACTCTCCTCGTTGCGTAGAATGTAGGAGTAGTTGTGACGGTGGCTACCACTGCTTGTCTCGACATACAACGCACCGCGCAGAGTATTCTCCTCGTTGTATGAACTGCCATTCTTCTTTGACTTTTTCTTCTTTGGTTGCTCCTTCTCATACGTATATTTATAACGTATAGTGTATGAGCCTGGGTGGAGGGGCTCAACGACAAGCTGTAGTTTTGAGGTATCTGCCTTGGTCTTGATCTCGATAAGCGAGTCGCGGTGTACGGTACGCTTGAGTGAGCGAATGGCGACATTCTTAATCGTGTCGAGGACAACAACCTTCTTTTCGTAGATGGTTGCGTAGCCTGTAATATAGTTTTCCGCCTCCTTGAGCACACGGCCTAACTGTGCACTCTTTCGGCGAGAGAAGTTTCCGATAGTATATCGAAAGTCCTCAGGGGTATAGCCATATTTGTCAAGAATAGGCTCGTAGACCATTATAGAGTCCAAGTTGATGTAGTTGACACCCAAGTATGCATTGGTGATATATGCGTCGCGGAAGATTAGAGCAAGGGTCTTGTCGTCAATCTCCTTACGGCGTGCACAACCAAAGACTGAGAGTATAACTACTGCACAGATTAGAAATCGTTTCATTACCTTTTTATCATTGTATTTGCCGCAATCTGTGAAACACTCCACGCAATGGCGACAAAGGTTATAAATATCATAATTATATCGGAGGGGTGCATCTCGACAGGATAGCTCTCGACAACAAAGTTTGCTGAAGGTAGAGTTATAATGCCGAAGTATTGCTGTACAAGCACAACAACAATACCTATTATCAGTCCCGCAGCACCGCCGATGCCAGAAATGAGCAATCCCTCGCGGACAAATATACCACGAATAAACCCTCTATCTGCACCTATTGAGAGGAGTGTCTGTTGCTGGTCACGCTTCTCGACAATGAGCATAATTACAGTGCCGATAATAGATAGCGAGGCGATAAGCAGAACAAGTAGTGCAACAAAGAATACGGCCCACTTCTCGTAACGCATAATCTGGTAAAAAGCGGCATTTTTCTCGGCACGAGTGGTGATTTTAATATCCTCAGTAAGAGTGCTTTGAAGCCTCTCTTTAACTTTCTCTATATCCTCAGAGCAATGTAGGTATAGTTTGATTTTGTCTGCACTAAAGAGTTTTGCTGCTGTGCGAAGTGGAACGATTATAAGCCCCTTGAGTTGCTGGGAGCCGCGCATAACTCCACCGACGGCAATTCTCTGACTCTTTATACCGCTCAGAGGGAGCAATGAGCCGATATTACTACCAGAGATGGCGTGTAGCGAGATGTTTGAGTCGGCAACGGTGTAGATAGTGAGCAGTTGCGCCACATCTCTTGTAAGCAGTGCTCGGTCATAATCGCCAATAGTAAGCTCTGCAGAGCCCTGCATAACCTCTTGGTTTATAGGTAGTACTGCAAAGTAGTTCTCGTCAACGCCGCGAACGGTAACGGCAGTCTCTCGCTTCTCAAAGCGGGCTAAGGCTTGACCCTCAATAACAAAACTTGCCGATTCAACACCCTCTGTTGCAAGAATATGCTGGCGTAGTTGCTCTGTTGGCTCTGCAATGCGGCTAATCTCTATATCGGCATCAGTTGTCGCATACATTCGTTTGATGAGCGACTCGAAACCATTGAATACAGAGAGTAGAATAACCATTGCCGCTACGGGTATTGCCACAGATACAAGGCTCACTCCCGCAATGATATTTATCACCGAGTGGGATGAGCGTGAAAAGAGGTATCTACGAGCAAAAAACCACTGCATAGCCTTGTCGTGCTACTTTGCCAAAAGGTTGTCGATATTCTCGATATACTCCAGAGAGTCGTCAATAAAGAACTGCAACTCTGGAATAGACTTTACCTGGTTGCGCATACGGTTGCCAAGTGCGCCACGGATAGCTCGGTTGTGCTCGGTGAGCAGGTCAAGAGTAGCCTGTGCTTTGTCAAATGGGAAGACGCTGATATAGATCTTGGCGTATGCAAGGTCTACCGATACACGCACGGTGGTTACGGTAACAAGTATACCTCGGAGCATAGCTGAATACTCACGCTGGAGAATCTCGGCAATATCTCGCTGAATCTGCTTAGCAATCTTCTGCTGTCTTGTGTTTGTGTTTTCAATCATATCTTTACTCTGTTTATAATGCAAATTTTACAATCTCTTTATCTCTCTTTGGTGGTTTGTAGAACCACTCCTCAAAGCCGGCCTTGCCCAATCTGAAACCTACGCGCAGACTGATGGCAAGATTGTCAAGCGGCGAACGTAACGGTGAGTACCAGAATGGGTTTTCACCAGGCTTATTTATCTGGTCGAGCCCGTTGTCGTAGTACTTGTTTCGATTTTTGAGAATATCCGAAAAACCGAAGTAGTAACGACCGCGAATACCGACCTCAATTTGACCAAAGATTAAGTCAAAACCTACACCTCCTGCAAGACCGTAAGCAAAACGGTTGTCACGCTCAGTGCGCATATCGTACTTACCCTCAATAACATCTAATCCTTGTCCATTGAGCGAACCAAAGGTATAGGTCTCGTAGTTCTTAAACGTGGATGCGAAGTAGTAGCTGAAGGTAACTGCTGCCTCAAGAGATATACGGAGGTGGTTCTTGAACATATAGAAGTGCGGCTGCCAAACAATAGGCACCATCAGCGTATTGATATTGCGCTGATAGTACTTATAATCCTTCTTATCCTCATATATTGAGGCGTATGGGGCGTACGAAAAACCACTCTGCAACCACTCCAAATCTACGCCGACACAACCAACAAAACGGGGCAGAGAGTAGTATCTCCAAGACAGACCAGCCTGACCTGTTCCCCAAATAGGGCGTGTCTCTTGTGCTGGGTAGAGGCGCGATGTAGCCATACCTGTACCACCCGTAACGGCAAACACGTGTTGTGCCTTAGCACTATTGTTACATAGCACTAGAGCTGTCACGGTAAAAGTTAATATTGCTAAAAATCTCTTCATAATCAGTCGTTTAGAACATTCTGCCTGAGCCACTGCCGCTTCCGGTCAATCCTCCAAGACCTCCCATCATTCCGCCCATACCGCCCATCATACCTCCGGCGCCACCCATCATGCCACCTGAGTTATTCTGATTCTGCTGGTTGAGGTTCTCAAGGCGCTTCTTCTCCCACTCCTCCGAGAGCTTCTTGATGCGAGATGCCTCCTTCTCCTCGAGAATCTGGATGAGGTTCTCCATAGTCATCGGCTTGAAGACGTCGCTCATATTGATATCGATCTCAATATCCCAATTTGCCTTTGTGGCGAACAGATCCTCTCCCTTGTCGTTGATAAACATCTCAGAACGCTCTGGCTGTAGACGATTGACAACATCGCCCGCATCCCACTGGCCGTTGCCGTTAGTATCCTCGATAATTCGAATGCGAATTTCACCTGGAGAGACGAAGTTGATGGTATACTTACCGCTCGCAACGCCCTTAATCTCCTGCTGAGTCTTGTTTGAGGCGTCTGTCTGCTGGATAATGTACTGCTTGCCCTGCTCGCCGTTGACAGTAAGGACAATCTTCGCGAACTTCTCTGGGTCGTAGGTGCTGAAGGATGACGAGATAGAGTCACACTCATACTCCATAACATCCTTAAGCGACCCTTTCGGAACGTAGAAGCGGTACTTTGTTGCATTCTCCCACTTCGCACGCACAAAGTAGTGACCAATGTTGAGGGTGTCGCGCACAAAGTGCTTCTCAACCTCAGTCTCTATAGGGTTTTTCTCGTCGCCACTGAGCTTGAAGAGCTTTACGGCTGTCGAATCAAAAGCTACAAGAGGGTAGTCCACAGTAATCTCAAAACCCTTCTCTGGGTTAACCTCGCCAGAGGCTGTGCTCTTGAACTTAAATGGATTTTGCTTCTTTGCAGGGGTATACTCGCGACCCTCCTCTTCGGCCTTTTTACGTTCTCGCTCCTCTCGTTCTCGCTCCTTCTGCTCCTCTTTGCTCTCAACCTTCTTCCAAGCAACCTTTATCGGCTCGGTAGTCTTGACATATTGGCGGATAGAGTCGTGACGATAGTATGTAATCTCACCCTTGATAGTGTCAGGTAGCTGCTCTGCAGGTACGTTGAGCCAGAGGTTGAGCGTATCTTTGCCCTTTGTGCGAGGGTCGTAGATAATCTTGTCTGACGGTATAGAGTCCAGACGGAGCGAGTCGATATCTGGCAGGGCAGTGTTGAAGTAGAGGGTTATCTTCTTCTGATCGCCACGAATTGCCTCGACAAGGCGCTGAGCCTTGAAGGTCTTGTCGGTAAACATACGGAAGTAGAGCTGCGGATCTGCTGACGGGTAGCGGCGCAGCGAGTCAAACCATATGGCAAATGGTGGCAACTCGGCAGGGTTGTATGCCGAGTCGAGAATGCCGACAAGGTCTGTGCCAGGCTCGTACAACTGGTTATCATTCTTATCTCCAATGGCGTAGATACGGTACTTTACAGGCTTGAGGTTCTGCGCAATGAAGATGCCGTTGTTCTGCGCACGGGCAATAGCATCTGGTTTGCGGTTGAAGATTGTCGAGTCGTAGTCAGGGGTATCTGGCAGTGAGTCGAGAATGTAGAACCAGAGGAATGTACGGCTCACAGAGTCCGCCTTGTATGAGTCGGCAGTATATCCCGAGCAGATAAGCGAGTCGACAGTACTGCCCGTAGAGAATACATAACGCATCGCGTTGAGAGGATTACCCTCGTTGTTGTCACGAATGGCGCTACCCAAGTCGATAGCGTAGGTCTGGTTCTCCTTGAGTGTGTCACGAATGGTGATAACAATACCCTTGCCGCGGGTGGTAATAAGCGGCATCTTCTTCATCGCTGGAGAGGTAAACAACTCCTTATTCTGGTCCTTAATCTGAACAAACTCGTTAAACTCGATATAGATCTTCTTCTCAGTAAAGTTTGTTGCAAAGTTACCGGGGGTGATAGCCGTGATTACTGGGGGTAGAGTATCCTTCGGACCACCATCGGGTGACATAATATTGGCACAACGAGTAAGGAACGCCCCTAAAAAGAGGAGTGTTACTGCTGTTTTGAGTATCAGATTGCTATTCTTCATTAGTTGCTATCGTTATCTGTTTCTGGTGCTACTTCGGGTGCAGGTGGAACAATGTGCCATACTCCGCCCTTCTTATCGCTACCCTCGGTATAGGTATCTTTTTTCCATGCGTGCAGCAGTAGGGTCATATATGTCTCAGGTAGATTGTCGACGTTGAGGTACTTGAAGAGAGTTGCATACATTCTTACCTGCGGACAGACAAGCACCACGAGTGCTGGCGAAGAGTTGAGTGGCAGAGAAATGTATGGATTTTCATCGCCCTCACGCACAAAAGGTACACCCTCTACATTGGGCACTGTAATCTTCTCCACACCCAAAGAGTCGGTAACAATGCGATTCAAAGCGTCGTCATAGCTGGCAACCATCCACTTGTCTGTACCTGTATAGCAGGCATAAGCAAATACATCGTCAGTGACGACGTTTGCACCACCCGACTTCTCCTGAATAAGAGTCTTAAGAATCAGGTTTGTATCTGTTGTAACCTCTTTGAAGCAACTTGTAGCCAATGCGGCTGCAAGGATTGCGAATATCAATTTATATCTCATCTTCAACAATTTTTCTTACTAATTCAACTCCCTGATCGCTATCTATTCCCAGCGCATCGCACATCGGAATCATTGCAAAGTCGCGCTCAAGCAGTCGCGGATGCGGTACTTGCAGGTGTGGCGTTACCACAACTCTTTGCCCGTAGAGCAGAATGTCGAGGTCAACCATTCGGTCTGCATAACTCTGTCGACCCAACACCTTTGCGCAGTACTCAGCTTTGCGGTTACGGCCCAGTTCAACCTCTATACTCAGCAATCGCTCTAATACCTCTGTCGCCTCAAGGGCTGTGCTTACTAACCACGCACGGTTGGTAAAGTCGGCGCTACTCTCAAAGCCCCACGGCTCTGTGGTATACCACTCAGAGCGAGAGATAACCTCGCCTATGCGCTCGGCGATAAGAGCCTCGGCCGTATCGAGCCTGCTCTTAACATCGCCGATGTTTCCGCCACCCAAAATTACTACATCTGTCATTTGAGTCGCTTGATAAATTTACTTACAGCAAGGGCGAAGTGTGTAAATACAATTCGCGGATTGCCGTTTTGGTTAATCTGACGCATAGCGCTCTCTATCTGTGCCAAAATCTGCTCGATGTTCTGACTACCGATAAATGGTGCAAATTTCTTGCAGAATGCAGCCTCTTCACCCCATAGATAGCTCGCCTTCTCAAGGCCTGCGTGGAGCATATATGCCTCGCGCAGCAGTCGGCTGAAGTCTACGAGCATACCGCGCTGACGCTCGCGCGACAATCCTGCCACCTCGTCTGCCCAATTCATCAGTTCGAGGTGCTTGTCGTTATAGCTCAATCGCATAACAGAGCAGAATGCCTCGAAGTTCTCCTTTGATGTCTCATCCTCGCTCTGACCAAGCAGGCGCTTGAGCTCCAAAATATCGCCACTTGCCAGACGTGCCACATTGTGTGCCTTTGTTGCATCAGGCTCCGCCTCTATTGCTATCGGGAGCAGATCCTCTGTAGTTAGGCGAGGCACTGCCACCTCCTGAGTTCGTGAAAGGATGGTCTTGAGCAACTGGTCTGGACGCTCCGAAACCAGAATAAAGAGGGTCTTATCCCACGGCTCCTCCAAAATCTTGAGGATACGATTTGCCGCCTCCTCGTTCATTGTCTCTGGTAGCCAGATAATCATAGTCTTGTAGTCGCTCTCAAAGCTCTTGAAGCTCAGGCGGCGGATAATCTCCTCCGACTCCTTTGCTGAGATAACTCCCTTGAGTGTCTTTCCGAGGTTGAGGGCGTCGAACCACTGACGAGGCGAGAAGTAGCCACCTGTCTTTGCAAACATCTCGCGCCACAGCTCCACAAACTCACGAGCGGTACTGATAACCACCTCACCACTCTTCTTGCCCTGCTTGTTTACGGGGAAGACAAAGTGTAGGTCGGGATGTGCGAGCTGCTCAATTTGGCGGCACGATGGACACTCGCCACAGCTATCGCCATCTTTGCGGTTACGGCAGTTGATATACTGCGCATATGCCACAGCCAGTGGTAGTGTACCTGCACCTGCAGGGCCGGTGAAGAGTTGAGCGTGGCTTATTCGACCACTCTCCACGCTACGCACAAGGTGCTCCTTGAGCTGTGTCTGACCTATGATATTTGCAAACTTCATCGTCTTAATACTGCCTTTATCAGTGCCGCAACATCTATCTTTTCGCGCTTTACGATGTAGAGTAGATAGAGGAGCAGAACTATTGTGTTTATCGTATATTTCAAAACCAGATTATCCACTGCAATAAACTCCGTCAAGAAGAAAATTGCCATAGCCACCACAACATACTCAGCAATACGACCAAAATCGTAAGGAGTCGGGAAGTGTATGCGGTTGAGCGTAAGACTTACGGCGACCATAACCACCTCGGCGATAAATCTACTCCACGCAGCGCCGTAGTAGCCGGCACGAGGAATGAGAATAATACCCGCAACAACGCTCGCCGCAAGGCCCGAGAGTGTCACCCAGAGTGCATAGCCTGTCTTCTCCTCGCGTTTATACCAGAATGAGAGGTTGAGCCATACGCCACTCAGTACATTGGCGCCCAAAACTATCGGTAGTATAAATATACCTTCACGGAAGTTGCTACCCACAATCAGCGCAAATACATCTCTGAAGAGCGCAATGCCGAGGAAGATTGCCATCGAAGCGATGATGTAGTACTTCATTGCTGCGGCATTCATCTCTACAAACTCCTCCTTGCGGAAGTTAGAGAGGAAGAATGGCTCGGCAGCCATACGGTACATCTGGGTAAAGAGGGTCATCACCACGGCAATCTTTGCAATCGCTCCATAGATGCCCAACTGCGCCATAGAGCCGTCAGGAACGAGGTATTTAATGAGCTGTCGGTCGATAAACTCGCCAGCAGTACCTGCGATAGAGGAGAGAAGGAGCGGCATTGAGTAGGCAAACATTGCACCCAGCATTCCCCAGTATATCTTCGGTACACTCTTGCCTGAGAGTACTACGGCAATGGTTGTTACAGCACTTGCTAAGAGATTTGCCACGAATGCCCAACCGACACCAAACTCACTATCAAATAGACCTACAGCCCAGAAAAGAACGGCAAAGCCGACCTGCATCACGATATTGGCGAGTTTGAGTGTCACAAACTTTGTTGCTCGACCCGCCTCGCGCAGTGCGGAGAATGGAATTGCGCCCGCAACATCGAAAAAGACGATTGCTGCGACAATTACCACATACTCCGGATGGGTAACATATGCCTGACCCATCAGTGCAGCGCAACTATCGGCTGAGAAGGTAACCACTCCGAAGAATATTGCCGCTGCAAGAGCCGTAATGCCCCACATTGTGGTAAAAATTTTCTTTTTCGCAGCTGCCACGTCG
This sequence comes from Alistipes sp., assembly GCA_045633445.1. Lineage (GTDB taxonomy): Bacteria > Bacteroidota > Bacteroidia > Bacteroidales > Rikenellaceae > Alistipes. The sequence goes on from JAZQYI010000001.1 coordinate 237,356, forward strand.
CCACCTGCTGCCTCAGCCTTTGCAGCAAAGCGGAAGTAGCTGCTCTCCATACCGAGTGTGAGCAGAACGAGTGCAAATGGGATGAGCGCATAGACGTCAGTGATAATGCCGTATGTCTCTACACCGAAGATACGGGTATAGAAAGGGGTGAGCAGATAACTCAAAAATCTGCCCAGGATGGTGCTTATACCATAGATTGCCGTCTGTTTTGCTAACTTCTCAAGCATAGTTCAGTCTGCACGCGCGTATATACGCACACGCCTGCAAACTGCAAAGATAGAGAAAAAATCTGATATATCAAAAAAAGAGGAGTTATCACTCCTCATCATCATAGAACATATCGTCGTCAAGGAACATCTCGTCCATAACTGCGTCGATCTCACGGCGCTCCTTCTTTGTCGGGCGACCTGTGCCTCGCTCGCGGAAGACGAAGATTGTCTCTCGAGGGATATTTAGCTTGTCTAACTCGCTCTGTGGCGTGATATTTTGGCAGTATTGTGGAACATTTTTCGCTGGCTGGCGGTTGGCAATAAGGTCAAGAACGAGGTAGGAGTATGTAACCATAGCTCGTTTAACCTCAATCCTCTCGCCGATTTTCACCTCGCGCGATGGTTTTGCGTATGCACCGTTTACGGTGACTTTGTTGTTGCGGATAGCGTCGGCAGCGTCGCTACGAGTCTTAAAAATTCGTACTGCCCACAGATATTTGTCTAAACGAATACTCTCCATAATCTACTCCTCGTCCTCCTCGACGGTCATGCCTGCAGTGCCCTCAGGAGGTGTTAATGTGTGGTTGTTTACTTGGCGGCTGATGCTCAGAATAATACCCAATGCTGCGGCTGTGCAGAGCATAGATGTTCCGCCGTGAGATATGAGTGGTAGATTCTGACCCGTCTCTATAAATAGGTGGGTTGAAACCATAAAGTGCAGCAGCGCTTGGCAGGTTATAAGTAGAGCCAATCCAAGCACAAGAAGTCCACCAAAGAGCCAACGACTACCCTTGAAAATCGATATTGCACGGGCAAAAATCCAGGCGTAGAGGATGATGAGAATCATTCCCATAATAATTCCATACTCCTCGACAAAAAATGAGAAGATATAGTCGCTCTCAGGGTGGGTAATCTTTGCTCGCATAACTGACTGACCAGCACCCACACCGAATACTCCGCCATCGTAGATGGCGACCATTGCGTGATCAGCATCTGTTAACGGTCGAGTGACGGTTGTGTCAGCGGGTGAAGTCCACGAGTGTACGAAGTTGGTAATTCGGTGACTTGCAGTGCCTGTACGACCACCTCCAATACCGACATATAGCGCACCGACAGCGGCAATGAGTAGTATAAATTTACATATCTCCATAAGACGTGCACGAGCAATGAAAATCATCACCGTACCGATACCAAAAACAAGCAGCGCCGAGGAGTTATGAGCCTTGACAATTACCGCTACAGAGGCGAGCACAGGGAGTAGAATTTTTACGGTTCCTTCGGCTAAAATTTCGAGCTGTTTTTTGCGATCTTTTTTGCCCCACTTCCACGGGTTTAGCGACGGTATAAGTCGCTGTTTATTAATGGTTTGCTGTGCCTTATCGAGGTTTGCGGCAAGCAACAAAATTGTCGCAACTTTTAGCAGCTCCGAGGGCTGTACAGAGAAACCAAAATCGTACCAACGAGCAGCCCCATTTGTGTCGGCTCCAAAGAAGTAGACACCCAAAGTAAAGAACCAACAGAAGGTGTATGCAAAAGGCGCGATTTTATACAAAAATTTTGCAGGGACAAAGTAGAAGCCAACCATAGTAAGCAACGAAAGTGAGATGACAATCAGGTGCTTAGTGAAGATGGCATTTGTCTGTGTACCCATATGTGCATAACCCATCTTTGCCACCGAAGAGTAGACCACAAGGGCCGAGATGACAAAGAGAATTGGGATGATGACTCCCAGCACCTTGTCGCCCTTGAAAAGACTCACCTTCGAGAGTATCGACGGAACGCTATTTTGGTTGTTCTGATCCATAAGTTGGTACTATTTTACACTCTCTTTTACCCACTGCTTGAATAGCTCTCCACGCTGGCAATAGTTCTTGAAAAGGTCAAAACTTGCACACGCCGGAGAGAGCAGAACGGCGTCACCGCTCTTGGCTGCCGCAACAGCAGCACGCATAGTGCTATCCAAAGAGTCGGTAGAGATTATGTTTGGAATAATATCCTTGAATGATGCCTCTAACTTACTGTTATCCAAACCCATACAAACGAGCGTATGCACCTTCTCCTTTGCGAAATTGAGGAGCGGAGAGTAGTCATTTCCCTTATCTGTTCCACCTGCAATCCACACCGTTGGGCGGGTCATACTCTCAAGAGCATACCACACAGAGTCGACATTTGTCGCCTTTGAGTCGTTAATGTATAGCACACCATTAATCTCGGCCACTGGCTCAAGACGGTGCTCAACAGGCGAAAAACTGTAGATAGACTCTGCTACTTGCTCTGCTGTTACACCCGCTGCAAGTGCTGCAAGTGCCGCTGCCATAGCGTCGTAGGCGTTGTGCAGACCCTTAATCTGCATCTTCTCGGTATCTATCTCAACCTCATTTTTACCTACGCGAGCAGTGAAGATACCTCCAACAAGCGAGGCGTCGCCAGCACCACTTGCCATAGCTGTTCGAGCCATAAACGGTAGCTCGGCAGAGCGAACTGGGTGCTTCTCAAGCTCGGCAGTAATAATCTGATCATCAGCCGAATAGATAAAGTAGTCGTTGCTCTTCTGGTTGCGTGTAACACGCATTTTGGAGTCGATATAGTTTTGGAAACAGTAGTCGTAGCGGTCGAGGTGGTCAGGTGTGATATTCATCAGCACGCCGATATTTGCGCGGAAGTCGAACATTCCATCCAGCTGAAAACTACTCAGCTCAAGCACATACCAGTCGTACTCTTTTGTCGCCACACTATAGGCAAATGACTCGCCGATATTACCACCTAAAGCGACATTAAATCCCGCATCTGAGAGTATCTTGTATATAAGCGAGGTGGTTGTAGTTTTACCGTTGCTACCTGTAATACAGATAGTTTTGGCCTTGCCCATATAGCGTGCTGCAAACTCCATTTCGGAGATTACGGGGATACCCTTCTCGCGAATGGCAACGACAACTGGAGCCTTATCTGGAATACCTGGGGACTTGATAACCTCGGTTGCCGATAGTATCTTCTCCATAGTGTGACCGCCCTGCTCGTACTCTACCTCCCACTGCTCAAGGCGGGTGAGATAGAGTTCGCTTATGTTGCCTGCATCGGAGAGGAAGACGTCAAAACCCTCCTTTTTTGCAAGTATAGCCGAGCCGTAGCCGCTAATGCCTCCACCGAGTACTACAATACGTTTATTTGCCATTTTTTTATCTGATCTTAAGGGTTACAAGGCTAATAGCTGCAAGGAGCATAGAGATAATGACAAAACGCATTGTAATCTTGCTCTCGTGCAGATTTTTCTTCTGGAAGTGGTGGTGAATAGGCGACATAAGGAAGACTCTGCGACCTTCACCATACTTCTTCTTTGTATATGAGAAATATTTGCGCTGGATAATAACCGACAACGCCTCGACAACAAATATTCCGCACATAATTGGCAGCAGCAACTCCTTGCGAATACAGAGTGCAAAGACGGCAATAATACCACCGATGGCAAGCGAGCCGGTATCGCCCATAAAAATCTGCGCAGGGTATGAGTTGTACCACAAAAATCCTAATAGCGCACCAATCATTGCAAGAGCAAAGACAAAGAGCTCTCCGCTGTCGGGGATAAACATAATGTTGAGGTAGTCGGCATAGATGACGTGGCCTGATAGGTAGGCAAGTATACCGAGTACCACCACTATAGGCATCGAGACGCCCGTAAGCAGTCCGTCTATACCATCTGTGAGGTTTGCGGCATTTGATACGGCAGTGACAATCAGAATTGCCATAAGGATATAGAGTATCCACGCGGCAGTTTGGTTGCCACCTGTAAGCCAGCTATAGTCAAACTCATTTTCCTTGAAGAATGGAATAGTGGTCTGTGTGGTCTTAACATCCTCAACGACAACAATATGATCCTCTGTAGGTTGTGGTATATTGTTCTCGCGCACTACAATATCCTCCGAGAAGCACATAACTGTTCCTACGATAATTCCTAGACCCACCTGGCCAACAATCTTAAACTTACCCTTCAGACCCTCCTTGTTGTGGCGGAAGACCTTGATATAGTCATCCAAAAAGCCGATAGCACCGCACCAAACGGTCGAGATAATCATCAGCAGAATGTAGATGTTGTTGAGTCGCGTAAAGAGCAGTGAAGGAACAAGTATCGCCAGCAGAATAAGTATTCCACCCATTGTTGGCGTACCCCTCTTTGCCATCTGACCCTCTAAACCCAAGTCACGAATCTCCTCGCCAATCTGCAACCTCTGCAACTTGCGGATAATCGGTTTGCCGATGTAGATAACCATCAGCAGCGCAAGGATAAATGCGGCAATTGAGCGGAAAGTAATGTACTGAAACATTCCCGAGCCTGGGAGATCGTACACAGTGTCAAGGTACTTAAAAAGATTGTATAGCATAGTGTTATGTTTTATCTGTTAAATGTTGAAAACCAGTATTGTACGCGCTCCTTATCGTTGAACGGCAGCTTCTCGGTGCCGATAATCTGATAGGTTTCGTGGCCCTTGCCTGCAATGACGATAATGTCGCCTGCCGCGCTGAGCATCACGGCGGTCTTTATAGCGTTATCACGATCGACAATCTTCATATAGTTGTCCGTTACAGCCACACCCGCCTCCATATCGCGCAAAATCTGCTCAGGATTCTCGCTACGAGGGTTGTCTGCGGTGAAAATTGCACGGTCGGCAAATTTTACAGCTATCTGTGCCATCTCTGGGCGCTTTGTCTTATCCCTTTCGCCACCACAGCCACAAACGACAGTTACGCTCTGCTTTGGTGTACGGAACTCGGCTACGCTCTTAAGTATATTCTCAAGAGCATCAGGGGTGTGAGCATAGTCAATAATAGCCGTCGTGCTGTCTGCAGCGTGAACCATATCAAATCGGCCATCTACAGGGTGGAGCAGTGAGATGCAACGCAAAACCTCATTCTTATCAAATCCAAGTTCAATAGCCGCAGCATATACCGTCAGCAGATTGTAGGCATTGAAACGGCCGAGGAAGCTGACCCACAAATCTACCCCGTCAATGCGGAGCAGAGTGCCCTCGACAGTGCTCTCCATAACCTTGCAGTTGAAGTCAGCAGCGCGACGAAGAGATAGTGTAAGACGCTTTGCTGCAGTATTTTGCAACATCACCTCGCCATTGCGATCGTCGCAGTTGACAATGGCAAAACTGCTCTTTGACAGCTCGTCAAAGAATATCTTCTTGGCACGAATATACTCGGCAAATGTCTTGTGGTAGTCTAAGTGGTCGTGAGTCAAATTGGTAAACAGCGCACCTGCAAACTGAATTCCGTAGATGCGTCGCTGAACAATTGCGTGTGACGAACACTCCATAAAGCAGTACTTGCAACCGCGCTCGACCATCGCCGCAAGCATTGCGTTGAGGCGGATAGTGTCTGGAGTGGTGTGAGTAGACTCAATCTGCTCATTATCAATCTTGTAGACCACCGTCGAGATAAGTCCAGCCTTTTCGCCCATCAGGCGTACAAGGTCGTAGAGCAGGGTAGCGATAGTCGTCTTACCATTAGTGCCCGTAACGCCAACAACGGTCAGCTTTTTGCTTGGATTGCCGTAGAAGTTGGCGGCAATGAGCGCCATGGCCTTGTCTGTATCCTCAACGACGATATATGTTGTCTGGTCGGTATTTAAGCTCTCAGGAAGACGCTTGCAGACAACCGTTACAGCCCCTTTAGCTACGGCACTATCGATGTAGTTATGGCCATCTGCCACAACTCCTTCGATAGCAAAGAAACAGCTGCCTGCGCTTACCTGACGAGAGTCGTAGGTAAGACTTGAGACCTCTCTCTCTGTGCTGCCGTGGATTGCAGTGTAGTCTACTTTGTTGAGTAATTTGCTGATATTCATTGTGTTACTATTCTAATCTAATTTTAATCTTATCTCCGTGATGTAGTGCAGCGCCAGCCTCTTTGCTCTGGTATACAACCTTGCCGCTGCCTGTAAATGTGACATCAAGACCACGGCTCTCAAGTAGGAATATCGCATCGGCAAGACCCATTCCCATAACATCTGGAACAATCCTCTTGTCGGCGCTTGTTGAGGTGATATTTATGCTGCTTATGCCAGTTTTTGTCGTTCCCCAACCAGTTGGTGAGGTGTATGCAGATACCAGGTCAAAACGGCTCGCAATGGTGCCAATATGCTCAATATTTCCACCCTTGACATCCAAAGGCAACTGCTTGACATCGCTCACGATAAGTGGCTCTGCCCACGCACGCTCTCGGTTGTAGAGGTATGAGGCCACTCGCTTCTGTACAGGACCCGCAAGTGTAGCACCGTAGATAGAGCCAGAGCCTTTCTTCTTATGGATGGCGGTGATAATCGTATAGCGCGGATTATCGGCAGGTAGGTAAGTAACCATCGAACCGAGGTAGTAGGAGTCGGAGTACTTATTACCCATCGCGATTGTCGCCGTACCCGTCTTTGCACCTACGCGGAAAGGTGTGGCGTCTATGCCGAAGTACTCCTCTGCAGTACCCTCAAGAGCCACATTTTCGAGATATTCGCGTAGTAGAGCAAGTGTGCTTGGCGAACAAATCGAGTCCTTGACAACCTTTGTCGGGAAGTCGGCAATCACCTTTCCATTACGGCGCATCTGACTTATCAAGCGCGGAGCGACCATCTTTCCGCCGTTGGCAATGGCGTTGTAGAGTGTCAGTGTCTGCATCGGTGTAATCTCCAGACCATAGCCATAGGCGAGCATACCGAGTGTAGAACCATACCACTTTGCCGTACCTGGTTTTGGAAGATATGGACTCTTCGGTTGGAACTCCTCAAATGCGATATGGTGGTCGAGCTGAAGGTCACACAGAGCCTGATAGTACTCGCGCTCCTTGCCCTCAAAGTGGTCGAGTACAGCCTTGACGAAGTAGACATTTGCCGACTCGGTAAAGGCGGTCTTAAGGTCAATCTGAGGCTTTTTGCGTGTACCAATAGGGTGGGAGTCCTCAACAGAGTTGTACTTACCAACCTTTACACGCTTGCCATAGCCAGAGTTGTACATCTTAGATGGTGACATCCCTGCTTTGTCGAGCAGAATCATTGTTGTCGCAAGTTTGAGTGTCGAACCAGGCTCCATAGGGGTTGCTATGGCGTGATTTGGGCCCTCGTAGTAATCACCTTTGGCGGTGCGAGAGAGGTTTGCTAACGCTAAAATATCGCCTGTAGCACACTCCATAACTACGGTTGTACCCCAAATACCATTTTGCGCCTTCAAAGCCTCACGAAGCGCTCTGTCGGCCACATCCTGTAGCTCGATATCTATTGTTGTGACAATATCGGCACCATTTACAGGCTGGATAGTTTTGAGCGTATCGTTCTCAATCTTTGCCTTGAAATTCGGCGCCATATATTGCAGGTAGACCTTGCCATTTTTACCAGCAAGGGTGTCACGATAGGCATACTCAATGCCATAAGGGCGCTCTACATCTGTTCGGCCGATAGTTCGCATTGCAAGATTGCCGTGCGGATAGATACGCGAGTCGATAGGCTTTGAGTGGTATACAAGACCCATATTCTCATTCAGAATAGGGAAACGACTAATCTGCTCCCACTCATTCATATCCACATCGCGGAAGAGGCGGGTGTGGGTATGGCGACGCTTGATGTCGTATGTCGGGATTGTGTCGTACTGCTTGCCGCGGAAGAGTTTTTTGATTGGGCTCTGTCGCTTCTCCTTAATCAGTTGCCCTGTCTGCACCCTCTGCATAGCCTTGCCGTGAACGCTATCCATACGGTTGTAGTACCACTTGGCTGTATGGTCACCGAAGTAGCTGCTAAGTAGTTTGCTAAGCGAGTCGGCATTGCTTGCAAATCGCTTGTCGTTGTCAAAGCCGTGGCTGGCAAAGTCAATGAAGATGCTCTGACGAAGGATTGATGTTGCAAGCGGCTCGCCATTGCGGGCAAGAATCTGACCACGAACAGCATAGAGCACTTCAGATGAGATGAGCTTTTTGTGTACTTGATGAGATATTTTGCCGATATTTTCATCAAAGAATTGTATGTATATCAGACGACAGAAGATGCCGACAATAAAGAGTATCAGTATAATCTTTACTGCCGTCAGCCTTGAGGAGATCTCCTGCTGCCACTTTTGCTTCAAATCGTCCATACTACCTCTTTTTCTCCTCCTTGATTATGGTTACAGGCTCCAGAGTATCCTCTAATGGGATATTTCGCTCTTTGAGCGCGCGGACAATTGCCGAGTGGGTTGTTGCTCCCAATCGCTGCTCCTCTGAGCGTAGTGCTCGCTCCTCAAGCAGTCGCACCTGCTCTACGGTGCGATTTTCACGAATCTGCATATGCAGTGAGGAGAAGAGGGCGATGATACTTGCCAAAAAGAGCAGAGCTAAGTAGAAAAGATAGTCGTAACCCTTTGATATTGAAGGGTTAAGAATAATCTCTCCAGTAAAAATAGAGCGTACAAACTCCACCGTAGCCACTACTGCTCGGCGGAGCTTTGCGGGTACGGTAATCACCACCTTATCAACATCACCCTCTGTCGGAGTGGGGTTTGTGTCGGTAGTATCTGTAGTGCTCGGAACAATTGGCTCTATATCGTTCATAACTTCTCGGCAGCTCTCATCTTTGCAGAGCGAGAGCGTGGGTTTTCGACTATCTCTCTATCGCTTGGTACAACAGCCTTACGGGTGACAACGCTCCACGGAGTGGTGCTGCGACCGAAGAAGTCCTTCTCGATCTTACCCTCGGTGTTGCCGCTGCGGATAAAATTCTTAACTATTCTGTCCTCCAACGAGTGGTAGGATATAACTACTAAACGACCTCCAGGCTTGAGAACCTTCAGACTCTGCTCCAGAGCCATTTTGAGTGCCTCCATCTCGCCATTAACCTCTATACGCAGCGCCTGAAAGAGCTTTGTGAGGAACTTTGACTCATCCTTCTTCGGAGTACAAGGGGCAACGGCAGCTACAAGCTCGGCTGTTGTTGTGATAGGTTTTACCGCCCTTGCGCGAGCGATGCAGGCAGCAATTTTCCAAGTTGTGTCGAGCTCTCCATACTGAGAGAGAATTGTTGCTAACTGCTCCTCTGTGCGGTTGTTGACCACATCGGCAGCCGTCTCGCCACCGCGCTGGTTCATACGCATATCAAGTGGCGCCTCACCGCGGAATGAGAAGCCGCGAGGTAGGGCGTCAAAGTGGTGTGACGATACGCCGAGGTCGGCAAGTATGCCATCCACCTCGGTTACGCCACGCAGACGCAGTGCCGAGCGCAGAAAGCGGAAGTTGCTTTCGACGTAGTTAAATCGGCTATCATCTGGGGCATTGGCCTTGGTATCCGAATCCTGATCGAAGCTGTATAGACGGCCATTTTCGCCTAACGACTCAAGAATTCGGCGCGAGTGACCGCCACCACCAAAGGTGAGGTCGGCATAGACTCCATCAGCCTTGATATCGAGTAGCTCAATCGCCTCCTCAAGCAGTACGGGGGTGTGGTAGTTACTCATTACTCTTTGCGAAGTATTACACGAACAGTGCGAGCGTCAATCTGCTTTACGATATTACGCTCAGAGAAGGTGTGTGCCTTAAGCACCTGCTCGTTATGGTTGCGGATTGTAAGTAACTCTACCTCTTCGTTGATTGTTGTATCAAAACCCTCTGCCTGAAGTGCTGCAGCCGCCTCTTCAAGACGCCAACTGCTCTCGGTGCAGAGGTTAAGGTCTACCGCCGAGTTGTGGATAAGGTTTGTCTTAATGCGGAAACGCTCAAGGATAGAGAAGACTATTGGAAACTTCTCTTCAAGGACAAACGATAGGTCGCGTGAGCGCAGCGTAAGCAGACTCTGATTGCGCTTGAGGATGATAATCGGAATCTTAACATCCTCTGCTACACCATCAATGCGTGTACCTGCAGCCTCTTTATTGCCAAATGGGCGAACGTAGAGCGGAATATTCTTGTTCTGGAGCGGCTTGATGGTCTTTGGGTGGATAATCTGTGCACCGCTATATGCCAGCTCGATGGTGTCAACATAGTTGAGAGCATCAATCTTCTCTGCCTCTGGGAAGATCTTCGGATCGGCATTGAGAATACCGTCAACATCCTTCCAAACGGTCATAGACTCCGCATCGAGGATGTGTGCCACAACGGCAGCAGAGTAGTCTGAGCCCTCACGACCGAGGGTCGTTGTGCTACCATCAGCTGCCGAGCCGATAAAGCCCTGGCCAACAAATACGCGCTCTGCCGAGCCTGCCACCTCACGACGGAGCAGTGGGGTAGACTCCTCGATAAATACATTGGCATCCTTGTGGCGGAACTGAGTGACAAATGTACGGCGCATATCTACCCAGTGGTTTGCAATGCCCGCAAAGTTGAGCCACTCAGAGATGATTGTTGTAGAGATAAGCTCACCGAATGCCACGGTGCGGTCATAGCGCTCCTCAGCGCGTGATGCGTCGTAAGGAACGGTCGTAATAAAACGCTGCAACTCGCTCAGCAGAGCCTCTACCTGGCCGAGTGTGCGGTGCTCACCAAACAGATCGTCAATAATCGCCTGGTGGTATGCTGCAATCTCGTCAATCTTTGTCTGTGCTGCCTCGAGATTGCTTGTGCGGTAGTGGTCAAAAACCTCCTCAAGGGCATTTGTGGTCTTGCCCATAGCAGAGACGATGATAAACAGCTCGCTCTGGCCCTCAATAATATGCTTTAGGTTGCGTACACCATCGGCATTTTTAACCGATGCGCCACCAAATTTGTAGACTTTCATTACTTAATCTCTCTATATTTCGTGTTAGTATTCTCAAAGATAAATGCGTAGGTATCTGCCGCCTCCTCAATGCGCTTTGCAGTCGGTTTGCCCGCTCCATGACCGGCATTGGTGTCGATGCGGATAAGCACCGGAGCCTCGCCTGCGTGGCAGTGCTGAAGGGTTGCTGCAAACTTGAACGAGTGGGCAGGGACAACGCGGTCGTCGTGGTCGGCAGTGGTTACGAGGGTTGCCGGATATGCAACGCCCTCGCGCAGATTGTGCAGCGGAGAGTACTTATAGAGGTACTCAAACTGCTCCTTATTGTCCGAACTACCATACTCCACAACCCAGCCGTGGCCGATAGTAAAGAGGTGGAAACGGAGCATATCCATAACACCTACAGCAGGGAGTGCTACAGCATATAGCTCTGGGCGCTGTGTCATACACGCTCCGACAAGCAGACCGCCATTTGAGCCACCCGCAATAGCGAGCTTCTCAGATGATGTATACCCCTCGGCAATAAGGTGCTCGGCAGCGGCGATAAAGTCGTCAAATACATTCTGCTTATTCTCCAACATTCCGCCCTTATGCCAATCCTCGCCATACTCCGAGCCGCCACGAAGGTTTACTACGCAATATACGCCACCCTGCTCCATAAACATTGCAGCCGTAGTGCTGAAAGATGGGGTGAGGTTTATCTGGAAACCACCGTAGCCATAGAGGTAGCACGGATTTTTGCCATTGAGTTTAATACCCTTCTTATGCGAAACAAACATCGGCACACGGGTGCCATCTTTGCTGGTAAAGAAGAGTTGTGTGGTGATGTAGTCCGACGCATCAAACTTAACCTCTGAGGCGCGGAAGAGGGTGGTTTTACCACTCTCCAAGTCGTAGTGGTAAATATTGCCTGGAGTTGTGTAGTTTGCCACAGCATAGTATGCGTGGTCATCCTCGCGCTTGCCATCAAAACCGCCAACGGTGCCGATTGCAGGGAGCTCTACCTCGCGAATAAGGTTGCCCTTGCGGTCGTACTGCAGCACCTTGTTCTGTGCATCAATCAGATAGAAGGCAAAAAGGTAATTACCAACCGTTCCGACCTCCTCGAGCGGATGGTCGGTCTGTGGAATAAGGTCGCGACACACTCTAGTTGTTAGGTCTACTGCAATAAGGCGGTAGTTTGGAGCGTCGTTGTTGGTAAGGATAAGTGCGGTATCCTCGTAGCAGTCGAGAATCATATAGTCGTACTCAAAACCCTCAAAGAGAGTCTTAAAACGCTTCTCGCCCTTGCGTTTGTAGAGAATTTCTGTGCCTGAAGTGCCTGCAGAGCCAGTTACAAAGAGCCAACGACCATCTTCACTCTCGCCGCCGTGGAAGTAGTGGAGAGGACGTGAAGGATCGGCATAGATGAGCGTATCGTCGCTCTGAGATGTGCCGATACGGTGGTAGTAGACCTTCTGGTTTGTGTTCTGTGCAGAGTAGAGTGCATCGCCCTGCTTTGGAGCATCGTAGGCGCTATAGTAAAAACCCTTATTATCTGGGGCCCAACTTGCACCTGAGAACTTCACCCACTTTATGTGGTCGCTGAGGAGAGTCTTACTCTCGGCATCCATAACAAATATCTCCACCCAGTCGCTACCTGCAGAGGCAAGAGAGTAGGCGAAGAGTTTGCCATCCTTGCTGAATGTAGCTGTGTTGAGTGCTACAGTGCCATCCTCAGAGAGGGCGTTTGGGTCGAGGAATACCTCCTCCTGGCTATCTTCAAGGTTGCGCTTACGATAGATTACGCTCTGATTTTGCAATCCGCTGTTGCGAGAGATGTAGTACCAGTCGCCGTGCTTAGACGGTGCGCTCTGGGTAGGGTAGTCCCACAACTGCTCGAGGCGAGCCTTAATCTTCTCGCGTGCAGGCAGAGAGTGGAGGTAGTCAAAAGTGACCCTATTCTGCTCTGTCACCCAAGCGGCTGTAGCTTCTGAATTATCATCCTCCAACCAACGATACGGATCGGCTACCTCTGTGCCGAAATAGTTGTCCACAACATCCTCACGGGCTGTTTGTGGATATTCAATACTCTTTGAAAACATACTCTTTAACAATCTTCCGCAACCGTAACCAGCTCCGTAGCAGATAGCTATAAGTACGAAGACTTTAATTACTGCGTATACCTTTTTACCCATATTTATATATATTTGCGACAAAGATACAAAAAACTCTTGGCAACACATATATTTAATGGCAACTTTTTTGTACCTTTGGGAAAAATTTTAACGCTATGAAGGATTTACAGAAAATTATAGAGGCGGCGTGGGAGAATCGCGCGCTGCTGGATGATGAGGCTACACGCGAGGCTATTCGCGCCGTTGTTGAGGCGGTAGATAAGGGTGAGTTGCGCTGTGCAGAGCCTATAGATTTGGAGAAGAGCGAGTGGCAGGTAAATGAGTGGGTGAAGAAGGCGATAATTCTCTACTTCCCTATTCAGAAGATGCGTACAATGCGTGCAGGAGAGCTTGAGTGGTATGATAAGATGGAGCTTAAGCGCGATTTTCATAACCTCGGCGTGAGAGTCGTTCCTCACGGTATTGCTCGTTATGGTGCATATATCGCTCCAGGTGCGGTTATGATGCCGTCGTATGTCAATATCGGTGCATATGTTGATAGCGGAACTATGGTTGATACGTGGGCAACCGTTGGCTCGTGCGCTCAGATTGGTAAAAATGTACACCTTAGTGGTGGTGTGGGTATCGGTGGCGTGCTTGAGCCTGTGCAGGCGGCACCAGTTATTATCGAGGATAACTGCTTTATCGGTAGCCGCGCCATTGTTGTAGAGGGTGCACATATCTGCCGCGAGGCTGTGCTCGGCTCGAATGTGGTGATTACGGGTTCTACTCATATTATCGATGTAACAGGCTCTGAGCCAAAGACTTATAAGGGTTATGTTCCTGCTCGTTCGATTGTTATCCCTGGTACATATCCAAAGCAGTTCCCTGCAGGAACTTATAACGTTTCGTGTGCCCTTATTATCGGTCAGCGCAAGGAGTCTACAGATAAGAAAACCACGCTGAATGATGCACTCCGCGACTTTGGTGTAAGCGTATAATTGGCTTGTAATTAATGATTTACCATTTTGATACGGTAGGCTCGACAAATGATGTCGCTCGCGATGCAGAGTATCGTGATGGGGATATTGTGTGGGCAGAATTTCAGACAGCGGGACGTGGCCAGAGGGGGCATACTTGGGAGAGTCGTGCAGGCGAAAATCTCACCTTCTCGGCTGTGCTTGAACCCCATTTTCTGCCTGTAACAGAGCAGTTTATGCTCCTTGAGGCGGTGGCGCTTGCACTTTACGATTTCTTTGCAGAGTTGGGGGTTGATACAAAGATAAAGTGGACCAACGATATCTATGTTGAGGACCGTAAAGCGGTAGGAATTTTGATTGAGCACTCGTACTCGGGCGGTAAACTCTCGCGAACAATTGTCGGTATAGGTATAAATGTCAATCAGACAGAGTTTTCGGCGGATATTCCTAACCCCGTTTCGCTCGCTATGTTGACTGGTAAAAAGTACGACCGTCAGAGCCTAATTGAACAGTTTGAGAAGTCTCTTTCAGCTCGCTATTCTCAATTGAAAAACGGGGAGTGGGAAAAGTTGCAAACTGACTATCACTCAGTACTTTATCGTCGTGATGAAAGGCACACTTTTGCCCTTCCGGATGCTACTCGATTTGAGGGAATTATTCGCGGTGTGAAGTCTGGTGGCGACCTTGTTGTGGAGCACGAAAATGGAGAGATAAAGAGCTATCTTTTTAAGGAGATAGAGTTTGTTTTATAACGGCAAATATGGTCCTCATAAAAGCGGCGACAGAGGTGTGTTTTACCACCATCTGTCGCCGCTTTTCTCTGTAAGATCCACTTTGTGGATAACGCTCAAAAACTAAAAGCGGATAAAAAAGTGCTTGATTTTTGTTAAAATCTGAAAAAAGTGCTATATTTGTACGATTAAAGGTGTGCAAATGCCTGAACGAACAGATAAAACAAACCTAAAATTATAAAAAACTATGGCAAATATTCCTGTTGAATTGAAGTACTCTGACGACCACGAGTGGTGTCGCGTTGAGGGTGATTATGCCTATGTAGGCATTACCGATTTTGCTCAGAGCGAGCTTGGTGATATCGTATTTGTTGACATCCCAACCGAGGGTGAGACTCTTGCAGCAGGTGATGTTTTCGGTACTATCGAGGCTGTAAAGACCGTCTCTGATGCGTTCTTGCCTGTATCAGGCGTTGTAGAGGAGATTAACCCTGCTATCGATGCAGATCCTGCACTTGTAAACAGCGATCCTTATGGCGAGGGCTGGATGGTTAAGGTTAAGATGAGCAACCCTGCTGAGGTTGATGCTCTGCTCTCTGCTGAGCAGTATGCAGCTTTTATTGCGAAATAACAGAAGAAGTTTTATCAAATAAAAACACACAAAACTATGTCAAAAGTTACAGTTATCGGCGCAGGTGCAGTAGGTGCAACTTGTGCAAATGTATTGGCTTGCCGCGGCGTTGCAAGCGAGGTTGTTCTCGTTGATATCAAGGACGGTCTGTCTGAGGGTAAGATGCTGGATATGTTCCAGGCTGCTGCTACTCAGGGCTACAAGACTAAGCTCGTTGGTGTTACAGCAACAGATGCAGAGGGTTACAAGCCAACTGCAAACTCTGATGTTATCGTTGTAACTTCAGGTATTCCTCGTAAGCCAGGTATGACTCGTGAGGAGCTTATCGGTATCAACGCAGGTATCGTTAAGGGTGTTGTAGGTAACGCACTTAAGTGGTCTCCAAAGGCTATCGTTGTTGTTATCTCTAACCCAATGGATACAATGACTTACCTCGCACTCAAGGCTACAGGTCTTAAGAAGAACCGTATTATCGGTATGGGTGGTGCACTCGACTCTTCACGTTTCCGTTGCTACCTCTCTAAGGCTACTGGTGTAGGTATCCAGGATATCGACGGTATGGTAATCGGTGGTCACGGTGATACCACTATGGTACCTCTTACCTCTAAGGCTACTATCAAGGGTGTTCCTGCTTCTCAGTTCCTCTCAAAGAAGAAGCTCGAGCAGGTTGCTGCTGACACAATGGTTGGTGGTGCAACTCTTACTGGCCTCCTCGGTACTTCTGCTTGGTATGCTCCAGGTTCAGCAGGTGCTTATGTTGTTGACGCAATTGTCAACGACACTAAGGCTATCGTTCCTTGCTCAGTTCTTCTCGAGGGTGAGTACGGTCAGGAGGATATCTGCCTCGGCGTACCTGTAGTACTCGGTAAGAAGGGTATTGAGAAGATCGTTAAGGTTGACCTTACTAAGGAGGAGAAGGCTAAGTTCGACGCAGCTGCTGATGCTGTTCGTAAGGTGAATGGTGCTCTCTACGAGATCGGCGCTTTGTAGTTTTATCGTGAAAACGCGGATACCTATCTCCGCTAACAAAAAATCCCAGCAATGGCTGTACGCTTTAGTACTATCCATCGCTGGGATTTTTTGCCGAGCAGAGTATCTACCGCGTTTTGACGACAAAACGATTGTTACTCTAATTATCCATCGTATTGGTACGCATTGTCATTGGCAATGCGATTTTTTTGTGCATAAAAATCAACGGAGCCCCGAAGGACTCCGTTGACGACACACACATTATAAATTATTGATGACCTCTTTGGAGCGAACTCCAAAGGTGAAAATCCGACTATCTTCGCCGCCCATTCCGAGCGATGGCATCTGCCAAACGCTCTATCTCCCTCACTAACCAAAGCTCGGAATTGTTGGCGAGAAACTCTGTGACATTTTAGAGACAGAGTTATTGAATGGTGAGAACTTTCGATTTTTTTGTTAAATTTTTCTTTTAACACTTGCGAAGATAGTATACATTTTTGCAACTTGAAAATTTTTGTGATTATAGGCATCTCCTGAGGGTTTTATTCGTAATATAGGGGTGAAAACTGCTATTTAGGGGTGAAATTCGTGAAAATTTTCTGGCGATTTTGATAAAATTCGCCAAAAATGGAGATTGAAAGTCTGTTTGTCGGTGGACAATTTTGACCATTTTAGAGAGCTGCAAACGGAGCGTATTGTAAATTTTAAGAAAAATTTATAACTTTGCACGATTGTATGCGCGATTGCGCGCGATTATCTTTGATTTTAAGAGTAAAAAATAAATACCTACAGAAGTTATGAAATTTCAGGAGTACAAAAATCTCGATTTGCCACAGACTGCAGAGGATGTGTTGAAGTTGTGGGATGCGGAGGATACTTTCCATAAGAGTATCTCGACTCGTGAGGGTCATCCGGCATTTGTCTTTTATGAGGGTCCGCCGTCAGCAAACGGTATGCCAGGTATTCACCACGTAATGGCTCGAACAATTAAGGATATTATCTGTCGTTACAAGACTCAGCAGGGTTTTGAGGTGCATCGTAAGGCCGGTTGGGATACTCACGGTCTGCCTGTAGAGTTGGGCGTAGAGAAGACTTTGGGTATTACTAAGGAGGATATCGGTAAGAAGATTACTGTCGAGCAGTACAACCAGCACTGCCGTGCCGATGTGATGAAGTATACAGACGTGTGGAGCAATCTTACTCGTCAGATGGGTTACTGGGTAAACCTCGAGGATCCATACATCACATACGACAATAAGTATATCGAGACTTTGTGGCACCTGCTCAAGCGTTTGTTTGACAAGGGTCTGCTCTACAAGGGTTACACAATCCAGCCATACTCGCCAGCAGCGGGTACTGGCCTTTCAACACACGAGCTCAACCAGCCAGGTTGCTACCGTGATGTTAAGGATACAACTTGTACTGCGCAGTTCCGCGTAGTTCGCAACGAGAAGTCGGAGCACCTATTTGCAGATGTTGAGGGTGAGCTCTTCTTCCTGGGTTGGACAACTACTCCGTGGACTCTTCCATCAAATACTGCGCTCTGCGTTGGCCCTACTATCGACTACGTCAAGGTTAAGTGTAACAATCCATATACAGACGAGCGTCAGACAATCATTATGGCCTCTGAGCTTGTCCCTACACTCTTTGGCAAGAAGATGGAGGGTAAGTTTACAGTAACCGACGAGCACTACAAGGGTAAGGAGCTTGAGGGTATCCGTTACGAGCAGCTTATTCCGTGGGTTAAGCCTATGGAGCAGTATGGCGACAGCTTCCGCGTGATTGTGGGTGACTATGTAACCACTACTGATGGTACCGGTATTGTTCACATCGCGCCTACATTTGGTGCAGATGATGACCGTGTAGCTAAGGCTGCAGGTATTGCTCCACTCTTTATGGTAGATACTGCAGGCAAGACCTGTCCAATGGTAGACCGTTCAGGTCGTTTCTACCGCCTTGAGGATTTGGATGCTCAGTTTGTTGCAAACAATGTAGATGTTGAACTCTATAGCCAGTGGGCTGGCCGCTATGTGAAGAATGCTTACGACAGTCAGGTTACAGATGAGACTCCAACACTCGACGTTGATATCTGCGTAGAGCTGAAGGCTCAAAATAAGGCGTTCAAGATTGAGAAGCACACCCACTCATACCCACACTGCTGGCGTACTGATAAGCCAGTGCTCTACTACCCACTCGACTCTTGGTTTATTAAGGTTACCGATCTGCGTGAGCGTATGGTCGAGCTCAATAAGACCATCAAGTGGCAGCCAGAGAGTACAGGTAGCGGCCGTTTTGGTAAGTGGCTTGAGGGCCTTACTGATTGGAACCTCTCTCGTTCACGTTTCTGGGGTACTCCGCTGCCAATCTGGGCAACTGAGGACTACTCGGAGATTAAGTGCATCGGCTCTGTAGAGGAGCTTATCGCTGAAATCGATAAGTCTGTAGCTGCAGGCGTGATGACAGAGAATCCATATAAGGACTTTGTTGTGGGTGATATGTCTAAGGAGAACTACTCTGTTGAGCGTATCGACCTCCACAAGCCTTATGTTGACCGCATCGTTCTCCTATCATCAAAGGGTGAGCCTATGCAGCGCGAGAAGGACCTTATCGATGTTTGGTTCGACTCTGGTGCTATGCCATACGCACAGCTTCACTATCCGTTTGAGAATGCGGATAAGTTCGACACTGTATTCCCTGCAGACTTCGTTGCAGAGGGTGTTGACCAGACTCGTGGTTGGTTCTATACTCTCCACGCACTCGCTACAATGCTCTTTGACAAGGTGGCATTCCGCAATATTATCTCAAATGGTCTTGTACTTGATAAGAACGGCAATAAGATGTCAAAGCGTCTTGGTAACGCTGTAGATCCATTTGAGGTGCTTAATAAGTATGGTGCTGATGCTACTCGTTGGTATATGATTACCAACTCGCAGCCTTGGGATAACCTTAAGTTCGATACTGAGGGTGTAGATGAGGTGCGTCGTAAGTTCTTTGGAACACTCTACAACACCTACTCATTCTTTGCTCTCTATGCAAATGTAGATGGCTTTACTGGCAAGGAGGCTGTTGTTGCTGTTGAGAATCGTCCAGAGATTGACCGTTGGATTATCTCTGAGCTCAACTCGCTCACTGCTCGCGTAACCGAGGCCCTTGAGAACTACGATCCAACCCCTGCAGCGCGTGCAATCCAGGAGTTTGTCTGCGAGAACCTCAGTAACTGGTATGTTCGTCTGAATCGTAAGCGTTTCTGGGGTGGTGGTATGACCGAGGATAAGCTTGCTGCATACCAGACTCTCTACACTTGCCTTGAGACTGTAGCAAAGCTCGCAGCTCCATTTGCTCCATTTATCTCAGACCGCATCTACCGCGACCTGAACGCTGTTAGTGGCCACTGCACAGAGGAGTCTGTACACCTCTCAACATTCCCAGTATGCGATAAGAGTCTGATTAACTCAGACCTTGAGCAGATGACATACATTGCACAGAAGGTATCGTCTATGGTACTCGCACTTCGTCGTAAGGTGAATATCAAGGTGCGTCAGCCACTGACAAAGATTCTTATTCCTGTACTCGATGCAGAGGTTGAGCGCCATATTGAGGCGGTTAAGTCTCTGATTGCAAGCGAGGTGAATGTTAAGGAGGTTGAGCTTATCCACGATACAACAGGTGTGATTACTAAGCGCATCAAGCCTAACTTTAAGACCCTCGGTCCTAAGTATGGTAAGTATATGAAGGCGATTGCGGCACTGGTAGCTACATTCACTCAGGAGCAGATTGCTGCTGTAGAGAATGGTACTCTGACCACACTCGATATGGGCGCAGAGAGCATTGAGGTATCGGCAGCCGACTTCGATATCACTTCGGAGGATATGCCAGGCTGGTTGGTAACATCTGAGGGTAAACTCACCGTTGCTCTTGATATTACCCTTACTCCAGAGCTGGAGAAGGAGGGTGTTGCTCGTGAGCTTATCAACCGTATCCAGAACATCCGTAAGGACTCTGGCCTCGAGGTTACCGACAAGATTCGCGTAGAGGTTGAGGATATCGAGGCTGTTCACGATGCAGTTGCCGAGCACGCAGGTTATATCGGTCAGCAGACCCTCGCTGTTGAGGTTATCTGCGCTGAAACTCCTGCAGGTGACAACATTGTTGACAGCGATGTAAATGATATTCCTCTTAAGATCGCAATCACCAAGGTTTTGTTGTGATAGCGTGTCATATATGGCACATCCCTTAAAAATTAGTGGCGGCTGTACGTTTTGTACTATCCGCCACTAATTTTTTGCACGATGTACCATCTCTGACACGCTCTGACAACAAATTGGCCGTGAAAAGGCAGCATTAGCCGCACATCTCTAAACGCCCAGCAATGGCTGTACGACCAAGTACTATCCATCGCTGGGTGTTTTACGTGATGCACGCCGACCGACGCTGCTCGTGAGGGCAGAGACTGCTTGAAGACTATGCCGAACTGCGAGGAGGAAAATCCATCTTTAAGATGGATTAACTCCCGCATTTTGACTACAAATGCGTACAAAGAATACGGGGCGTGCAAATTTGTATACAATATGGTTCTGACGACAAATGGCTATTAGCTTTTGACTATTAGTATAAAAAAACAGCCCGATATTTGCATATCTCAAATATTATCTTTAATTTTGGTAAAACAAAACCTTAAAACTATGGCTGAGAATATTAAAGTTCGATATAGCGATGCGGATCTTGCCGAGTTCAAGACGCTGATTATGGATAAGCTGGCGGTAGCTCGTCAGGATTATGAGCAGCTCAGAGCATCGATTACTCGTTCGGCTGATAACGACACTGAGGATACCTCGCCAACCTTCAAGGTGTTGGAGGAGGGTGCTGCAACTCTCTCGAAGGAGGAGGTGGAGCGACTGGCTGCACATCAGCTCAAGTTTATCAAAAATCTTGAGATGGCCTTGGTGCGTATTGAGCACAAGACTTACGGTGTGTGCAAGACCACCGGTAAGCTCATTCCTCGTGAGCGTCTGTTGCGCGTTCCTCACGCTACAGAGTGCATTGAGGCAAAAGAGGCGAGAAAATAGTCTTTGTAGAGAGATAAAAAGTGCCGACAATGGATAACTATGCTCCATTGTCGGCACTCTCTGTTGATTTAGGCTACTTGCGAATAGCTATATCGTCGATAGCAAAGTAGCTTGGATATGTTGGATAGTCGGCCTTTGAGTCCACGCGTTTACCACCCTCGGTTGTGCCCTCGTACATACGGAACTCTATGCGCTGAACCTCGCCCAAACTTGAGAGGTTCCATTTTGTCCAGCCATTACTCTCTCTGCCATCATAGAGGAAGTGCTCTGCAACACCCGTCGTATTACCATTGCTATCAATGCCTGTTGCAGTGATGCGGATATAACCATTTGCAGGCATAGCTGGCGAGAAGTCGTTGCCATTTATCACAACGTCGTTTAAGTATGCAGTTGGGAGTACATAGAGGCTCTCGATTGTGCCGCTACCATTGCGGAATTCAACGCTTGGCGCACCCTCATTTGTCGCTACATAGCAGATGGCGAAGTTATTGCCCGAAACAGGTGCAGTTGTGATAGTGAGCTGCAGCTCGTAGTTGATCTTCTCGGGGGTGTAAAAGTAGTTTGAGATAGCAATGCCACCGCCAAAGAAGGTATTATCGCCCCAGAAGTTTGGCAGCGTCGAGCCGAGGTTTGTTGTCTCGTCATACCAACTGTAGCCGCTGCCGTAGAGCAGACTACCACCATACTGCGAGCTATCGATAGCATTAGAGAGCGACTCAAAGTCAAGCACGATGGTGTCATATGTAGGTGTGTCGCTGTTGTTATTACAACCTACAGCAACCATAAGTGCCACTAAAGGGAGTAAGAGTTTCTTCATAATTTTACCATTTTCTAAGTGTAGATTGATGTTTTGTTGGGGATGCATCGAGTGCTATGGCTACAAATACAAGTATCGAAAATCCGAGTAGCGATGAGCCTCCATAGCTGATAAACGGCAGCGGAATACCCATCACAGGGACTATGCCCATAGTCATACCTATATTTATACAACAGTGGAAAAAGAGTATCGAGGCGACACAGTAGCAGTAGACTCGACCAAAGGTCTCCAGCTGCCTATCTCCCATGCGCATCAGCCTTAAAATAAGCATTGCAAAGCAGCTAAAGAGCACCAATGCGCCGAGAAAACCGAACTCCTCACCGATAGTGCAGAAGATAAAGTCGGTGTGCTTCTCCGGCACAAGGCCATATCTAATCTGCGAGCCTTGCAAGAATCCCTTACCTGAAAAACCTCCCGAGCCAATGGCAATCTTTGACTGATTGACATTGTAGAGCAGATCTTTGTCGTCAACCTGACCGAGGAATGTGCGAATTCGGTTCTGCTGGTGTGGCTTGAGGTGGCGGAACACCATATCTGAAGTCGGCAGACAGATAATCGAGACAAAGAAGAAGAGGATAAGCAGATATATCGAGCGGATATTTGCCCTATATGCATATATTGCCACAACGAGCAGCGAGGCGGCTGTTGTAAAGAGTAGGCAGTCGTAGTAGTTCAAATCCTTACCCATAATTACGACAAGTAGCATAAAGAGCAGTGTACTGCAGAAAAATAGGCTGACGATATAGTTTATACAGGCCTTCCAACGACCACGCATAAGCATACCGGCGCAGAAGGTGAAGATAAGTATCAGAGCAATAAGGAGCACTCCAGGGGTGAGGAGGAATGAGAGGATAAGTAGTGCCACAAGGAATATCAGAGGCACGCAAATCCAGTAGTTTAGACCCTCGCGGAAGAGCATAAAGATAAATGAGCAGAAGACAAGTCCCGAGCCCGTATCGTTTTGCAGTACGGCAATACCCATAGGTACAGCCAACAGCGCCATAACCTTAATCATATCGTTTGCGCGCTGCACAGAAAAGCCATATAGACTCATTATACGCGCCACAGCAAGAGATATACCCACCTTGGCAAGCTCCATTGGCTGAAGGGTAAAACCTCCCAGACCCAACCACGCGCGGGCACCGTTCACTGTCTTGCCAAGCGGAGTGAAGGTCAGCAGCACGATAAATATTGTTACAGCACAGATGATATATGCCCACTTGTGCCACGAGCTGCGGTCAAGAAGCAGAATGACAAGGCCTGCGGTGTATGAAATGCCGAGCCAGAAGATATGTTTGATATACTCGTGTGAGAAGCTCCAGAAGTTCTCACTATCCTCGACATACGATGCACTAAAGACAGCAAAAAAGCCGATTAGCGTCAGCGCTACATAGAGTAACACTGTCCACCAATCAACACCGCTGAATAGTGCAATGTTGTTGCTATTTCTTCTTCCTATGCCTGTCATAAATCGAGTAGTCCAAGTTAAGATTCTTTACGTGTTCGATAAGCCAAGGGCGGGTGATAGTATCGGTCAGATACATCTCCTCAATCAGTGAGGCAATCGGTACGGCGGCAGTTGCTCCCCACACTCCGTGCTCAACATATACGGCGATAGCAATCTTAGGATTGTTTCGCGGAGCAAAGGAGATAAAGGTCGAGTGGTCATCGCCAAGTGGGTTCTGTGCAGTTCCTGTCTTTCCGCAGACATCGAGTCCAGGAAGTTTTGCCAACTGACAGGTTCCATCACGGTTTACACCTCGCCACATACCCTTGATAATAGTCTCAAAGTGTTTGCGGTCGATTGATGTGTGGTGCGGTGTGCGATACTTGATGTCTATCGAGTCCTGACCCTCTATCTGCTTGATAATGTGAGGTGTATAGTAGTGACCACGGTTGGCAATAATCGCCGCAAAGTTGGCAAGCTGGAGCGTTGTGGCAAGAATCTCTCCCTGACCGATGGATACGGAGAGTACTGTCAGCGCATTCCAAGAGCGGTGGTAGAGCTTGTCGTAGTACTCGCGGTGCATAAGTGTTCCGCGACGCTCGCCAGGGATATCGGTGCCGAGCCTTACGCCAAAACCAAACTGCTCGACATAGTTACGCCACGCCTCATAGCCCTCCTTTGGAGAGGCGAACTTCTTATTCTCCAAGATGTTTCGATAGACATTGGCGAAATATGCGTTACACGAGGTGGCAATAGCAAAATCGAGGTCGAGCGGTGAGCGGTGCTCGTGGCAACCCATCTTGACATTTCCTGCACGATATCCCTTATGACAACTATACTGATAGTGAGGCTTAAGCACACCTTCCTGCAGACCAATAAGTCCGTTGAGGAGTTTGAATGTCGAGCCTGGAGGCTGTGGCGAGGTCACGGCACGGTTAAAGAGCGGGCGGCGCGGCTCGTTGAGCAGTCGCATATAATTATTGCCTCGCTCACGGCTGATAACCAGCTCGTTAGGGTCGAAAGTAGGCGACGAAGCCATTACCAAAATCTCGCCTGTCGCAGGCTCGATAGCTACAACAGAACCGATTTTGCCTGCCATAAGTTCCTCGGCAAATGCCTGCAGTCGTGCATCGATAGAACTGATGAGGTTTTTACCTGGAACAGGCTCCTTCTCAACCTCATCTGTTGTTGAGTGGTCGGCGTAGAGGTTGCGGCGGATACGCCCCTTCTCGCCACGGAGCTCCCTCTCGTAAGCGGACTCTATGCCCTGCTCTCCGATATAGTCGCGAATGCTGTAGTAGCCTTCATCATTATACTTTGCAAGGAAGTTTTGTGACACCTCCGACAGACTGCCCAATAGGTTGCCACCAATTCTGCGAGGATATTGGCGTACGGTACGCGGAACGGTGTAAAAACCAGGAAGATTCCACTCGTCCATCTTGAGTTTTGACTCTGCTGAGAGGTATTTTACAACGGGCGAGGCGGTGCGCCAACTGCGTCGAGCCTCATTGAGCGAGCGCTTGAGGCGCTTCATCGGCTCGTTTGTAATTGTGGCAAGGCGGACGGTATCGATGCCTTTGCGAGGGGCCTCGCGAGGTACGACCATAAGGTCATAGACCACCTTGTTCTGGATAAGATACTCTCCATTACGGTCGAACACCTCGCCGCGTGGTGGGTAGGTGATGATGTAACGGATATAGTTATTCTCCGCCTTGTCAATATAGCTATTGCCCTCGATAAGTTGCAGATAGCCCGCCGTAAGGGCAAAAAATCCAAAGACGGCGAAGACTATAATGCGGAGTATCTGGTGGCGGTATCTGTCATTGCGTGGATTGTTCATCGTCGGGTCAATTTAGGGGTAAAGATGGCGATGAAGAAGTAGACAAGACCAACAGTTATAGTTGTGCTACAGAGAAAACGCAGGAATATGAAACCAAAGTTGGCGGTTGTCATATGCTCAAAAGCAAAGAAGATAAGCGAGTGGATGACAACCATAGCCACAACATAGTTGTGGAAGCGGCTGATACGTCGCACAGATGGAACGCCCGTCTCGTTGTCTACATCTGTGTATGATGCAACAAAATGGAGCAACGGACGGCGGAAGTATGCCATGGGTAGTGTCGCCAAGACATTAAGTCCCATCGTACCCATAGTAAGATCCATAGTCACACCCAAAGCAAGGCCGATGAAGATCATCTTGAGTGGCGAAGTGCCAAGTGGAGTAAGAATAAGGCAGACGATATATGCTAATGGTGCTAAGTATGTGCTGAAGGTGAGATTGTTGAGCAGTAGAATCTGCACAGCAAGCACAACGACAATAAAAAGTGTGTATTCTGAAGCTCTCTTCATAGTCTCTACTGCTAATTATCCATATCCATCTGGTCCATCGGCAGGTATTGGAGTGTAGGCTCACTCTTTAGGTGGCGCACCTCGTCAACATCTCTACCATCAACAAGAAGCACATTGTCTATGCGCGCAATGTCGGCTGCAAAACGGATAGTACAGGTGTACATTGTCTGCTCGTCGTTCATCTCCATACTCTCAACAGTTCCGATAATTGTTCCACTTGGGAAGTACTCCGAGAAGTCGATGGCCTCGACCGTATCGCCAACATTAATAACTGCATACTTCGACACATCGGTAAACTTGGCAATATGCGGGCTGCCACCACTCCACGACACAAGACCCATACTTCGATCCTTTGAGAGTCGGGAGCTGATATTGAATGACGTGTTGAGTATCGACTGCGCGATAGAGAAGTTCTGCGAGCAGTTTGTGATATATCCTACTGCATAACCCTCTGGTGAGAGGACAGACATACCTATACGGACATTGTCGGACAAGCCTTTGTCAATGACAATATAGTTCTGCGTACGGTTAAGCGAGTTGCTCACTACCTTGCCAGTCATATACTGATGGGATTGCAGATCTACGCCAATCTCGACATTGTTAGGCAGTTGCGACTTGTATGCGTTCAGACGATTTTCAAACTCGGCAATGCGCTCGTTGAGAATAGCGTTGTCCTTGCGCAGATTGAAGTAGTTTCGCATCTGCAGAAAGATATTGCCGCTCCAACCCGTAATGTAGTGGTTGATACTCATCAGTCGTGACTGAGAGTAGGGTGAGGATGTTGAGTAGCACACAAGAGCCGTAATCTCCAAAACGATGAAGATTACAGGGATATATACCAATTTGAGGAAGTGGATTAGTTTGTGCATACTCTAATAAAAGGGGCTGCCTCTAAAGACAGCCCTATTACGCTGTTTTACTATACTATGCTCGGATAAGGAACGAGTAACGATCCATATTCTTCAGAGCGAGGTTTGTACCGCGAACGATTGCACGCAGTGGATCCTCAGCAATGTGGAACTGCAGACCGGTCTTGTCCGAGAGACGCTTTGTAAGACCCTTAATCAGCGCACCACCACCAGCGATATATACGCCATTCTTCACAACGTCAGAGTAGAGCTCGGCTGGCATATCTGAGAGCACCTGCATAAGTGCCTCGTCGAGCTGTGCCAATGAACCCTCAAGGGCGTAAGCAATCTCGCTATAGTTGAGTGTAATGGTCTGTGGCAGCGAGGTAAGTACGCTTGGACCGCTAATCTGCAGATCCTCTGGCTCCTCCTCCAACTCAGGAAGCGCTGCACCGATCTTACACTTAATCAGCTCGGCAGTACGCTCTCCGATACGGATATTGTGCTGCACCTTAACGTAGTTCTTAATATCTGAAGTGAATACATCACCCGCAACGTTGATAGACTTTGAGCAGACGATACCACCCAGAGAGATACAAGCAATCTCAGAGGTGCCACCACCGATGTCGATAATCATATTACCCTCAGGGGCGATAACATCAAGGCCTGCACCCAGCGCTGCTGCCATAGGCTCGAAGATCATTGCCACCTCACGACCGCCTGCGTGCTCTGCAGACTCGCGAACGGCACGAATCTCAACGTTTGTAGAGCCTGAAGGGATACAGATAACCATCTTGAGTGATGGAGAAAAGAGTGAGCCTGTAGTCTTGATGCGGCCAATCATACCCTTGAGCATAAGCTCGGTAGCATCGAAGTCTGCAATCACACCATTCTGTAGAGGGCGGATAGTGCGCAAGTTGTCTGGACACTTACCAATATAACGTGCAGCTTCATTACCAAACGCCTTCAATTTTCCCTGGAGGTCAACGGCAATAACCGATGGCTCCTCAACAACGATCTCGTCGTTGTAAACAATAAGAGTATTGGCTGTACCAAGGTCGATAGCCAACTCATGAGTGAGTGAAAAGAATCCCATAATTATACTTTTTTATCTTTTATTTTTCATTTTTTCGGAGTGTGTGCTACTCCGATACAAAGGTAGTAAAAAACAAACGAAACTTCTGCAAAAAAAGTGTAGTTTTTTTTATAAAAAAATAGTTGGTGATTTTGGATGATATTTACCAAAAAAAATGTATCTTTGGAGTGATTTTGGAAAATTGTATACAAACCAAATAAAATATATCGCAAATTATGGAATTGATTAAGCTTGATACCCGCAAGGCCGGTATCGAAATTAGTGATGAGATTAAGCGCGAGGCAATCGCAGCAAACGAACTGCTCCACGCAGGTCAGGGTAAGGGTAGCGACTTCTTGGGTTGGATTACTCTTCCATCTGATATTGATGAGGCTCACCTGGCTGCAATCAACGCTCAGGCAGCAAAGTTGCGTGAGGTTGCAGAGGTTGTTATCTGTATTGGTATCGGTGGCTCTTACCTCGGTGCAAAGGCGGTTATCGACGCTATGACAAACTCTTTTGAACTCTTCCACAAGACTCACAAGAACCCTATCGTTCTCTTTGCTGGTCAGAACATCTCTGAGGACTATCTGGGCGAGATGATGGAGGCTCTTAAGGATTACTCTATCGCAACTATCGTAGCTTCAAAGTCTGGTACAACTACCGAGCCAGCTATCGCCTTCCGTATCGTTAAGGAGGAGATTGAGCGCCGCTATGGTAAGGAGGATGCTAAGAACCGTATCGTTGCTGTAACAGATAAGGCTCGTGGTGCACTTAAGACTATGGCTACTCAGGAGGGTTACCCAACATTCGTTATTCCTGACAATGTTGGTGGTCGTTTCTCTGTTCTCTCTCCTGTAGGTCTGCTCCCATTGGCTGTTGGTGGCGTAGATATTGCAGAGCTCGTTGAGGGTGCAAAGGCTGTTGAGCAGGCTACAAAGGCAGGTACCGCTTATGAGGAGAATATCTCTGCTCAGTATGCAGCTGTTCGTAACGCTCTCTACCGCGCAGGTAAGAAGATTGAGATTTTGGGTTCATATGAGCCTAAGCTCATGAATATCAACGAGTGGTGGAAGCAGCTCTATGGCGAGAGTGAGGGTAAGGATGGTAAGGGTATCTATCCTGCATCTGTAACTCTTACAGCAGATCTTCACTCTATGGGTCAGTATATTCAGGATGGTGAGCGTACACTCTTCGAGACTATCATCTCTGTTGGTGCTCCTAAGTATGATGTTCGCGTATGCTCTGACGCTGAGAACCTCGATGGTTTGAACTACCTCGCAGGTCGTCGCCTGAGCGATATCAACCGTATGGCTGAGCTCGGCGTGCAGATTGCTCACATCGACGGTGGTGTACCTAACCTCCGCGTAGAGATTCCTGAGATTAATGCTCGCACCATCGGTGCTCTGCTCTACTTCTTCGAGAAGGCGTGCGGTATCAGTGGCTATATGCTCGGTGTAAATCCATTCGATCAGCCAGGTGTTGAGGATTATAAGCGCAATATGTTTGCTCTGCTCGAGAAGCCGGGTTATGAGGAGCAGACTAAGGCTATTAAGGCTCGCCTGTAAGCATTTGCCGTGAAAATACGGCATTAGCTGCACACCCCTAAAAGTAAACCCCTTTGGACTGTAGGTTTTACTACTATCCCAAAGGGGTTTCTTTTGCGATGCACACCTACTACCGCATTTTGACGGCAAATGAGTGCGCAGGATAGGCGACGTGCAAATTTGTGGTTTTGATTTGTTCTCGAGAATAACAGCTATCCGCAAGGATAGTAAAAATGAAAATAGCACTCACTCAAGCTTGCTTGAAAGTGAAGTGCTATTTTTTGTTTTTCTATTGTCGCAGACAACGTTATTCTCGCAACAGCCTACAAGCGAAACGGAGTTTCGCAGAAAGCTTTTTGCACGCCCTGCTTTTTCTCGAAAAAGCGGGCAGTACTGCGTAGCCTCAAGGCTATCCTAAATCCGCAGTGCTACTCAGCTGCCTCGGTCTTCTCCTCAGCCTTAGGCTCCTCGAAAGGCTTAACATCGATAAGCTCAACCTCGAACTCGAGAGCTGCGTTTGGAGCGATAGCCTGGTTGCCACGCGCACCGTAAGCGAGCTCAGCTGGGATGTAGAGGATAATCTTACCACCAGGACCTACGAGCTTCATACCCTCAGTCCAACCTGCGATTACGCGGTTGAGTGGGAATGTAACAGGCTCATTCTCAATGATGTTGCCCTTCTCATCGAATGCATCTGGCTGATACTGACGCATCATCTCCTGACGCTGTGCAGGCATATTCTCGAAGATTGAAGAGTCGAATACCTCACCATCACGATCACGGCCAGTGTAGTGTACAGTTACCTCGTCACGGTCATCAGTTGCAGAGCGGCTAACGTCACCCTCCTTAACAACCTTGTAGAGCAGACCGCTCTCAGACTTCTGTACGCCAGACTTCTTCTCCATCTTTGCAAGCCAAGCCTCAGAGAGCTCCTTCTGCTGCTCTGGATATACTACCATAAAGTAGTTCTGGAGGTACTGAGCAATCTCCTCAGCGTTCATCAGACCCTCACCAGCGCGAGTCTGCTTCTCACCCTGCATATACCAGTGCATCTGGATAGGGAAGCGACCCTGACGAAGATCGTTACCGATGTTGATACCATAAGCAAATGAGAGGCTGTCGCGCTCACCCTCAGAAGTAAATACCTCGATAGTCTCAACAACTGCTGTTGAGTCCTGTGCCAGAGTCTGCTTCTGCTGCATAAGACGGCCGAAACGGTCGTTTACAGGGCCGATGAGTGACTGGAATACCTCCTGAGCCTCCTCTGCAGACCACTTAGCCTTGCCGAGAGCTGCGCTCTGAAGACCCTTCTCGAGCTTCTCATAGTTGAATGGGAGGTCTGCAAGACGGGTAGAGAGGAACTCGCCCAAGTTTGCTCCCATAGCGTATGAGAGAGTATCCATCTTTGATGAGTTACCCTTAGTAACCATTGACTTGCTGCCGTTGAAGCAGCTTACAGCTACAGCACCAGCGATAAGTGCTACAACTGCTACGTTAAAAATTCTTTTCATACTGATATACAATTAATTGTTTTGTCTCTTTGGGGTGCAAAGGTAGTAAAAAATATAAGATTATTACTTCTTATTGTAGAAATTTATGTCGAAAATATCCACTTTGTAGTTCAACAACTGATTTGGCTTAATGCCCTGCTCGGCATTACCCTCAGAACCGTAGGCGTACTTAGATGGTACCCAGATGTCGACGCTACCGCCATTTCCGGTGATTCTGATAACCTCACGCAGACCCTCCATAAGGTCGCGATATGCAGTGATAAGTGTATCCTGCTCGCGGATTACAGCTCCTGACTGGTCGTAGATTGAGAGTGCTAAAGAGAGTGTATCTCGTGAAACGAGCGACTGGTTGTTCTGATCTCCGAGCTTTATGATTTTGTAGGTTACGCCGTTGCGCAGACGGACAAAGTCGCGATTGCTCTTGCGAAGATCATCAAGGAACTGCTCCTGGTACTTCTCTGCCTTCTCGTGGACAAAGTAGGTCTGCTGACCCAGATAGTAGTCACGGCCCTCCTCAAAGCTTATCTTCTCGGTAGAGTTGTAGACATCGCGAATAGCTTGGCAGACCATATCTACATTTAGTGTAGAGTCGAGCTTAATGAGAGAGTTGCCCACACTCAGTCCGATGACATAACTAAGCGAGTCTGCCTCGGTAGCCATAGACTGTGTTTTCTGCTTACAAGAGAGCGCCATTGAACCGAATAGCGCAAGGGTAAAAATGGATAGTATAAACTTCTTCATTACTTGTTGTTTTTCGATTTAAGTGCTGCTGCACAGAGTTTTACGAGCATTCTTGCACCAACGGCAGAGTCTGTGCTGCTCTCTGCAGTTGGAACTATCTCAGTAAGGTCGAAACCGATGATTTGTCGCCCTGACTCTACTACACGATTGATTAGCAGAACTACCTGGTCAAAACTCATACCGCCAGCCACCGTGCGCTTTGTATTTGGACAACACTCAGGAGTGAGGGCGTCGATGTCCAGAGATATATATACCTGTTTTGGGAGTGACTCTACAATCTTGTCGCAGAGGTTAATCCAACTCTCACCGCTGTAGAGGCTGCGAGCCATATTCTCATATCCGAAGAGTTCGATTTTAGGATGTGATTTGGCAAATTCAACCTCCTCAAGGCTCATATCTCGTGCGCCGACATGCACCATCTTTGAGATTTGTGGTACCTCGTCAATGATATTTCGGGCAATGGAGAGGTGTGAGTAGGCGAATATCTTTCCACTCTGTCGAAGATCGCAGTGACCGTCAATAAAGAGGATGCCCATATTTGGATATACAGACGATATAGAACGTACAGCACCTAAAGATACAGAGTGGTCGCCACCTACAACGCCGACAATCTTACCCTTGTCGGCAAAGCGGAATACACGCTTGCCAACGCTGCGGTGCATATCTCTAAAACCAATGTTAATTCGGTTAACTTTTCGGATAAAGTAGTCGCCTGACAGTGTACCGCCATCCTCGATATGGCTAACGACTTTTGCGGCATCTCCACCCAGTTGTAGAGAGTTCTCCTGAAGGTCGTAGTCTACCTCGGCTGTGGCAACTTTACCCTCGATAGATACTTGAGAGACAGCGTCATACAGCGATACAGAGGTCGATGCATCGATAATAGCATCGGGTGTATATGCTGCACCCTGACCCGCTGCTGAGGTGACAGCCCACGGTGCAGAGACAAGGACTATCTCGGCATCCTGAACAGGCATAGCGTCACGGAAGTAGTAGCCGCCGTTGTCGTTGCTGCTATTGTTACCTAACGAGAAGTTGAGTCCAAATCTGAAAAGGTCGTTGATATCCATAACAATCGTATTATGCGACAAAATTACGAAAATTATTGGAAAATCATCATACCTATATTATATTTGTCACAATGAAAGTGATAATTGATAGTGCAATCCCATTTATTAAGGGTGTATTAGAGCCATTTGCCGAGGTGGTGTATTGTGCTGGTGATAGCTTTACACCAGAGCTCGTGGCAGATGCGGATGCGTTGATTATTCGTACCCGAACTCGCTGTGATAGAGCACTTTTAGCGGGGTCGAAGGTTAAATTTATTGCAACCGCAACAATCGGTTTTGACCATATAGATTGCAGTTATTGTGCCGAAAACGGTATCAAGGTGGCAACGGCTGCGGGGTGTAATGCTCGCGGTGTGCTGCAGTGGGTGGCAGCGGTGCTTGTAGAGCTGTCAAAGCGTGAAAAGTTCACCCCGTCAGAGCGAACTCTTGGTATTGTCGGAGTGGGAAATGTCGGTAAACTTGTAAAGCACTATGCCGAGCGCTGGGGCTTTAAGGTGTTATGTTGCGACCCGCCTCGTCAGCAGAGTGAAAATCTTGATTTTGTGTCGCTGCAAGATCTTGTTCCTCAGGTAGATATACTTACTATGCATACTCCGCTTGATAGCACGACAAGGGGTATGATAAATACTGAAACCCTTGCCACTTTGCGTCGTGGTGCGACGGTTATCAACGCCTCAAGAGGTGAGGTTGCGCAGACAGAGGCTCTGCTGAGAGAGGATTTGACCGTGGCAGTAGATGTTTGGGAGAATGAGCCGAATATCGATTCTCGTCTGCTTGAGAAGGCTATAGTTACAACGCCCCATATTGCGGGTTACTCTGTCCAGGGCAAGGCAAATGCAACGGCATTGGCTGTGCGTGCTGTGGCAAAATATTTAGAGCTGCCACTGCAGAATTGGTATCCAGAAGGTATGCAGCCAACAACTCCGCAAGATGTTGATTGGCAGACACTTGTAGATACTATTGATACCTACTGCAATTTGAATTCAGAGTCTGCTCCGTTGAAAAATGGTGGGGATTTTGAGGCGTTGAGAAATAACTATCGACTCAGAAAGGAATATTTTTAGTATATTTGTACTATGTTTACTCTGTTAAGATTTCTATCTCCGCTTCTTGGTGCGGAGCGTGTACACGATATTTCGGTTGCTCTGCTGCACTTGTTGGGTAAAATCCCAGGAGCAAGGTGGCTGATGCGTAAATTATATGCCGTTGAGGACCCACGATTAGAGCGCGAGGTCTTTGGAATGCATTTTCGCAATCCGATAGGTATGGCGGCGGGTTTCGACCGCAATGGAGAGGTGTTCAATGAGCTTGCAGCACTCGGTTTTGGTTTTGTGGAGATTGGTACAGTAACCCCACTTCCGCAGACGGGCAATCCTAAACCAAGAGTCTTTCGACTGCCTGATGATGTGGCGATAATGAACCGCGTGGGCCTATGCAATAAGGGCCTGGAGAGGGTTATATCAAATATTCGTGAGCGCAATAAAGGTCTTGTGCTCGGTTGTAATATCGGAAAAAACTCAGCTACTGCGCCTGAGGATGCCCCACAGGACTACCTCCGCGTGTTCCGCAACTTGTATCAGTATGTGGACTATTTTACTGTCAATGTGAGCTACAACACCTCATTCAAGCAGTATGTGCCGCGTACTCGTGAGAGCATTATCTCGATACTTGAGCCACTCTTCGACTTCCGCCGTGGCCAAAATCAGTATCGCCCGATACTACTCAAAATTTCGCCCGATTTGTCGAATGAAGATATCGATATGATGACCGACATTATGGTAGATACCCCACTTGACGGTATCGTTGCGACAAATGGTACGGTGCGCCATACAGGCCTTGCGACAGATGCGGAGATGCTGAAGCGATATGGCTCGGGTGCGGTGAGTGGTAAGCCGCTGACAAAGCGCTCAATAGAGGTTGTGCGTCGTGTATATGAGCGTTCAAATGGCACCTATCCGATTATTGGCGTGGGTGGCGTAATGACCCCTGCCGATGCAAAGGCTATGCTTGAGGCAGGAGCGACACTTGTTCAGGTATATACAGGTTATGTCTACAACGGGCCTAATTTTGTTGGGGATATTTGCAACGAGTTGATAAATAGATAGTAGTATGAAATCGACAATTATTACCATTGGTGACGAGATACTTATTGGTCAAATTCTCGATACCAACTCTCGTTATATCTCGCAGGCACTCAATCGTTTAGGTGTTGTTGTTGCCGAGCGAACATCTATTGGTGACAATGCTGAGCAGATTGTATCGACGCTGGATAGAGCGCTCGCTGCAACAGATATTGTGATTATTACTGGAGGCTTAGGCCCGACAAAGGATGATATTACAAAGCACACCCTTGCGCGCTACTTCAACTCGGAGCTTGTCTACAACGAGCAGGTTGGCGACTTTGTCCGAACGCTGCTTGAAAGGCGAGGTATTGCCTTCAACGACCTTAATCGTGGTCAGGCTATGGTTCCAGCGTGCTGCACAGTGCTCCATAACGCCCACGGCACAGCCCCAGGAATGTGGTTTGAGCGTGATGGTAAGGTTGTGATTTCGCTGCCAGGAGTACCATTTGAGATGGTGCATCTTATCGATGATACCGTGGTGCCAATGCTCAGAGAACGCTTTGATCTTAAGGCAATTGTCCACCGCACAATGATCACTTCGGGTATCCCGGAGTCAATTCTTGCCGAGCGAATTGCTGCGTGGGAGGATGCTCTGCCAGAGGTGTTGCACCTTGCCTATCTACCTGCACCGAATGTTGTTCGCCTTAGACTTTCGGCATACGAGGTCGATGGCCAGAGTGTATCGGAGATGATTGATGAGCAATTTGAGCGTCTTGCGGCGATTATTCCAGAGGCTGTTGTTGGCTTTGAGGATGCATCGGTTGAACAGTTAGTACATAATGCCCTTATTGCAAAAGGCAAAAAACTCTCTGTTGCTGAGAGTTGTACGGGTGGAAATATCGCATCAAAATTTACCGCTATGGCTGGTGCATCGGAGTATTTCCAGGCGGGTGTTGTCAGCTACTCGAACGATGCAAAGGTCGATATTTTGGGTGTAAATGCTGCTGATATCGCGCGCTATGGTGCTGTAAGTGAGCAGGTTGCAATTCAGATGGCTGAGGGCGTAAAGAGAGTAGGCAAAAGTGACTATGCCATCTCTACAACTGGTATTGCGGGCCCTGGAGGTGGTAGCGTTGAGAAGCCTGTGGGTACGGTATGGATTGGTATATCAACGCCTAAACGAACATTTGCAGTGCTTAAAAATTGTGGAACAGATCGCGGTCAGATTATTCAGCGAGCTACTGCGTATGCGATAAAGATGTTGTATGAAGAGCTTTAGACTACTTTTGTTGCCGCTTGCGCTGCTTTTGTGGCATAGTGCGGATGCTTGCTCCTCGGCTGTTGTGGCTCGAAAGTTATCTGCAGAGGGGGAGGTGCTGATATGGAAGCACCGCGACCAGACAAATGTCACGGACTGCCGAATTGTCTACTTTGACGACGGTAAGTATGCATATACAGCCCTTGCAAACTCATATGTGAGTGTTGGTAGCTCCACTTTGGCGGGCGTGAATGAGGTGGGGTTTGGCTATATCAGCACAGCGACAAGTAATTTACATCGCAGTCCCGTTACGCAGATTGAACGATACAACGGTAAGTACGGTCTAATGTGCCGTGCGCTTCGTGAATGTCGAACTGTAGATGAGTTTGAACAGCTACTGAAGACCCACGGACGTTATGCCTCTTTTGAGTCGAATGTCGGTGTAGGAGATGCAGAGGGAGGAGCTGCATATTTTGAGATTTGGTCAGATGGCTATGCTCGCTATGATGTTGATACTTACGATGTTAGAACAAATTTCTCGTTTGCCGGTCGTGATGATAAACGCGGTAGATCTGTAAGACGATATGATACCGTAATGGCGCAGATGGAGGGTAAAAGTAGCTTCTCGACAAGCGACTTTATAGGCTATTCGCGTAGCTTCTTTAGTGCTGATAAGGGTGATGTTTTGGCTGATAATAACCCTTTCCGTGAGGCAAATTATGTAGTTCCAAGACCGTCGAGCGTTGCAAGTGTTGTGGTTGTATGCTCTAAGAATCCACGTATGGATGTTATTATCGGTCACCCCGTGGCGGGTATGGCTGTTCCGGTGTGGGTTGCTGCAAAAAATAATATTCCTAAGTGCGTTGGTGGCCGTGCAATGTACGATTTGGGCAGAAAGTTTGTAGAGAAGGCCTACTATAAGCAGGGTAAATCAACATACCTAAATAAAGATGTAGCTCGCAAGGCTCTTACGGTGAATAACCATATTAAGACCCCGAAGAGTATGCCTGAGGATATCACCAAATTTAATGCTAAAATTGACCGCATATTTGAAAAACATTACCAACAGATGGTGCGAATTCTGCAGTAAATTATTACCTTTGTAGTACGAAAAACAACTATTGATATGTTAGAGACACTCAAATTCTACAAAAATTTCCCAAAAGAGGGTATTAACTTTATCGACATTATCCCATTCTTGCAGTCTCGCAAGGCCTTTAGAGAGGTTATCGAGGCCCTCAATAAGGCTACTACAGCGCCAAATGTTGCAGCGCCTGAGGCTCGTGCATTCCTCTTTGCTGCACCGCTGCTTACAGAGGCGGGTGTGGTTGAGAATATTATCCCGATGCGTAAGTCGGGCAAACTCCCTTTTAATGAAGGAGATTTGGTTGAGGTGCAGATTGAGAAGGAGTATGGCTTTGACCGCCTCTTCTATCGCCTCAGCGATATTGTAGCAGGCGTTCCTACTGGCGATACATTCGAGATTACAATCCTCGACGATGTCCTTGCTACAGGTGGTACCGCTGAGGGCGTAGCTCGCTCATTGGAGCAGCTTACCGTATATCGCGAGGGTAAACCATATAAAGTCAAGGTTAAGGAGTTCGTCTTCCTCGTAGGTATTCCAGAGATTGGTGGTCGTGAGAGGTTGGAGAAGATTGCGCCGGTTACTGTTTTAATGAACATCTAATTTTGTCGTGAAAATGTGTCATATATGGCACATCCCTAAAAGCCCAGCAATGGATGTACGTTTTAGTACTATCCATCGCTGGGCTTTTTACGCGATGCACCATCTCTAACACATTTTGACGACAAATGGGGTTTTATCGTGATAGTGTCGCATTTGCACGATGCCCCGCAACTGCACCACTCTGACGATAAGACGGTGCAAAGGTGTAGAGGAGTGCAAGATGTGAGTGCTTTGAGCTAACAGCCAAAAAAAGAGTGGAATTTCCACTCTTTTTTGTTACTCTTTCTCGATGATTGGTGACCAGAAACCGATATTTCGTTTTTTGAACCAGCCGTGGCAAGCCATAGGGAGTTTGCCGTGGCTCTTTTTGTAGCAGATATCGGGGTGGACATCGAACGAAAAGTTCAAAGCCTCGTCGAAACTTGGATAGTGGAAGTGGCTCGGGATGAGCGACCAGAACCAATCCTCATTGCAGAGTGTACCTTTACCCCTCTTGAATTCGCCAATTGTCGTCTCATAGCGGTCGCAAGCCTCCAAAATAGCGGAGATTTTGCGAAGTGAGAATCCTCCATTGCCGACCTTATTAAAGTAGTCTTGGCGCATAAGTTTTCCCTCGCGCTTGAAGAGCTTACGGCGTAGCCATAGGAATTGGCTTATGATAGGCATTGAGTATATGCGTCGTTTTGGCCACGGTGCGCCAACGTAATCATAGCCCTTGTCACACCACTGGCTCAACTCATCGCTAAATACCCACACATCTGTTTGACAGATAAGTATATACTCGCAGTCGGCAAAGAGCTGATAGAAACTCTTTGATAGCATCATATTGTTATATCCTGCAATACCCTTCTCGCCGAGCCAATCTTTCGACACTCGCATAACCTCCGCTTGTGGAGCAAGTGAGGATATAGCCTCGATGTCAAGCCCTTCGGGTGCAAGCAGAACGATAGGGTAGGCTGCAAACACCTTGATATTGTTCTGAAACGAGTGCAGATGGCGACCTGTGAGGGTCTGAGTATATAACGGTATAACGACCTTAACCTTTGTTTTATCCATTCTAACGGAGTTTTTTGAGTTTTATAAGTAGCGGAAGAGTGTGCAGGTTGTATGGATGTCGTTTGCGGAAATTGCCAATAGCATCTACAGCTTCGCTCTTTGTAATTAGGCGATTTGATATCAACTTCTTGATAGCGTATGCCTCAGCAGCAGCCTCTTTGCGGCAAATCTGGCTCCTGCTGTGAGTATCAGTGACATAGAGAGGAAGGTGACTACCCCATTTATTGAGATAGATCTTCACACTCTCCAACCAACTACTTGAGAATGAGCCTGTGGAGCGGTGCTCTACAACGGCACTATGACATACATAGTTTTTACGGCCGGCAACAAATAGTGCGGTAGTAAAATCGGTGTCGTAGGAGTGAAAACCGGTGAATGTGGTCTGGTCAAAGCGGTGCTTGCTCCACGTCTCTCTGCTGACAAACAGACACATACCGTCAAGTGTCACAACCTCAGAAAAGTCGCTTCTGCTCTTTGAGCTGCGGAGCGAAGTCGTTTTTCCATCGCCCCTCAGGTAGTGTTTTTTGCAGAAGGTGCTGATGTTTTGCCAACCGTATAGGTATGGGTATTTAGCTGTTCCACCAGCAAAACCGATAGCACCACAATCCGCTTCAGAAAGCTTTTCTGCCAAGATTTTATCCCAACCTTGAGTGTGGAAGATAATATCTTCGTGAACAAAGCAGAGATAGTCGTACTTTGCACGCTCTGCACACTGGTTGTATACCTGACAGATGCCGATACCACTCTGACGATTGTCAAACACAATCATCTCAAAGGGCATAGTTGCAGTCGCCTCAATGCTCTGCTTGAGGGTCTGGACATTCTGCGGATTTATGGAACAGACGATAATTGAGAACATAGACTACTGCTTTTGTTGAGCTACATACTCATCGGCTGTCTGCTTCATACGGGCAGCGCGAGTTGCACTATCTGGGTGTGTTGAGAACATCTGAGCCACCTTTGATGCAGAACCACTATTGCCACCTGCAAGCTCTACAAGCTTATTAAGCGCGTTGTACATAGCATATGGACTGTAGTTGTTGGCAATGCAGATGTTGAATGCCTCCTGGTCGGCTGCAAACTCCTGAGTCTGAGAAAATTGTGCCTCCTTATAAGCTACGGCAATAGCAGCCAACTGAGAGTTGGTCAGCTTCTCAAGGGTAGGGTTGATAGCACCAATAGCATCCTTGAGAGCCGCAGTTTTGTAAGCTTGCTTCATCATATTCTTAGTGTCGGCATGCTTGAGGTGGCCAATTTCGTGACCGATAACGGCAAAAATCTCCTCATCGGTCATTGCATCCATCAGACCCGAATATACACGGATGCTACCATCACCACACGCAAAGGCGTTAATCTCCTCATTCTGATAGACCTTGAAGTTGAGTTTTAGTCCATCAGTGCTCTTAATACCACTTGTCAACTTGTTGAGACGGGTGGTGTATGGAGAGTCTGCCGTAGCGATAACGCTCTGCTCGTCCTGATATGTCATATACTCGGCACACATAGATGTAACCTGTGCGTCGGTAATTGAGTAAGAGGTCGCCAGATTTACACCTGCACTGAGAAGTTTTTCGGTGTTAAGTGTACCGCAAGCGGCCAGTAAAAACGGAGTTAGTAGGATGAAAAGTCGCTTCATTGTATAGTGTAGTTAAAAGGTTTTTATAATCTTGGCAGGATTTCCTGCGGCAACGCAATTGGCTGGTAGAGAGTGTGTTACTACAGCATTGGCTCCGATAATTGTATTCTCGCCGACAGTTACTCCTGGCAGAATAGCAGCACCCTCACCAATCCATACATTTTTACAAATCTTAACAGCTCCTTTTGAGTATAATTCTCTGTTAGCCGGTGCAATGTCAGCAGATAGAGGTGGAATATGTCCGTGTGCGTGATCTGTAATAAGCACGCGGCTGCCGATAAGTACATTGTCGCCAATCTCTACTCGGTTTATTGCACCGATATGGCAGTCCCAAGTTATCTGAACATTGTCACCAATAAATATCTTTGGTTCGCGATTCCCGTCGTGTCTAAAGGCCTCTAATCGTAGACGTTTCTCGGCGCGGAAGTTATCGCCGATAATTATCATACTACCGCCAAATACATAGCAAGGGTGTTTGATAAAGAGTTTTTTGCCACAGCGCTTGAAGTAGAGTCTCTTGTATAGAGAGTACAATCTGTGGAACATCTTACGGATAGAATCTATAATACGGCGGAACATAGTATATTATGATTTTGGTAGTTTGAATGTCAATAAGAGAGAGTAGATAGAGAAAGGATGGCTCTTTCGGAACTCTTTTATGGCAACAAGAGCCTCCTCTCGGTTGAGTATTCCCAACTTAAAGAGCCTTTTTAGTGTGCGATACTCTATCTTTTGTTCCTGCTCTGCCATCTCCTCGGCTGTATGGCGCGGGGTGATATAGAGCGGCAAGACACTCTGCCACTTTTGGAGGTATATCAGCTCGCTCTGGTACCAACTCCTTGAGAATGAACCGGTAGATTGATGCTCTATAATCACATCGTTGCAGACGTAGTTCTTAAATCCGGCAACATATACAGATGTGGAAAAGTCTGTATCGTATGAGTGAAAGCCAGAGAAGGTCTTGTCATCAAAACGGCACTTGCTCCATACATCTTTGCGAGCTGCCAGAAACATTCCGTCAAGTGTTATGACCTCAGTAAATGGCTCGTCGGCACTCTCTTTTATGTGTTTGCTCTCGTTAATGCTGAAGTCCTGGATATAGTTTCGGTGGATAAATCTTTTGCTGCTACCCCAACCGTATGGAAAAGGGTATTTAGATGTGCCACCAGCAAAACCAATCACGCCGCAGTCTGTCTCAGCGAACTTGTCGGCAAGAACTCTATCCCAACCTGATGTGTGGAATACGATATCTTCGTGCACAAAGAGTAGATTATTGTACTTGGCTTGCTCTGCCATCTTGTTGTAGACGGCACAAATACCCATTCCGACCTGTCGGTTGTCGAAAATGAG
Source organism: Alistipes sp. (assembly GCA_045633445.1). Classification (GTDB taxonomy): domain Bacteria; phylum Bacteroidota; class Bacteroidia; order Bacteroidales; family Rikenellaceae; genus Alistipes. The sequence continues at coordinate 279,189 of JAZQYI010000001.1, forward strand.
CATCTCAAATGGCATAGAGGCGGTATTTCCGATATTTCGTTTCAGCGCCTCCGCTTTGTGTGGCGATATTGAGCAGACGATAATAGAGAACATACCTTTGTGCTATTTAGTTGTTTGTGCTATAGCCTCGGCAATACGCTCGCCGTCGAGAGCCGCCGAGATAATTCCTCCTGCATATCCTGCGCCCTCACCAGCAGGGTAGAGTGCTGCAATTTGCGGATGTGTAAGAGTCTCCTTGTCGCGCGGAATACGCACTGGGGTAGATGTGCGTGACTCTACGCCCACTACCACCGCCTCATTTGTCAGATAACCACGCATTCTGCGATCGAAGATGCGTATCGCCTCGCGCAGACGAGATGAGATAAACTCGGGCATCCACTTGTCGAGTCTTGAAGGAACAATGCCTGGAACATACGAACAGAGTGGGAGCGATGCCGACTCTCTACCCGCCACAAAGTCTGCAACGCGCTGTGCAGGGGCTGTCTGGCGACCATTTGCTTGCTCGCGTGCCATAACCTCAAACTGTCGCTGAAACTCAAGACCTGCAAGCTGACCAAACTGCTCGGTAAGGTGTGCATAGTCCTCTGCGCGAATCTCTGTTACAAAGCCTGAATTTGCAAATGGCGAGCCACGATGTGATGGCGACATGCCATTTACAACGCTCTGGCTCTCATCGGTCATCGCGGGAACGATAAAACCTCCAGGACACATACAGAACGAGTATACACCACGACCACCGACCTGCTCAACCAGCGAATATGCCGCAGCAGGGAGGTACTCCATCTGGTCGGAGTTGTGGTACTGTATCTTGTTGATGAGTGACTGCGGATGCTCAATGCGTACGCCCATAGCAAACGGCTTGGCCTCTAACAGCACGCCGCTGTTGTGTAACATTGTGTATATATCGTGTGCGGAGTGGCCTGTGGCAACGATAACCGCTGCACCATCGATGCGCTTGTCGCTGACCTCAATGCCCACGGCGCGACCATCTTTTATGGTTATGCCCGTAACGCGAGAGTTGAAGTAAAATTCACCGCCACACTCGACAATCTGACGGCGCATATCGGCAATAATTCGCGGTAGACGGTCAGAGCCAATGTGAGGATGAGCCTCGTAGAGGATCTCATCTGTAGCTCCGTGATATACAAGACGTTGCAACGCCCTGTTGTAGTCGCCACGCTTCTTTGAACGGGTGAAGAGCTTGCCATCTGAGAATGTTCCTGCACCACCCTCGCCAAAGGCGTAGTTTGAGTCGGGATCGATAGCTCCGCCACGCTGAATTTGGGCAATATCCTTGCCTCGAGCAGCAACATCCTTGCCTCGCTCGAAGATCATAGGCTTGAATCCTAACTCAATGAGTCTGAGTGCTGCAAAAAGACCTGCAGGGCCTGCGCCGATAATGATTATCGGAGTGCCGTTTTCTACATTTGGATAGTCGAAATGAATAGGCTCTGGCATCGGCTCAAAGTCTAAAAATGCCTCAAGAGTGAGGTTGACCTTTAGCGCACCTCGACGAGCATCCACCGAGCGCTTGACTATGCGTAACAGCGCAATGTCGCTCTGCTTTATGCCCATCTGTCGAGCCACAGCAGCTGTGTAGAATTTACTATCCGACGCCTGTTTTGGCGTAAGTGTGAGAGTTATCTTCTGAGCCATAATACAAAGGTAGTAAAAATTTTTTAGCTTTTAGCTTTTAACCGTAAGCTATTGGCTTTTTTTGATATTTTTTACTACTGCCACTTAAAAATGATCCTCCAAATTGAACATTCTCGAACGGCGGCAGCAGTCGAGAGCAGACCGAAGGGAGCAGTCAATCATATATTGTTGGCGATTTCAGACAGTAATTTTTGTGAATGTACTTCACTTGCCAAGTTGTAACGCACTCGAACGACCGCTGCAGCCGAGAGATGACCAAACGATGCTGGCGCAACCGCAGGTTGGTGGAATTTGGGATACAGAGTCTGAAAACCTGTTTTCAAAGACTCTGTGGCACAAATTACGCAAAATTGCGAAGCAATCGCCAGTAGAGGGAAGACAAGTCATCCGAGGCGCCACAGGTTGTCGAGTCCCTTTAGACGCAAAAAAACGCGACACCTTCGTAGAAGATTGTCGCGTTTGTGCCACATCGTGCCAGACTATCGAACTTTTATAGATGACTACTTGAAGATTGTTGAGTTTATTGAGTGGTTAAAAGATTTTTATCCCGAAAAAGCAGCATTTCTTACAAAAAACGCTTGACTTTGAGATATGAGCCTACTATATTTTAGTAGGTTTACAGACCTAACTGCGCCGATGGTGTCGGCGTGGTTCAAAAATAATTGAAAAAAACTTTAATTGAAATGGCTAAGAAAGATGAGAAACGGTCATTTGTTTTTTACGACAGTTTTCTGTCGGCGATGAAGCACCTCAACGATGCAGAGTTTAGAGAGTGCGTGATGAAAATAAGAGATTATGCTCTTGAAGGAGTAGATGAGGAGAGCAGTAGTCCGATGGTTAATGTGATAATGGAGTTGGCAAAACCCAATCTTGATAGTGCAAGGCGGCGGTATATGGCGAGTGTTGAGAATGGTAAGAAGGGTGCCGAGTTTGGGAAGTTAGGTGGCGCACCGAAGGGAAATCAGAACGCTCGCAAAAACAACCCCCAATCAACCCCGAAACAACCCCTTGATGTAGATGTTAATGAAGATGTTGAAGTAGATGAAAATGAAGAAGTAAATGTAAATGAAAAAGTAGATGTTGAGGTTGATGCTGATGCTGATGCTCCATCAGGTTCAACAGCGTTTCAATCTTCTTTTTCTAATTCTTCAATAGGGTTTTCTAATAAAGAAATCGTGAACGATAGTGAGCGATTGGAAGAAAACAAAGAGAAAGAACCTCTGCAAGAGGTATATAATTTCAAGGGTTTTGAATTATCTACGACGAGCGAGGAAGAGAAAGAATCCTATATAAACTCCAAGAGTGAAAGTAATAATACTCTTCCCGTTAGCCCTTGTTCTGAAAGGGTAACAGGGTGTTCCGCCGCCTGCCCTCAACAGCAGAAAGAGCCAGGAATGGATATGAGCGAGTATTTAGTGGAATGTATCTTAAAGAATGCCAAAAGGCTTGCTTACTTACGCAAAAATGACTTACCACAAGATGATAATCTCTTTTGGAGGACAGTGGGTTTCTATGGCGATGTATATGGTGATAGCAAGGACGATGCAGTGAAATACCTTACACGCCTGGTTAATCACATCATTAAAGAAGGCATTGTTTAGTGTATTCAACCTTTGGGTGTATTCAAAAAAATCGGCAGTCGCAATTATGTGACTGCCGTTTTCTGTATTCGGATTATTCAAAGAATTGTTTGCCTACGATAGATGTTTTTTGGTTTGAGGCGGGATTTGCAGAAATGCACACTGCCGATACAGCCAAGGAATAGAAGGATTGAGTGCAAAGCAATAGTAAGTATATTGCTTGTTATTATGCACTTATACATATAAGAGTTTCCAGAAAAGTTCGAGTTGTAGGAATCATTTTTGCCGATTTTTTCGTATTTTTGCTATGATGGCAGGGCTACGAGGGCTCTCGCTTAACTAAAAAATTAACTATATGTCTAAGACATTTGAAGACCAGGCACTAAAAGCAAAAGTGCTGGCAGAAGGGATGAAGGTAA
>JAZQYI010000002.1:0-20403 GCA_045633445.1 Alistipes sp.
TCCGACTTCTCAACGTACTACCCATCCGGGGATTTTTCACGATATGCACCTACTACTACCTTTTGACGATAAATTGGGTTTTATCGTGATAGCGGCACACCTTCGCTATATCCCTCATAGTCCCAAATGAGCAGTACACCAAGTACAGCCCAGCAGGCATTTGTATTGGTGGCAGATTTTGTTATTAGAGTGTGTCAGATACGGTATATCGTGCACAAAAATGAAGCAGCACCTCGCCATACGAAGTGCTGCTCCCTAAACCTAACCTAAAAACCTATCTTCAGAAGAGACTTTCATCTCATTCCGAGTGCAAAAGTACAATAACTATTCCAAACTTCCAAATTATAAGTCAAAAAAATATTATTTTTTTTCGTTTCAGTCAAAAGTGCTCCAGAGAGCGTTATTTCGCATATATTTGAAGTTGAAGAGTGTAACTTTTGTGGTGATTTTCGGATAATTTTTTCGTTTTTTTATCCTTTATTTTCCTTTTTAGCGCTGTTTTATGGCGCTATTTTCGTTTTTGTTTTCTATTTTGCGTTATTTTACTTTCAATTTGTTATCTTCAGTGCGCCATCTACCGCATCAATCACAATAGCTTTCTCGCGGCTGATAGCACCTGCAAGGATGAGTTTAGATAGTTCACCGACAACCTCACGCTGAATAACTCGCTTGACAGGTCGCGCGCCGTACATTGCGTCGTAGCCCGCTGTGGCAATAGTCTCGCGCGCAGCGTCGGTATAGGTGAGAGTAAGACCGTTGTGTGCCAACATCTTTTGCAGAGCAGCCATCTGCAGATCGACAATCTTGGCAATGTCGCTCTTGCTTAGAGGCTCGAACATAACAATCTCGTCGATGCGGTTTAGAAACTCGGGTTTAAGCTGCATCTTGAGCATCTCCATAACGTCCGTTTGCACACGTTCAACAACCTGCTCTGAGAGGGTGTGCTGCTCTTCAAGTGCCTTTGAGAAGGCCTCTTGGATAAGGTGCGAGCCCATATTGGAGGTCATAATGATAATAGTGTTGCGGAAGTCGACCGTGCGACCCTTATTGTCTGTCAGTCGGCCATCGTCGAGCACCTGCAGCAGAATATTAAAGACGTCGGGGTGTGCCTTCTCAATCTCGTCAAGTAGCACGACAGAGTATGGCTTGCGGCGCACCGCCTCGGTGAGCTGTCCGCCCTCATCGTAACCGACATATCCCGGAGGCGCTCCGACAAGGCGCGATACGGCGTGGCGCTCCTGATACTCGCTCATATCGATACGGGTAATCATATTCTCGTCATTGAAGAGGAATTCGGCCAGGGCCTTTGCCAGTTCGGTCTTGCCCACGCCCGTAGTTCCGAGGAAGATAAACGAGCCGATAGGCTTGCGAGGGTCGTTAAGACCTGCGCGAGAGCGGCGTACAGCCTCGGAGATTGCCACGATAGCGGGCTGCTGACCAACTACGCGGCGGTGGAGCTCATCCTCCATATTGAGCAGCTTCTCGCTCTCGGAGGCGAGCATTCGGTTTACGGGGATGCCGGTCCAACGCGATACCACCTCGGCAATGTCGGCAGAGTCGACCTCCTCCTTAATCATCTGACCTGAAGCGGTTGCCGTATCGAGCTCCTGCTGCAGAGCCTCCACAGCGCGCTGACAGTCGACAATCTTGCCGTATCTAATCTCTGCCACGCGACCATAATCGCCCTGACGCTCGGCCTGCTGTGCCTCGACCTTGAATTGCTCTATCTGCTGCTTGTTGTGCTGTATTTTCTGCAGGATATCGCGCTCTCCTTGCCACTTAGCCCTCATCTGCGACTCCTTCGCGCGTAGGTTGTCAATATCGCGATCCAGCGCCTCTATGCGGCCCTTATCGCCCTCGCGGCGGATAGCTTCGCGCTCAATCTCCATCTGGCGAATACGACGGTCAAGGGCATCGATCTCCTCGGGGACTGAGTTCATCTCAAGACGCAGCTTTGATGCAGCCTCATCGACCAAATCTATCGCCTTGTCGGGCAGAAAACGGTCGGAGATGTAACGGTGTGACAACTCCACGGCGGCAACTATCGCCTCATCCTTAATGCGGACTTTGTGGTGACCCTCATATCGCTCTTTAAGGCCACGAAGAATGCTCACTGCATCCTCGCGGGTAGGCTCGTCGACCATAACCTTCTGGAAACGGCGCTCAAGGGCCTTATCTTGCTCGAAATACTTCTGATACTCATCGAGCGTCGTTGCGCCGATAGTGCGCAGTTCACCACGCGCAAGGGCTGGTTTGAGGATATTTGCTGCATCCATCGCGCCGCTACTCTTGCCCGCGCCGACAAGGGTGTGAATCTCGTCAATAAAGAGCAGTATCTCGCCATCTGATGCAGAGACCTCGGCAATTACCGCCTTGAGTCGCTCCTCAAACTCGCCCTGATACTTCGCACCCGCGATAAGTGCACCCATATCGAGTGAATAGATGCTCTTAGAACGTAGATTTTCAGGTACATCACCATCAACAATGCGGTGTGCGATACCCTCGGCAATGGCGGTCTTACCAACGCCCGGCTCACCGACAAGGATTGGGTTATTTTTTGTTCTGCGCGAGAGAATTTGGAGTACGCGGCGGCACTCCTCATCGCGGCCAATGACAGGGTCGAGCTTGCCAGTGCGGGCAAGTTCGTTGAGGTTTATGGCATACTTGCCAAGGGCGTCAAACTGCTTGTCGTCGGTCTGAGAATCGACTGTCGCACCTTTGCGAAATTGGCGCACGGCTTCAAGAAGTTCAGCCTCAGTAACCCCTTGAGCCTTAAGTAATTCAGAGGCTGCGCCTCGCTCTGCCACAAGGGCGAGGAGGAGGTGCTCGATAGAGGCATATCTGTCGTTAAACTTCTTGGTAAAGTCTACCGCGCGCTGGATAATCTTTGTGGTATCTGTCGAGAAGTACTGCTCGCCACTACCTGACACTTTTGGCAGCCTTGACAGAGCCTCTGCCACGCTGTTACGCAAATTTGGCAGACTTATGCCACACTTGCCGAGTAGGAATGGCGCTAAATCGTCATTTTCGGCAATCAAAACCGAGAGCAGGTGCAGCGGCTCTACAGCCTGCTGGCCACCTCTCTGCGCCACAGCCACTGCACTTTGCAACGCCTGCTGCGCCTTTATTGTAAGTACATTGATATTCATAGCCATAACAATTTTGGTTTTCACGGTATTGTTGTTCAACTTCTTTGCCAAATCCATTTTGGCAGAGCAAAGTGACAAATTGGCTATTAAAGAGAGCTAAAACTAATAGTTTTAGAGAATATTTTTTCTACTTTACACATAATTTTATAACTTTGTGGCGATTATGGAACAATTTGTAGTATCGGCAAGAAAATATCGTCCCGCGACCTTCAACTCGGTCGTAGGTCAGAAGCATATTACCTCGACGCTTAAGAATGCGATTGAGCGCAATCAGCTGGCGCACGCATACCTCTTCTGCGGTCCGCGTGGTGTGGGTAAGACCACTTGTGCCCGCATCTTTGCTAAGGCTATCAACTGTCTTAGCCCTGTAGGTGCAGAGGCTTGTAATGAGTGTGAGTCGTGCCGTTCGTTTAACGAGGGTCGCTCGATGAGCATCCACGAGCTCGATGCTGCATCTAACAACTCGGTTGAGGATATCCGTAACCTTATTGAGCAGGTGAGAGTAATCCCGCAGGTGGGTCACTACTCTGTATTTATCATCGATGAGGTTCATATGCTCTCTCAGGCTGCGTTTAATGCCTTTCTTAAGACCCTTGAGGAGCCTCCGCAGCACGCTATTTTTATCCTCGCAACAACTGAAAAGCATAAGATTATCCCTACTATCCTCTCGCGCTGTCAGATCTACGACTTCAACCGTATCCGCGTGGAGGATGCAGTAGAGTATCTTCGTTATATTGCTGGCAATGAGGGCGTTACGGCTGATGATGAGTCGCTCAACCTTATTGCACAGAAGGCTGATGGCGGTATGCGCGATGCGTTGTCGATGTTTGACAAGGCGGTATCGTTCTGTGGTACAAACTTGGAGTACAAGGCTGTGGCTCAGACACTTAATGTGCTTGACTACGATACATACTTCCGCTTTACCGACCTGCTTCTTGAGGGAAACTATGTGGATGCACTGCTCGCATTTGATGCGGTGTTGACAAAGGGTTTCTCTGGTCAGATTTTTATGAATGGTCTTAACCAACATATGCGCGATTTGCTCGTGGCAGCGGGCCCTGCAATCTCTCTTATCGAGTTTACGGGTGCGTTGCTTGAGCGTTATCGTGAGCAGGCAAAGCGTTGCAATACAACATTCTTGTTCGGAGCAATCTCGTTGCTCTCGGATGCAGATGGGAAGTTGCGCACCGCATCTAACCAACGCCTGCTTGTGGAGCTTACGCTGATGAAGATTGCAGCAATGGCTCAAAAAAAAAATTCTGACCTGACCCTCCCCATAGCTGAGGAGTATCCGCTTCCAGAGCTTGATGCGCCGCAAAGTGTTGTGGCTCAGCCTGCTCCAGCAGCGCCTACTATGCAGCCTGCTCCAGCGCCTGTAGCGCAGAGTGTTGTGGTACCAACTCCAACTCCGGCCCCAGCACCGGCTCCCGTAGCGCAAGCAACTCCGCAGCCGCAGAGTGCACCTGCCCCTGCAGCACAGCCGAGAGCTGCAGCACCGCGAATGGTTAGCGGAATGGGTAAGCGCAGCAGCATAGACAACGCCTTGGCGTCGGGTTCGATAAACGACCTTATCAAGTCGATGTCTGCGCCAGTGCAGAGTGAGCAGAGCGTGGATATCTATACCGACCCAAAGAGTGAGGAGAAGCTCAAGGCGGCGTTTGACAAGGCTGTGGCATTGTTGGTGATAAAGCATCCGCGATTTTCGTCAGCCTTTGAGAAGGTGGTAATTTCGGGCAACACAATCTCTGTTGAGGTGCCGACACCTATTTTGCGTGACGATTTGGTGGGTACGCGTAGTGAGATTACCGAGCACTTTGCCGATGTGGCGGGTGTAGAGGGTGTTGTAAAGCTCGAGGTGGTGCTCAATGAGGTGCAGGTGAAGTTGCGCCCCGTGAAGTTGGAGGATCGTTTAGCACACGTGGCGGGGTGTTCACCGCTATTTGATGAGTTTGTAAAGACTCTTGACCTTGAAGTAGATTAGGAATAACAAAAAAATATAAGATACTATGGCAAGAAAGAATTTTGTTGAGGAGCTTCAGTGGCGCGGTATGATTCATACCATTATGCCAGGAGCTGAGGAGCAGTTGGAGAAGGAGATGACTACCGCATACTTGGGTATCGACCCTACAGCGGATTCACTTCATATTGGTCACCTTGTAGGTGTGATGATTCTTAAGCACCTCCAGATGTGCGGTCACCGTCCAGTGGCGCTTGTAGGTGGTGCAACAGGTATGATTGGCGACCCAAGTGGTAAGTCACAGGAGCGTAACCTGCTCGATGAGGCTGCACTGCGTCACAATCAGGAGGCTATCAAGGCTCAACTTGCACGTCTGATTGACTTCGATTCAGATGCTGAGAACGCTGCAGTCCTTGTAAACAACTACGACTGGATGAAGGAGTTCTCGTTCCTCGACTTTGCTCGTGAGATTGGTAAGTGTATCACTGTAAACTATATGATGGCTAAGGACTCTGTAAAGAAGCGCTTCAATGGCGAGGGTGACGGTATGTCATTCACAGAGTTTACATATCAACTGTTGCAGGGTTACGACTTTCTGCACCTCTACCAGACAATGAACTGTAAGGTTCAGCTCGGTGGTGCAGACCAGTGGGGTAACATCACCACAGGTACAGAGCTTATCCGTCGTAAGCTCGGCTCTGAGGCTGAGGCATTTGCTATCACCTGTCCTCTGATTACCAAGGCTGATGGAACAAAGTTTGGTAAGACCGAGAGCGGTAATGTATGGCTCGATGCAAAATATACCTCACCATATAAGTTCTACCAATTCTGGCTCAATGTATCTGATGACGACGCAAAGCGTTATATCAAGATCTTTACACTGCTTGACCGCGAGACTGTTGAGTCACTTATCGCTGAGCACGAGGCTGCACCGCATCTTCGTGTGCTCCAGAAGCGCCTTGCACAGGAGGTTACTACAATGATTCACTCGGCAGCTGAGTATGAGAAGGCAGTTGCTGCATCTGGCATCCTCTTTGGTCAGGCAACATCTGAGGCGCTGAAGAGCCTTGATGAGCAGACCCTTCTTCAGGTATTTGAGGGTGTGCCGCAGTTTACAATTGCTGCAGCAGACCTCGGTTGCTCATTTATCGACCTGTGTGCCGAGAAGACAAACATCTTCCCATCAAAGGGCGAGTGCCGCAAGATGATTCAGGGCGGTGGCGTGTCGCTGAATAAGGAGAAGGTTGCGGATATTGCTGCGACAGTTACTGCTGCAGACCTTATTGCAGGTAAGTATCTGCTTGTGCAGAAGGGTAAGAAGAACTACTATCTTGTTATCGTAAATGAGTAGCAATCAGCTATATACAATCAACCTGGAGGGCTTGGAGTTCCACGCCTTCCACGGTTGTTATGACTTGGAACAACTCTCGGGCAGCCACTTTGAGGTTGCCCTTGAGATTGTATCTCCTCTGGGCGATGTGGCAGAGAAGGATGATGTTACGCTTGCTGTAAACTATCTTACTGTCTACGAGGTTGTGCGCGAGCAAATGGCAATCACGCAACGCACAATCGAGCGCGTGGCTCAGAATATTATTAACGCTCTGTTTGAGCGTTTTGGTCAGATTGCACAGGTTAAGTGCACCGTGACAAAGCTTGCTCCACCACTTGGCGGCAAGGTTCGTAGGGTTAGCGTAACGCTTACTGGCGGCAGATAGGGGCGAAATTAGGTTATTATTGGCAAATGGGCAAAAGAGCATCTTTTGGCAGCAAGATTGGAGCAATACTTGTTGCCGCTGGTAGTGCTATCGGTCTTGGTAGCATCTGGCGATTTCCATATATGACGGGAGAGAATGGCGGCGGAGCCTTTCTGCTTGTATATCTTTTGAGTGTGCTTGTGGTGGGTATTCCCGTTATGCTTGCCGAGTTCTCTATCGGTACATTCACACGCAAAAGCCCCGTTAAGGCATACAATCAACTCTCGCCACGTTGGAAGTGGCTGGGATATAACAGCGTCATTGTCTCGCTGCTTATCTCGGGCTTCTATTATATTGTTGCGGGCTGGTCGCTTGAGTACTTTATCAGTTCGGCAAATGGCGTACTCTACTCTGTGGGCGATTTTGCACAGCACTTTGCAGCCTTTACCTCTTCGTGGCGCGAACCACTCTATACCGTACTCTTTGTGGTTATGACCCACGCTATTGTGGTTATGGGTGTGCAGGAGGGACTTGAGCGAATCTCGAAGATAGTTATGCCAATTCTGCTTGTTATGCTTATTGTGCTGGTTGTCCATTCGGCAACTATGTCGGGCGCGGCAGAGGGCTATAGCTTCCTCTTCAGACCCGACTTTAGTAAGGCATTCTCTGTAAAGACCATTGTTAGCGCAATTGGTCAGGCATTCTTCTCGCTCTCTATTGGACTGGGTTGTATGATTGCATACTCGTCATATTTCAAGGAGGGTACAAATCTGACGAAGACATCGTTCTCGGTGAGCCTTATGACATTCTTTGTGGCGATGCTCTCGGGTATGGTTATCTTCCCAGCGGTATTTAGCGTTAAGGGTCTTGAACCTACTGCAGGCCCGACACTGCTCTTTGAGACTATGCCGTTTATCTTTGCCGAGATGCCAGCGGCAGGGCTCTGGTCGTCGATATTTTTCCTGCTTGTTGTGCTTGCGGCGCTCACCTCGACAATTTCGTTCCACGAGGTGCTGACACAGTATCTGCAGGAGAACCACAATATAGCTCGTCGCAATGCTGCACGAATAACCACTTTGGCAACTATCGCTCTGTCTGTAGTCTGTCTTAAGTGGGGTTGGTTTTTTGATGCCTTTGATGCGGTGACGGCTGATGTGCTGATGCCTGTAGGAGGCCTCCTGACATCGATTTTTGCAGGTTGGGTGCTCGATAGAGAACTCTTCCGTGGCGAGATCTCGAACCACGGCACACTTCGTGCACGCCTCTTTCCACTACTTGCATTTGTGCTAAAATGGGTGGCTCCTATACTGCTAAGTATAGTATTTGTGTGGAATTTGGTATTTTAGTGTCGAAAATTGAGAAAAATTTTGTATTTTTGGCCCGAAAAAGTGAACAAACATTTTAATTAACCATAAATTAATTCAGCAATTATGATTTCGTACAAGAATCTCGGCCTTGTAAACACTCGTGAGATGTTCGCAAAGGCAATCGACGGTGGCTACGCAGTTCCTGCATTCAACTTCAACAACATGGAGCAGTTGCAGGCTATCATCATGGCAGCCGCTGAGACAAAGTCTCCAGTTATCCTTCAGGTTTCTAAGGGTGCTCGTAACTATGCAAACCAGACTCTTCTCCGCTACATGGCAGAGGGTGCTGTAGAGTACGCTAAGGAGCTGGGTTGGGAGAATCCACAGATCGTTCTTCACCTCGACCACGGCGATAGCTTCGAGACTTGCAAGAGCTGTATCGATATGGGCTTCTCTTCAGTAATGATCGACGGTTCTCACCTTCCATATGATGAGAACGTAGCTCTTACTAAGAAGGTTGTTGAGTATGCTCACCAGTTCGATGTAACTGTAGAGGGCGAGCTCGGCGTACTTGCAGGTGTTGAGGATGAGGTTTGTGCAGAGGAGAGCCACTACACAAAGCCAGAGGAGGTTGTAGACTTCGTAACTAAGACTGGTTGCGATAGCCTCGCTATCTCTATCGGTACTTCACACGGTGCTTACAAGTTCACTCCAGAGCAGTGCACAGTAGACCCACAGACTGGTCTTCTCGTACCACCACCATTGGCATTCGATGTTCTTGCTGAGATTGAGAAGGAGCTCCCAGGCTTCCCTATCGTTCTCCATGGTTCATCTTCAGTTCCACAGGAGGAGGTTGCAACTATCAACAAGTATGGTGGTGCACTCAAGGCTGCAGTAGGTATTCCAGAGTCACAGCTCCGTAAGGCTGCTGAGAGCGCTGTTTGCAAGATCAACATCGACTCAGACTCTCGTCTTGCTATGACCGCTGCTATCCGTGAGGTATTCGCAACAAACCCTGCAGAGTTCGACCCACGTAAGTACCTCGGTCCTGCTCGTGAGAATATGAAGAAGCAGTACATCCACAAGATTGTGAATGTTCTCGGTTCTAATGGTAAGGCTTAATTTATCATAGAATTCAATAAAACCTGTCTAACGAAAGTTAGGCAGGTTTTTTTATGCTTTGAACTGAAACGGTTCCCGCCACCGCCCGTCTAATATGTACACAAAAAAAGCGACTAACAATGTTAGTCGCCTTGAGGTCTGAAGCGGATTCGAACCGCTGTACGAGGTTTTGCAGACCTCTGCCTAGCCACTCGGCCATCAGACCATTGTACCCTTTTTATCCGTTTGGGTGTGCAAATATAGTGCGTTTTTATTTCATATCCAAAAAAAATTGTATCTTTACGGTGAAAAACTTAAATTTTTTTAGTTTTAACCTCTTCGGAAGATGAAAATTGAGGATATCGCGATATCTTTTGTGCCGAATTTGACGCCCAGAGCCACAGTGCATCTACTTGAGCAATTTGGTAGTGCCGAGAGGGTCTATAGTGCCTCGGAGGATGAGCTTATTAGAGTGGCAGAACTTAAGCAGAGCATTGCTCGTGATATTGTGGCGCGTGCGGGTTTTGCGCAGGCGGAGAGGGAGTTGAAGATTTGTGAGAAGAGCGGCATTAGGGTAGTGGCATCGACCGATAGCGACTATCCCAACCAGTTGAGGTATATTGGTGACTATCCGCATATTATATATATGGTAGGGGAGAGTTCATTGCTCCGATGCTCTGCTATGTGTGCTGTTGTGGGTAGTCAGAGTGGCATAAGCCCTTATGGCGAGAAGATGGCCATTGCGATACTTGATCACATAGCCGAGGTTGCTCCAGAGACGGTGATTGTAGGTGCATTGGAGGGCGATTTTAATATGGTTGTACTCAGCGCAGCGGTTGGCGCGGGGCTGAGAGTGATTGGTGTGTCGGCAGTACCGTTGTCGAAGATTTCGACGGAGAGGTATCTCTCGGTGGCGGATAATATCCTTACAAGTGGAGGATTGTTAATCTCGGAGCGTGGCGAAAACTCGGCGGCAGTTGACCAGAACCTCTATCCGCACCATAGGCTTATTGCGGGCATCTGTCGCGGCGTAGTTGTGGTGGAGAGTGGCGAGATTGAGCCTGTGGCAAGGTATGCCGATGGGTATGGAAGGACATTGTTGGCGCTACCTGGCCGAGTGACAGATTCGATGTCGTGGGGCACAAATAGGATGATATCAACATCGATGGCGCAGATGGTCTGCACACCAAGGGATGTTGTGGAGCTTTTAGAGTTGGAGTAGTTATGTTGATAGATACACATTCGCATATATACGAGCCGGAGTTTGACTCTGATCGTGAGCAGGCGTTGCAGCGCTGTATAGAGTACGATGTGCAGATGCTCTTGTTGCCAGCCATTGATGGCGAGAGCTATGAGAGAATGTTTGACCTTGCGCGTCAATACCCTCAAATGGTGCGCCCGATGATGGGTCTGCATCCGACATCGGTAAACGAAAATCCCCATTGGCAGCGCGATTTAGCACAGGTTGAGGCATTTTTGCAGCAGCCACCACAGGGGGTTGAGCGCTTCTGGGGTGTGGGCGAGATTGGCCTTGATTTCTACTGGAGTAAGGACTTCAAGGAGGAGCAGATTGCGGCCTTTGAGGCACAGGTAGAGATGGCAATAAAGTACGATTTGCCGATAGTAGTCCATACGCGAGATGCGTGGGCGGAGATGTGCGAGGTGATGGAAAAGTTCGCGGGAAGAGGTGTAAGAGGAGTATTTCACGCCTTCTCGGACGATGTGGATAGTTACCAAAAACTCAAAAAATGTGGTGACTTCCTCTTCGGCGTGGGAGGTGTTGTGACATTCAAAAAGAGCAAGCTCGCGGAGGTGGTAAAACAGATGGATTTGACCGATATAATCCTTGAGACAGACTGCCCATATCTGACCCCAGTACCACATCGTGGAGAGCGTAACGAGTCGAGCTATGTGCGCTTTATATGTGCAAAGGTGGCCGAACTGAAAGATGTTGACTATCAGTTTGTTGCAGACCAGACAACGGCAAATGCAAAACGAATATTCAAGTTGTAAAGATATGAAAAGACAATCTATTTTGATTATCTATACCGGTGGTACAATCGGTATGCAGAGAGATGAAAATGGTACGTTGATACCGTTCGATTTCAACTCTATCGAGAAGGAGTTTCCAGCAGTGCGACACCTTCACGTGCATATAGATGTGCATAAGATGCCACCGATCGATTCGTCGAATGTCACTCCGCAGCTATGGACCGAACTGGCTCATACGGTAAAGGAGAATTATGACAAGTATGACGGTTTTGTGGTGCTTCACGGAACGGATACGATGTCCTATACCGCATCGGCACTGAGCTTTATGTTCGAAAATCTGAAAAAACCGGTAGTCTTTACGGGAAGCCAGATTCCGATGGGTATTATGCGTACAGATGGTCGCGAAAATCTGATTACCGCCATAGAGATTGCCGCGGCACAGAGAAATGGTTATCCGATGGTGCCAGAGGTCTGTCTCTACTTCCAGAATAGGCTTTTTAGGGCAAATCGCACCTCTAAATTATCGGCAGAGGCCCTCAATGCCTTTGAGTCGCGAAACTATCCGCCACTGGCAGAGGTGGGTGTGAATATTACCTACAACTCGTCGTTTATCCACTACGAAAATGGTTGGTTTGAGGGTGTATTTCAGCCAGAGCCACTGCGCGTGATGGATGGATTTGATACCAATGTGGTGATACTGAAGATATTCCCAGGAATTTCAGAGGTGACACTCAAGGCGGTGCTCTCGGTAGAGGGTCTGCGCGGTGTGATTCTCGAGACCTTTGGAACGGGTAATGCTCCAACGGCAGATTGGTTTATCAATCTGCTTGCAGAGACCATTGAGCGCGGTATTACGGTAGTAAATGTCACCCAGTGCGTGGGTGGCGGAGTGGCTATGGAGCTCTACGAGACCGGAAAGCGATTGCAGCAAGTTGGCGTGCTGAGTGGTCACGATATGACAACTGAAGCGGCCGTGACAAAACTGATGCTGCAACTTGGAAATTGTCCACAAAAAGAGGGTGTAGTGGAGGCTATGCTCAAATCAAAAAGTGGAGAATTTGGTTGTTAGGCTTTGCAGAAAGAAAAAAAATTTGTATATTTCGGACTGATAAGAGTTGTGAACAGCCTATAAAATGGGCAGTTTGCGGCTGCAATGTGCTGATAGTCAGTGTGTTGTGGGCGGCATTGTGCGCTGTTTGATATGTGTGGCTGAGAACTGAATAAGGGATAAAAACAACTAAAAAAACTAATAGAGAGAAAATTTTAACAAAAACAATTCAATTTTTTTAACTTATTAAAAACAACTATGAAAAAATTATTTTTGGTTTTGGCAGTTGCTGCTCTGTCGTTCAGCACTGCAATCGCACAGGATGCTGCTGCAGCACCAGCTGCTGATCAGGCAACCGTTGAGAATGTTGAGGCTGTAGCTGAGGAGGCTGCTCCTGTAGCTGAGGAGGCTATCGACCCAGAGGTACAGATCGCAGGTGAGTCACTCCACCACGTTCTGATGCAGAAGTTCCTCGAGGGTGGTTGGGGTTGGATGCTCCCAATCCTTATCGTACTCGTACTCGGTCTTGCTATTGCAATCGAGCGTATCCTCTTCCTCGGTCTTTCTACAATCAACACTAAGAAGTTCATCGCTTCTGTAGAGAAGGCTCTCAACGAGGGTGGTATCGAGGCTGCTAAGGCTGTTTGCCGTGACACTAAGGGTCCAATCGCTTCTATCTACTGGCAGGGTCTTGACCGCTACGAGCAGGGTCTTGATGCTGTTGAGAAGGCAGTTGTTTCTTACGGTTCTGTTCAGACAGGTCAGCTCGAGTCTGGTCTTGGTTGGTTGAGCCTCTTCATCGCTCTTTCTCCATCACTCGGATTTATGGGTACCGTAGTAGGTCTTGTACAGTCATTCGACTCTATCCAGGCTGCAGGTGACATCTCTCCAGCACTCGTTGCAGGTGGTATGAAGGTGGCGCTGCTTACTACATTGTTGGGTCTGATTGCTGCAATGGTTCTTCAGGTGTTCTACAACTACGTAATCGTTAAGATTGACGGTATTGTAAATGAGATGGAGGATGCTTCTATCACCCTGATGGATATCCTTACAGTTTACAAGAAATAATTAGACCTAAACAATAATCGTACACAGAACAAACTATGAAAAAGTTTCTAAATATACTGCTTGGACTGCTGTTTGCCATCACTGCTGTTATGGTAGGTTGGGCAGTAGTATCTGGCGGTAACGAGGTTGCCATTAGCTGGAACCTCGTTTGGGGCTACGCTCTGCTCGTTGGAGCAGTTCTTAGCGTGCTGATCTCAGCTATTAAGGGTACGATTACTAATCCTGCAGGTTTGAAGAAGACAATGCTTGCCATTGTGCTTGTAGTAGTTGTAGTAGGTGCTGCACTCTTCATCGCACTTGGCCACGATGGTATTGTAATTCCTAACTCTGCTGGTGGTGTATTCGATGATCCATTCGAGTTGGTTATCTCTGAGGTTGGTATCCTTGTTACTTATGTAGTAGCTGCTGCTTCTATCATTGTAACACTTTATACTGAGGTTCGTAACCTGTTCAAATAGTAAGGTAATTTATGGCAAAAAGTAAGAAAATACCTGAAATCAACGCTTCGTCACAAGCGGATATCGCCTTTACCGTGCTCATCTTCTTCCTTGTGGTTTCTACAATGGATGTTGATACCGGTATCGTGCGTGTGCTTCCGCCTATGCCGGATCCGAATGTAAAGCAGGAGGATATTAAGGTTAAAGAGCGTAACCTTCTCCTTGTTTTCGTATCGGGTAGCGGTCAGCTGATGGCAGGCGGTCAGGTGATGGATCTCCATTATCTTAAGGACAAGGCTAAGGAGTTTATCCTTAACCCTTATGATGATGAGAACCTGCCTGAGAAGAAGGAGCAGACCTTCGATATGCCAGATGGCTCGAAGTGGACCTTCCCTGTTAGTGAGGGCGTAATCTCGCTTCAGAATACTCGAGATACTGATTATCAGGTTTATATCCGCGTACAGAACGAGCTTACTCGTGCATTTAACGAGGTTCGTGATGATGTCTCTATGACTAAGTTCGGCAAGAAGTTCGCTGATCTTGGTGAGGAGGAGCGTAAAGTAATAACCAAGGCTGTACCTTTGAAGATTTCAGAGGCTGAGCCACGTAAAATGGGTAAGTAATATGGCAGTAATGAAGAAAAAGGGCGAGCGCGAGGTTCCTGCAATGTCAACAACCTCCCTTCCCGATGTCGTTTATATCATCCTCTTCTTCTTTATGCTCTCTACCTCAATGCGTGACCAGGAGCTGATGGTTAAGTACAAGCTCCCTGAGGCAACTGAGGTTCAGAAGCTCGAGAAGAAGAATTTGGTGAGCTACATTCACATTGGTGTACCTGTTACACACATGCAGGCGAAGTATGGTACTGCGCCGCTGATTCAGCTCAACGATTCGTATAAGACTACTAAGGACATCCTCGATTTCGCAGCTGCAGAGCGCGATAAGTTGTCAGAGGTTGACCGTGCTTCTATGACTATCTGTCTTAAGGCTGATGGTAATACGAAGATGGGTATTATCGCCGACGTAAAGCAGGAGCTTCGTCGTGCTAATGCTCTCAAACTCTCTTATGCATCATCTAAGGTGTTGAACTACTAGTCAACAACAAGATAGCAAAAAGTAGGGGTGGGTTTTCCCACCTCTACTTTTTTTGTGGGGGGGTTAAAACAAAGAGCAGTAGATGTCTACTGCTCTTTGTTTTGCTGTTATAAATTCCAGATGCTATCCGCAGTGGAAGTATTGATGTACGAGGTTGAGCATCTTCTGCTGATCGTCGGCAATATCGCTGCGCAAGGTGGCATCGTTGTAGCTCTTCAGACGCTTGATAATTCCGTCAATCATTGCAGGGCTGAAGACATTGTGCTGCTCGAATACTGCGCGCTGGCGCTCAAGGCACTCGGCAGAGGCTGCACAGCTATCTGGCAGACATTCAAGGCTATTCAGACGGTCGGCATTCTCCTTCTGGTGGATGTTTACGTTGACGTAGCACTTCTCGGCAATCGCAAGGGCGTTATCCATCTCAAAACCGTGTCGGCAAGCCACAGCAAGACCCGCGATGAGCTGATAGATATCTGCACTGCCATCTGGCGAGCGCATCTCAACGGTCTGCTTCTGTGTGGTATCGTAGTTACTTGGAGCCTCAAGAGGGTTTGCGGTCTGGCACATATCGCTCTTTGCTGCCCAACCGAGAGGTACTCTGACGAGTACAGAACGGTTTCTATCGCCCCAGCAGATATTTGTCGGAGCCTCCTGGTGCGGAACAAGGCGGAAGTAGGATGTCGGATTGGTATTGCCGAAGGCTGTTATAGATGGGGCAAGGGTCATCATGCCGGCAATAGCCTTGCGAGCAGTTGCTGATAGTACGCCGCCGTCGAGCATCTGGTTTGCTCCATCCTTTGTAATACGCATATGGATATGCAAGCCCGAACCAGCCTTGCCTGCGGTAATCTTTGGCGCGAATGTTATGTCGTAGCCATACTGGTAGGCCAGGTTGCGGATAATCCACTTGGCAATCATCAACTGGTCGGCTGCATCCTCTGCGGCAACGGGCAGAAACTCAATCTCGTTCTGCTCATAGATAAGGCCGTCGATAGTAAAGTTGCCCACCTCAGAGTGGCCATATTTAATTTGTCCGCCCGCCTGCGCGATATAGGCCATACACTGTGTGCGGAACTCGTTGAACTTAGCATAAGGGGCTGACTCGTGGTATCCCTTCTGGTCGGTTGCTGGGAACAGACCCTCATCTGGAGCGATTACATAGTACTCCAACTCACCCATTGCCTCAAACTGCATACCTGTAACCTCGTTAAAGGCCTTGCAAGCCTTGCGCAGAGTGTTTTCAGGAGAAGACTCGAGCATCTGACCGTCCTTGTTGAAGTAGGTGCAGAGCATTGAGAGTGTTGGAATCTGCGCAAATGGATCGACAAATGCTGTTGAGAAACGAGGCAATACATAGAGGTCGCTACTGCCCGCCTCGATAAATGGGAAGAGGCTGCTGCCGTCTACGCGCTCACCGCAAGTGAGAATAGCGTCGAGATATGCCGCATTGTTAATCACAAAGTTGAGAGTCTTAAGGCGACCATCACCTGCAGGGTACATAAAATTGACCATCTGAATACCATTCTGCTCGATGTAGTTGATAATGTCGGCCTTTGTGAACTGCTTGTTAGACTTGCCAAGAAAGGCAACCACCTTGTTGGGGTTGAGTGCTAATTCTCTGTTCATAATGTATGTTCAATTAAGATTTTTAATCCGATTATCATAAGTACTGCTCCTCCCAAAAACTCTGCCTTAGATTTGTATCGGCAACCAAAAGCATTGCCAATATAGAGTCCGACGGCAGAAAATATGAAAGTTGTAATACCAATAGTAGCAGCTGCAGGGGCTATCGGCTCGCCCAAAAATGAGAGGGAGACACCAATGGCAAGCGCGTCAATACTCGTTGCAATAGCCAGTGGGAACATCGCGCGAGGGGAGAAGTCGGCATCGCTCTTTTCGCAACTTTTGCTCAGCGATTCGTGAATCATATTAAGACCTATGAGCCATAACAATCCGAAGGCAATCCAGTGGTCTACATTCTCGACAAAACCCGCAAAACTAACACCTAAAAAGTAGCCAATAATCGGCATAAGTGCTTGAAAACCACCAAACCAGACTCCCGTAATAGTCGCCTTCCGCATATCGGCGCGCGCAACAGAGAGCCCCTTGCCAATAGCAACGGCAAAGGCATCCATCGACAGTCCGACTGCAATCAAAATAAGCTCTGCAATAGTCATAACAGTTACAAATATAGTAAAAAAATCGAAAAGATTTGCTGTAGCTGTTTTAAGTTCACAGTTTATTTTGTATCTTTGTATGTTTATTGAGTATAAATGCTTAAATCAGAGATTTAACTAACTAATTTATTATACTATGGCTGAGTTTATCTATCAGGAGCCGCTCCCAATTGAGCGCGACAACACTGAGTATCGTCTGCTTACTAAGGACTATGTAAAGGTCGTTGAGTGTGACGGTCGTAAGATTTTGAAGGTTGACCCTAAAGGTCTGGAGCTTCTCGCTAAGGAGGCTTACACCGATGTATCGTTCTACCTCCGTTCTGCTCACCTGCAGAAGCTGCGTAACATCCTTGAGGATGCTGAGGCAACAGACAACGATAAGTTCGTGGCATACACTATGCTGATGAACTCTGTAGTTGCTGCAGAGGGCGAGCTGCCAACTTGCCAGGATACTGGTACCGCTATCTGCGTGGCTCACAAGGGCGAGGATGTATACACCGGCGTTGAGGATGCTGAGTACATCTCTCGCGGTGCATACGAGACCTACGCAGAGCGTAACCTCCGTTACTCTCAGGTTGTTCCTATCACAATGACCGACGAGCACAACTCTGGCTCTAACCTCCCTGCACAGATTGACATCTACGGTGGTCACCCAGGTATGGAGTATGAGTTCCTCTTTATCACTAAGGGTGGTGGCTCAGCAAATAAGACATTCCTCTATCAGCAGACAAAGGCGCTGCTTAACGAGGAGTCACTCGTAAAGTTCTTCAAGGAGCACATCAAGGATCTTGGTACATCTGCTTGTCCTCCATATCACCTCGCAGTTTGTATCGGTGGTACATCTGCTGAGATGTGTCTTGCAACTGTTAAGAAGGCATCTGCAGGTTATCTGGACGAGCTCCCAACATCTGGTAACGAGGGCGGTCGTTGCTTCCGTGACCTGGAGTGGGAGGAGAAGATCCTCAAGATTTGCCAGGATATGGGTATCGGTGCACAGTTCGGTGGTAAGTACCTTGTTCACGACGTTCGTGTTATCCGCGCACCTCGTCACGCAGCCTCTTGCCCAGTAGCTATCGGCGTTAGCTGCTCTGCAGACCGTAATATCAAGGCGAAGATTACCCCAGAGGGTATCTTTATTGAGCAGCTTGAGAAGAACCCTGCACGTTTCCTTCCGGAGCAGGCTCCAGCAATGTCTCCAGCAGTAGATATCGACCTTGACGAGGGTATGGATAAGGTGCGTGAGATCCTCTCACAGTATCCTATCAAGACACGCCTCAACCTTAAGGGTACACTTATCGTGGCTCGCGATATTGCTCACGCACGCATTAAGCAGATGCTTGACGAGGGCAAGCCAATGCCAGAGTACTTCAAGAACCACCCAGTATACTACGCAGGCCCTGCAAAGACCCCTGCAGGTATGGCTTCAGGCTCATTTGGCCCAACTACCGCAGGTCGTATGGACTCTTATGTAGATCTGTTCCAGAGCGTAGGTGGCTCAATGGTTATGGTTGCAAAGGGTAACCGCTCAAAGGCAGTTACCGACGCTTGTAAGGCTCACGGTGGCTTCTACCTCGGCTCTATCGGCGGTCCTGCAGCTATCCTGGCAAAGAACTCTATCAAGAGTGTTGAGATCGTAGACTTCCCAGAGCTCGGTATGGAGGCAGTCCGCAAGATTTATGTTGAGAATTTCCCTGCCTTCATCATCGTAGATGATAAGGGTAACGATTTCTTTGCAGAATTCGCTCATTAAAATTGTTCTGAGCGGTGAATTTTGCACCTTACTTCGGTCGCTGAGTTGCTCACATAGGCTTACTATGCTGCGCACTCAGCGCCTTGTAACGCACAAAATTCCCTCACTCATAAGCAATTTTCAGTGGTGGCTATTTAGTTAAACCATTGAAATAAGGAGACGAGGAAAAAGTGAAAAAAATTCCGTTTTCCGCTTTCCGATTACGAAGTAGAGGGCTGATTACCCTCTACTTTGACAAAATAAAACTGCAATTTTTGCGTTTGTTGTTATAGGATGAAAATAACTTTCAAAACACTTTTAGCTACCTTCGTAGCTCTATTTGCTCTCTTTACGGTGCAAGCTGCCGAGGAGGTGTCATTCTCGGTAAATGCTCCGATGATTGCCTCGGTGGGTGAGGCGTTTCGTGTGGAGTTTGAGCTTAATGCCAAGCCCGACAGTGATTCGTTTGTGCCACCGACATTCGAGAACTTCGATGTCTTGGCAGGTCCTTCGGTGTCGCAAGGTTCGTCCATCCAGATTGTGAATGGCGAGATGACCAAGAGCGTGAGTTACGCCATAATCTACGTCTTGCTGCCGCAGAAGGCTGGAACATTCGCCATTGCGCCAGCGACAATCGGTGTCAAAAAGAAAAACTACACCACGCAGCGAACAATGATTGAGGTGCGTGATGGTGCGCAAAGCAAGGGTGCAACGCAACAAAATAACGCTCGCACCCAGAGCGAGTCGGCAGAGAGTCGTGCTAACCGCACAATCGAGAAGGATGACCTTCTCCTGCGTCTTGTTCTCTCGTCGAAATCGGTATACAAGGGTGAGCCAGTGCGTGCAATCTTGAAGTTGTATAGTCGTGTGAATATCGCCGGCTCGGAGTCCTCCAAGATGCCAGCATTCAATGGCTTCTGGAGTCAGCAGGTCGATATCGAGCAGGGCCCTTTCCGCGAGACATTGAACGGCAAGGTCTACGAGGCGTACAACATTGCAGAGTACATTCTCTATCCACAGCAGAGTGGAGCACTCACCATCGATCCAGCGGAACTAACCGTAGTGGCGCAGGTGGTGGTGCAGTCGAATCGTAACTACGATCCATTCTTCGGTGGAGGCCACGAGGTCTACAATGTGCGTCGCGCACTCAAAACCCCTGAGGTGAAGGTGCAGGTTAAGGAGTTCCCTGCGGGCGCTCCGGAATCATTCTCGGGCGCAGTAGGTCGCTACACAATGTCGCACCGCCTCTCTTCGGCTGAGGTCGCAGCGAACTCGGCAGTGACTCTGCAACTGACCATCTCGGGCGCAGGAAATCTGAAATTTATATCTGCTCCAACGCTCTCGTTGCCGTCGTCATTCGAGTTGTACGACGTGAAGAGCGAGGAGAAGATTGAGAATAATGCCTCGGGTAGCGTAGGCTATCGCCGTTTCGACTATCCATTTATCGTGCGTGCCGAGGGCGACTACGAGATTGCTCCCGTAGAGTTTACCTACTTCGACCTCGAGAAGAAGCAGTATGTAACCCTCACAACACCAGCGTTGAATATGGTGGTGACGCCTGACAAGAACGCTGCCGCATCGCAACAGACCGTTGCTGTGGGTGTTAAGCGCGAGGATGTGCGACTCCTCGGCGAGGATATCCGCTTTAT
>JAZQYI010000003.1:0-133220 GCA_045633445.1 Alistipes sp.
TGCATACGCGTTACGCACCCGTGCGCCGGTCGCCATCAAATCAGTATTGCTACTTCATTATGCTGCCCCTCGACTTGCATGTGTTAAGCCTGCCGCTAGCGTTCATCCTGAGCCAGGATCAAACTCTCCATTGTAAAAAAAAGAATTAATTAAATCTTAGCTCTAATCTCAAAGGTAATTGTTTCTTTTGAAATTACACTCTTGCGAGTGTGGAAAAAACTTATTTAGCTGCTCAAATACCTCAAAGAACGAATTGTATCTTAAGACCGAAGTCTGTTTGATCTCTTTGTTTCTCTCTCCGATTTTAGAAGCGGAAAGCGGTTGCAAAGGTAAAGCAACTTTTTCAAACTTCCAAATCTTTTTGAAAAAATTTTCAAACTTTTTTTTCAGAGAACGTTTTGCTCTCGTTTTTCATTTAGAAGCGAAAGCGGCTGCAAAGGTAAGGCAACTTTTTCAAACTTCCAAATCTTTTTGAAAAAAAGTTTAATAAAATTTTTTAAGAACCATTTTCTGCGCTCAGGCAGTGTTTCTGACCTGATTGCGGGTGCAAAGTAACGACAAGAAAATGAGATATGCAAATTTTTTAATAACTTTTTTGCGATATTTTTTGACGAATATTGCTAACTACCCTACTGCTGAGCGAGTTAGCCATTAAAAAAATTTGCCTGCTATTTTCCCCTTATATTATATATATAGGTATAGCGATTTTGGTCTCTTTTGGGCGGACACAAAGACAAAAAAGAGAGGCGTCAGCAAAAACTACTGACGCCCATCTATAGAGGTAAATTTAGGATTAGTCGATATACTCGAGCTTAACAATATTAAGGATTGCACCCTCCGGCATACCAGAGAGACGGTCATTACCATCGGCTCTAATTACAGAGCCATTCATCTTAGAGCTCTTGTAGATATAGATTGGCGAGGCTGTAGAACCGAGTTTTACGGTGCTGTTTCCATCAGAAACCTTACCACCCAACAGCAGACCGCAAGATGCATCGGCTGAAGCTGTCACATCTGCCTTAATAATAGTACCAGTCCAAGTGTCGCTACCTGATGTACCTACAACACCACCGACAGCGATAGCACCCTCGCCCTCAGCATTGATAACACAGTCAACTGAGCCACCTGTAATGCCCTGTGCAGTGTAACCGATAAGGCCACCAACAGATCCGTGACGAGAGGCTGATACATACGCGAGTCGTTTTGCAGTGATAGTACCTGCAAATCTTGAGTTTAGCAGATCGCAACCTGTATATGCTGCCACACCACCAAGACGAATTGCTGCAGGGCAATCGCAATCGATATCACCAGTATTGATACAGTTCGCAATTGAAGCAATGCCATCACCATCATTTGAACCAATAATACCGCCGATGTAAGAGAAACCAGATGTATAAGCGTAGTTCTTAATTGTCAGCTTACCGCTATTGTTACAATTATCAACAGTAATCTTGTTAGTACTTGTAGAAGCATAGTTCTTAGCAATCACACCTCCAACCATTATATCCTTGTTAGAACATGTATCGCCAAGATATGTAAAATCAAGAGTTATTGGGGCCTTATTCTCAAGGTTGACATTATTACCCTTTGCGTAACCGATAACACCACCGAAGTTACCTCCAACATTTGAATAGACCGTAAGAGCACCACTCTTGTTGTTTACAACGTCGCCAATATTAGCAACTCCGTTTCCAATAACACCTCCGATATAGTGGTATGGAGACGGGCCTCCATAGTCTAAGAGCACATTTGAGGTATTGTTGAGATAGCAAGTTGTAGCACCACTATTTGAACAGTTAGAGATAGTAGCAACACCTGTTCCATAACCAATTGTTCCACCACAACAAGACTCTATTGAGGATGTGTGATACTCACCAGCACCGTAGTTGTGGCAATTTAGCACATTTGCCTGAGCATAACCGATAACACCACCATAAAAGCTCTTAACTGGGGATGTTCCGTCAAATACATCTGATCTTACACAAGCAGAGATATCGTGCTTCAAGGTTAACTTACCATAGTTTGCGCAGTTTGAAATTGGAGCGCCCTCTATAGCACGACCAATAACTCCACCAAAGTATGCATACAGACCTGTAGCATCCGCATCTACCTGACCGTAGTTGTAGCACTCACTCGTAGCTACTGATGAGAAACCAGCGATACCACCAAAATACTGACGAGTACCTGCACCAGATGTAAGTACTGGCTTAAGGGTCAGATTACCGTAATTAACACAGTTAGAGAGGGTCTCTGTTGTTGCCAAACTATAGTGACCAACAGAACCTGCAATACCACCAAAGTTAGGGTGATTCTGACCACCTGTTGCAGCGGCACCAGCAGTACCCGCAGATGACCAAGTACCGTGAACGAATACCTCACCACGGTTTACACAATTCTTGATAGAGAAGAGTGTTGAGCCAACAATACCACCAGTAGCTGGACGAGTAGCCGACTCAGAAGTTGAGATTGGAGTAGTGTAAGAGACCTTACCTGTATTCTCACAATCAATAATTGTAGCCTGTGCATAGCCGATGATACCACCAACATTTGTATAGGTACCAGTGCCAAGACCGTTAATATGGTAGCTAACCTCACCATTATTATAGCAACGAGAAATAGTACCCTCGTTAGTAACAGCCACAGGCTCGTTCTTACCATCTACCGTCTTATACTGTACAGAGAGTGTTGTAGAACCGATAAGACCGCCGACAGTACATCTCTTAGGAGTGTCATCAACTGTCACCTTTACGCAACCGTTGTTGATGCAATCCTCAATAAATGTGGTACCATGGAAACTACCTGCAGGGTTATAGTAACCTACAAGACCTCCAACATATATATACTGATCTACAACAGCGAAGTTACAGATAAAGTCACCATTATTGATACAGTTCTTAATATGACCATAACCAGATGCAACGATAAGTCCGAAGCGGGTATCATCAACAGTTACACTTGAGTTGATAGTAACATCTGCATTATTTACACAACCCTCAACAAGACCAAGACCATAACCAACCATCAAACCAATATGCTGATTAGTTGTTGTAAGATCAGGGGTTAATGAACAAGACTCGTCAATAACAAGATTCTTCAAAACACCAGTCTCCTCAAGAGTAGCAATAAACGCAAGCTTGGTATTCCAATTCTTAAGAGCAAAGCCCTGGGCATTAATTGTGCCAGTGAAGCTCTTGATCTGTGGCAGTTCAACACCTGCAAGGTCGATATCTGCACCGAACTTAACCTCGCCGTCAGCGTTTGTCCACTTTGCATAGCCATCAGCGCCATTTGCAAGTGTAACAAAGTCTACAAGGTCTGCAGCGGTCATAATAAGCGCCTCGGTAGCGGTTGGCGCAAAGTCAAGCTGTGGCATATTGTAGATTACGCCCTCCTTGACCTCAGCACCTGCACCCTTGAGGTTCTTTGTCATAACGCCGTTGTTGCTATCGTAAACCTTTACGGTAAAGCCCTGGCTGTACTCGGCTGCAGGGACAGCGACAACTACTGTAGCAACACCATTTGTAGCAACTACATCAGTCACGCGGATAATATCCTTACCTGCACGAGGAGTGATATACGGATACTGGTAGTTAAGGAAATATGTACCAGAGATTGCCTCGCCACCATTTGCGATAACGGTCACGCCCTTTACATCTGCAGCATTTGCGATAACAAACTTAAGGTAGCCGTGGAGGTTGTGAAGCACCACATTCTGATCAACAGAGTAACCTGCAAGCAGACCTGAGCCGACAGCAAATGAGCCCTCAACAAACTTCTGCACCTCTGGGATTGTTACGATTTCGCCATCAACAAGCTCTGCTGGGTATGCCAACTTATAATCTGGAGATACCTCAACCTCTACCTGAATGGTGCTTGTGCCGACAAACTTCGAGTCAATAGCAACAGTCTTGTCATTTACTAAAATCTTGTCGCCCTCGCTCCAGAGTACTGGATATACGCCACCGTTTGCCTCACCAATATAGGTACGGCTCTGCGGAGAGTCAATAGAAACACCGAGGATGGTTTTTACTGAAGGATTGATGTCTGAAGTTGCATCCTTCGAACAACTTACGGTCAGCATTACCAATGCCAAACCGATAATAAGAGATAGTTTCTTCATTTTTCTACATTTTGACATTGATTACTCATCCCAGCTCCAGTTCTCCTCAGTGAGGCCCTCGTTAGATACGGCAAAACCCGACTCACAAACTACAGTCGATACCGTCAGCATTGGCGAAATATAGCCCTCGCTATGCACATTCTGTTTTTTAATCATAACTATTAGGTTTTTAGGTTTAGTCAAGTCGATTGATAGACAAAATTACTAAATATTTACACTATATGCAAATTTTAGGGAGGGGGATTTTGCTTTTTAACTGACTATCATTTTTTGTAATTTTTTCTTGCATGGGGGGGGGAATTTTGCTTACCTTTGTTAGGCTAATATCATCATAATATGAAACGATTATTAATAACCTCCCTTTTTCTCTTCGGCGTGCTTAATGTCTATGCTGATATTGACGATACTATCAACGCTATCAACGAGTCTGAACTATCGGCAACACTTATCGTCATATCTAATGAGTTGGGCAAATCACTGACTGATTATATACTCAAGCGTGCAGAGGAGGGGGATGCTGACTCGCAAGCATCAGCTGCATTTCTCTATATGCAGGGTAAGTTTGTTGAAACAGACTACAAGGCCGCATACAGTTGGGCTCGAAAGGGTGCAAAGAAGAAGAGTGCTTATGCGCAGTATGCTTTAGGAATTTGCCACTACGCAGGTCGTGGAGTAAAGCAAAATTTCAAAAAGGCGGTAAAATATTTCAAACTCGCCCAAAAACAGGGTCTAAAAGAGGCAATCTTCACAATGGGTGCGCTATATCTTGAAGGCGAGCATCTGAAGAAAGATATTGATTTGGGATTAGAGTATTTTCGCGAGGCTGCCGATAAAGGGCTTGCCGAATCTCAGTACCACTTAGGCAGAATCTACGAGAACGGCACAATTGTAACTCAGGATTACAAATTGGCTGAAAAATATTACACTCTTGCAGCTAAACAGGGTAACGCGGATGCGCAGAACACTCTGGGTTGTTTGTACAACAATGGACATTTGGGAGAAAAAGACTACAACTCGGCATTCAAGTGGTTCTATCTCTCTGCTCTGCAGGGCAACAAGTGTGCACAAGCAAATGTAGGCGACTACTATCGTCTTGGTCGCAGTGTAGAGAAAGACTATGCTATGGCGGCAAAATGGTACACCCTATCAGCCGAACAAGGTTGGGCAAATGCCATAAATCATTTGGGATCTCTATACTACCGTGGGCATGGTGTTGAAAAGAACTATGAAAAGGCAATAGAGTTATACAACAGAGCAATTGACCAAAATCACACAGGGGCAATGGTCAATCTCGGTCTCTGCTACGAGTTCGGACGAGGCGTAGAAAAGAATCTTGACCTTGCCGTGAAGTGGTACAAAGAGGCTGCAGATGGCGGCAATAGGGTCGGAATCCATAACCTCGGATATATGTATTATAACGGCAAAGGTATAGAGAAGGACTACAACAAGGCCGTCGAGTTATACCGAAAAGCAGCTGAAATGGGTTATTATAAGGCCAAAAACAATTTAGGACTGTGCTACGAACTTGGTCGCGGGGTAGAGAAAAATTATACCGAAGCGCTGAAGTGGTACACAGAGTCTGCTGAGCATGGGTATAAAATTGCACTTTACAACGCAGGATATATGTACTACTACGGCAAAGGCACCGAGATTGACTACAACAAAGCATTTGACTATTACAGCCGCTCTGCCGAAAAGGGCTATGCAAAAGCTGAAAATATGGTCGGGCTCTGTTACGAACTTGGTCGCGGAGTGAAGGAGGATTTAGCAGAGGCACTGAAGTGGTACATAAAATCTGCCGAGCAAGGGTATGAAATTGCCCAGTGCAACGCCGGAAATATGTACTACTACGGCAAAGGTACCGAGATTGACTACAACAAAGCATTTGACTATTACAGCCGCTCTGCCAAAGAGGGCAATAAGAGAGCTGAAAATAAGCTTGGCTTGTGCTACGAACTTGGTCGCGGCGTGGAAAAAGACTTTACAGCGGCAGCAAAGTGGTACACTTTAGCAGCTAATCAGGGATATGATATTGCGCAGTACAACCTCGCTCTATGTTACGACTATGGTAAAGGTGTAGAGAAAAATCCTCAAAAAGCCATTGAACTATACACCCTCGCTGCCGAGCAAGGCCACAGCACAGCGCACTATCGTTTAGGCGTTATCTATGCCGTAGGCAAGGGCGTTGCACAGGACTACACAAAGGCGGTACACTACTACACCATCGCCGCCGAAAAAGGAGATGTAAGTGCGGCGTTCTACCTCGGTGAGTGTTACCACAACGGAAATGGATGCAAGCAAGACATTGCAAAAGCGAAGTATTGGTACCAGAAAGCAGCCATTGGAGGTTCAAAGTATGCAATTGAAGCATTAAAGGATTTGCGGTAGAGTTACTATCATTTTTTGGAATTTTGCTTTATCGCGATAGGATTTTTATTATCTTTGTAGGAAAGTTTACAGGATATGAAAAGATTAGTTCTCTTTTTTGCTATGGTAGCTATCTCGATGTCGCTATCAGCACAAAATCTTCTTGACTACTACTGCCGTCTGCGTAACGAGAAGGGCAGTATTATCACAGATGCCACCGTATTTGTCGAGATAGGTAAGACTGACGAGAATGGCCAGTACAAGATTAACGCCAAGTACAACTCAAACCTGCTAATAAAGGCGGAGGGGTACAATTATACGGGTTTAGTGCTCAAAGCAGACCCGACACAGCGAGTTGCGTTATTGCCTATCACGGGCAAAAAGTACAAATTGGAGTATCCCGAGGCACTCAAGTCAGAGCTTGAGTATCCGCTCTATGTTGTAAATGGGGTATTTGTTCCATCCTTTAAGCCTTACAACTACACCAACGAGCAGATAGCCGAGGTAACCACTACAAAGAAGTGGAACAAGGTCACAAAGGAGATATTCAAAGGTACAGATATTGAGAATATTGATGTTGCAAAGCGTGGTGTGATGATGATAACCACAAAGGAGGATATCACACTCAACACCCCGAAAAATAAGATTGGATATACCGTTGTTGTGGTTGATAAAGATGGCAAACCGATAGAGGGAGCAACAATCTATATCAGACGCGGCAAGGCTGACAAGGTAGGAGATTTAGAGTTCAGTGCCAGAGCAGGCAGAAGGGCTGTGATTATCTCTGCCAAGTATGAGGCCTACCCTTTCAAGCTCACCGAGCAGCGAGAGATTTATATCTCTATGACAAAAAAGCCAGAGAAGGAGATAGAGGTAAAGCAAATGCCATCATTCAACGGAGGTTCGATACCTCAGTTCAGGCAGTGGTTTATGAACTACGCTAACGAAGAGATGCAAAAGTGTATTCAGAGTGAGGATACCTATGTTGTTGCAAAGTTTATCGTTGGCAAATCGGGCAAAGTTGTCTGCGTAGAGATTGTTAAACATAACAATCCTCGTGCGGCTCGCGTAGTAAAGAATGCTATCTACCGCTCTCCACAATGGAGCCCAGGCATAGAAAATGGCAAACCTGTAAATGTTGCCTATACCCTGCCGATCACCATTGGTGGCACAGCTGGATATTAGGGTTTCCTTGCTACGCAGTACAGCTAACGCTGCGATTAAGCCGAACGCAATCAAACTTGTTTGAATTGCTGAGGCGGAGCAGTGAAGGGTTGCTGAAAGCAAGTCAATGGCTAATAAGAGTTCGCACTCAGCTACCTCTATGCACTCATTTGTCGTCAAAATGCGTTAGAGATGGTGCATCGTGCAAAAAAGCAACGGCGGATAGTACTAAAACGTACAGCCGCCGTTGATTTTTAAGGGATGTGCCATATATGACACATTTTCACGACAAATTACTCCATTGGGAAGATACGTATCTCCGTCACTCCCTCAACTGCACTCTTCAGCGCCTCAACATCGGTCTTTTCATCTACCTGGCCGTAGTGGTATGGATAGAAGAGGGTTGGCTGGATAGCCTTAACGACGCGGGCAGCCTGCTCAACGGTCATTGTGTATGGTTGGTTGACTGGCAGAAATGCTACGTCAACATCCTTAAGGGCAAGTACATCCTCGTTATCCTCAGTATCGCCTGCAACATAGATTGTTGTACCGCCAAGGGTAATCAGGTAGCCGCAGTCCTCACGAGACTCTGGATGGAAATCGGTATGACCCTCGGAGATATTGTATGCAGCCACGGCGCGCACAGTAACACCCTCAACGGGCATAGAGATAGCACGCGGGAGCATAGTGACACAGTCGTGCTCAAAGGCCTCAGCTGAGGTTTTGTCACAGAGGATAACAGTACCCTCTTTCTGTAAGCGCTCGATAGTTGCCATCTCAAGGTGGTCATAGTGCGAGTGGGTAACAAGAACAGCATCGGCCTTAGGCTGGCTATCCCAATCGAACTCGCCCACAGGGTCGACATAGAGCTGCAGACCGTTCCACGCAATACCGAGTGAGGCGTGAGCGTAGAAAGTAAAGGTTATCTGCGAGCCATCGGCAGCAGTAATAGTATCCTGCGGATATGCAGTTGCGCTCTTCTTGGCACAACCAAACAGCATCGAAAATAAAGACATAAGTATAAACAGTTTTCTCATAGCATTACAAATTTAGGGATATTTTGTGAAAATATCAATATTTAGAGTTATTTTTGCAATATGAAAGTTATTATCAAGACTCTTAAGTGGATATTTTCGCTGATTTTAGTGGCTCTGTTGGCGGTTATTGCGACGAGTGTTTCGCTTGTCTACGACTTTGACTCTCCGAAGCCATTTAGTGGTAGCGAGATATTCAATCCATACAGCAACTTCGACAGCACTACTGGTTGGTCGCGTGCCAATTTTCACACACATACCCGTGTAGATGGGCCTCTGAACGAGTGTGAGTACTCTCCAGAGCAGACGCTCGAATTTTACGACCGTTTTAATTACGAGATTGTCACCCTATCCAACCACAACGAAATTACCCCGCATCCAACAAGTGATACGAGGGTATACGAACACGGATACAACATTGCCAAGTTCCACAAACTCGTATTTGGTGCCGAAAAGGAGTGGTGGTTTGACAATCTGTTGCCGATATTTACATTCCAGAAGCAGTTTCAGATTGACCGACTCTCAAAGCAGGGAGATATTGTGGTAATCAACCACCCGTTGCGCACACACACGATGACAGAGAGGACGATGAGCCGTCTGAGTGGTTATCAGATTGTGGAGCTAGATAGCGGCAAGAGTACCGAGAATAGCTACTGGGATGCGGCGCTGAGTGCTGGTAGGTACTGCTTTGGTATAGCAAATGACGATCTGCACTACCCTACTCGTAGCCACTGCATAGCGGTGCGAAGTAATATGCTCTGTACAGATAGTGCAGACTACAGCTCTATTCGCGATGTGCTTCTGAGCGGTTGTTTCTACGCTATGCGTACGCCCGACTATGGCGGTGGAGAGTGGGAGGTAAAGACAGAGCGCAACAAGAGTATTCCTTATATTAAAAATATAGGAGTAGAGGAAGATAAGATCTTCATTGCCCTCTCAGAGGTTGCCGACAGCATTAAGGTTACGGGACAGGGTCACACAACGCTCGCCCTTGCAGTTGCGGCAGACTCGCTGGGCTACAAAATGGCAGCGACAGATTCGTATGGTCGCTTTACGGCGTACTTTGCGGATGGAGAGGTGATATACTCAAATCCATTTGCACGATATGACGCGGCAGAGGCTCAAACCCCTTTCGAAATTGGATATAGCGTCAATTTGACACTGACAATACTTTTTAACCTACTGCTCCTTGCGCTCTTTTTAGCAGTTGCAACAGCGCTTTACAAAGTAATTAGACTATGGTAAATATCTTCAAAAGAGATTGCAAAGCCACAATGCTATCTCTTATAGTTACAATCTACACCCTACTGGCATACCACTACCCGCTCTTTCGATTGGTGGTTAGCAATATTGAGGGTGGAATAAATGGCTGGATTATTACAGGTGGACTGGCTGTGCTGATGCTCGCCACCAACTTTATGATGAGTTACATCTTCCTCTATCTGCTACGCGGTGTGGGTAAGTGGATTATCGGTCTATCGCTGATTGGAGATGCCATTGCACTCTACTTTATCAATACATACGACGTACTGATTACCGACTCGATGATGGGCAATGTCTTCAACACTCGCTACTCAGAGGCATCGGGATTCTTTTCGTGGATAGCGGTGCTCTATATAATCTTTTTGGGTATTCTACCGTGCGTGTTTGTTGTATCACGCAAGGTTGATTTCGGTAGTGCAAAGCTATTTTTCAAGCGTACGGGCGTAGCACTTGCCACAATGCTTGCTATGGTGGCGATAAATATCAACAACTTCACCTGGATTGACCGCAACGCCACACAGTTAGGCAGTCTGCTGATGCCGTGGTCGTATACCGTAAATACTTTCCGATATATCAGCGCCGAGAAGAAGAGAAATGCAAAGGAGATTTTGCTCCCAGATGCGAAGATAGCTTCAGAGAGCAAGGATGTCGTGGTGCTTATAATTGGCGAGTCAGCACGTCGTGAGAACTTTTCGCTCTATGGCTATAACAAGCCGACAAATCCGCTTTTGGAGCAGGAGAATGTTGTGGCTCTGATGGCAAAATCGGCTGCAACATACACTACAGCGGGTGTAAAGGCTATTCTCGACCACAAGCCAACAGACAAACTATTTGAGATACTGCCGAACTACCTATATCGTGCGGGTGTGGATGTTATTTGGCGCACAAACAACTGGGGCGAGCCACCAGTGCATATTGAAAAGTATCAAAGGGTAGCCGATCTGAAGGCCCTCTATCCCGAGGCAGATGAGAGGTACGATGCGATACTGCTTGAGGGGCTGAAAGAGGCTATCGAGAGCAGCAGTGCCGACAAGGTATTTATCGTTCTGCACACCTCAACAAGTCACGGCCCGATATACTACTCAAAGTATCCATCAGAATTTGAGCGTTTTACCCCTGTATGCACCACCGTTGAGATGGCAAATGCAGATCCAACGGAGCTGATGAATGCGTATGACAATACAATCGTATATACCGACTACCTTATTGACTCTGTAATCAAGATTTTGCGTACAATACCGACACGTCGCTCGGCTATGCTCTTTGTATCTGACCACGGCGAGAGTTTGGGTGAGAACAACCTCTATATGCACGGCGTACCGATGGCGCTTGCGCCAAAGGAGCAGGTTGAGATTCCATTTATCGTCTGGAGTAGCGAGGGGACAGAGTCGATAAAGCAGTTAGAGGAGGTTGGGCAGTACCACACCTTCCACTCGGTGCTCGACTTCTTGGGTATTGAGAGCGAAATTTACAATCCAGAGTTGACAGTTTTCCGTTAGTGCACGATTTTTGAATCTTAGGGCGAGTGCTAAAGATACTAAATTTAACAATTCGTCCTTATGAAAAGATTATCAGCCCTTACGGCAGCTCTACTCTCAGCGCTACTTATAACCACTTCAAGCGCTGCAACAAACAACGGCGATCGCATACTGGGAGAGTACAGAGCGGTAAAAGATGGCAGAGTGACCACCGTGCGTTTCTCAAAGAGTGGAGAGAATAGATACAAAGCACAAGTGGTTGGTATAAGGACTGAAAAAGAGAGCAACAGTTGCAAAGATAGCCACAGCACCGAGATAAATCCAAACCAAATTGTCATTATCGAGAGCGTAAGCTACAACAGCGAGGAGGATGTGTGGGATGATGGGCAGATATACGACCCGATAAAGGGCGATATATATCGTGTAGTGCTCGATTTCAAGGACGAGACCACCCTGCGCGTGCGTGGATATCTTGGACCATTCTCCAAGAGTTTCTTTTGGGAGAAGATAAACTAACGATAAAGCCTGTCATGTGACAGGCTTTATTGTTTGAATAATTAAAAGTTCTCTCTTAGACTCCTATTTTGATGTATATGGGCCGTGGATAGACTTAACCTTAAACATAAGGTCATTGTCATCAAGCATATAGACCATGAACTCTCCACCGCCTGGGGCTACGCGGATAACGATGTGACCCTCAGAGCCAGTCATCTTATCTACAGCATCCTTATTGGCAACATGGTACTGTGGATGGAGGTTTGTAGTAAAGAAGTCCTTAACCCAGAACTTATTCTTGTTGCCCATAATATCCTTAACCAGTGTAGCGTCAGGCTGCTTTGTATAGAAGTTCATATTGACAATAACGCGAGGGTTAAAGTATGCCTCCTTCATCTGTGTACCCCACGCATTTGCGCTCAGGTGGTGGTGACACTTGAAGGCATCAAGGTGACTCTCACCGATAAAGTCACGAACATAGTAGCCTACGCGGTTCTGCGGATTAGATGTAAGGTCACCACAAGCGATATAGTCAAAAAGACCGTAGCTGAGGTGGAAACCACAAGAGGCTGGGTTACCTACGCCCGACTTCTCACCTGAAAGGCCTGTCTTTGACCACACATATCCGTTTGCGCAGATATTAAGGATAGAGAAGCCCTTGTACTGATCTGGCTTATTGAGCAGAATAATCTGCTCCTTACCAGGGGTAAAGCGAGCGCCAGTAAACTTACCCTCCTTAACGCCCCAAGTGACAAATTTTGCCCAGTCAGTGGCTGTTTCGCCCTCCATAGCAGGAGTAGTTGCATCCTCCTTATAATCTGGGTATGAGCGGTCGAGGATATGCAGATAAGGCACCTCATCATAGAGAGCCATAAGGCCTGTCTTGCGGTAACCTGCAGGGGCAGTCTCAGTTGCTGCTGCCGCTTGGCCAATGTGGTCGATATGGAAGTGCGATGGTGCACAGTAGTCTATTGCCGTTTTGCCAGCAGGCATAAAGTGCTTGATATACTGTGCATTGACAATATATGGGCGCACATTAGTATTTGGTTTCTGAGCAACTGGTGCATCACCAGAGGTATCATTCGACTTGTGTGTCTTTTTAAGCTCGCCAGCATCAACAAGCAGTGTTGTGCCGTCAGGCAGAATGTAGAATGCACACTCGCCACGGCCCGTGTTGATAAAGTGGATATCGAGGCAACCCTCGCTCCACGCAGGGAGTATCTGACCAACCTCTACGCCAGCACCACCTGGTGTTGAAGTGTCACCTCCGCCCAAATCATCTTCCCAAGGCATATCGCCTCCGCTACCGCCACCGCAAGCTACGACAAGCAGTGCAAAGAGTGGTAAAATCCAAAAATTTCTTCTCATCGTTTATTTATAGTTATAGTATGTATCAGAAATGCTTTTCACCTTATAGTCACTACTCATATCGTCAAGAGTATAGACCTTAAAGCTCTCGCCACCCTTTGCTACGCGGATAACGATATGTCCGCTTGTGGCTTCACACTTGGCGTAGTATGTTGGGAACATGGTGAGCAGGCTCTCGCCTACGCTTGTGCAATAGATATCGCAGCCGCCCTCTGTAATGTAGCCAAACTTGTCCTTATCAGGCTGAATTTCACGCACATAGAAACTTGTAGCAACAAGCACCTTTGGCTTGATTACATTCTGCGCCTTCTCGCGATTTGAGTGCGGAGAGAGGTGGTGGTGAGCCTTTGTAGCCTCGACCTGACCTACAACCTCAGCTACAGCATACTCATAGTCGTAGTAGTCGCCAATATCGCCCGCAGTAAAGAAGTCAAAGTCTCCATAGCGGATAACAAAACCGCACGATGCAGCATTTTCAGCCTTTGCTGCACCCTTTTGTGCATAGATATCTACTGCCTGATTATTCTTCCAGATGCAGCAGTTTGCACAGACATTCTCAATGCGGAAAGTTGGATATGCCGCAGCATTGTACTTGAGTGCAAACTGATTTACAGCACCGACTTTGAACTGTGATGCACGAAGAGCCTTACGAGCCACCTGATAGTCGACAAACTTACGCCAGTTTGCAAGGGCAGCCTCGCTCATACTGCTAACCTTCAGACCGTCGTAGTTGCCATATGCGCGGTCATTGGCCTCCATAAACGGAATGTGGTGATAGAGTGCCGTAACACCTGCAAGGGTGTAAGTTCCTGACTCATCCTTTGCATACTCCTTCTCAAGGTTACCCATATGATCCATATGGAAGTGCGAGATGTGCATATAGTCAATAGCGCTCTTACCACGAGGCAAGAAGTGCTTGATATAGTCGCCATAGACCTTTGTAGGGCGAATGCTTGCGTTTGGTCGCTGAAGAACATTCTTGTATTCTGATGACTCGCGGCTAAACTCGCCTGCATCAACAACCATAGTCGTTCCATCTGGCAGAATAAAGAACAGGCACTCGCCACGACCGGTACTAATAGTATGAATATCCAGTTCACCCTCACTCCACAACGCAAGAGGCTTACCAACCTCATCGGCTGGGTTATCTGGCGTTGGGTTATCTGGCGTAGGATTTTCTGGCTCTGGTTCTGGCTGTTGCTGTTCGCCCTTGCCCAAATCTTCCTCCCACGGCATAGTTACTGCCTTCTCACCACAAGAGAGGGTAAAAAGTACTACTAATGGTACAATCCAAAGAAACTTCTTCATTTTACTCACATTTGAAAGGACCAAAAATATTCTTAACGCGATACTTACTATCGGTGTCATCAAGCGAATAAACCATATACTGGCCTCCACCTGGAGCAACACGGATAACGATATGTCCGCTTGTGGCCTTGCAAACGGCATACTCCTTCGGATACTGCTCAAGAAGGCTCTCGCCAACGCTTGTGCAGTAGATATCGCAGTCTAAATTGTCGATATATCCGAACTTACTCTTATCTGGTTGTATGTCACGCACATAGAAGCTTGTAGCAACGAGTGTCTGTGGGCGGAGCACCTTCATAGATGGTTCGCACATAGAGTGTGGTGAGAGGTGGTGGTGAGCCTTAACAGCCTCAACCTGACCTACAGCCTCAGCTACGCGAAGCTCAAGGTCGTTGTAGTCGCCAATATCGCCCGCTGTAAGGAAGTCGAACGCTCCGTAGCGAACTACAAAACCACACGAAGCGGCATTCTCGCGAATCTTGTCGCGGATACCGGCATAGATATCTGTAGCCTTGCCATCCTTCCAAACATAGCCATTTGAGCAGACATTCTCAATGCGGAAGTTCGGATAACCCGCTGCATTGTGCTTGAGTGCGAACTGATTTACTGCACCAAGCTCGAACTGCGAAGCCTTAAGCTCGCCCTTTCCAACACGGTAGTTCAGGAACTTTTTGTACTCCTCGAGCACCTTTGTACTCATAGCCTTGACCTTAAGTGAGTCGTAAGCTCCATATGCGCGGTCGATAACCTCACGGAATGGCACCTGATGGTAGAGAGCCATAACGCCTGTAAGCAGGTAGTCTCCCTCTGCAGAGCGCTCGTACTCGGGCTCGATATTTCCCATATGGTCCATATGGAAGTGCGAGAGGTTGAAATAGTCAACTGCATCGTATGGATTAAAGTGACGAATATAGTCGCCAAATGCCTTTGTAGGACGTGTCTGCGCATCTGGACGCTGAAGGACATTCTTATGTTTCTTGCCTTCACGACTAAATTCGCCCGCATCAACAACTATAGATGTACCATCGGGCAGTATAAGGAATATACACTCGCCACGACCTGTACTGATAGTGTGAATATCAAGATAACCCTCACTCCAAGCAGGCAGAGTACGGCCCTTGCGAGCCTTTTTGCCGTTGTATCCGGCGGTGAGAGTAACCACCGCCAGACACAATGACAGAATAAATATTAGACTTCTCTTCATTTTACTCAATGTAGATTGGACGGATCAAATAACGAGCTGTTGCACCAAAGCTCGCGTGCCAGTAAGCACCCTCTGTAAGGCTATGCAGACGATAGATAAGACCGTTTGTATCATCAGCAGTAGAGGTGGTGTTTACTGTAGATGTACGATATACACCCTGTGTTCCAACTTTGTAAATATTGTACTCAGTAGTATTATAAGCACGACCTGCCAAAGGCATGAACAGACCTACAGTTAAATCATCGTCAGTAAGAACCTTGGTGTTGCTACTATCAACAGTTGGATTCTCGCCAGCCGCTGGGTTGAAGAAGTACATACCCTTTACAGTTGTAGCACCTGTAGTATAGGTAGCCAGTGTGCGTGATGCATTATCCCAAAGAGCCTTGAAATCCTCTGCAGATGGCATACGATACTTACCATTTGATGCCCAGTAAGCAATATCACCATACTGTGCAGTAGCAAAGTCGGTTGTAGCAGTTGTACAAGCCTGGTCGGTGTACATCTTGCCGCTGAAATCAAATGCTGGCTCAGAAGCAGCCATGCTAATTGCAGATGTCTTTGCGCAGCTGAATGGATCGGCAATACCACCAAAGTTAAAGTAGTTAGTCTTGTTATAGTCAGTAAGAGTTGTCAAATCACCAGACGAGCCAAAGTGAACAAAGTTATACTGACCATCAGCAAGTCTCCAACCTGCAGCAAAGCCGTCAGCAGTTGTATCCTTCTCATACTCAAGGTTACCAGTTGCCCACTTGATACCTGCAACGGTAACATACTTAGGCTGCACAACAGGCTCCTCTGGAGCTACATTTGAGTTCTGGATACCTGCCATATTTACAGTAAAGGCGGTAATGTTACCAGAAGTAAGCTCCATAACCTTTGGAAGGGTAATCTCCTTTGTGTAGATACCGTCGTTGTTTGTAACAACTGTAACTGTACAAGCTGAACCAGCATCAAGAGTAGTAGGCCATACAGACATATAGTAGCTAAAGTCGCCACTCTGAGCCTCTGGCAGAGTAACGGTAACATTGTTGTAAACTGGAGATGCATCTTTCATACCAGCCAAAGGATAGTTACCTGCAATGATATCATCAGTAAGGATGTTTGTCATCTTACCAGCGATATTCTTTGAGCAAGCAAAGTTTACGCTCTTTACAGCATCGCCAGCAGCAAGCGCAAGGTTCTTGATAGAGACCTTTGCAAGTGCAGTCATACGTGCCATCTCAAAGTTTATAGTCTCTGTTGGCTGTGTTGGCAATGAAACGCCCTTTGAAATGATAAGGTCTGCTGTAGGGTCGTAAGTATTCATTGCAGTAGGTGCCTGATTGTTAGGCACTGTGAATGCCAAGTAGGTAGCTGCACCATTGATTGACGCATTGTTATGAGCCAAAATGTATGCAAAAGAGTCTGCAGTTTTAGCTTCAAGCTCAAAGCTAACTGAAACGGTCTTACCACCCTCTGTAAGGGTTACACCAGGGTTGTTAGCCTTCTTCTTTGTACCGCCAGTGATTGTAATCTCATAGAGCTCAAGGTAGTCACCAGCAACCCACTCTGCGTGGTACTTGCCAGCCTCCTCTACAAGAACACTACGTGACTGTGGGGCATCAACAATTGCAGAAAATGCAACCTTCCCCTCTGGGTTATTGATAATAATATCCTCACCCTGCGAGCACGCTGTCAGTGCAGCTGCTGCAATAAGAATAGATGTAATAAACTTCTTCATAGCTCTGCACTTTTTATAACTCTTCACCATAATCTCCATAGCCGATATCTCCACCTGGAGTACCTGCGCCATAACTTGTCGCAAAACCTGCCTCTACCTCAACATCGGCAACAGAGAGGTATGGGCTCTGATAATTCTTCTTCATAACTCTATATTTATTAATAAGGTACTCTGCACCCCAACAAATAGGGTGCAGAGTGAAATAATTTACTTAACCTTTACCGGACGGATAGAATATAGGCTAATTGCGCCATATGCGCCCTGATTCTTAGACTCCCAGTAGGTGTAGATATACTCTTCTGGGTACTTACCAGATTTCTCTGTCAGAGTATGAGGACGGTAAATAGCAGCGTAGGTCAGATCTACTGTAGATTCTTTGATAGTTGTAGATGTGCGGTAAACACCCTGAGAACCAATA
This sequence comes from Alistipes sp., assembly GCA_045633445.1. GTDB lineage: Bacteria > Bacteroidota > Bacteroidia > Bacteroidales > Rikenellaceae > Alistipes. The sequence goes on from JAZQYI010000003.1 coordinate 17,940, forward strand.
CCATAGAGCTTATTGATATTCACGCTATAGTAGCGACCAGAATAAGGCAGGAACAGACCCTTAGTCATATCCGCATTCTTAAGCTCCTTAGTCTCCTCCTTAGCACCAGGCTCCTCACCCGCTGCAGGCTCATAGTAGTATGTACCACTTACGGTAACACCGTCTGCAGTAGTATAGGTTGCCTTAACACGACAAGCGTCTGTATAGAGCTTCTGCATCTCCTCTGCAGTTGGCATACGATACTGACCCTTTGAAGCCCAGTAAGCAATATCACCATAGATAGCAGCCGAGTAGTCAGTAGTCTCGTTTATGCAATTCTGGTCTGTGTACATCTTACCGCTGATATCCTTTGCGCCAGCAATAGATGCGCAGAGAAGAGCATCGTTTGTGCAAGGGTTCTCAATACCACCAAAGTTGAAGTGTGCCATCTTTGACTGGTCCTCAATACCATCAAGCTCGCCAGTGGTACCCAAGTAGAGGTGGTAGTGCTGACCAGCACCAATGCTCCAACCTGCAGCAAAGCCCTCGCCAGTAGTACCATCCTTAATAAACTGAAGGTTACCAATAGCCCACTCAACGCCAGCAACAGTAACAGTACCAGTTGTTGGAACTGGATCTGGATCTGGAGTTGGCTCTGGATCTGGAGTTGGGTCTGGTGTAGGATCTGGGGTTGGAGTTGGAGGTGTTACAGTACCTGAGCCCTTACCAAGATAGATTGGGCGGATAGAGTAACGACCTGTAGAGCCGTAAGCAGCGTTGTAGTAGTAGCTTGCCTTAGTGATATCTGAGAGCAGATAGTGTGGTGCGAACAGAGCACCTACGCAAACACCTGGGGCAGAGTTTGCATCTACAACAGTTGTACGGTGCCAGCACTGTGCGCCGAACTTGTAGATGTTGTACTGGGTGCTCTCCTTATTATAACCACGACCTGCGTTAGGAAGGAACAGACCGACCTTAAGATCCTCGTCAGTAAGTACCTTCTCCTCAAGGATAATTGCAGGATCCTCACCCCAAGCAGGGTCAGTGAAGTATACACCCTTGATAACTGATGAGCCAAGAGTATAAGATGCAGCCTGTGCATTAGCCTTCGCATAGAGTGTTACGAAGTCCTCGTCACTTGGAGTGCGATACTGACCATTTGATGCCCAGTAAGCGATATCACCATACTTAGCAGCAGCAAAGTCGGTTGTCTCATTCTTACAAGCCTGGTCTGTATACATCTTACCACCGAAGTTGAAGCCTACCTCTACATTATCCACTGCATCAGCAACAGCTGCGCTAAATGGAGCAGCAATACCACCAAAGTTGAAGTGGTCGTACTTGTCGAAGTTAGTAAGACCTGTAATATCACCGTCAAACTTCTCCTCGCAACGGATGTAGTGTGCCTGATTTGGAGCAATTCTCCAACCTGCGTTAAAGCCTGCAGATGCTACACAATCCTTGTCGTACTCAAGGTTACCCAGTGCCCAGTAGATACCTGCAACATTTACAGTACCCTCGATTGGAGCCGGCTTCTCTGCAACCTTTGGTGCCAACTCAATCTGATAGTCGAGAAGCAGACCGCGTGAAGCAGCGACAAGGTTACCAAGAACTACCTCGTTGAGCTTCTTACCGTTTGTATTGTAAGCAGTAGCGGTAAGGTGAGCATAGTTACCAATAGCGAGTGGGAAGAACACATTTACCATTGTTGGAGCTGCATCTGCAAATACCACAGTTACAGGAGCATCGCCATCCTTAGCAATAGCACCCTCTGTCATACCCTGAGGAAGGGTTACAGAGTAAGCACCTGAGAGGTTCTTGTCTGATGTAAAGACGATCTTTGCAGTCTCTGGTGCGAGTTTGTTGATCTGAACAGTTACATAAGCAGTAAGCTGCTTGAACTCAACCTCGTTCTTCTCGTTAATCACACCCGCCATAAAGGCACAAGTACCTGTAGGAGATGGAGTGATCTCTGCAGGGAACTCAACAGAGAGAGTCTCGCCAGAGAGCTCTGCAGATGTTGGATAGAGAGCATACTCGCCTACTGACTTACCCTCTACAGTACCTGTAAACAGTGCACGACGAGTCTCGCCAGTACCATCAATATTGAAGATTGATGTTGAACTATCATCGCAAACAACCTTAATGGCATCATTTGCCTGCCAACGAGTCTCACCTGTTGCTACAAGTGATGCACGGCTATCGGCATTCTCGATTGAGGCAAGAATGGTGACATTGCCAGTCTTATTTGTATCGGGCTGGAACTCAGAGATACCCTCATCCTGAGTACAACCCACTGCCAAAGCCATTACAGGCAGGCAGTAGCACAAATATTTGAATATCTTTTTCATATCTTTCTATTTTTTAGTGGTTTAGTAGCCAGGGTTGTTATTACCCACGCCAATCAGAGGATTGGTAATCATCTCGCTGTATGGGAATGGCCAAAGCTCATCCTTGCCCTCTACAAACTTGAATGTTGTGTGTACGCGAGCGTTACACTTAGCACCGTCGAAGGTCTGGTTTGGATCGTAAGTTACAATCCAGTCCTCATCAATAATTGGCTTAGCGTTGCTGTATACAAGACCGAAGCCTGGAGCATACTGATCACCATTGAGAGCCTTAACTGCCAAAATCTTACCGTCAGCACCTGTCCAACGACGGAGGTCAAACCAACGGAAGCCCTCAGAGCAGAGCTCAACCTTACGCTCATAACGGAGTGCTGAGCGGAGATAAGCGCGGTCGATAGATGTAAGTGCTGGCATATTTACGCGAGCACGGATGCGGTCAATGTTTGCCTTAGCGCGTGCAAGGTCACCACCCTCCATCTCGATATTTGCCTCAGCATCAATAAGCAGAAGCTCTGCAAGACGCATAATAGGCACGTCGAGCTCATCCTCATAATCCTTACCAGGGATAGATGCATAGTATACAGGATCGAGGAACTTACGCCACAAGTAACCACCAGGGCCCTTTGTACCGTTAGGACCATACTCGCTCTTGTTACCAGTTACATCACCGTTAGGTACTGCCTTACCGATATTGTAATCAAATACAGTCTTATCTGCAGGGTCGATAGAGAACTGAACACCCAGTGAGCGTGATCCAGAACGCAAGCAGTAGAGGTCAAGACGTGGGTCACGGTTTGCCCAAGGGTTCTTCCAGTCGTAACCACTACCCTCGTCTGTAATCTTCATACCATTCTTCATCTGGAAGGTATCGATAAACGACTGTGAAGGGCCATCGCCTGCAGCACCATTGTGTACACGTGAAGCCATTGTGTATACACCGTGGTGAACATTGCTTGCAGCAAGACGGTCAAACTGGATAGCCCAAATCCACTCTGCAGAGTTCTTCTCTGCGTCAAAACCGAACAGAGGAGTCTGATCTGGCTCACCGTCAGCGTGAGTTGCATAGTATGTGCAATCCAGTGGAGTCAAGTCATAGATACCAGCAGCAAGGTCAAGAGCAATCTTTGAGTACTTTGCAGCGTCAGCATAGAAGCCCCACTCCAAGCAGATACGAGCCTTGAGAGTATAAGCAGCTACACGACCGATACGGCAAGTACCCCAAGTAGCCTTATCCCAAGCAACTGGGAGGTGGTTGAGAAGCTCATCGTCCATATCGCTGAGAATATTGGCAATAACCTCAGCCTTTGGTGTACGAGCATAAGCATAGTCCTCAAGAGTCAGACAGTGGTCAACCCAAGGTACATCACCATAGAACTTACAAGCCTTGTCGTACTGATAAGCACGCAGACAGAGGAGCTCAGCCTTGAACTGGTAGTACTGCTCATCAGATACAACACCACGAAGATTGTCAAGATTATCAAGCACAAGGTGAATACGACCCAGACCCTTATAGATGCGAGCATATGTATCCTCAATATGTGAGAGGTTTGATGTCACAATAGAGAGTCTAAAATCTGGCCACTTAGAGAGTGTGGTACGCATTGCTGAGATATCTGTCAATGCATCAAACCAGCGGTCTGCAGGGCAGTACTGGTGAATATCGTTTGCCAAGCTCTTGTATGCAGCAAGTAGTCCTGCCTCTGCCTCCTCAGCACTTGCAGGGAAGGTGCCAGTAGAAGGGCCTGTAAGCGGCTCACGGTCAAGTGAGCAGCTGCTGCCCAACAAAACCACCGACAGAATTGATAATATATACTTTTTCATAATCGCAATATCTTTTAGAATTTAATCTCTGCACCGAATGTATATGTGCTGCAAAGTGGATAGTTGTTACCGATACTACCAGTTGTTGCACCCTGTGAGCCGCTCTGGTAAGCTGTCTCAGGATCGTAACCATCGTAGTAGTTGCTGATAGTAAAGACGTTGGTAGCATTTGCATATACCATCAGGCCCTTAATCTTCATAGCCTTTACAATCTTCTTAGGGAAGGTGTAGCTAAGCTGGAGGTTCTTCAGACGGCAGTAAGCACCGTTTGCCATCCAGAATGTAGATACCTTCTTGTTGAGGTCTGACTGGTAAGAGAGGCGTGGATACTTAGCATCTGTATTCTCTGGAGTCCAGTTGTCGAGGTGGCTCTTCTGGAATGTACCACCACTAACGCAAGGCTGTGTATAAGCACCGCTAATATAAGCGTTTGCCTTACCTACACCCTGGAACTGTGCGCTGAGGTTGATACCCTTCCAACCAATATTGAGGGTAAGACCGTAAGTGTAACGTGGAATAAGTGAGCCAACAATCTTCTTATCGTTATCATCAATCTTATTATCCAAGTTTACATCCTCATAGACAAGGTCACCAGGCTTTGTAATCTGACCGTACTGTGGACAGTTTGCATTTACCCAATCAGCCTGTGCCTGTGTCTGAACAAAACCGAGGCAGTTAAGCAGGTAGAGTGAGTTGATAGATGAGCCCTCCTGGTTACGGATAACACCGCTTGTACCATAAGTACCCTTCATATCTACAATCTCGTTGATTACATCAGAGAGGTTTGCCTGAACGCCGAATGACCAGTCACCCCAACGATCGTTATAGCCCAAAGCAACCTCCCAACCGTTGTTAACAACAACACCGGCATTCTGGTAAGGTGCGTTAAGACCGATTGTAGATGGGATATCGAGCTGCATAAGGATACCGTCAGTCTTCTTGTAGTAGTAGTCAGCAGTTACAGTGAACTTCTCCCACAAAGTAAGGTCGATACCTACGTCAGCCATATAAGTAGTCTCCCAAGTCAGATCCTTGTTAGCAAGTGACTGCTGTGCTACGATAGGATAGATCTTACCTGCAGCAGCGATAGAAGAGATTGTGAGCATCTGCGCTGTAGGATAGTCGCTACCAATCTTCTGGTTACCAAGGGTACCATAAGAAGCACGAATCTTAGCCTCTGTAATCACGTCGCGAGTGCTATCCATAAATGCCTCCTCAGAAAGACGCCAAGCTGCTGAGAATGATGGGAACAGACCCCAACGATTCTTCTTTGCAAAGCGAGAAGAGCCATCATAACGGAGGTTAGCCTCAAACAGGTAACGGTTATCATAGTTGTAGTTCAGACGGCCGAAGAAAGATGCAAGAGCAACCTGGCTGCGGCTACCGCCATTGTCCTTAAACTCGTTCTTACCACCAGCGTCGATAACATCGTACTGTGGATAAGAGAAGTCCTGACGATATGCGCTAAGGCTTGCATACTCATAGTTCTCGTAAGACAGACCGGCAAGGAACTTGAGGTGGTGCTTACCGAAGCTATGTGCAGCGGTGAGCATACCGTGATAGTAGCCGTTGAAAGTTGTAGTGATACTCTCGTCGAGAGAGTTGAACTCAACATTTGAGATAGGAGAGATTGAACCATAAGGATCTGAGTGGTACTCAACCATATCCTTAAAGAGGTGGTTCTTTGTAGCTGTAAGCTGTGGAGCTGCCTTAACCTCGAGAGTGAGCCACTTTACAGGCTTGTACTCCAAAGCGATAGAGGTCTTGAGGTTGAGTCGCTGATAGTGGCGGTTACCACCTACGTTCTGCTCAATCATTGGCAGTGGGTTGGTTGTACCACCAGTAAATGGAGCATAGCTACCGTCAGACCACTGTGCAAGCATAACAGGGTCCTTAGCGTTCATAAAGCTGAAGATACCGCCCTGATATGGGTTGATCTCACGGTTAGAGTATGTACCTGAAATGTCGAAGCTCAGCTTGAGTTTCTTGTGGAGCTGAACGTCGAGGTTGTTACGAAGGTTGAAACGATCGTAAGATGCGTTCTTGATAATACCGTTCTGATCGAGGTAACCGAATGAAGACATGTTACGGATACGATCAGTACCTGCACTCATTGTAACGATATGGCTGTGAGTAAAGCCGTTACCGGTCATCAGACGCTTCTGCCAGTCGATAATTGGGAAGGCATCTGGGTCGAGGAAGTTGTTCTTACGGTAGTTCTCGATATACTCTGGTGAGTATGTGAGCTGAGTAAGACCATCATTTGCCTCGGCAATGCTCTGCAGACGCATAAAGTCCTCTGGGCCTACAACATCCGGATAGACCACCGGCTGCTGCCAACCAACATAACCACGATAGGTTACACCGAACTTATCCTTGCCCGCACGCTTTGTGGTGATAAGGATTACACCATTTGCAGCACGTGAACCGTAGATAGCAGCAGATGCCGCATCCTTAAGAACGGTAATCTGGTCAATCTGTGAAGCGTCTACTGCGTTCATATCGCCCTCAACACCATCAATAAGGATGAGTGGAGAGCAGTCTGAACCACCGAAAGAGCCGATACCACGAATCTGGATGTTACCAGTATCTGCACCTGGAGCGCCACCCGCTGTGGTAACTGTCACACCCGGAGCAATACCCTGAAGGGCTGTTGAGAGCTGGGTGATTGGACGAGAGGTAAACTCCTCGGTAGATACTGAAGATACTGAACCAGTGAGGTTCACCTTCTTCTCGGTACCATAACCGACTACGACTACCTCCTCTACTGCCTGACTGTCAACCTTAAGCTGAACTTTATAGACAGATTTCTGAGCTGTAATGGCCACCTTCTCGTTCTTGTATCCCATAAATGAGATGTCAAGAGCTTGACCAGGCTCAGCAGAAATTGTAAACGAACCTGAAAGGTCAGTAGTAGTTCCCCCCCCCAGGATCTTCTCGCCGCTCATCACTACAACAGATGCACCAATCAGTGGACTACCGTTCTCATCAACAACGGTACCCTGAACAGATACTTTCTGTGCAAAGGCGGACAAACTGAAACAACAAGCAAGTATCAACAACAGTTGTCTTGCTGCAAAATGTAGCAGTTTTTTCATAGGTTAAAATTTTAAGTGTTAATAATAGGTTTTGGTCTATTTTGTCTATTGTTTCTCTCTGTTTATCAGTGTGTTAGGCGTATGTATGTATGTATGTATGTATGTATGTATGTATGTATGCGCGCACCATAGAACAAAGATAAGCAATGTGTTATAATTATGCAAATTTTATTTGTTTTTTCTGCATTTTCGCTCCTCTAAACAAACTAAAAGGCCTGTCTGATGCGTATCAGACAGGCCTAAATTAGTGGCAAAAAACAGATTAATCCTTCTTCCTGTACTTTGCTCTAATCTTTGTTGGAGTATCGCCCAAATACTTCTTGCAATACTCGCCCAAGTGGCTTGAAGACGAGAAGCCGTATTTCTTTGATATATAGTAGATTGGAGCATCTGTCTCGGCAAGGTCAGCAAGGATCTCATCCTTACGCTGAATCTGCATCCAAACACCAGGTGTATAGCCTGGATAGTGGCGGCGGAAGACAACATTAAAGGTGTTGATATCGTACCCGCAGAGCTCTGCCAGATGATTAAGATTTCGTGCCTTTACACGGTTACCCTCAACCATTGTTCTGAATGAAATTGTATGATCAAAGAGGTTAAAGAAGAGCTGCGCAAGATCCTCCACATCGTAATAGAAACGGAAGACAACAAAGAGCATCTCAATAGCAGATTGATGCATATGCGCACACGGAATACCATCGTCAAGATAGCGAGAAATAAGGTTCAAAAACTCGCTAAGTTGCTCATTTACAGCATAAGAGGTAAACTGATAGTCAAAATCCACCTGATCCTTTGTATACTGCAGCAGCGATGCCACATCACACGCTGCACCAGGACGAGAGAAGTATGCTACAATAATCTCGATATCACTCTGTGGATTAATCTCATAATGGCCACAGTTATAGCAGAAGAAAAAGTTGCTGGCTGTAACCGGAAAACTACGACGCTCCTCAGAGCTAACAATCAGAGTACCAGACATTACAAATACCAGATGGTGTACATCTCCAGGCTCAATAAAAAACTTATCTCCAGCCTTATACTGGCGATAGTAAAAACCCGCAAACGGTTCCTTTGCCGAAGGGCAAGATTTTGGGCAAAATTGTTTCATAGAGTCTTTTATAAATGGTTAAAACATTACTTTCCGAGACAAAAATAGTAATCATTTTTGAAATATCAAAAAAAAGCAACTGAAAATAATATTATTTTAGGCTTTAAGATGTATAATTCAGTTATTTTCACACATCACCTCACCATAAATATTGACACAGCACACCTCTATAATAAATATTATTGCAGCACATGTGCATTTTTTACAATTTTTTACTATCTTTGTATCTTGAATAGTATACATAAATGTATAAAATGTATTAGTCGTATGGCAATAAATATTAAATTAGCTACGTTAATGGCAAAGAAAAAGATATCTCTGACGGAGCTTGCAGAGAAGATTGGCATTACCCAAGCCAACCTCTCTATACTCAAGACGGGCAAGGGTCGAGCTATCCGTTTCTCCACATTAGAGGCGATTTGCAAGGTTCTAAAGTGCCAGCCTGGAGATATACTTGAGTTTGGAGATTAAACCCGAAAGTGCATATTTTTTCCGAAATATTTGGAAAATTGGCGGGGGGGGTATATTTGCACCGCCAACAGTTAATGAGCAAACGAAAAAAAGATAATTTTTAACTAAAACTTTTAAGACAATGAGAAAACTTTTCCTGTCGGTATTTGCAGCAGTTGTTGCATTTACAGCCGTTGCGCAGCAGCGCGTAAACGGCCCAGCGCCGGAATTTATTCCAAATGATCCGGCTGTAAGAACAGGTCAGCTTGAGAACGGAATGAAGTACTACATCCGTCACAATGCCAAGCAGAAGGGTCTTGCTGACTTTTACATCATTCACAATGTAGGTGCTATCCAGGAGGATGACAACCAGCAGGGTCTGGCTCACTTCCTTGAGCATATGGCATTTAACGGCACTCACAACCTGCCAGGTAAGATGCTTATCGAGTGGTGCGAGAAGGTGGGTATCAAGTTTGGTGCTAACCTCAACGCAGGTACCTCTTGGGACTACACTCAGTATCTGATGAAGGATGTACCAGTAGCTCGTCAGGGTGTTGTAGATACAGCAATGCTCATTCTGCACGACTGGTCACACTTTATCACTCTCGACCACAGCGAGATTGACAAGGAGCGTGGCGTAATCCAGGAGGAGCTCCGTACTCGTGACGGCGCATCTTGGCGTTCGACTATCAACCTGCTCAAGACCCTCTTCAAGGGTACAAAGTACGAGCACCGCAACCTTATCGGCCACCTCGACGGTCTGCAGTCATTTACTTATGACGACATCCGCACATTCTACGACAAGTGGTATCGTCCTGATTATCAGGCAGTAGTTGTAGTTGGTGACATCGACGCAGAGAAGGTTGAGGCACAGGTAAAGAGCCTTATGGCGGACATCCCTGCTCCTGCTGCAGATGCTGCATCTAAGGAGGTGATTGTAGTTCCAGACAACAAGGAGCCTATCGTATCTATCTTTGAGGATCCAGAGATGCTCGAGAGCGATATCTCTCTCTATATCAAGCGTCCAGCACTCCCAATGGCATACAGAAACACTGTTCAGGCTGAGATGATCTCTCTTATCAACAGTTTGGGTGGCACTATGGCAAATGCTCGTCTCTCTGAGATTGCAATGAAGCCAAATGCTCCATTTACAAATGCACACATGGGCAACGGTGGTGTAGGTATCTGCCCTACTCTGGATGGTATTACTTTGGGCGTAGGCACAAAGGATGGCGAGCTGATGGCAGGTTTCGAGGCTGCGCTGGTTGAGCTCGAGAGAATCCGTCGCCACGGCTTTACCGAGAGCGAGCTTGAGCGCGCAAAGGCACAGGTGCTTCGTCGTGAGGAGCAGGCTTACAACAACCGCAACGACCGTATGAATGGTCAGTATGTAAACCGTTACCTCTCTGCATTCCGCAGAAATTCTGCATTCCCTGCAGCTGAGTTGGAGTGGAAGATGGATAGCGCAATTATCGCTCAGCTCCCACTTATTGCTATTAATCAGACATTTGCAAGCTACATTACCGACCACAACAACGTTGTTATCGTTAATGCTCCTAAGAAGGAGGGTGTTGTAAACCCTACAGAGGCACAGATTCTTGAGGTAATGGCAAAGGTTAAGGGCTCACAGATTGACCCTTATCAGGACAACACCGTAAAGGAGCCGCTGATTGCTCCTAACGCTAAACTCAAGGGCTCAAAGGTTAAGAAGAGCGGTGCAAATGCAACTCTCGGCACAACTGAGTGGACTCTTAAGAATGGCGTGAAGGTTGTCGTTAAGCCTACTACATTCAAGGCTGACGAGGTACAGATTCAGATGATTTCACAGGCTGGTATCTCTTGTCTGAGCGACGAGGATTACAATACAGGTAAGTACCTGAGCCTTGTAACAAGCCAGATGGGTCTGTCTAAGTTCTCTGCAACTGAGCTCCGCAAGCAGCTCTCAGGCAAGAGTGCATCAACTGCAGTATCTCCAGATGACTATACAACAGCTGTATATGGTAGTGGCTCTCCAAAGGATATCGAGACTATTCTCCAGCTGCTCTATCTCCGATTTACCGACCCACGTTTCAACGAGGACGACTTCAACACCGTTCTTGGTCAGTACATCAGCTATGTAGAGAACATCAAGTCTAACCCTGACTACACTGCATCTTCAGAGCAGATGAAGAGCCTCTACGGCAACAACCCACGCCGTCAGCAGATCTCTACAGAGGTGCTCAAGTCTATCAACTTTGACCGTGTAGCTCCTATCTACCGTCAGTTGCTTGCAAATGCTGCAGACTTTACTGTATACATTGTAGGTAATGTTGATTTGGCAACACTCAAGCCTCTTGTTGAGAAGTACATCGGCTCTCTGCCAGCAAAGAAGAAGAAGCTTACAAAGCGTGTTGATGATGGTGTTCGTTACGCTACTGGTGAGGTCATCAACGACTTCAAGACCCCTATGCAGCAGCCTAAGGTATCTGTTTGCCGCATCTACACTGGTAAGATGGAGTACAACCTCGAGAATAGCGTTACCCTCAACTTCCTGAAGGATATTCTTCGTGCTCGTTACACTATCTCTATCCGCGAGGAGAAGGGTGGTACTTACGGTGTTGGCGTTGGTGGCTCAATGGATCCATACTGCGATCCTACATACGAGCTCCTCATTCAGTTTGACACTAACGAGACTATGGCTGACGAGCTCTCTGAGATCGTTGTTGCAGAGCTTAAGCAGATTGCAGCTAATGGTCCAAAGGCTGAGGATTTGAACAAGGTTCGCGAGTACCTTATCAAGGAGTGGAACAACCGCCTTGTACAGAACGGTGCTTGGATGGGTTACATCCGCAACTACTACACTTATGGTGAGAATATGAACCGCGTAGCTAACTACGAGAATGTAGTTAAGAATATGACTGCAGAGAAGGTTGCAGCTATGGCTGCTAAGGTTCTTGCAGACAACAATATGACCTACGTTGTAATGCGTCCTGCGAAGTAAGAATACTTGATTATAAGGAAGGCTGGCTTGAAAAAGTCAGCCTTTTTTATTTGTAGATAGATAAAAATGTAGTATATTTGTAGGAGAACTTAAAAAGTATCTATTATGTCAAGTGTAAAGACCTTGCCTATTATTGCAGCGGATGAGTGGCTACAACCCGTAGAGGAGCAGATTGTAGAGCGACACAACCGCTATCTATCTCACCTTCAGAATATTGAAAACAACTGCAGCTCAATTGTCGACTACGCCAATGGCTACAAGTATTTCGGCTGGCAGTATGACGATATGATGTGTGGTTGGTGGTTCCGCGAGTGGCTACCGGAGGCATACGATGTCTATATTTTCGGAGATTTCAACGGTTGGCAGCGCACGCAGTTGCGTCTAAATAAGGATACAAACGGTGTATGGAGCATCTTTTTGCCCGAAGCCATGTATGGATACCGTCTTACACACGGCTCACTCTACAAGCTCCATATTCACGGTGCAAATGGCTGGCACGACCGCATACCAGCATATGCTACTCGCGTAGTGCAGGATGAGCAGACCAAGAACTATACCGCTCAGTTCTGGATTGAGCAGCCTTTTGACTGGTCTGGCGACAACTTCTCTGCATCAAAGTGCACTCCCCTACTCATCTATGAGACCCACGTCGGCATGGCGCAGGAGAAGGAGGGTGTGGGTACATACCGCGAATTTGAGGAGAAGATACTGCCAAAGGTGCGCCGTGCGGGCTACAACGCCATTCAGGTTATGGCCATTGCCGAGCATCCATACTACGGCTCATTTGGCTACCACGTGTCGAACTTCTTTGCACCTTCCTCTCGCTTCGGTACGCCAGAGGAGCTAAAGTCGCTTATTCGCAAGGCGCATAGTATGGGCATTGCTGTAATTATGGATCTTGTGCACGCCCACTATGTCAAAAACCTCAACGAAGGCATAAACGAGCTTGACGGCTCACAGCACCACTACTCAAAGGAGGGCGAGGCCGGCTATCAGCAGTATTGGGACTCAAAGACCTTTGACTACGGCAAGCGCGAGGTGGAGCACTTCCTGCTCTCGAATGTCAAGTACTGGATGGATGTTTTCCACTTTGACGGTTACCGATTTGACGGTGTAACCTCGATGATATATCATCACCACGGATATACCGATTTTGACTGTCGCGAGAAGTTCTTTGATGAGGGGGTTAATGTCGATGCGCTGGTCTATCTATCCCTTGCAAATAAGCTTATTCACAGCATAAACCCTGCAGCGATAACCATTGCCGAGGATGTGAGCGGTATGCCAGGTATGTGTCATCCAATAGAGGATGGCGGTATAGGTTTCGACTACCGACTCGGCATGGCGATACCAGACTTTTGGATTAAGCTTTTGAAGGATATTCCTGACCAGGATTGGGATCTTGACGAGATGTGGAGCATTATGACCTCTCGTCTGCCAGGCGTAAAGACCGTTGCATACGCCGAGTCGCACGATCAGGCGCTTGTGGGAGATAAGACTATTGCCTTCCGACTGATGGACAAGGAGATGTACTTTGCAATGAACAGAGCTTCGGAGAACTTGGTTGTCGAGCGAGGTATGGCGCTACATAAGATGATTCGACTGATGACTATCGCAACTGGTGGCGACGCATACCTCAACTTTATGGGTAACGAGTTCGGACATCCGGAGTGGATTGACTTCCCTCGCGAGGGTAACGGCTGGAGCTATGCCCACGCACAACGATTGTGGTCGCTCTCGACAAACGGTTTTCTGCGTTACTCACAGCTCGGAGAGTTTGACCGCGCGATGATTCGCCTTGTAAAGAAGAATCGCGTGCTGCAGAATGGCTATCCGTGGAAGTGGAACACCGACTACGACAATAAGACACTTGTCTTCTCGCATCGCAACCTCTTATTTGTCTTTAACTGGCACCACGAGGCCTCTATTCCGGACTATATTACCGAGGTACCGAAGGCGGGTAAATATACGGTTGAACTTACTACTGACGACCCTAAATTCGGCGGTTTGGGCAGAAACAGTGTCGGCAGCGAGCACTTCACCTACTCCGAAAAGGATGAGAATGGCAACCTGCACCACTATATAAAGATTTACAACACCGCCCGAACAGCAATAGTGCTGAAGTGGCATAGATAGTAAAAAAGGATGGTTTAGGCCATCCTTTTTTACTATTAGCTGTTTATCACCTGATAAAGTCATTAAATGGATGAATTTTAAGGCTTGCGAAACTTGAGAAACCGCAGCATACTAATGCGTATGTGAGGATTTCGAAAGTGAGCGTAACGCCAAAATTCGCTATTTAATTACTTTATCCTCTTTGGATTTTCAGACACGAATTGCTCCCACGACTGCGTACCTCGTTTGCGGGCTGTCTTTTCGCCACCAAGGCCCTTAACGCGCGAGGTGCCGAGTGCCTGATTTATCGGATTTGTGGTGCTATAGTAGTGCGAGAGGGCGACTGCCATTCCATCGGTAGCATCCAACTTACGCGGAGCCTCTTCGATACCTAATGTGCGCATAACTATCGCCGCAACCTGCTCCTTTGAGGCGGCGCCAGTGCCTGTTATCGCCTGCTTAATGCGTGTAGGGGCATACTCGGCAACGGGTTTATTACAACTCAGCGCCGCTGCCATAGCCACACCCTGGGCGCGGCCGAGCTTGAGCATACTCTGCACATTCTGCCCGAAGAATGGCGACTCAAGGGCCACCTCGCGCGGTGAGTAGTCGGCAATAAGAGCCTTAACACTCTCGAAAATATGGCGCAGCTTGTCGTATGGGTTGTCTATCTTGTGCAGATCTATATCGCCCAGAACTATCGGGCGTAGAGTTCTACCCTCAACCTCCAACACACCGTAACCCATATAGTTTGTGCCGGGGTCGATGCCTAAAATCCTGTATGGCTTGCTACTTATCATACACTAATTCTATAATCTGTACAAAAATAGCAATTTTCAACATTTACTCCTAATGTAAAAACGTTTTTTCGCCAGATTATCATTTTATAACGCGAACAGCGCGAACCGAATAAGTTTTATTCTTAAAGTCATACTCCATACCTCCGTAAGGGAAATCAACGAATAATGCGTAAAGAGGATCACTTGTAGAGGTCCAATAATCATTCCAACCAAATATATCAAATCCATTAGCAGACAATACTTCATCAAAAACTGCTGCTTGGTAGAATATATCCTCATATTCATACACTGCAGGCAAGTACCAGCCATCACCCAAATCTGCGCACCATTTAGCCGCCGGATATTTATCCAACCCACGAGCTTTGAGGACAGCCATATTTTTAGCACCATCATACTTATCCATTTCGCCGGTACTTTCTCCAACTTCGCTCTCAACACTCCACTGCGTCATCGTTTGTTGCACCGAGAAAATTTTCACGCACGGAGAAGTCTGATATACAATACCCTGAACACCATCCACAGTCACAAGTTTACCGACATAGTATGTCGTCACTCCACCACCGCCACCGCCCGGAGTATCATCATCGGGATTATCAGGGTTAGGATTATCAGGGTTCGGAGTCGGATTCGGATTGTCCGGATCAGGGTCGTCAGGATTTGGATTCGGGTTATCAGGGTCTGGATTTGGGTTGCTCGGGTTGTAAAAGTCTGGACCGAGCCAATCGCCTCTGTCGTTATAGTCCGGACCTGTAGCATCTGCCGACATAGCCAAACGCAAACCGACATTGATATAACGAGCATCTTGAGAATCAAGACCATTTCGATATATAATGCGGCAACCAAAGGCATTATCTACATAACTGCCACCGCGCATAATACGGAAAGTTCCACTACTTGGGCCTATCGGATTGGTTTGATGTGCAGTACTATACATACCAAACCAGTCATAGCACAGCTCAAACACATTGCCCGACATGTCGTATATACCGCGCGGATTTGGTTTTTTCTGACCAACAGAGTGGGTCCTATTCTCGGCATTATCGCAATACCAAGCCACCTCATCTACATTATAACTACCGCTGTATGGATATTTTTGAGTGAGCAGAGCCTCACGTGCCGCAAGTTCCCACTCCGCTTCTGTCGGCATACGATACCTCTTGCCTGTTATAGCATTGAGTTTTGTAATAAACTCCATAGCCATATTCCACGAAATATTTTCGACTGGCAGGTTATCATCACCCCTAAAACCACTCGGATTACTACCCATAACCGCCACCCATAGTGCCTGAGTAACCTCGTATTTACCTATAAAATAGTTGCTTACGGTTACAGAGTGAGCAGGTCTTTCTGTATCCAGTGCCTCCGCATCGTCACTACCCATAGTAAATGTACCACCAGGAACTACAACCATCTCGATACCATTGATAACCGTTGTCGGGTCATTTGGGTTGTTGCCGCCACCGCCGTCGTTATTGTCGTCATCGCCATTGCCATTGTTATCATCGCCAGAACCGCCGTCGCCGTTATTGTCATCATCACCGCCACCTGAGCCACCACCATTGTCGTCGTCTCCGTTGTCATCATTATTCGGATTGTCGTAGATATCCTCTATAACATCTTTATACATCTCTTCATACCAATCGCCAAAGTCTGCAACGGCACGGACATAGAACTTATACTTCTTCAGATTGGAGAGCGAGGTATTAGTATTTACATTGACATAATGGGCCTTATACTCCCCATTCTCGGCACTTGCGCTATCCTCTGTTGACGACCAATAGGAGTATCCGCCTATAGGTGTACCCCCAGCAGCAGAGAGGGCACTATTAATTGCATCCTTATAGTTCGAGAAGCTCTCCACCTCCTGAAGAGCTGGCAGATACCAACCCCTACCCAAGTCAAAGCACCACTTGAAGGCGGGATATTTCTCCTTCCAATTAGGTATCTTCACAATTTTAGCAAGATTTTCGACTCCTCCGGACATATATATCGTGCCCACCAAGCGGTTTTGCTCCGCCACATCCGAAGCCCACTGCATCGGTGCTGACGACTGTCTGAGGCTTATAATCTTACCATTTTTACCAGACTCATCGACATAGATAACAATACCCTCCAACCCCTTCTCATTAAAGAAGTCGCCCACCTTGTAAGGACCAGAAGTCGTCGGCTTAGATGGCTTATCACCACCGCCACCTGTATTTCCAGAGTTGCCAATATTACCTATGTTATCAGGCGATGTACAACCAAAAGCAAAGATAGCCACCAATGACGCTAAAAGGTAGTTCAGATATCTCATAGTCGGAATGTTTATGGGGTGTTCGACTACAAATATACAAAATTCTGCAAACTTTTGCAAATATGAGGGGAATATGCAATCGGGGCGAGACTATGGATGCGAGGCTTGACCTTCGCTACGGATGGGAGAGGATGAGGCTTGACCTTCGCTGCGCTCGGTCGAGCCTCGGGTGGCGCTAAGGCATAAGATGAAGACAAACGGCGCAAGGCGCAGGGTTTGTTGTATATAGAGGTGTGGAGTAATGCAAGCATTGTCCACACCTCTATATACAACAAACGCCACCCGTTGGGTGGCATTTGTCTTCATCTTCTGCTCTGAGCTGTTGACGAGGCTTGTACTCGTGCCCTCTTCCTTACCAAGGAAGGGCTCTACCACTGAGCTACAACAGCATTAGTGCTCGAAAGCGGTTGCAAAGATAGGGCAAATTTTTGACTTTGCAAATTTTTCAATTAAAAATCACATTAAAATCCGCCATATCGCTCAGCCACAAGCGCCAAAACGTCACTATCATATATTTTACACACTTCTCGAACCGTTTTTTCAACGCCAAATCGAGAAATCATCTCTCCAAGTTCTATGCTCTGCACATCATCCTCCGAGCGAAATGCAAGCGCCGCGGCAACTGCCGTAGCAAGATAATCGACCTCAACGCCACACTCAAGAGCCATAGATATAGGATAGCTAAAGTATAGCTGTGGTGAGAGTTTACGTTTCGGATCGCGAGAGACACGAGAGACCGTATCGCCTAAGTGCGCATTTGCAAAACGTGACAAAATAGTCTCGGCATAGGACTTCTGCCCTGCCATCGGAAGTGAGAACTTATGTACCAGAGCCAAGCTACACTCACGCATAACACCCGAGACTATCTCTCGGATCTGGTTATCACCAATCGCCTCGTGGATATATTTGTAACCCTTATGCGCGCCAAGATATGCTGTTGTGCAGTGCGCCGTATTAAGCGTAAAGAGTTTGCGCGCGATATAGGCATCAATATCATCCACAAAGTGCGCATCCGTCAGCCTCGGTAGCTCCCCTACCACCGCAGAACGGTCTATACACCACTCAAAATAGGGTTCAACAGCCACATCAAGCGGTTTTTCGAGGGTGATTATCGGCACAATTCTATCAACACAGCAGTCAACAAAACCTACATTCTGCCCCACCGCAGCCAAGTCTGTAAGCCCAGCAACCAAACTCTTAAAGTAACTCGTTGCACGGATACCATTCTCGCAGCAGAGGATGTTAAGCGGTTTTGTAACGCCCGCAGTGCATCTTTTCTCTAATCCACGAGCAACAACCGCCGCTACATCAGCAAGGCGGGACATACTTACAGCCGTAGTGATTATATCCGCCTGCACTACCATTTCTGTAGTCAAATCAGAAGATGCAACGACAGCAGAAACGCCATCAACGTGCTGTACAACAGATTGACTACCAATAAGATGTACATCATACCCACCTTCGCTATTGATAGCATCAACCACCTGCGGCAGCGCATCTGCAAATACCACATCATAGCCCGAACTTCGGAGCAACGCACCGATAAATCCGCGACCAATTTTGCCAGCGCCGAAGTGAAGTGACTTCATATTCTATCTTTTTATCTTTTATCAACTTATTTGCATACAAAATTAGAAAATTTTTACTACCTTTGGGAAAATTTACACAACTTTATACACAAAGTATATGAAAAAGATTCTTGTTGTCGGTGCCGGTGGACAGATTGGTTCGGAGTTGGTACCATATCTGCGTTCGGTTTATGGTGCTCACAATGTTGTTGCTACAGATGTGCGTGAGTGTAAAAATCTCTCTGAGGATGGACCGTTTGAGGTGCTCGATGCGCTCAACCCTACCAATATGGCATCTGTCGTGGCTCGCCACAACATCGACACCATCTTCAACCTCGTTGCGTTGCTCTCTGCTGTAGGCGAGCGCAATCCACAGATGGCGTGGGGTCTTAATATGGGTGCACTGCTCAACGCGCTTGAGGTAGCTCGTCAGCACAACTGTGCAGTATTTACCCCATCTTCTATCGGTGCATTTGGCCCTACATCTCCAAAGGATGGCACACCGCAGGACACTATTATGCAGCCGACAACTATCTATGGTATTTGCAAGGTTACAGGTGAGTTGCTAAGCAACTACTACACACAGAAGTACGGCATTGATACCCGTTCACTGCGCTTCCCTGGTATTATCTCAAACAAAACTCTGCCAGGTGGTGGTACTACAGACTACGCAGTAGAGATCTTCTACGAGGCTATTCGTACAGGCAAGTACACTTGCGCCGTACCGAGCGATGTGTATATGGATATGATCTATATGCCAGATGCACTGCGTGCAATTGTTGAGCTGATGGAGGCTGACCCTGCAAAGCTCATACACCGCAACAGCTTCAACGTGGCATCTATGAGCTTTACTCCAGAGATTATCGCGGCTGAGATTCGCAAGCACATTCCAGAATTTACTATGGACTACGATATCGACCCAGTTAAGGATCAGATCTCTCGTAGCTGGCCTAACTACCTCGATGACAGTTGCGCTCGCGAGGAGTGGGGTTGGAAGCCAAAGTGGGATCTTGAGTTGACCGTTGCCGATATGCTCGATGCTATCCGGTACAAGCTCGGACACAACAAGTAAGAACTATCTAATATTTAGTAATATGAATGCACTACCGCTTCGTGAGAAGATTCTGGCCACAATAGCCGAGAAGTCAATGCTCAAGCAGAGGGTATTTGACAATACATTTGCCGTTTTCAACCTACTGAAGGATACCCTCTTTGAGATGGCCTCAGAGATGGAGGATGCACTGGAGGGTAAGGTGGATCGTCGTGTACGACTGGAGTATCGTGACCGTGGAAAGCACGAGGCTCAGCTGCAGATTGCATCCGACACTCTTATCTTCAAGATGCACACCGACATCTTCCACTTCGATTCAAGCCACATCATCTGGCAGAACAGTTATGTACAGGAGGATAAGGCCAACAGCTACTGCGGTATGATTGAGATATACGACTTCCTTTCAGACTCATTCAAGGACAAGCGTTCAGCAGATGAGGGTTATCTGATTGGTCGCATATTTATCAACCGTGAGCGTATGTTCTTTGTCGAGGGTAAGCGTCAAACATCTATGCGCGCAATCAACTTTGGCAAAGATGAGATTGATCGCGAGCAGCTTATTCGCATCCTCGAGTCGGCAATCTACTACGCAATAAACTTCGACCTGCTCACTCCACCTTACGAGCAGAGCAAGCGAGTGACTGTGGATCAGTTTAACAACAAGTTTGACAGCTCTACATTCGTAACAGGAAAACGACTAAACTACGAATTTAATGTTGACGATATTTAGACGAGCAGCAGCGGTGATAACAGTTATCATCGCTGCCACTTTTACCGTTCAGGCACGTTATACAGATATTCTAAAGATTCGTCGCGCAAATGGTGGCATAGCCGCACTGCGCTCTATGGCTGATGGTGAGCACTATACGGTGATGAGCAAAAATGCCATTATCCGCCGCTCATACAGCGACAAGGGTCTGTGCGACACCCTCTTTATCTCTCCATTTGCCATTGCAGACTACACCCTCTCTTCTGACGAGCAGATGGCACTTGTTCCGCAGTCTGCTACTGTGCAGCCAATCTACCGCCACTCATATACGGCAGACTATCTGCTTTTAGAGCGTGGTGGAACGAAGAACTGCTTCCAGTCTGTACGCGATATAACCTTCTCGCCCGACAACCGTACACTTGCCTACTGCAAGGATAACAACCTCTACCTTTACTCTATCGACAGCAATCGGCACACAGCCGTCACTACAGATGGGCAGTGGAACAAGATTATCAACGGCACATCGGACTGGGTGTATGAGGAGGAGTATGGTTTTACCCAGGCGTACGCCTTCTCACCAGATGGGACGAAAATTGCCTATCTGCGCTTTGACGAGAGTGCTGTACCGACATTTGAGATGATGCGCTTTGATGACAAGCTCTACAACAAGGCATACTCATTTAAGTATCCAAAGGCGGGCGATTGTAACTCAACCGTTGAGCTGTGGATATACGACATTGCCACACAATCAAAACAAAAGGTAGATGTAGGTAGCAATAGCGACCAATATATCTTCAACCTCTACTGGACTGCAGCAGGCGAACTTACTTTCTACCGCGTCAATCGCCTTCAGAACCACTTTGAGGTGGTATTGCAGCGTACTGACGGCACTCAGAAGGTCATCTACAACGAGCAGTCCGACCGCTACGTTGAGCGACCAAGCCGTTCAACAATAACTTTTATCGACAGCGAGCGTTTTATTGTCCTTGAGGAGACTACAACCAGTTGGATGCACCTCTATCTGCACTCCACAAACAAGGGCAGAGTAAATGCTATCACATCAGGTCGTTGGGAGGTTACTGCGCTTAATGGTTTTGATGGCAAGAACATCTACTACACCTCTACCGAGCGTTCAGAGCTCTGCCGAGATTTTTACTCAATAAAACTCAATGGCAAGGGCAAGAAGTTGCTCACCCCAGAGGGTGGATTTAACGACATCAAGGCCTCTGCTGGTATGAAGTACTACATCCGCACCTTTACCGATGTCAATACGCCGAACATCATCACCGTAAACAACAACAAGGGAGTTGTCATCGACACCCTTGCCGACCGACGCGCAGCCGTAGCGGCAGCAGGAACACTTGCACGCAAGCAGTTCCGTCAGTTTGTAACAGAGCGAGGAGATACACTCAACTACTACATCCAGCTACCAGAGAACTACGACCCAACGAAGCTCTATCCAGTACTGCTTACCCAGTACTCAGGCCCAGGCTCACAGAGTGCACGCAACCGTTGGAGCGTTGACTGGGAGGATGTACTTACCAAGCGCGGATATATTGTCGCTTGTTGCGACGGTCGTGGTACAGGTTTTAGAGGCGAGCTGTTCAAGAAGTGCACATATGCTGACTTGGGTCGTCGCGAGTATGAGGATCAAATCTCGTTTGCTCGTTATCTTGCAACACTGCCATATATTGACAAGGATCGCATCGGTATATATGGTTGGTCGTACGGCGGATTTATGGCACTCAACTGCGCTCTGCACGGCGGAGGCTTATTCAAAATGGCTATTGCCGTAGCACCTGTAACCTCTTGGCGTTACTACGACACTATCTACACCGAGATCTACAACGGCCTGCCGCAAGACAACCCTCGCGGTTATGACGACAACTCGCCACTCAGCCACGCCGAGAAGCTCTCACCACGCACACGACTGCTCATTATCCACGGCACGGCAGATGACAATGTACACTTCCAGAATACTATGGAGATGTGTCGCCGCCTGAATGCCGCTGGCAAGCAGTACGATATGATGATATATCCAGACCAGAACCACTCGATGATGCCATCAGCGACAACCAATGTCCGACAGAAGATGGTTGACTATACCGTAAGTAATCTCTAACACAACTATTTGATTTACAGACCTCAAGATACCGCAGAAGGTGTCTTGAGGTTTTTTTGTTTAATTTTTAGGCTTATTTTTTTTAATATTTTCGGTACAACGACACGGTTTTAGTAGTACATTTGCACAGGTTTTTCGGTTAATAAGCACTCTTTTGTCATGAAAGAAGTATCGGTTTGGTTACTCATACCATTTATTATAATGCTGCTGGCAATTGCCGTAGCACCACTTGTTGCAAGTAGACAATGGGAGAAGAATTCGAGTAAACTCCTCTTTGTTCTGCTCATCTCTATACCTACATCGATTATCCTCATATCTACTGGCTTAGGTACGGAGTTGATGCATCAGCTCTTCTACGACTATATACCTTTTATTATACTGCTCTGCTCACTATTTGTCGTTACGGGAGGTATCAAACTCTCGATAGACTCTGTTGCCACCCCTACGGTAAATACGACTATGCTCTTTTTAGGCTATGCATTGGCGTCATTTGTCGGCACAACAGGCGCGGCAATGCTGCTTATCCGCCCGCTGCTTGAGATGAATCGCGACCGAGAGCACAAGATGCACACATTCTTTGTCTTTATCGCCCTTGTAGCAAACTGCGGTGGTATCCTCACGCCTCTTGGTGACCCGCCACTCTTCTTGTTATATCTGCGTGGTGCGCCATTTAGTTGGTTCCTTGAGATGTATCCACAGTGGGTGGCTACCGGTGCAGTGCTACTTACCGGTTACTACCTCTACGATAGTTGGAGATACCACAAGTGCGAGACTATCGGTATCCGTCCTCACAGCCACTACAGCGACGAGGAGGGCTTTACAATCAATGTTCGCGGTGCAAAGAACTTTATCCTGCTTATAGGCATTGTGCTCTGTGTAGCATTTATCAACCCAGCAACCATCCCTGCAATGGGCGAGCACGATGCACCTATATATATTAAGTTCCTCCGAGAGATTGCCCTGCTTGCAATAATTGCCCTGTCGCTCAAGATGACCAAGCGCAAGGTTCGTGAAGACAACCACTTCAGCTGGGAACCGATTACAGAGGTGGCTATTATATTTATAGGTATCTTTGTCACAATGACCCCAGCTCTGCTCTACCTCAATGCAAATGCAGAGGTATTCGGTCTTACAGCTGCCCGTGAATTCTTCTACGCAACTGGTGCTCTCTCCTCATTCCTTGACAATGCACCAACAGCCGTAGCATTCTATACCGTCGCTCAAGGTCTTGCTGAGGGTGGTAGCGAGCTTGTTGCAGGTGTTAATCCTCAGATTTTACAGGCTATATCTATGGGTGCGGTCTATTTCGGTTCAATGACCTATATTGGTAATGGCCCGAACTTTATGGTTAAGGCAATTGCAGAGAAAGAGGGCGTACGTATGCCGTCATTCTTCGGATACATCGCCCTGGCGCTTATCTGCCTGCTGCCTGTATATGCTGCAGTAGAGTATTTTCTGTAGAATTTAGAGGTTGTGCTATAGATTAGGCCACCGAACAAGATATGCCGAGTGCTCGTACGCGCTCGGCTATTTTTTCAAGCTCATCGCGCTCAACCTTCGTAAGACTCTTGCACGGAGTATCTCGCGCAATTGAGTAGACCATCACAGACTCTGGAGCAATAGCCTTTACAGCCTCTAACCACGCCACAATCTGCTCCTCGGTTGTATTATCCACTACCCTACCATCATACTGACCTCTGAGAAACATTGTCTGTACGATAACCTTGCCATTAAACGCCTTGAGCTGCTCAACAACCTTGGCTACAGAGTAGTTGCAACACGGTTTATTAATCAGTCGCGCCATCTCCTCATCAAGAGAGTCTATCTTTAGAATATTGTTATCCACACGCTCCAGTGCACGCACAACATCATCTCTATGGAGCTGAGTGGCATTGCTAAGCACCGATATCTTTGCATTTGGAGCATACTTATCCCTCAGCGCGATAGTATCTGCAATAACACCCTCAAAATCGGGATGCATCGTAGGCTCGCCATTGCCCGCAAAGGTGATTACATCGGGCAGCGCACCATCAGCAGCCATAGCCACAAGAGTTGACTCAAGGGCTGCTGCCACCTGCTCACGACTATTGAAACGACGCGAGCCCGTATTATCTCCATTCCAACCACACTCGCAGTAGATGCAGTCAAATGTACACAACTTCGCCTCAAGTGGAAGGAGATTTACACCAAGCGAAAGACCCAATCTGCGCGAACGAACAGGGCCATAGATTATCTGTGGATATAGTGCAGTCATATTTTGAATTATTGTTTGACAAATGTACTAAATATTTCGCAGAAAATAGTATCTTTGTAGGCAAACAAACTTTATACCTATGAAAAAGTCTATCTTAACAACTCTCGCAATGCTCTGCGCAGTTTTTACAATCAATGCAGTTGAGCCTGTTAAAGTAATTTTCGATACCGATATGGGTAACGATGTTGATGATGTCGTGGCTCTGGATATGTTCTACAAGTATCTTGACGAGGGTAAGGTAGAACTTTTGGGTATTATCTCAAGCAAGCGCGAGGGCGGTAGCGTCAAGTTTATCGATGCGATGAACACCATATATGGCTACCCTAACATCCCCGTTGGTATTGTAAAGACATACCCAGAGGAGGGCTATGTGTGCGAAGATAAGCGACTCAACTACGCAGACTATACCGTTAGCAAGCACAACTACCCACACACCATTACCGATTGGGATGCTGTAGAGGATGGCTACAAGCTAATCCGAAAGCTCCTTGCAGCACAGCCTGACAAGAGCGTAACCTTTGTAACTGTAGGTTTTTCAACCAATATGACACGCCTGCTTGCATCTAAGGGTGACGAGTACTCACCACTTGACGGACAGAGTCTTATGGCACAGAAGGCAGACAAGGTTGTAATTATGGCGGGCAACTTCCACGAGAAGAAGAAGGAGTACAACGTATACAAAGACCACTTTGCTGCTGTTCGCTTCTTTGCCGAGTGCCCTGTACCGATGTACTTTACCGATGTTGTATTGGGTAAGAGCGTTCTCTACCCATACCAGACCGTAGAGAATGGCTTTAAGTACTTTGCAAACCATCCACTCGTTGTGTCGTTCAACTACTACGCTCAGATGCCGTACAACCGCCCTCTGTGGGATCCGACTGCTGTTCTGTTTGCTGTAGAGGGTCACAAGGGCTATGCAAGCCTCTCAAAAAGCGGCTATGTTACTGTAGATCAGAAGAGTATAACCGAATTTACCGTAGATAAAGAGTCTAATCGCTACTACTATCTTGTCAACGACAAGCAGCGCGCAGCCATTGTTCGTCGTATTGTTGAGCTTACATCACGTACTCCAAAAAAATTTCAATAGCAAAAACATAGGCACAGATATATACAACCGCGCTTTTTGAAAAGTGTTAATAACTTGTCAAAAATTACGGCGCGAAAAATTTGGATATTTGAGAGTAAAAGCACTAAATTTGTAGTGCGAAATATCAGAATTAAGTAGTCCCTTTCGAGGGGCTATTTTCGCCTAAATCTGACACAAATTAAATAAAACTGATATATTATGAATAAATCGCCTAAAAAGGTAGAGTACGCAGATGCTGTGGCCGCCTCTAAGGAGTATTTTGCTGGTGACGAGCTTGCTGCAACCGTATGGGTGAGCAAGTATGCCCTCAAGGACTCTTACGGCAACATCTACGAGTCTACACCAACACAGATGCACGAGCGTATTGCGGCGGAGTTGGAGCGTATTGAGAACAAGTACGCCAACCCTCTAACAAAGGCTCAGATCTTCGAGCTTCTCGACCATTTCCGTTACATCATCCCTCAGGGTGGTCCGATGACCGGTATTGGTAACAACTTCCAGGTTGCTTCACTCTCTAACTGCTTTGTTATTGGACACAAGAACCCAGCCGACTCTTACGGTGGTATCTTCCGTATGGACGAGGAGCAGGTACAGCTGATGAAGCGTCGCGGTGGTGTGGGTCACGACCTTTCACACATCCGCCCTGCAGGTAGCCCAGTGCTTAACTCTGCACTTACATCGACTGGTATCGTGCCATTTATGGAGCGTTACTCAAACTCAACCCGCGAGGTTGCTCAGGATGGTCGTCGTGGTGCGCTGATGCTCTCACTCTCAATCAAGCACCCTGATGCTGAGAACTTTATCGACGCAAAGCTCGACACAAACAAGGTTACAGGCGCAAACGTATCAATCAAGATTGATGACGAGTTTATGCGCGCTGCAATCGATGGTCGTACATACACCCAGCAGTTCCCAATCAACTCTGAGAACCCTAAGTATGTAAAGCACATCGACGCTCGCAAGCTCTGGAGCAAGATTATCCACAACGCTTGGAAGTCTGCAGAGCCAGGTGTACTCTTCTGGGATACAATTATCCGCGAGTCTGTGCCTGATTGCTATGCTGATCAGGGCTTTACAACCGTATCGACAAACCCTTGTGGTGAGATTCCACTTTGTCCTTACGATAGCTGCCGTCTGCTTGCAATCAACCTCTACAGCTACGTAGAGAATCCATTTACAAAGGAGGCTACATTCAACTTCGAGTTGTTCAAGGAGCACGTTCACAAGGCAATGCACCTGATGGATGACATTATCGATCTTGAGCTCGAGAAGGTTGACCTTATCCTCAATAAGATTCAGTCTGACCCAGAGGATATGGATGTTCGCAAGGTTGAGATTGAGCTTTGGAAGAAGATTAAGGATATGGCTCTGAAGGGTCGTCGTACAGGTCTGGGTATTACCGCTGAGGGCGATATGCTCGCAGCACTCGGCCTGCGTTATGGCTCTGAGAAGGCTCTCAAGTTTACTGTTGAGGTTCACAAGACCCTCGCTGTTGAGGCTTATCGCGCATCTGTAATGATGGCTCGCGACCGTGGTGCATTCCAGGTATTTGACGCCGAGAAGGAGAAGAACAATCCGATGATTAATCGTCTGCGTGAGGCTGACAAGTCACTCTATGAGGATATGCTCAAGTATGGTCGTCGTAATATCGCTATGCTTACTATCGCTCCTACAGGTACCACTTCACTTATGTCACAGACAACATCTGGTATTGAGCCAGTATTCCGTCCTGTATACAAGCGTCGTCGTAAGATCAACCCATCTGACCACAACGTTGTTGCTACATTTGTTGACGAGCAGGGCAATGCTTTCGAGGAGTACAATGTATATCACCACAAGTTCGTGGATTGGTTGACAATCAACGGTTATGACACAACCCGTCTGCAGACTATCTCTGACGAGGAGCTTGACAAGTGGGTTGCAGCATCGCCATACAACCGCGCAACTGCAAATGACATCGACTGGGTTGCAAAGGTTCGTATGCAGGGTGCTATTCAGAAGTGGGTTGACCACTCAATCTCTGTGACCGTAAACCTTCCAAACAACGTCTCTGAGGAGCTTGTTGCTGATGTATATCGCACAGCTTGGGAGTGCGGCTGTAAGGGTGTTACCGTATATCGTGACGGTTGCCGTGCGGGTGTGCTTGTAGACAAGAAGTCGAAGAAGGCTGCTGCTCCAAAGTGCGAGGAGCCTACACAGTCTAACCGCCGTCCTAAGTCTATCCCTGCAGAGGTTGTTCGTTTCAAGAACGGCAAGGAGGATTGGATTGCATTCGTAGGTATGCTCGAGGGCCATCCATACGAGATCTTTACCGGTAAGATCGAGGATGATGCAATGTATATCCCACCAAAGATTACCAAGGGTAACATTCTCAAGGTTCGTGAGGATGACGGCACAAAGCGTTACGACTTCCAGTACACCGACCGCTATGGCTATACAAACACTATCGGTGGTATCTCACGTCTCTTTGACGAGAGTTTCTGGAACTACGCAAAACTTATCTCTGGTGTTCTTCGCTACAATATGCCAATCGACAAGGTTGTATCGCTTATCGACGGTCTGCACCTCGACGACGAGAACATCAACACTTGGAAGAGCGGTGTAAAGCGCGCCCTGAAGCAGTACATCGAGGATGGTACACGCTCTAAGGGTAAGTGCCCACAGTGCGGCCAGGAGAATATGGCATACCAGAACGGATGCCTTACCTGTATGAGCTGCGGCTACTCTAAGTGCGGTTAGTAGATACCTTTATATATAAAGAGGCGTGTATCTGATGATATACGCCTTTTTCTGTGCCGTAGAAAAAAGTTTTGCACAATTCGTGCATTGGAGTGAGCATCAAACATTTGATGCTTATGAAAAAGATTTTTACAATGATTGCGGCATTAGCTGCTTTTTCAGCTACCGCACAAGAGTTTACAGTTATTGAGGAGCAGCCCAATACTCACATCTCGGGCTTCGTTTCCAACCGTTTCTGGGATAATTGGGAGATACAAGGCGGCGCTGGTATGTCCTTTATGCTCGGCACGGGTAGCAAGATTGGCAAGGCCTATCAGGGTGTAGGCTATGGTGCTATTGGCAAGTGGACACACCCTGTATTTGGTATGCGACTTGCTGCTGAGGGTGGTAAAATTAATTACCTCAACACAGCCAACAGCAAGGTGAATACATCATTCCTCTTTGCCCACCCCGATTTGATGATTAACCTGAGTAATTGGATTGGCGGCTATCGCGAGTGGCGAGCATATAGCGCCATACTTACTGGTGGTGCGGGTATTGCCTTTACAAGTCTTAACGAAAGTGCTACTCGCAAGACCGAGTTTGCTGCAAGTGTGGGTATGCAGAACCGCTTTAACATCAACCAGGCGCTATCTATCGACCTTACGGTCAACTACACCCTTGCAAGGGCAACTCTCTTTCCACAGCCGACAATCAAGTCACCACGATTTAACGCACTCAACTTCTACGTCGGCGTGACCTACCGATTTAACAAGCGTAACTTCAACCGCGTAGGCGCTACAGATGAGGAGGTCGCAGCGATGTTGGCCATTATTGCCGATGCAGAGGAGAAGGTGGCTGCAGTGACTGCCGAGAATACCAAGTTGCTCCGAATAAATGCCGAACAGTTGAAGCAGATTAACAACGCAACGGTAAAAATCAGCGAATACAGCAAGGAGGTTGTAGATGAGAACAAGCAGATAGAGAGCCTTGAAAATCCTGTACAGGCAGCAAATGCACAGGAGGCGATAGCTACCGACAACTACAACGAGATACTCTTCTATCTCTACGGATATGGCACTCTGAGCGCTGACAACAAGACTCGACTCGACCTACTTGCAGAGCATATCAAACAGAGTAGTAGCGACCGCGTATTTCGCATCGAGGGTTTTGCAGACCCGCAGACAGGAACAGAGAAGTGTAATATGCGTCTTGCAGAAAAACGTGCCCGATTGGCGTATGACTACCTGATTTCAAAGGGCGTGGATGAGTCAAAGCTCGAGTGGAAGAGCGGCGGCACAACACATCTGCCATTCAAGCACAAGGAGCAGAATAGAGTTGTGGTGATATTCTAAGATAGTTTTCTATTAAACGTCTGACTTTCGTTGATTTGCACTCCGATCTCTGCACCCATTTGTCGTCAAAAGGTGTTAGAGATGGTGCATCGTGCAAAAAATTAGTGGCGGATAGTACTAAAACGTACAGCCGCCACTGATTTTTAAGGGATGTGCCATATATGACACCTTTTCACGACAAATTATGATAATTGTGATTGCCTAGAAACTTGATTCGGCGACTCCTCCGCCATTTGACTCTGCAGTTGTACCATCTTTATCACAGCGGCACAATCGAGTGCTGGGGCTAAGGTGTAATCGATAGGCATATTCCACTGTATCTGCAGATTTATCAGCGCGGTAGCCATCGGATCGCTATGCTCCCTGCCGATAACAACGGTACAATCCACGTCGGTATACTCGGCAAAAAAGAGTGCACCCAATGCCAACTGGAATGATGGAACATACTTGACAATAATATTCTCGTCTGTACAACCACTCTGCTTAAGGCAAGTAAGTGCAGACCATATATCGAGCCCCTCCTCGGCAACGATACCGACTTTTATCTCCGATGGTGAAATCATAATCTCAAAAAAAGAGAGAGTCGAGAGCACGACTCCCAACTCTCTGTTTGTTCTCTATGTAAAAACTTACTCTTACAGAGTAGCAACTACCTTCTCAGCCTCGCGAGCCTCAGTAGAAGAGGCGTAGTCAGCCTGAAGAGTCTCAAGGCACTTTGTAGCCTCAGCCTTGTTACCAAGAGCTGCGTAAGCGAGTACCTGCTTGTAGAGGTAGAGAGGAGCAGTGTAGATGTTTGCAGAAGCAGCAACAGCCTTCTTGTAGAGAGCAACTGCAGCCTCGTACTCACCCTTCTCAACAGCGATATCACCGCGAAGACCGAGGTTCTGAGCGTTTACAATCTCACCTGGGAGCTCCTTAACTGCCTTGTACATTGACAGATACTTCTCTGCATTCTCCAAATCACCAAGACGGAGGTAGCAGATACCTGCATAGTGCTTTGCAAGGTTACCTGATACTGTAGAGCCATACTGCTCAACTACATCGAGGAAACCAGCGCCATTCTCGTCACCGTTAAGTGCGAGTGCGAAGTCTGGGTTCTCAACGCCGAAACGATCCTGAGCGTCGATAATAAGCTCTGCAGCCTTCTCTGCATTTGCATCAATAACAAGGCTCTTTACAAGGTAGCCTGCAACAGCAACTGCTACGATAGCAATTACTGCAATCATTACTTTCTTACCATTCTCCTGGAAGAACTTCTCTGTCTTGCCAACAGCCTCAACAACTGCTGCATCCTGAGGATTCTGAATCTGTGCCATAATGTGTTTCTATTTTATTTGTTTTTGTTAATTTTCGTCTTCAAACTGCAAAAATAAGATTTTTTACTCAATAATCCACCTTTTGCATACTTTTTTTTGAAAAATATCGATAGTTCGCCACTTTTTCGTATCTTTGGAGTGAAATTGTGACACTATGATACTAAAGAAACTCTCTCTAATCAACTTTAAGAACCTCGCGCAGCAGATAATCGAGCTCGAGCCGAGCATCAACTGCTTTGTGGGAGATAATGGCACCTGCAAGACAAATATTGTCGATGCCATCCACTACCTTGCTATGTGTAAGTCAGCCCTGGGAATGAGCGACTCGCAGTGCGTGTTACACGGAGAGGATTTCTTTGTTGTAGATGGAACTTTCGAAAACAAAGATGGCCGTAAGGAGCAGGTTGTATGCTCATATAAACGTGGAAATCAGAAGGTTATCAAGCGTAACGACAAGAGCTACGAGCGCTTCTCTGACCACGTGGGAGTTATCCCTACAGTGATTGTTTCGCCGGCCGATTCGATGCTCATTAGCGAGAGCGGCGAGGAGCGTAGACGATATATCAACGCCTTTATCTCGCAATTTGACCACGACTATTTGGCTGCAATGATTCGCTATAATGGCGCACTTGCCGAGCGAAATAAGTATCTCAAAATTGGCTCTGACGAGCAGATGCTGCTTATCTACGATATGCAACTTGCCACGGCTGCTGCAAAGATTTTTGAGCGCCGTAAGGAGATGATTGAGCGACTGCAACCAATTGTCGCCAATTTCTACAAAATTCTCTCTGGTGACCGCGAAACAGTATCGCTCACCTATCGCACCGATTTGGCGGAGGGAGAGCTGACAGAGTTGCTACTAAAATCGCGCGAAAAAGACCTTATTTTGGGTCATACAACGGTCGGAATTCACCGAGACGATATACACTTTACCATTGGTGATGTACCACTCCGAAAGTACGGCTCACAGGGTCAGCAGAAGTCGTTTATCATAGCACTTAAACTTGCTCAGTATCAGATAATTGCAGAGCAGACAGGCAAGGCGCCAATACTGCTGCTTGACGATGTATTTGACAAGCTCGATGAGAGCCGTGTAGCTGAGTTGATTACCCTTGTGGCGAGCGATAGTTTCGGGCAGATTGTAATCACCGATTGTAGCCACGAGCGAATGGAGCGACTGCTGGCAAATAGTGGTGCAGAGTACAAACTTTTTGATGTAACTTACGGAAAGGTTATTGACTAATGAAACGCAGAGAGCCAAGACCAATAGGAGAGTTGTTTGACCAACTCTTTAAGAGTCCAAATATTGCAGCAAAAATTGCTGAGGGAGGTCTTCCAAACACCTGGCGAGAGGTCGTCGGGCCAATAGTTGCCGAGCATACCCGCCAAGTGCGATTTGTGCAGGGCACGCTATATGTTCACGTCACCTCTGCCGTTATCCGCACTGAACTGATGATGCAGCGCGATGCTCTCGTGCGCGCAATTAACGCGCACGCAGGTATGGACATTGTAAAGCAGGTTGTGGTGCAATAAATTTTACTTTACAGATACCTGATTATCAGAGAATTATATCCGATTGTCAAAATCGGATATTTTTTTTTGAATAATTTACCACATAAAACCATTTTTTTGTCGTATCTTGCACCGTTAAATAGACAATAACTACTTAATAATAACTAATTTACATTTTTATGAAAAAATTATTTCTCACACTGTCGCGTATCGCGATGATGTTTGCAGTAGTTGCAATGGTCGCTTGCGGCAATGACGCCCCTGTAAACAACGGCCCAGAGCCAACTCCGGAGCCAGAGCCAGAGCCAAAACCAGAGTTGGAGTTCAAGATGGAGGCTGCGCTTGTATCTGCTGGCACATCTACTGCCGAGATTAAGCTCACTACACTCAACATCGGTCAGTATGCCTACTCTGTTGATGAGGCGGGCGCTAACAAACAGGAGCTTACTCCGGATATTATCTTCGCTCTCGGTACAAGCTACGAGTGTAAGGATGGTGAGAACACCGTTGTTATCGAGGGTCTTGCTCCAGACAAGAGCTACGTGGTAACATTTGCAGGTGCTACCGTAGAGGATGAGTTCTATGAGAAGACTGCAAAGGTTGAGCTGACAACAGGTCAGTTTAGCGATGAGCTTACCATCTTTGATGTGAACTACAACAGTTTCTCTATGCACTTTAACTTCCCTACAGACAAGGTTCAGCCAGGTAATGTTGTAAAGTGGGGTTTGGCAATGTTCCCTATCTACTACGAGAGTCGCCTTGTCAAAGGATTTACCGATGCCGAGATGATCAACTTAAACGACAACACTTATCACAACTACGTAACCGAGAACACCACTATGGTCTTCAATGAGCAGAATGGTTATATTGACGAGGCGGCTTCATACTACGAACCTATCGTTCCCGGTCAGCCTATGTATCTGATGCTCGGCGAGTTTGCTTACGACTCAAATGACCACTGGAGTTGGGGTCCTGGTTACTACTCTGCACTCTTTGACTTTGACAACTACGTTAATGATTACTACACAACAGGAAAGATGCCTGACGATGCGAAGTATTGGTACGGCTACAACCGCAAGGAGTTTATTCTGAGTAAGGAGCCTTCAAAGATGAGTGCAAAGCCTGAGGTTACACTGAACCTGACACCAATGGGCGGTAAGGTTACTATCGACCTTCCGGATGGCGTTTATGGTGCTTGCGTAGGTATGATGGATACTGCAACTATGCTTGATATCCTGCCATTCCTCAACAATAACAGAGAGTACCTACAGTGGTATGTCACCTCTTACCACGCCTTTATGACAGGTCTTGCATTTACTGTCTTTAGCGACGCTACAGTTCAGTTGGAGGATTTGTTCTATATGAGACAAAAGACAAACTATACCCTCTACATTACCACTTTAGGTGATGAGTTCGGCTCAAAGCAGAGCTTCAAGACTGTTGAGTTCAAACTTCCACAGCCAACAAAGCCTGCTCCAAAGGCTACCGTTACAGGTATTGTAAATCCTGAGACAAATGTAAATGAGCACGACTTTGTTTGGTTCAACCTTAAGAGTGCCTCTACAGACATTATTGCTGCGAAGTATCTTGCAAACTACGAGCGTGAATGGGCTGCTATGCAGAGTCAGGTTATGAAGAGCTTAAATCTCACAGAGACTGAGGCTATCGACTATATGATTCAGACATACGGTACAAACCTCTCTGCTGAGGAGCTTGCTGCAATTCAGCTCGCAGAGGGTTGGAATGTAAACTTCACTACCCGACCTGACGCAGCAACTATCTGCGGTCTTAGCGTAATGAATGACGAGGGTACTTGGGGCTCGGCTATCGACATCTTCCGCTCAGCGAAGGAGCCTGCTGCCGCACCTGTACAGTCAACTCTCTTCGAGGAGCTTAAGGGCGAGTGGACAGCCACAACAACCATCCGCTACACTCACTACCACTATTGTAAGAATCCTGACGATGCTACACACCGTGGCGACGATGTAAATTGCGGCAATCCTGATGGCAACAAGGAGAGCAACTACCTCATCACCCGCGACGAGCCTATCTCAAGCAAGGTAGTTATCGGCGAGGTTGGCTATGAGGCTACACTTCCAGAGGAGGTTTACCAGCTCTTCTTCGACTCTTCTAACCTTAAGACTAAGGAGGAGGTAGATGCTGTTTACAACCAGTTCAAGGGTGCTGTGGATGACTTCAATACAAGCGTTCGCAGCCAGAACCGTATCCTCTGCCAGGGCTTTGCTCTTGAGTACGATCCGGATGTTGTAGTTTGTCCTGTTCCTGAGCATACTGGTGATCCTGATGGTAAGATTCCTGCAACATACGCAACTCCTTATGAGCTCTTCATTGCTGATGGTGAGACATACTCGGCTTACAACTACGAGTCACCAATCTTTGACTTCGGTCCGAAGTGGTATCTTGAGATTGGCGCAGACGGCAAGGTAACAGCTCCATTCAACACTACCTACTTTGCTCCAATGGCACAGTGGTTTGAGAATGTTTATCAGTTTATCGGTGCTTGCAGCAAGGCTTCTGCTCCATTTATGAGAGATAGCGATGGTAACATTGTCAATGGTCACTTCCCTGTAGAGATTTCTGCTGATAAGAATACCATTACAATTCTTCCATTCAAGCACACATTCTCGCTCACTGATGAGAACAATGTTACAAAGACATACACAGAGGACTTCTATCCACAGATTGCACGCGACTACAATGGTCAGTACCAGCTCTACAGCACAGTTGTAGCTCCAATCGTTCTTACACGTAACGGTGCTGCTGCTCCTGCTGCCGTATCTGCAAAGGCCCCTGCAATGCCGAAGGAGTTCAAATCAATCGAGGAGGTTGTTGCACCGCGTCAGGCTCCAAAGAGCCGTACAGCTCTGCCTATCGTGAAGAGTGTAAACGCACCACAACTTATGAAGTACCACGTACTTTCAGCTGAGGAGTTCAAGCAGAACGCAAGAGAGCTCAGCGAGAAGCATTATGGCCGTAAATAATTTTCTGCACAACATCGCCATTGGCACTCCTTGCGGGGAGCCAATGGCGTGTTTTTCGTAAAAAAACTATGAAAAAACTACTATCTTTAGTTCTTGCACTCTTTGCTATTGCTACAGCATCTGCACAGCAGTTACCCGATGTTAAGATTGAGAATTACGAGGGTAAGGAGATCTCTGTACGTGAGCTTACTGGCAAGCCACTGATTATCTGCTACTGGTCTATCACCTGCAAGCCTTGTATTCAGGAGCTGATGACCATCCTCGA
Source organism: Alistipes sp. (assembly GCA_045633445.1). Lineage (GTDB taxonomy): Bacteria > Bacteroidota > Bacteroidia > Bacteroidales > Rikenellaceae > Alistipes. The sequence continues at coordinate 53,894 of JAZQYI010000003.1, forward strand.
TCAGATTGAGGATTGGAAAGCTGAGGCTGACTTTGAGGTTGTTGCCGTATCTGTTGACGATGCGCGTCTGAAGGCGACTGCAAAGGCTAAGGCAAATGTATTTAAGGACTCCTTTATCTGTCTGTTTGATGCAAATCAGGATCTTAAGCGTGCAATGAATGTATCGCTCACTCCGCAGAGCTTTGTTGTTGACAGCAAGGGTAATATCGTCTACTCTCACACAGGTTACACCCCTGGTAGTGAGCAGGAGTTGATTGACAAGGTTATCAAAATCTCCAAGAAGAAGTAACTATGAAGAAATTTACAATCGCAGTCGTTGCCCTCCTCTCTGCTTATGCTGCATCTGCACAGATTAACTTAGGAGAGAAGGGTGGTGTGATTTCGGGTAGCGTTGAGAGTAACAACATTGTCTATTTCAACGACAAGGCGCTCTCTACCCCTGCCCCTGACACCCACTTCGGCTCTAACGACTACATCAAGGTTGACTATAGTGTTGATCGTTTCTCTGCAGGTATTCAGGTAGAGACCTATCTGCCGGCTCTGCAGGGTTATGAGATTGGCAACTACGGTTTGGGCAAGATGCACGACTTCAAGGTGCTCATTCCGCAGGTATATGCACAGTGGCAGGATAAGCACTACTCTGTAACTGTCGGAAACATCTTCGACCAGTTTGGTAATGGACTTATCTTTCGAACTTTTGAGGATCGCCAGCTCGGTTTCAACAACGGTATGCTCGGTGCGCGCGTTACTGCAAACATCGGCAACTATGTAGCAGTAAAGGCGCTCTATGGTCGTCCTCGTCTCTACACCAACTATCAGACCTGTTGGGCTGGTGGTGCAGACTTGAGCCTCTCGCTTGGCGATATGTTCGGTTTTAAGCAGGGTGCACTCTTTATTGAGGGTAGCTATGCTAACCGCTACGAGAATCTCGGTACAACTACTACCCAAAATCTGCTCAATATGTACTCTGCACGCCTAAATTTCGACATTGCAGGTTTCAATCTGCGTGGCGAGTATGTTGGTAAGGGTAAGGATTATGCAACAAGTACTGAGGGTCACAAAGGCAAGGCTGTATATGGCGAGGTTGGTTATGCGACTGGCGGATTTAGTTTTACTGCTATGGGTCGTATGCTCGACAGAATGGCCACTCCGCTTACTATCAATGGTAATGGTACAGGTAATACCCTTAACTACCTGCCAGCACTGACACGCCAGTATACATATATGCTTGCAAACCTCAACCCTTATCAGGTAAATGCCGAGGGCGAGATGGGTGGTCAGGCGGACTTCTACTACTCATATCGCAGCAAGAACAACCGTTACCGCTACTGGAACTTCCACCTCAACTACTCTACCTACTACACTCTGCGTAAGGGTCAGTCAAAGAGCGGTAACCACGAGCTGCTTTGGCAGGATATCAACTTCGACGTTGAGCGTCAGTGGGGCAAAAAACTCAAGACTACATTCCTCTACTCTTTCCAGGAGTGGAATCCATATCATGGTTATCACCACAGAACCTACGTGTCAAATATTTTCGTTGCTGATGTGCAGTACAAGTTCGACCGCAAGAAGTCGTTGCGCGTAGAGGCTCAGTATCTGCTCTCTGCAGAGCACGAGGGTGACTGGGTAGCGGGTCTGGTTGAGTTTAACCTTGCACCAAAGTGGAGCTTCTTTGTAAGCGATATGTACAACCACGGTCGCACAGACAAACTTGGCGAGTACAAGGGCACAAAGAAGAACTACTACTCTGTTGGTGGTAGCTACACCATTAAGCGTACCCGTATTCAGCTTAGCTACGGTCGCAACCGCGCAGGATATATCTGCTCGGGCGGTGTATGTCGCTACTCTCCAGAGTATAACGGAATTAACATTGCTATAACCTCTTCATTCTAAGGACTATGAGAAAGTTATTATATAGTATGGTTGCCCTTTGTGTGGCACTTTTGGCAACCTCTTGCCTCTATGGTAAGGGCTTTGGCGAAGAGAGTGGTGGCATTGAAAATCAGAGCGGATTTAAGGCAGAGGCTTCAGCATCTGTTGTATCTGCAAATGGAGATGATGTTGTCACCTTCCGTGCGTTCTACAATGGTGAGGATGTAACAGACGAGGCTACGCTCTACGATGCAGCTACAAACGAGGCGCTCGAGGGTATGACATTCTCGACTATCGCTGCAGGCGTGTATACATTCTATGTTACCTATAGCGAGTACAAGAGCGAGGATATTATCGTTACTGCCGTATTGGATATTGACCTAAGTGACAAAGAGGAGACCGGTCTTACCGTTACCCTATCAACAAACCTTGTTCAGGTAGGCAAAAACTACGCCGCATTTATCGTTCGTTACAACGGCAAGGTGATTGCAGCTGACGAGGTTAAAAAGGTTGTGGTCTATAACGCAGAGGACGATCAGCCAATTGCATTGCCAAAAGATGGAGAGAGTACCATTGGTAGCGAAATCAATTACGTTGTTATCAAGGATGAGAATAATGTTGAGCACACACTGCTTGCATACACTCCAAATGAGGCGGGCTCAAAGAGTTTCTGGTTTGGTTACAAGACCAAGAACACCCGCGAGACTCCGCTCACCATTACTGCGGTTACCACAAACATCCCTTCAAGCCCAGTTGATGCAGATCCAAGCAATTTGAACTTTAAGCGCCGTGTAATGATTACACAGCTTACAGGTATAAATTGTGGTTACTGTCCTTGGCTGGTTTGTGCACTGCACAAGATTGCTACTGAAAGTGAGTATAGCCAGTACGCAGATAAATATGTTCATACTGCAGTTCACGGTGCACCATACGATAATGTTTATAAGGTCACTGTTAATATTGATGGTACAGACTGCGACCTTGGCAATTTGATTCATCCAGCTGGTTCTTATCCATATATCTATTATGACCTAGCAACGTCACATAGTGGAGGCTATGGCGTAATGGGTGACATTGCATATATTACATCAGCACTTGATTCACACTTTAAGTCCCCTGCACGCGCTGCAATTGCTGCACGTACAGAGCTTAAGGACAATATGTTGCTTGTTCGCGCATCTGTAAAGGTTTCTCATACAGCAGAGTACTATGTTGGAGCTTGGTTATTAGAGAGCAATCTCTATTCTCGACAGAGTAATTACACCGAAGTTAAAGAGGATTATATTGACTACCACGAGAATGTTGTTCGTATTGCAGATAGTTATAATGCAAAGGCGAAGAACTTTACGGGTCACTCACTTGGTTCTATTACCAAAGGCGAGAAGGCAGACCACCTCTTTGTTATGGAGCTTGATCCAAGCTGGAAGGTAGAGAACTGCCACCTTGTACTCTTTGTATCGACTACTCAATACAACAATTTCGGTATAACTAATGCTGTCAAGACCACGTCACTCACTTCTGGCGTTGATTTTGAGTACAACAAGTAGTCTACAATAAACTATCAAATAGGGGTTTTCCATTTGGAAAATCCCTATTTTTATTTACCTTTGTAGTTAATATGAAAAGAATTGCACTTTTTCCAGGCTCGTTCGACCCATTTACACGCGGTCACGAATCACTTGTTGAGGGGGCGTTAAGACTCTTTGACGAGATTGTTATTGCTGTTGGCGACAATATCTCCAAGCGCGGACTACTGACTACAGAGCAGCGAATAAAGCTTATTGCTGACCGTTATGCTGATGATAGTCGCGTAAAGGTTGCCTCATACAGCTGTCTTACAGGCGACTTTGCGCGTCAAGTGGGCGCTGTGGCGATGATTCGAGGCATTAGAAACACAACAGATTTCAATTTTGAGCGCTCTATCGAGGCGACAAACCGTCGTATATTCCCTGAGCTTACAACCGTTATGCTTGTAACGCCGGATGAATATGCGCATATCTCTTCAAGCATTGTGCGCGAGTTACTCTCGTTTGGTCACGATGTATCGGCGTTTATGCCTGAGGGAATTGAGATTAAGGATTATTTATAAAAACACTATATTATGCAGTTTACAGCAGAGATGATTGCCGGACTGATTTCTGGCGAGGTTGTGGGCGACAAAAATGCCGCTGTACACACCGTTTCTTCTATCGAGGATGGTAAGGCTGGTGGCCTTGCCTACCTCTCAAATCCGAAATATGAGCAGTATCTATATACCACACAGTGCTCTATTGTCCTTGTAGACAAGACTTTCGAGCCAAAGCAGGAGGTTGCAGCGACAATGATTAAGGTTGACAATGTCGGTGCTTGCGTGCTCCAGTTGCTGCAGATGTATCAGGCAATGAAGCCTCAAAAGAGTGGCATCTCTGCCCGTGCATCTATCTCGGAGAAGGCGACAATTGGTCAGAACTGCTACATTGGCGACTTTGCCGTAATCGAGGCAGGTGCAGTGGTTGGCGATGGTGCAAAGATCTATCCTCACTGCTACATTGGTGACAATGTGAAGGTGGGCGAAGGAACTACGCTCTACCCTCGCGTAACTATCTACGAGGGTTGCTCTGTAGGTAACCGTTGTATTATCCACGCAGGCGCTGTGATTGGCGCTGATGGTTTTGGTTTTGCTCCAAATGCAGCGGGTGGTTTCGACAAAATTCCGCAGCTTGGCAATGTGATTATCGAGGACGATGTCGAGATTGGTGCAAACACCTGTATCGACCGCGCAAAGACCGACTCTACTATCATCCGTCGCGGTGTGAAGCTCGACAACCTTATCCAGATTGGCCACAATGTACAGATTGGCGAGAATACCGTATCCTCTGCACAGACAGGTATCGCCGGCACATCAAAGGTGGGCAAGAACTGCTTCCTTGCAGGCCAGGTGGGTATTGCAGACCATATTACCGTCGGTAACTTTGTAAAGATCGGCTCACAGTCGGGTATTGACCGTGATGTGCCAGATGGAGAGGTACGTTTCGGCTCGCCTGCACTCAAGGGTATGGGTTACTATCGCAGCTTTGCTGTCTTCAAGGAGTTGCCAGAGATGGCTCGTCAGCTCCGAACATTAGAGAAGCAGGTTGCTGAACTTACAAAGGAGTAGTAGTGATGATTTTAGCGCTGATTCTTTCTATACTTTTTGGAGCTTGTTCTGCGCCAAGTGACCACTACATTATCGAGGGTACAACCTCCCAGAGCGAGGGTTACTACTACCTATACAAGGGTTACGAGCTCGTCGATTCGGCACAGATAGTCAATGGCAAGTACCACTTTGAGGGCCAGATAGACGCACTTATCCCTACACGCAACATCAGCAGTGCCAAGCTCAACAATCCGTGGATTGCGCCACGCTTTGCATCGATAATATTGGAGAGAGGAGTTATCAAGGTCTCAGACGATGACAACAGCGTAACGGGCGGACTAACCGTAGGTGGTACAAAGGGCAACAGAGCCCTCCACAACTTTGCCGTAAAGGGAAACGAAATTCAGCAGGCGGCGGAGTATGCATTTCTGCCAGAGCAGCGTGAGGAGTTGGCTGAGCAATATGCTAAACTTGTAACAAAGACTATCGAGCGTAACTTCGATAACTTCGCAAGCCTCTATCTACTCTCTGCCAGTGGCGACAGATACTCGGATAGTCAGATGGCAGAGTATCTTGATCGCCTCAGCCCCGCAATGCAGAGAACAACGGCTGCACAGATACTAAGAGAACGTATACAAACAGATAATTAACAGAACTATGAAAAAGATTTTTGCAATTTTGGCAGTAGCAGCAGTAGCTGTAAGCTGCAACAACGCCCGCACAGTGATTAGCGGTGACGTTTTGGGCATTGAGGATGGTACTATCTATCTTGCAGAGCCTACTCGTAATGGCGCACTTATTGACTCTACAGAGATTAAGAGCGGTAAGTTCGTATTCAACCTCAACGACGAGGCTGCAAAGCACTATGTTATCCGTACTGCAGAGGAGGTTATCGTCTCTGTATTTACCGAGGATGGCAATATCGCTGTTGCAGGTAACGTATCTAACAGCTCTGTAGAGGCTACTGGCACCCCTGCAAACGATGCATTCAACACTTACAATGCAGATATGACCCTTATCAACCAGCGCTATGCTCAGGCAGCAAGCGATGAGGAGCGTGAGGCTATCTACGCTGAGTATGAGCAGTTTATGAACAAGACTATCGATGATAATATCAACAATATCTTCGGTGTGATTATGTTTATCCAGAATAAGGGTTATGAGCTCTCTGCAGCACAGATGACCGAGCAGCTCAACGCACTTAGCGAGGAGATAAAGTGTCTGCCAGTTGTTGTCTCTGCACTCGAGAAGGCTGCTCGTAAGATGAAGACCGAGCCACGAGTTGAGGGTAGCGACTTTGTACCTACATATATCAACATCGAGCAGCCAGATGTAGATGGCAATGCCGTTTCTCTGCAGAGCGTTGTTGAGAAGGAGGGTAACAAGTATGTCCTGCTCGACTTCTGGGCATCTTGGTGCGGCCCTTGTATGGGCGAGATGCCATACCTGCGCGATGCTTACGCTAAGTACCACAAGAAGGGCTTTGAGATCTTCGGTGTATCTTTCGATAGCAAGGCAGAGGCTTGGAAGGCAGCTATCAAGAAGCAGGAGATGAAGTGGGTGAATGTAAGCCTGCTCCAGAGCTTCAACAACACAGCCGCTGAGGATTATGTAGTTGAGAGCATCCCTACAAACTTCCTTATCGACTGCTCAAATGGCGAGATTGTTGCTAAAAACCTCCGCGGCGAGGCAGTTATCGAGAAACTCGCAGAACTGCTTAAGTAAGAGAAAAAGAGCCTCAGTTGAGGCTCTTTTTTTGGCTATCAGCCAATAGAGATATCCGCCACAAGGCGGATATTCTCTTTTATACTCTGCTAAAATTTACACGTCATTTATTACTTACACCATTTTATCATCAAAGCTTGTACACCGATTATTTTTTGCACTATTTTGTTGTCAAAATACGGTAGTGGGCGTACATCGCAAAAGAAACTCCTTTGGGATAGTAGTAAAACCTACAGCCCAAAGGGGTTTACTTTTAGAGATGTGCGGCTAATGCCGTATTTTCACGATAAAATTACTCGTGTTTTACCACCACAGTCTTAAATCCCTTACCATCCTTTACAGAGAACATCACATAGATCTTGCTATCGATGACCTTGATACCAGCGATGTCGGCATAGCCTGCAGGGGTGATACCGAGTGACTCAAGGAGATACTGGTCGAATACGCACTGGATACGGCGCTTTGGCATAACAACGCGACCAGAGTGGTCATATACGGTGATAAATGCCTTGCTCTCGCCATTCTTCATGCTACCCTTATTGTGCTGACCCTCAACGAAGTATACATAGTCCTTATCGACATCCCAAGCACGGAAAGTGTAGTAGTTTGGAACTTTTGCAGGGTCTGCAGTCTCCTTATCAGGCTTTGCAATAGTAAATGAGCTGATAGCCTCTGCAGTAGTCATATCCTTAGCCTTGATAGTACGAACAACGGTCTGCTCAGGCTCACCTACAACCTCGCCCTTATAGACAGTCTTAAGCTTCACATCTGTATTGTCGAGTGCGCGAGCCTCTGTAAGGTTATAGAGGTTTACGGTAACTGCACCCGCTTTCTGAGTAACGATACCGAGAATGTCAGCTGCAGGGTTTACTGCAGGGTAGCAGTATCTCTCACCACCCATATAGTAGTTCTCACCAGCATAGCCTTCGTTAATCTCGCCATTCACCTCAAATGGGAAGCGAGATACGGTACGAGTACGGCTATAAGAGCCCTTGTACTTAGTGCCGTTACTACCAATCCAGATGTAGTCCTTGCCATCCTCACCGTGCTCGACTGCAAGGCTGTTTGCATTACCGAAATAGCGGAGGGTCATACTCTCACGCTTACCATCCTGACGACGAACGATATAGTTCTCGTGAACCTTTGTAAGGCCTGGTTGGTTCTTGCCAAAGCTACCAGGCTGAGAGAACCACATTGTGCGCTCATCTGCAGAGATTGAAAAGCCCTGTGTTGCACGGTGTGCAGTCTTCAGAGCAACACCCTTTGTAAGGAACTGTGACTCCTTGGTCATCTTAGACATCTTAGTAACGGTAAGCAGACGAGGATCAGTGACCTTCTCCTTCTTTGCCTTCTCTTTCTTAGCCTTCTGTGCTGAAACTGGCATTGGCGCTCCAACGATAAAGAGCGCGGTAAGTGTTACAACCGCCAGTGATTTGATAGAATTGATAGTCATAATTGGTTATGGTTAGTTTTGTGTAACAAAGTTATACTATTTTTCGACTATTTGCAACTTCTCGCGCAAAAAATGACCAGTGAAGCTCTTTGGGTTCTGTGCAATCTGCTCCACAGTACCCTCTGCCACGACCACTCCGCCGCCCTCACCGCCATCTGGGCCGATGTCGATAACGTGATCTGCGACCTTTATAACATCGAGATTATGCTCGATAACAACCACCGTATTTCCCCTATCGGCAAGCTTTGCAAGCACCGAGAGCAGCTGACGAACATCCTCAAAGTGCAGACCTGTTGTCGGCTCATCGAGGATATAGAGCGTGCGACCTGTATCGCGTTTAGATAGCTCTGAAGAGAGTTTTATGCGCTGACTCTCACCGCCCGAGAGTGTTGTGCACGGCTGACCGAGGGTAAGGTATCCCAAGCCAACATCCTGAATAGCCTTGAGCTTGGTATATATGTTTGGAATGGCAGCAAAGAACTCTACAGCCACATTGACCGTCATATTTAGCACATCGTTGATACTCTTGCCCTTATATCGAACTTCGAGCGTCTGCTGATTGTAACGATTACCACCGCACGCCTTGCACTTTACATAGACATCGGGCAAAAAGTTCATCTCTATTGTCTGCACTCCCGCACCCTTGCACTCCTCGCATCGTCCACCACGAACATTAAACGAGAAACGACCCGCCTTAAAGCCACGCGCCTGTGCATCTGGTGTAAGTTCAAAGAGGTGGCGAATATCGCTAAAGACATTAGAGTATGTCGCAGGGTTGCTTCGTGGTGTACGACCAATAGGCGACTGATCGACCACAACCAGTTTGTCGATATACTCCAGACCCTCAATCGAATCATACTCCAACGGACGGGTAAGCGAACGATATAGGTGCTGAGAGAGTATCGGCACAAGTGTCTGATTGATAAGCGTACTCTTTCCCGAGCCACTGACACCCGTAACGCAGATAAACTTACCGAGTGGGAACGACACATCTATACCCTTAAGGTTGTTACCCCTCGCGCCACGGATAGTTAAGACCTCGCCACTACCCTCTCGGATACTCTGTGGAATCTCAATCTTTCTGCGACCCGTAAGGTAGTCGGCTGTAATGCTATCTGACTTTATAATATCCTCAAACGTGCCTGCCGCAACAATATGACCGCCCCTACGACCCGCCTTAGGGCCTACATCGACGATAAAGTCTGCAGCACGCATCATATCCTCATCGTGCTCGACGACAATGACCGAGTTTCCGGCATCGCGCAGAGCCTTGAGGGTTGTTATAAGTCGCTGATTGTCACGCTGATGCAGTCCGATGCTCGGCTCATCAAGGATATAGAGCACATTGACAAGCTTTGAGCCAATCTGTGTTGCAAGGCGGATACGCTGACTCTCTCCTCCCGAGAGTGTTCTTGAAGCACGCGATAACGAGAGATAACCCAAGCCCACATCTACAAGGAACTGCAATCGCTCGCGTATCTCCTTTATAATCTCAACGGCAATCTTCTGCTGCTTCTCTGTAAGGGTGCTCTCAACATCTGCCATCCACGCGGTAAGGGCCGCAATAGACATATCCGAGAGCTGCGCGATATTCTTATCTCCAACTCTAAAGTGCAGAGACTCCTTTTTCAGTCGGCTGCCACCACACTCTGAGCACTTACGATAGAGGACAAACTGCTCACGCCACTTCTCGCCGTGACGAGACTGCTCATCCTCTGAGGTTGTGGCGTTGATATACTCGGCAATACCCTCCCAAGTGCGCATCTGCATACCGCGCTGGTAGGTAAAGTCGGCAAGGTCTATCATCAGTGGCTCAACATCGCCATAGAGTATTGCGTGCAGACCCTCAGTAGGTATATCGGCAATAGCCGTATCGGTCGTGAAACCGTAGCGCTTACCAAGGGCGATAATAGTTGCAAAATAGATATTGTCTTTCTGTTTTCCCAACGGAGCTATACCACCCTGAGCTATTGTCAGTTGCTTGTCTGGCAGCACCTTATCCATATCAAATACCGCCTCCTCACCAAGTCCGTTACAATGTGGACAGGCGCCCTTTGGAGAGTTAAATGAGAAGGTATATGGCTCTGGGTCTTCAAATGCCACACCTGTTGTCGGACACATCAAGTGGCGGGAGTAGTAGCGCATACTATCGTCAGAGTAGTCGTGCAGCGCCATAGTGCCCTTGCCTTGATTCATCGCATCGGCAATAGAACGCATCATACGCTCACGCACATCCTCCCTTACATTTAGGCGGTCGATAACAAGCTCAATAGAGTGGGTCTTGTAGCGATCCAAACGCTCGCCGGCCATAAATTCACGCACCACGCCATCTATTCGCGCATAGATATATCCGCGCTTTGAGAGTGAGTCAAACAGCTCGCGATAGTGACCCTTACGCTCCTTTACGATCGGCGAAAGCAGGGCAATCTTCTTGCCTTCGTACTGCTCCATAATAAGGTCGCAAATCTGCTCGTCGGTGTAGTGAATCATCTTCTCTCCCGTAGCTGGCGAGTATGCCGTAGCCACGCGGGCAAAGAGCAGACGCATAAAGTCTCCAATCTCGGTAACTGTACCGACAGTTGAGCGAGGGTTTTTATTGACCGTCTTCTGCTCAATGGCAACCACAGGGCTCAGTCCCGTAATCTTATCCACATCGGGGCGCTCCATAGAACCGATAAACTGACGCGCATAGGTCGAGAAAGTCTCCATATATCGGCGCTGACCCTCGGCATAGATTGTATCAAAGGCCAGTGAGCTCTTGCCACTACCAGACAGACCAGTCACTACCACAAGCGAATCTCGCGGTATCTCAAGGTCTACATTTTTGAGGTTATGGACCCTTGCACCCTCTATTTTGATTGTATCATTAGCCATTTTATTCACATACTCTTGTCATAAGCTGTGCGAAGATGTCGTGCAGCGAGATAAGCCCCAACAGGTCGGCAAAGCATATGAGCACAATGACAAGGGTAAAACCCTTGATTACACCCTTACCCAGATGCGATGCATAGTGCGATGCAAGGTACGAGCCGATAATATTTCCCACTCCGTGCGGAATACCGAAAAGGTAGTCAATCTGCCCATTTATGATAAAGACAGCCAACGAGAATGGTGTTGCCACAAAAATCACAAAGTTCTTGATTGCATTTGCTGTCATAATATCCATACGCATAGCCCAGAGGGTGATTGCCAGAATAAGGTAGCCGATGCCGATATAGATATAACCGCCATAGAAACCTATGCCCAAAAAGAGCAGGTAGTGCCACGGCTTGATGTCGAGATTATGGCCCTCCTTAATCTTTATACGGCTATCGAAAATAAGGTAGATCAGAATTACAACAAGTATTACACCAAAGCAGATTCTAAAGACCCTATCGTCAATTCTTGTAGCCACGAGCGAGCCGACAATATTACCGATAATCACTGGTATAGAGAGCAGTAGACCGTGCTTGAGGTTAAACGCACCTTTGCGCAGAAAGTTTATAGTTGCAGTTAGGTTTTGCAGAAATACTGCAATACGGTTAGTTCCATTAGCAATAGTTATAGGCAGACCGAGTGCTGTAAACATCGTTACTGTCACTACCGATCCACCACCTGCAAGTGTGTTGATTGCTCCGACAATAATTCCCGAAACAATAAGTATAATGGTTATGCTCAAATCCAACTCCATATATCAATATCCCGTAATTTAGGTAGTTTGAAACTCAAAAATAGCAAATATTTCGGAAAATTGCAATGTTTTGCCTATTTTTGCACCCAAATAAATGTATACCAATATATGAAAGTTGGACAAATTCAAACACTTACCGTAAATCGTCTTTCTGATTTCGGACTCTATCTTGCAGACGAAGAGGGCAATGAGGCTCTGCTTCCAAATCGATATGTATCTCTATCACAGAAGGTTGGTGACAGCGTCGAGGTATTTATCTACCACGACTCTGAGGATCGTATCACAGCTACAACAGATACTCCAACAATCACAGCAGGTAAGGTTGCATGGATGAAGGTTGTGGATAAAAATATCCACGGTGCATTCCTCGACTGGGGCATTGCGGGCAAAGACCTCTTCCTGCCAAATCGTAACCAGCAGGGTGGTATAGTTATTGGCAACTACTATCCTATCTATATGTATGTTGACGATATTACAGGTCGTTGTGTGGCTACAAATAAGCTCCGTAGCTTTGTCAATAATGACGATATTGTAACGGTAGATAAGGGTCAGCAGGTGGATGTTCTTGTGGTTTCGGAGAGTCCAATCGGCTACCGCGTGATTGTTGAGAACCGTCATTGGGGTATGCTCTATAAGAATCAGATTTTCCGTCCGCTCTCTCTTGGTGAGCGTACAACAGCATACGTTGTAAAGGTTACTGAGGAGCGTCGCATAGACCTTTCGCTGCAGCGTCGCGGATATACACAGGTAAAGGATAGTGCCGAGCAACTCTATGATGCTATTGTAGCCGCTGGCGGTACTCTGCCGCTTAACGACAACAGCTCGCCAGAACAGATTCAGCAGACACTGCAGATGAGTAAGAAGCTCTTCAAGCGCTCGCTTGGCGTGCTGATGAGTCACAACCGCGTGGTTGTAACTGATGACGGAGTTAAAATTGCGAAATAATGGCAAAAGTAGCTACTGCTGAGAGGGTTTCACGCGAGGCGTCGGATAACTTTGTCTTTCAACGCTCGGTGCTTGCATACCACTATGCCGCAGAGATTATCAGCGGTGATGTGCTCGAGATTGGTACGGGTACAGGCTATGGAGTGGAGATTTTGGCGCCAAAGTGTAAGAGATTTATCACTGTCGATAAGTTTCTCGACCCATCAGTGCCACAAGTGGAGAATGTTGAGCAGCACCAGATGGTCGTGCCGCCGATTGGCTTTGAGAGCGGTAGCTTTGACTTTGTAGTGAGCTTTCAGGTAATCGAGCATATCAAGGATGATACACAATTTGTCCGCGAGGTGGCACGTGTGCTACGCCCAGGTGGTAAATTTATCGTCTCAACACCCAATGCTCCTATGTCACTCACTCGCAATCCGTGGCATATTAGAGAGTATACAGCAGAAGGGCTACAAAATCTGCTCAGCATAAGTTTTAGCACTATCACACCTGCGGGAGTGGTTGGTAATCAGAAGATTATGGAGTACTACGAGAAGAACCGCCAGGGTGTAGAGCGTATCACCCGTTTCGATATTCTCGACCTGCAACACCGCTTACCACGACAACTACTGCAGATACCGTACGATATTCTCAACCGCATCAACCGTCGCCGACTGCTCAAGAAAAATACCGAACTGACAACCTCTATCGAGATGACAGACTACTCGGTGAGTAGCGCTACCGACCAAAGTTTCGACCTACTCTTTGTTGCAGAGAAATAAAAAAGAGCCTCAATCGAGGCTCTTTTTTATTTAGCTGTCGGCAAATCTGTATTTGTACACCGCGAATTCCTCACACCCATTTGTCGTCAAAAGGTAGTAGTTAATCCATCTTAAAGATGAATTTCCCTCCTCGCAGTTCGGCATAGTCTGCAAGCAGTCTCTGCCCTCACGAGCAGCGTCGGTCGGTGTGCATCGTGAAATATCCCCAGATGGGCTGTACTTGGGGTACTGCTCATTCGGGGATATGAGGGATGTGCTGCGAATTTGCACACCTATCAATCTTTGCACGCATTTGTTGTCAAAATGTGTTAGAGATGGCGCATCGCGTAAAAAGCCCAGCGATGGATAGTACTTGAACGTACAGCCATTGCTGGGCTTTTAGGGATGTGCTGCAAATTTGCACTCCGAATATTATTCGCACTCATTTGTCGTCAGAGTGGTGTAGTTACAACGCTCGGCGCGATTGGAGGCGATGGGCTGTACTAAGGCGTACTGCCCATTGCTGACATATCGCGTTAGCGGAAGTAAATGCGCCACTATCACGACAAATGCACGGCAAATGTTTAGATGTTATGGGACAACGGCGGCGGCACCACCTCCCCAAACTCATAATCTCCCCAGCGCTCAGCGATGGAAGAGATGGTATCCTGCAGTTCATCGACATCGGTAAGGGTGACGAGTTTCATACGGGTCTGTTTGAAGTCGGGCAGTCCTTTGAAATAGTTGGAGAGATGGCGGCGCATCTCGAAGATTCCGACCTTATCGCCCTTAACCTCTACAGACTTTGCCAGGTGCTCCTTAGCGATAGCGATACGTTCAAGAACGGATGGTTGTGGAAGGAGTTCGCCCGTTTCGAGGTAGTGTCTCACCTCGCGGAAGATCCACGGACGACCGTATGTTGCGCGGCCAATCATCACGCCATCTACGCCATAGCGATCAAACATCTGCTTTGCCTTCTGTGCAGAGTCGACATCGCCATTTCCGATAATCGGGATGTGGATTGTAGGGTCGTTCTTAATCTTACCGATAAGTGTCCAGTCGGCCTCACCGGTATATAGCTGGCAGCGTGTACGACCGTGAATTGTAAGTGCCGCGATACCAACATCCTGCAGACGGTGGGCAATCTCCTCGATATTTTTGCTTGTATCGTCCCAGCCCAAGCGAGTCTTAACGGTAACGGGTTTATTTACAGCATTTACAATCTGGCGGGTCATCTCGACCATAAGCGGCACATCGCGCATCATACCAGAGCCCGCACCACGACCCGCGATTTTTTTCATCGGGCAGCCAAAATTGATATCGATAACATCCGGATTTGCACTCTCGGCTATACGTGCAGCCTCGACCATTGGCTCGATCTGATTGCCGTAGATTTGGATGCCTACGGGACGCTCAAAGTCGTTGATATTGAGCTTTGCCAACGATTTACGAGCATCACGAATAAGGCCATCGGAGGAGATAAACTCTGTAGTTACCATATCCGCACCAAATCGTTTACACATATAGCGAAACGACGGGTCGGTAACATCCTCCATAGGCGCCAAAAAGAGCGCACGATCACGCAACTCTACATCTCCAATCTTCATTAATCCCTCTTTTTATAGATTTGGTATGAATTTACGATATTTTGCCAAACAATATATGCCGTTGGGGCGACAGAGCAGAGTGGGTTGAGAAACGACTGCGCCATCCATATAGCCAGTATCGTATTCTTCTGACCCAACGACTGACCTCCGGCAACGGTATCGCCATACTTTGCACCGATCTTACGACCCAAAGCAAATTGAGCAAGGCATATAACGGCCGAGATTGCTGCCAAGATAATCTCTGTCTTTGCATCTGTGGCGCTATGGTCAATGACAAAAGCTGTAGTACGACCCACGACAATAGTCAGCGACACGAGCCAAATATAGAACGAGAATTGGCTATGTCCTGCAACCCAACCTGCAACCTTTGGTGTTAAAAATCTGCACAGCTGACCCGCCACAAATGGCGCTACGAGCAGAGGTGCAACTTTGCTTAGTATCTGCATCAGTGTACACTGTCCATCCCCTACCCAAGTGAGGATAAATGGCGCTACGAAGGCAGTGCCGATATTACAGAGCAGGCTATAGGTGGTCATATTCTCGATATTTGCACCGAGCATACCACCAATAACCACAGCCGCCATAGCTATCGGCGCAAGTGCACATATCATCGCGCCCTGAGCCACCGTCTGTCCAAGTGGTAGCAGCAGTGTATAGAGGGCCATTGAGCCCACAATCTGAGCCGCAAAGAGCCAGAAGTGCATCATCGTCACACGCATCTTTGTAACATCAACACGGCAGTATGTAAAGAACAGCATTACAAATATCAGCACGGGGGTAAGATAACCCGAGCTCCAGGTGTCGATAGCCACAATCTGTCGGCACAGCAGCGCACCGATAACCATACCGAGGGGCATCGATACGGTGCGCAGTGTATGTGACGAAACTCTTCCCATTACTCTATTCCATTAAAGAAGTATGGTGCATAGACAAAGCCCTGCTTATCATAGAGCTTACGCAGTATATGCATACGGCGGGCAAAGTCGTTGTAGTCCTTATTTCCATACGACCAACCAGTCTCAGCAAGGGCAGCAAGGCGTGGCAGCAGCATATGCTGTGCGTGGTCGAAGGTAGCGATATACTCAGTCCACAGATTGACCTGAACACCCTTGATGAACTTCTGCTGCTCTGAATTGAGCTCTGCATAAGGGTCGAGATTATAAGTCTTGTGCAGTGTCACTGGGAAGCGACCATTACCAAGCGGCTCGCCATTTGCCTTATGGTCAGAGGTCTGGTAGTAGTCAATATAGCAGTGGGTATTTGGGGTCATAATAACGTGATTACCAAGCTTTGCCGCTGCAATACCACCCTTTGTTCCACGCCAAGACATAACAGTCGCGCTCTTTGAAATTCCGCCCTGCAAAATCTCATCCCAACCGATAATCTTTCGGCCACGCTCTGCAAGCCACTTCTCTATACGCTCCATAAAGTAGCTCTGAAGCTGGTGCTCATTCTCAAGTCCCTCATCCTTGATACGCTTCTGGCAGTGTGGACACTTTTTCCACGCATCACGAGGAGCCTCATCGCCACCAATGTGGATATACTCGTATGGGAAGAGCTCAAGGACCTCAGTAAGTACATTCTCAATAAACTCAAATGTACTCTCCTTACCTGCGCAGTAAATATCCTTACTAATGCCCCAGCGTGTCCATACAGAGTATGGGCCACCAGTACAACCGAGCTCTGGATATGCAGTAAGCGCTGCTACAGAGTGTCCTGGCATCTCAATCTCAGGAATTACGTCAATATATCGCGCTGCAGCATAGGCAACAATCTCGCGCACCTGATCCTGGGTAAAGATACCGCCATAGCGAGTGCCGTCATAGACCTTTGAACGACGATTTCTACCGATAAGGGTCTGGTTACGGTATGCGCCTACCTCTGAGAGTTCTGGGTAGCGCTTAATCTCAATTCTCCAACCCTGATCCTCTGTAAGGTGCCAGTGGAACTTATTTACCTTATGCAGAGCAAGGATGTCGATAAACTTTTTAACATCCTCAACCGTAAAGATATGTCGGCATACGTCGAGCATACCTCCGCGATACTCAAAGTGTGGTTTATCGGCAATCTTAACGCCACCAAGCGACACACCTCCCTTAACTGCATCGGATGCAGCAGCAATCTGCAGCAGACTCTGCAGACCATAGAAAACTGCGCGCTCTGTACCGCCAACAATATTAACGGCAGCAGAGGTGATATTAAGTTTATACTCCTCTGCCTGTAGCGAACTATCTATAGTTAGGTTGATTGCGCCATTGCGAGGTGCAGAACGCTTTACAGACAGTGTTGAGCCGGTTACTACAGACAGATCCTCAGCAAAGATTGTCGCCGCATGGGCAAGCGCCTGCGACTCTGCTCGCACAACGGTCTTTGGGGTGAGAATAAAGCTACCCTCAACGGCTGTGTAGTTTAATGGACGTGGCACAATGACATTTGCATAGTCAGTGGCAAAGGCAACCGACATACAGAGGAGTGCTACGGTGAATAAAAGTAGTCGTTTCATAGTTTATAGGTTAATGTATTAGGTATTCAACAATATCTCTCATAAGCAAATCTCGCTCATTACTATCCATAATCGACTCAAATGGCACACCCATAACAAAAGTTGAGTGGTCTTCGCCCTTATATCCTACCGCCGCAGCAATACGGCTATCTGGGTAGAAAACAAGCGCCTTACCGCCATTTGCAGCCCTGAAACCATCAACAGAGTTGACCGTATAGAACTCTGGGCAGTAGTGACGGCAATAGTGGTACTGACGACTTGGAAGTACCCCCACTTGGCGACTGGCTGTAGATATAACATCTCTACGGCTGGCACAATTACCAGCAAAAGAGATGTGAAGCCACTTATTGGCAAATGCCCTATCTGCATCAGTTGCAAGGCTACTATCAAACAGATCTGTACCGACATAAGCGCCCGAGATAAATAGCGCGCCCTTTGATGTCAGATAGCCGCTCAGAGCCGCTTGCAGTCTATCTGATAGGCACTCATAACGCGGAGCAACTACGCCACGACCAACCGTTGTTGTGCGCTGCTTACCCAACACTATATCTACCAAATTGTAGCACGACAGGTCTACATCTCCACATTCCACCGCAGCAACACTTGACGAGTAGAACGAGCAACCAGCCGCCACAAGGCTCTGTCCGTGCAGATATGGGTAGTCAAAGCTATTTCCGCCCACAACAGCTCCTGCATTATCGCTAAACGAGTGACCCAGAGCCCTCTGCTCTACCTTCTCGCGACGCTTTGAGGTATCGAATACTCGCTGCTCGCCGATAAATGCCACATCACGGATATAAGCCACACCACTATCGAACTCATTATGAAAACCATCCTCTCGGCACTCTGGCGCAGAGAGTCGGTCAAAGCCATTGACAACCATGGCCGTTGCTACAGCATCGCTACGACGACATACCGCAAGCGTCTCGCTCGGGAAGCTCTCTCCGCCTGCATTGATAGCCGTAACACGATAGCTATAGATAACATCATCATCCTGACGGACAACAAGTTCGGTATCAGTAACCACGCGACCGTTATCAAAACCGCCATCACCCTTGCGGGTGTAGACAATATAGGCTGTCGGAGTGGCTGTACTCTCTAACGAGTCAACCGTAGGTCGCCAACTCAGCCTTACACCATCGCCATCGATAGGCGAAGTCGAAAAGCTATTTACAGGCAGCGGAGTGACACAATATGGCACATCGTACTGCGCCGAGAGATGGCGTAGCATAGCCTTATAGATTGCGCGAGATACGGTAAACTTAAAGTTTGGATCGTGACCCAGACGCATATCTGCAAGGTTTTGGTGCGAGAGTAGCTCAAGGAGCATTGTCGGGGTGGATGGTACGCGTGCCTCGTAGTATGAGCGGTTCCACATTCCACGACGACGCCACTCTGGCTCATAACTACGGCGCAAATCTTCGGTTATCTGCGACATTACAAGGTCTGTAAGGTCGCGCGAGAGGTAGCGCTTTGCTCTACCCTCGAACTTGCCCTTGTTATGCTTTGTGTAGAATATACCCAGCGTGCCGATAGTATCGTCATTATCGGTTATACCTGCGTCGGTGTGAAAGGCAAACGACAAATCTACTGGAATACCGAGACCCTCTCCCTTCTTAAGGCGGTCAGAGCCACCCATAAGAGCATTTACCCACTCGCCACGACACATATAGTCATCTTTATAGTCGTGGGCATTGCGCTGCAAGCTGTACACCTTCTCATCAAAGCCAGCCCACTGCAGCCAGTATCTTGCACCCTCGCAGTAGCGCGGCATACCGCTGGTAATCGGGGTATAATCTGCCCCTGCAACCTGCAGTGAGTCACAGACCGTACGTGCAATATTTCCATAGCCACCGCCAATCTTTACCGCATCGGCACTAACTATCGCGCCCTCCTTATCTAACAGGTTTGAGAGTGTTACAACTACCCTCTTCTCGCCCTTTGCAAAGCGGTGAGTGCCAAGATATATCCACGTTCCGCCACCCATACGCTGATTAACGTGATAACGGCTCTCTCCGCCCGCGTGGTGAATGGTATAGACTACCCCATCGGCGCTATCGGGAAACGATTTGTAGCTCACATAGACTGCATAGTCATCACTCTTTGCAAAGGCTGCACTCCAACTTGCCTGACTACAATTTGCATCTGCAGTCACACTGCGTGTAGCACGGCTCGTACCATCCTTAAATGGATTTTCGCCCGTCAGATACTCCTTTTTTAGATGTGCAAAGCCATCCTCAACGCTCTGCCAGCGATATTTTCCCACACGCTCGGTGTAGTTAGCACCGTCGTTATCGACAATAATCTCCTCACACTGAAAATCGCGCTCTCGCGGAAGGAGTACCGTTGCACCTGCACCCTCAAGCATCGGTACAAGATATGGCAGCACATAGCTCTGGGTGTAGAGATCCTCAACCGTCTGCCAGAGTAGTGAACGCTGCCAAGTCCAGTCGTTAGCTCCCTGATCAAAGTAGCGGCCGTGGCTCTGCCACATAGCAATATGGCGGGCATTGAGTCCCTTTGTAATCTCGAAAGGTCGCTCGGCGCGCACCAACTGCCCTCCATCGCCACCATTGACAAACGGCTTTATACCTTTACGCGAACTACGGGCATAGAGTGGGATATAGTATTCGAGGGGATAACCCTCCGAGATAATCTCAATACTTTTTGAGGCCAAATTATTTGGCAGACAGAGACGAACAGAGTCGTATATAGCCTCTAAATTATCCTCTCTTACGGGATAGTAGGTCATACCTATAGAGGTGTAGACAACCACCTTTCCTGCTCGCTGCGAGATATTTGACACCACTACAGGCACGCCTTTAACCTCACGCTGAACAATGCGGGTAAGGGTCTGCGAGATGGCCTCCTTTGTGCTATCAGTAATAGAGTTTGGTGCAGCCAAAAGAGTCACTGGCAACAGGAGAAGGAGTATGGATATATAGAGTTTTTTTACAAAATTCACATTCATAGATGCAAAGATAAGAAATAGTTATTAAATTTGCTCTATGAAACGACTTTTATCCGCCATATTGTTATCTCAAATTCTCTTTATTGGTTGTTATGACAACCATAAAGAGCCAGAGTCGTTTGGTCAGCAGCAGATTGGAACCACCACTATTGCCAATGTATATGCAATGTGCAACGGTAGCAATGTGTTACCAATCAAGGCCGACATATCTATTCGTGGAGTGGTTGTTTCGTCTGACAGTCAGAGCTTTATCAACAAGGCGATATATATTGACGACGGCACGGCAACGGCAAAGATTTGCATCAATATGAGCCAAAGTTCATCACTCTACCCCGAGGGTGCAAGGGTGACGGTACTACTCAAAGGTTTGGTAGCAACTATTCGCGACTATCAGCTCCATATTGCAGTAAGAGATAGCAAGGAGCCAACCGAGATTGAAGGCATACAATCCGAAGTGCTATTAGATAGGCATATATCGTGTGAAGATACCCCATATCCACTTGAGCCACAGATAGTTCAGCCACATCAACTCTCTTCACTACTCTGCGGTAAACTCGTGCGACTCGAGGGTATGCGACACAGCCCGACAAGCGAGATCGATACATACATTGCTGGTGGTTTTCACCGTTTTGCCAATCTGCAAGGCGACTACACATACATCTACATCGACCCCTATAGCGCAGCCGTTGACAAAGTTCTACCGAGTGGCGAGATAACCATCACGGGCATTGTCACCTGGCATAGCGACATCTTTGGCGACACAAACGCCATTGCCCTACTGCCGAGGTACAAGAGCGATATAGGGATGTAAAATAAAAGAGAGGGGCGAACCCCTCTCTTTTATTTTACACTTTTCAGCACATCGAGCAGCAGTGCCCAGAACTTATCGACAGTAGCAATCTCAAGACGCTCATCTGGCGAGTGTACGCCACGAAGAGTAGGGCCGAAAGAGACCATCTCAAGATGCGGATACTTCTCAAGGAACAGACCGCACTCAAGACCTGCGTGGATTGCGCGCACCTTTGGCTCAGCACCAAAGAGTCGCTTATATGACTCAACGGTTGTGGCGAGCAGTGCTGACGATGGGTCTGGAGTCCAACCCGGGTAGCCGTCAGAGTGCTCAACCTCAGCACCTGCAAGGGCAAGAACAGCCTCAATGCTATGCATTGCATCGCGCTTTGCACGCTCAACAGATGAGCGCTGAGATGTTGTCACCACAATCTTACCATCCACCCACTTTACAGATGCGAGGTTTGTAGATGTCTCCACAAGACCCTTCATTGTCTGAGACATTGCAAGCACACCATTTGGCAGACCAACAAGTGCAGAGAGCAGTGCCGACTGCGTATCCTCGTCGATTACTGGCTGCAGAGCTGCCTCGCCAACGGTAATCTTGAGGTTTGGCTCGGTCGGTGCATAGAGCGCCTTAACTGCTGAGATATAGGTTGCAAGAGCGGTCTCAAAGAGCAGTGCAGTCTGCTCAGGAACAGCCACAACAGCATATGCCTCACGCGGAATTGCATTACGAAGGTTGCCGCCATCGAACATACCCAAACGGATGCCATAACGCTGTACGTCGTACAAGAAATTGGCCAAAATCTTATTGGCATTGCCCAGTCCCTTATCGATATCGTCGCCCGAGTGGCCACCCTTAAGACCTGAAACATTAATGCGGTAGAGAAGATACTCACCCTCAAGAGTCTCAGTAGTATAGTCGAAGCGTGCAAGGGTATCTACACCACCTGCACAGCCGATAAATATCTCGCCCTCATCCTCCGAGTCGAGGTTAATCAGATACTTACCAGTAAGCATACCCTCGCCGAGGTTGAATGCACCAGTAAGGCCAGTCTCCTCATCAACGGTAAAGAGTGCCTCGATTGCTCCGTGCTCAATTGTAGGGTCAATAAGCACCGCCAGTGCCGCAGCCATACCGATACCACAGTCAGCACCAAGAGTTGTACCCTCAGCCTTTACCCAGCCGTCAACAATCTTTGTACGGATAGGGTCGGTGTCGAAGTTATGAACGGTATCTGAGTTTTTCTCGCACACCATATCCATATGCGACTGCAGAATAATTGTCGGCAGAGCCTCATAGCCCGCAGTGGCAGCCTTACGAATAACGACATTACCAATATCGTCACGCTGGCACTCAAGCGAGTGCTTTGCAGCAAAGGCAATCAGGTACTCGATAATCTTCTCCTCACGCTTTGATGGGCGTGGAACGGCTGTAATCTCATCAAAAATCTCCCAGATGAGTTTTGGTTGTAAATCTCTAATAGTCATAAGTATTTATTGTTTATAAATTAGCACTACAGCAGTTGCTGACACACCCTTCTCCTCGCCCTCAAAGCCGAGATGTTCGGTTGTGGTTGCCTTGACCGATACGCAATCTGTAGCTATGCCGATAGTTTGAGCTATCTGCTCACGCATAGCGTCAATATATGGACGAAGTTTAGGGCGCTGCATAGCTATTGTCGAGTCGACATTGCCGACCTTATAGCCACTTTCTGCAAGCAGTTCAACAACCTTAGCAAGTAGTTTACGCGAATCGATACCCTTAAACTCGGCAGAGCTATCGGGGAAGTGCTTACCAATATCGCCCAATGCCGCAGCACCAAGCAGCGCATCACAGATAGCGTGCAGCAACACATCTCCGTCCGAGTGGGCAATGCAACCCTTTGTATGGGGTATCTCTACCCCACCTAGCACAAGTCGAAGACCCTCGCCCAGGGCGTGAACATCGTATCCGTGACCAATTCTGAAGTTCATACTATATAAATATATATTTGAGTACAAAGAGTATTGCCAGAATATACATTGCTGGAGTAATCTTACTGAACTTACCGCAAATCATATTCATCAGCACATACGAAATCATACCGAGCAGAATACCGTTTGAAATTGAGTATGAGAGTGGCATCATCACAATACAAACGAATGCTGGAATAGCCTCCGAGAAGTCATCAAATGGAATGCTTACAATAGGCTCCATCATCAGCAGACCCACGATAATCAGTGCAGGGGCTGTTGCAGCTGCAGGAATAGAGAGGAAGAGTGGCGAGAAGAAGAGCGCCACAGCAAAGCACATTGCCACAGAGAATGCGGTAAGGCCTGAACGACCACCCTGAGCAACACCTGCTGCACTCTCGACATATGTTGTAGTTGTCGAGGTGCCGAGCATTGCACCCGCAGTAGTTGCAATAGCATCTGCCATAAACGCCTGCTTAAGACGACGGATATTTCCCTTCTCATCAACCATATGCGACTTCGTACACACTCCAATAAGTGTACCTACAGTATCAAACATATCGATAAAGAAGAAGGTAAAGACAATTATCACCATATCCATCGAGAAGATATTCTTAAACTCAAACTGGCAGAAGATTGAGCTGATAGACTCAGGCTTAGAGAGCACGCCCTTGAACTCAGTAACGCCCATCGGAATACCGATAAGCATTGTAATAAGAATTCCGATAAGGATTGCGCCAGGGACATTACGCATAAACATAAAGCCTGTGATAAGCAGACCTATAAGGGCAAGCAGTGCAGAGCCAGAGGTAATATCACCAAGGGCAACGAGTGTAGCATCGTTATTGACGATAACACCAGCACTGTTAAAACCGATAAATGTGATAAAGAGTCCGATACCTACACCAATGGCTTTACGAAGATTAAGAGGTATTGCCTCAACAATCTTTTCGCGGACATTTGTAATGGTAAGGAGTATAAAGATTATACCCTCAATAAGTACGGCTGTCAAGGCAAACTGCCAGCTATAGCCCATACCGATACATACACTATAGACAAAAAAGGCGTTCAGACCCATTCCTGGAGCAAGTCCAAACGGGAGTTTGCCCAAAAATGCCATTGCCAAACAGCCGACAATAGCGGCAAGAGCAGTCGCTGTAAACACCGCACCACTCGACATTCCGTCAAGCAAGCTAAACATTGAAGGGTTTACTGCAAGGATGTAAGACATTGTAAGGAATGTAGTAATTCCCGCCAAAATCTCAGTCTTAACTGTGGTCTGTTTCGGATCAAAACCGAAGAGTTTCGTAAGCATTGTTAGTTAGTTTAATGTGTGTTAGAATGTCCATTTAAGCGCAAGGGTCGGATTTACAACAAAACCCTTATTGACAAAGTTGCAAGAGAGTTCAACCTCAGTACCGACACTAAGATTCATCTTCTCACAGCCCTTGATATTTCTGAGATTTACCCACAACTGCGGCTCGGCAAGAAAGATAAACTCTGTTGTCTGCCAAGGGCGAGCCTCACGCCAGAAGTCCGCAAAGCCGTTGAATGATATCCAGTGTTTGAAAAAGTCGAGATTCCACACACCTGTAATCTGGAAGTTGTGCGGCTGCTTATCTCCACCAAGACCTATAGTACCCGGAATAGCCTTATATGAAGCGGTAATAGACCAGGTTTTACTCCAATCCTTAGAGTGGCCAGAGTATGTCGCACCAACAAGGAACGAGTTGTTAAAAGAGCCCGCAACGGTGTTCAGGCCACCGTTATACTCAACGTGAGCAGAGAGCCAACCAAGTTTACTCTTCTGCCAGAAGCAGATCTCACGAGCAATCTCCCAATATGCACCATTCACCTTTGGAGAGTAGTCCATATCTACAAAGAAGAAGGTGCTTCCTCCGCCATCGGGACGAAACATCTCTACAGTAGTTGTTGCACAACCGCGACCAAAATCATAGTGTAACTGCACATTTTGACTAAAGGCACTGTTTGCTGTAAAGAGAAACAAACCTACAGTCAGGGCTAAAGTTAACCTAAATCTCTTCATAGTGGTAGTAGTTATAAATTTACGCAAATATAACAATAAGAATATGAAATAGCAAATAGATAACACTCTATAATATCTATTTGGTTTCAAATTTGCTACCGATGGATTGTAATCAAAAATAATAAACACTATGAAACGGAAAATCTTCACACTACTACTGCTACTGATAGGCACGGTGGCAATTGTTACGGTCGTGCGTTCACAATCGAGCAAAACGACTCAACAGAGAGCCTCAACCTCTCAAAAACCAATTAATGACACCCGTGAGCAGCGCCATAAGGAGCGTGAGCAGCGTCGTGCCGAAAGGCTTGCTGAGTACGAGCGATTTATGGACTCAATAGTACTTGCGCGCAACTACAAATTCATCCCCTCATCGGTGCAGCAGGAGCCTGCCGGGCCTACTCGTCTGCTGAGCAACCCCAACTATGAACTATCTGTTTGGGGCTCGGAGGTGGATGTCTGTCTGCCATATATCAAAGGTGTAACTCCGCCGTACTACTTCGTTCTGCTCAACTATACCTTGCCATTTGTGGATAGATACACCACCGAGCAGACCCACGACGGCTGGAATGTAACCTTCTCCTCAACGCTCTTCTCTGCAACGGAGTACAACTTTACACTCGACATCTACGCCTCCTCGGGTACCGCAACGCTTACCATCGCCTCAACGTGGTACCCTGATGTGCAGTATAACGGCTCGATAGTGAGTGTTAATTAGGCTGTTGGCTATTAACTGTTGCGGATTTAGGATAGCCTGAAGGCTATTCAATAAAATAAAACCCTTCACTTTCAAGCAAGCTTGAGTGAGGGGTTTTCTTTTATTGCGCTATCTCTGATAGCATCCTAAATCCGAGAACGGCTGATACTAAAACTATACAAAAATATTGACATTCCCCCTAAATCCCCCTTTGGCAAAGGGGGACTTGGTCGCTTCGCTCCGAGGTGCAAAAATCAAGCGGGTTTGATGGCTACGCAGTACGAGATAACGGCTATTAAGAGTTCGCACTCAGATTACTCTGTGCTCTCATTTGTCGCCAAAAGGTTTAATTAAGGTGACGGAATTTTGGTGTCAGAGCGTGTTAGAGATGGTGCATCGTGAAAAAAATTAGTGGCGGATAGTACAAAACGTACAGCCGCCACTGATTTTTAAGCGATGTGCCATATATGACACGCTATCACACCAAAATTATTTCATTAGGGTGTAGTC
Source organism: Alistipes sp. (assembly GCA_045633445.1). Classification (GTDB taxonomy): domain Bacteria; phylum Bacteroidota; class Bacteroidia; order Bacteroidales; family Rikenellaceae; genus Alistipes. The sequence goes on from JAZQYI010000003.1 coordinate 80,497, forward strand.
GTAGTCGGAAGTAACCTCACTACAAACATACTTACGACCAAAACGGTCAGTAGCCTCAACGCGAATATCGGTACAATTCGGATTTTTGAGGGTATACTTATACATATGGTAGCAAGCGTTTGAGTAAGAGGAGTTCTTACCTCGGCCTACAACGCCGATGTGGTAGCCGATGCTCCACCAATCCTGGCTCGAGTCAGTAGGTACGAGGCACGGATATGCACCCAGATCATCTGCATTATACTTCTTGGCAGGAATGAGGGTCATCTGACCAGTCAGTGAGCCATTTTCGTATACCTCAATCTTCCACGCAGGGTCTGCATTGAAGACATTTGCAAGCAGCACGCCGTGTCCGAGCTGAGTATTGAAGCTCTTGCTTGATGTACCACCCTTGATATCGCCACGATAAAGTCGCATCTGGTAGTCGCGAGAGTTCATACCCTCATTGACACCCATATAGTACCAATTCTTGATGGTATTGCCCTCAATGTCGTAGACGCCGTAGCCGTTTGGCACACCGTCGCCGTTCATATTACTCCACCACCACTGACCACATACTGCGCCGTGAACGTGCTCGTAGAGGCCACTTGAGACAATATTACGACCATAGTGTGTATGGCCCGACATAATGTGCGCCTCCTTGAACTGCTTAAGCAGAGCAATTGCGCTCTTAATATTGGCATTTGACGATGTTGAGATAGGAATATGCACACAGAGGATAACCAATTTATCCTTCGGAACGACAGCCAAATCCTGACGTAGCCACTCAAGCTGCTCGGCAGTAAAGGTTGTAGAGTATGAGTTCCAAGTGTCATTCTTGCTCCACTGCATAGTACGCATACCGATAATATGCGCATCACCACGATTCCACGAGTAGTTAATTGGGCCAAAGACAGTCTCAAATGCTCGCTGCATCTTGATATTATATGTTGAAGAGGTAGCGTCGGCATTGATTGGCTTATTTGTGTGGAAGTATGTGTAGTCGTGGTTACCCATAACCTGGAAGATAGGCATACCCGATTTGTCTACGTGCATCTTATCGCGCATATCGTCCATAAAGGCCTCATTATCTCGGTTGCCCTCAGAGTAGACAACATCACCAAGAGTAGTACCATAACAAGGGGCACTCTTTGTAGCTGCGTGTGCCTTGATTGCAGGGATAGACTCGTTTGCAAAACGGTCTCCGTGGCGGCGGCCATTATTATCCGTCTCGCGATCATCCTTACACTGCGGATCGGCAAGGCAGAAGAGCGTGAAGGCACTCTCCTTACCGCCTGGAAGTTTGGTAAGGGTGAAGTTGTAGACAGTGTTCTTTCGATCGTATCTTGCAAAGAAGCAAGGCTGACCATAACTATTTGTTTCGACCTTACAATCTGCAGGTACGGTGTAGTAGATATACCAACAATCCTTGTGCGGAGTGATTGTGTACTTACCCGCAGTATCGGTTGTAACAACGCTATAACCGTCAGAGATGCTTACGCCAGCAGCAGGTGTGCCGTCAGAGTAGGTTACAGTGCCTGTAACTTCAACCTTTGGAGCCTCCTTAAACGCCTTAAGGGTCACTCGAACATCGTCGAGCAGGAAACGGTTTGTCTCTGTTGCACCCAACGCACCACCGATAGCAATCGCCGTTGCATTTGTAACATCGGTAAGGGTTACGCTATACTCCTTCCAGTCAGAGAGTTTATCGCCCTCAAGAGTCAGTTTTTTCTCCGAAGCCACACTAAGATAGCTTACTGCATATGTGTCGCTATATGTAGCACCATTGAGCGCCTGAACAGTAATGTAACGCTCAGCCTCATTGACTGTTTTCTCCTCAACAGAGCCATAAGGTGCAGCCTTAAACTTCACCTCAACAGTCGCTACCCTATCCTCTGGAATAGCAGTAAGGGTCGGTGTACAGATAAATGCACGGTTGGCAGTAGTACCAATCTTCACATAGCCCGGGCGAGCGCAGATAGAGCCACCATTGGCACCACTCTTGCCACCAATCCAACCCCATTTTTCAATGCCGATATCGTCAAGGATACCCTTCAGTGTGCTGAACAGTCCAATCTCCACACCGGCACCAGTCATATAGTAGCCAGAGTTGCTTACGGTAATTGTACCCTTGCAATCTACATCCTCATACGAAGTGATTGAGCTACGGTCAGTACGCGACAGACCCGCGCCACGCGAGGTCATATCTCCAGCATAGATAAGACCCTCAAAGTTCTCAAACACAAGCAGGTCGTTCGGCTGCGCGTTCTTCTCAACAACGCTCTTTTTGTCGGCCGCAGAGGCTGTTGTAACAACACGAAGTGCACGCTTGTTTGAGGTGCCATCTGTAAGGTTTTCGACCTTGACATAGTAGGTTGTACGAGGCTTAAGACCTGTGAAGATAAAGCGTGGAGGACAAGTGTTGGCAGTATAGAGCGGTTTTGAATCCACCATATTCTCCTTTACGGGGCTTACACTCGTCACAACATCTGTACAACCAGAGTTGTTGTAGAGGGTCACCTTATACTCCTTTGTAATATCCTCAGTGTAGTCAGCCTCGGCATTTGGCTCAATCTGACCGATATATGGCACATTACTCTCGGTAATAGTCCAGCCGATAGTAATAGTGCTATCGGTGGCTCTTACTAATGCCACATTCAAATTTGGATCAATCTCCACAACCGGAGGTGTGGGTGTTGGATTATCGCCATTATCCGGCTCTGGGTTACAAGCAACCAGCAGAGCCGAGAATGCGAAAATTGACATTAAAAATCTCTTCATCTTTTCTATCTAGTCATTAACGAATAATCATAGTCACCGATAATCTCCGTGCTTGAGTATGTTCTACCGAAGCGGTCGGTAGCCTCAACACGAATCTGGGCATTTTTATTCTTCAGCGTATATTTATATATATGGAAGCAGTTAGAGAGGTAGTTTGCGCGGCCACCGCCAACATAACCACGACCCACAACACCAATATGGTAGCCAATAGCCCACCAATCCTGGCTTGAAGAGGTGCTTGGCTTGGTTGGATTACCAGCAGATGGCGATGTCTTATTATTCGGAATCATAGTCATTGTTCCGCTATACACACCATCCTCGTAGACCTTAACTGTCCACTTATTATCGGCGTTGAAGACATTTGCAAGCAGGACATTGTCACCAAACTGCAGCTCAAACTTCTCGTGCTCGCCACCACACTTAAGGTTACCACGGTAGAGGCGCATCTGGTAGTCGCGGTCGTTCATACCGGCGTTTACGCCCTTGTAGTACCAGTTTGTAATGGTATTGCCGTCAATATCGTAGACACCATAACCATTAGGAGCGCCATCGCCATTTACCCTTGACCACCACCAGTTACCACACACTGCTGCGTGTACGTGCTCAAAGATACCACCAGAGCGCGTAGGTTCATTACGAGAGTAGTGAGTATGGCCTGACATAATATGAGCTTCCTTGAACTGCTTAAGCAACGTGATAACCTTTTGGACATTCTTATTGCTTGAGTTCAACAGCGGAATATGTACGCAGAAGATAACCATCTTATCTTTAGGTACATACTGCAGATCCTGGCGCAACCAGTTGTACTGCTCGTCGGTAAAGCACATAGAGTAGTTTGCTGCATCTTTATTAGAGTTCCACTGCATATTTCGCATACATACAATATGCACATCTCCACGATCCCACGAGTAGTCGATAGGGCCAAAGACCGCCTCAAATGCACGCTGCGCCTTCATATTGTAGGTAGAAGAGGTCTCGTCAGCACTAATAGAGACTGACGAACTGAAGAATGTATAGTCGTGGTTACCCATTGTCTGGAAGATAGGCATACCAATATTACTATTTGACATATGTGTACGCAGGTGCGGCATCTGAGACACACAATTTCGAGTACCCTCAGAGTATGCAACATCGCCCAATGTAACACCATAGCAAGGTATACCCTTTGTTGCGATATGAGCCTTTACATCAGGCACACACTCTGTATTGAAACGGTTGCGATGTGCTGCATCCTTACACTGTGGGTCAGCAAGACAGAAGAGTGCAAACTTGCTCTCCTTGCCATTTGGCAACTTCTTAAGGGTAAAGTTATAAGTTGTCCTACTCTCTAAATATTTCTCAAAGAATGCCGGCTGGCCATAGCTATTAATTGGCACCTGGCAATCTGCAGGAACGGTGTAATATATATAGTAGGTATCTTGACGAACTGTAAGCGAGTACTTACCCTCGGCATCAGTCTGTGTAACCTCAAATCCATCAGATACCGATACGCCGACTGCAGGAGTACCATCCTCATACTTAAGATAACCGCTTACAACATCTGCTGCAGGGGCGTCCTCAAGTTTGTCAACATAGATTCTCACGTCGTCAAGTAGGATTCGGCTGGTTGCTGTCGGCGCTGCACCACCACCCAATGAGATTGATGCACCAGAAGGAACATCAGTAAGGGTTACGGTGTACTCACGCCAATCCCAAATCTCCTTTGAGGTCAGTTCGAGCTTATGCTCGCTAATAACACCCTGATAGTTCATTCGGTAGTCAGATGCCAACGACGGCTTTGCAAGCGCACGAACGCTCATAAGTCGCTCGCTCTCACTGACAGCATATGAGCTGGCACTACCATAAGGAATAGCCTTGAAAACGACGCGCAATGTCGCTATCTTACCCTGCGGAATGGCTGTGAGCGCTGGAGTACAAACGTGTGAACAGTTAGCCGTAGTACCAATCTTTAGATAACCCGTGCGCGCGCATACGGAGCCACCATTAGCGTCACTCTTGCCACCAATCCAGCCCCACTTTGTAAAACCGTAGTCGTCAACAAGGTTCTTCATTGTATTAAACAGACCAATCTCGGTGCTTGAAGGGGCGGCATAGAAGCCTGTGCTGCTCGATACAATCTCTCCCTTGAGTGGGGCAATTTCGGTAAGCTTATTTCTATCTGTACGAGACACACCCGCTGCATACGAGGACATATCTCCCGCATAGACAAGCGATGCGAAGTTCTCAAAGAGAATCAAATCTCCCGCCTTAGCATTGCTGGCAACAACCTTTGATGGATCAACAACAGTCGCTGCGGTTGTAAACTCGACAACGTTTGACTCATAGCCATCAGTAGTATCCCACACCTTTGCATAGTACTTTGTACTTGGTGCAAGGCCTGTAAATATAAATCGTGGCGGGGTAATAACGGATGTAAATACTGAACCGCCATTGAGTTTATCATCCTTAATATCACTCACACTCACGATAAGGTCTGTGCAGGCTGCATCACGGTAGAGTGCCACCTTGTAGACCTTGGTAATATCTACAGAGTAGTTCGCAGACTCACTTGGGCGCACCTGATTGATATATGGAATGTTTGACGGAGTGATTGTCCAGCCAATAACACCTGTAGAGTCTGTAGCGCGAATAAATTTTGCCACCAAGTTGCTCTCGGCGACATAACAACCATCCTCTAACTGGCCATATGTATTTACCTTCGTAAATTTAGTAACGTCGAGATTAAGGGTGTAGATATATCCCGCCTCGAAGTTCTTTGTAGGACGCTTGCAGAATGTGTAAGAGCCACGGTCTGTCTTGATAATATAGAACACCTTACCCTCTGCGGCCGTCCAAGCCACAGGAGCAACCAGTGCCCAACCATCGGTCGAAGATCCTGCCTCTGGATTCTGATAGTTGACCGTAACGGAACTCTCCGATGCTGTTGCGATTGTAAGAGAGTTTACATCTACAGTTGCTACGCCCGACAACTTGTCATTCTCGGCGCTCATTGTAACAGAGAGAATCTTCTCGTTATCTGCCACCTTGATATTGAAGCGGGCAACAGATCCTAACATCTTAAAGTCGAACGACTGGCCATTATTCGATGTTGTACCAATCATAATATTACGATCCACATCGCTCTGACCAACAATACCCGAATAGCGCTGTGCAGTCGGGATATTTACGCGCAAAACACCCTCGAATGAGTCACTTGCAGCTCGAGTATCATCCCACGGAGTATCCTGGTGACCAAGCGACGGCAGCGTAGCTCCTGCAGAGCTATTGCTGAACATAGCTGCCGAATATGGATATACACCATAGAGAGGCTTCGACTCACCAAATGTAACACCCTTTGACTCGTCAGCAACAACAAATGTCGCCACATCGCTACTCTCACCCGAGTCGAGGTTGTACTTTGCAAGACTCTGACCATCAGTCACAGCAAGGCAGTCTGATGAGTGCCAGTAGATGTTCAAATCACCATCCGCACCCAATATTGAGAAGGTGCGCGAATCCTCATTTACAATCTTTGCCGTAAAAGAGTCTATCTTACGACCACGAACAATATCTAAACTCTCCTCTGTATCAACACAACCAACAGCTGCGAGCAGAGCCACTACCGAAATAAGTAAAAATCGCTTCATAACTTCCATTCTCTACCAAGCGTCACCGCCATTGTCATAATCCAATATGCTATCCTTATCCGCTCCTGGCATATTGTCAGGAATATCCGACTCCGCAAAGCCTCGCTCTGCGATGAACTGATAGTCTACCACCTCTGGTTTTAAGTACATTTTCATATAGGTCTAAGTTTTAAGTTTTCGGCTATAAATATCCTAAGATATTTAACAAAGGTAAGAATAAAAATTCAGAATGCAAAATTTTAGTTATTGACTTACTTTCTGCGACCCTTCACTACTCCGCTCGGCATATAAAACAACGAAGGGCTGTACTTGTCCGTACAACCCTATTTGTCGCCAGAATGCTGTAGTGGGCGTGCATCGCAAAAGAAACCCCTTTAGGATAGTAGTAAAACCTACAGCCCAAAAGGGATTGCTTTTAGAGATGTGCGACTAATGCTGTATTTTCACGATAAATTTGTTGTCAAAATGTGTTAGAGATGGTGCATCGTGCAAAAAATTAGTGGCGGATAGTACAAAACGTACAGCCGCCACTGATTTTTAAGCGATGTGCCATATATGACACATTTTCACGACAAATTAGCCCAGGAAGGCAAGCAGAATACCAGCCGCCACCGCCGAACCTACAACACCTGCAACGTTTGGACCCATTGCGTGCATAAGCAGGAAGTTTGACTTGTCGTACTCCTGACCTACTGTCTGAGATACACGTGCTGCCATAGGCACTGCAGATACACCTGCAGAACCGATGAGTGGGTTGATCTTCTTACCCTCCTTAGCGAAGAGGTTCATAAGCTTAGCAAGAAGAACACCACCTGCAGTACCGCAACTAAACGCGAGGATACCAAGAACGAGGATACCCAGGGTCTTGAAGTTGAGGAATGAATCTGCAGTAGCAGTAGCACCTACAGAGATACCGAGGAAGATAACCACGATATTCATCAGCTCGTTCTGAACAGTCTTAGAAAGACGGTCAACAACACCGCACTCCTTGATAAGGTTACCAAGCATCAGACAGCCTACGAGTGGTGCAGCAGATGGGAGGAGCAGTGAGATAACGATAGCAATGATGATTGGGAAGAGGATCTTCTCAGTCTTAGATACCTGGCGAAGCTGTGACATCTTAATCTTACGCTCTGCATCTGTTGTCAGCGCACGCATAATTGGTGGCTGAATAACTGGTACGAGTGCCATATAAGAGTAAGCAGCGATAGCGATAGGGCCAAGGAGCTCTGGAGCAAGGCGAGCGGTAAGGAAGATAGATGTTGGGCCATCTGCACCACCAATAATACCGATAGAACCACACTCATTTGGAGCGAATCCCAACGCATAAGCACCGAGGAATGTAGCGAAGATACCCAACTGAGCAGCAGCACCCAAGAGGAAGCTCTTAGGGTTAGCAATCAGTGGACCGAAGTCTGTCATTGCACCTACACCAACGAAGATAAGACAAGGATAGATACCGAGCTTAACACCGAGGTAGAGGTAGTCAAGAAGACCGCCAGTCTTGTAGAGATCATACCAATCGATCTGTCCCTCATCAAAAAGGGCTGGGTGGAACATATCCGCGCCAGGAAGATTGGTAAGCAGCATACCGAAAGCGATAGGGAGCAGCAGCAGTGGCTCAAACTGCTTCTTGATTGCCAAGTAGAGCAGGAAGCAAGCCAGTGCAATCATCACTGCAAACTTCCAACCACCCTCAGCAAAGAAGGCTCCAAAACCCGAAGTCTCAACGAATTTAGCAAGACTTTCGAGGATAAAGCTTGATTCCAATAAAGCTGTCATAGTGTTACTCGATAACGATTAATGTATCACCCTCCATTACGGTTGCACCAGCTGCAACGAGAATCTGCTTAACAACACCACCGCGCTCAGCGTCGATATTGTTCTCCATCTTCATTGCCTCGAGTACAAGCAGAGTCTGACCAGCTGCTACAGTATCACCCTCCTTAACGTTGATAGCGATAACTGTACCTGGCAGTGGGCAAGTAACCTTAGCACCTGTTGCTACAGGAGCTGCTGCTGGCTTAGATGCGATAGGAGTCTTAGGGGTTACAGAGAGACCTGTAGCTGCTGGAGCAGGTACTACAGCTGGCTTCTTAGTGCCAGTAGCCTTACCACCCTCAATCTCAACATCGTACTTTGTACCGTTTACAGTTACGTGAGCCAAAGTAGATGCCTCGTTAATGTCGTCAATCTTTACTTCGTACTGATTGCCGTTGATTTTCAATGAATATTTTTTCATAGTTCGTTCAAATTATTTTTTCTCAGGTACCTGAGTGAGTCCGTGAATCTTAGAGTTCCAAGGCGAGTATGCACGAGTGATACGGTTGATGGTAAGCATCTCCGACTCCTGGTCGTGCAGCGCGCTCTTATAGAGCTTGAGTGCGGTAATAATTGCCGCAGCAATCTCCTGATCGCTAATTGCGTGGTCGAGTGCTGGCTCTGTTGTAGCAGCAGCTGCCGCCTTTGGCTTACGATCGCGAGTAAAGAACCAACCCATCAGACGCATAACGTAGATGAGCAGTACCAATACCGCAAAGACCAAAAGGAAGCCGATAAGCGCCATAAGCAGCATCTCTGACCATCCTGCATTTGCTAATTTATCCATAATTCAAACGTTTTTTACAATGGAATGTTAGAGTGTTTCTTAGCAGGGTTCTGCAGACGCTTTGTAGCAAGTGACTGGAGAGCACGGATGATGCGGAAACGAGTGTTACGTGGCTCGATTACATCATCGATATAGCCGTAGCGTGCTGCATTGTATGGGTTAGAGAACAGATCCTTGTACTCCTGCTCCTTCTCTGCAACGAACTTAGCCTTCTCTGCTGGATCGGTGAATGCTGCAAGCTGCTTAGCGTAGAGTACCTCTACTGCACCTGATGCACCCATAACTGCGATCTCTGCCATTGGCCAAGCGTAGTTGATATCACCGCGGATGTGCTTAGATGACATAACGATGTATGCACCACCGTAAGCCTTACGCAGAGTAACTGTTACCTTAGGCACTGTAGCCTCGCAGTATGCGAACAGAAGCTTAGCACCGTGGGTGATAACACCACCGTACTCCTGGGTTGTACCTGGGAGGAAGCCTGGAACGTCAACGAGGGTTACGATAGGAATATTGAACGCGTCGCAGAAACGAACGAAACGAGCAGCCTTACGAGATGCGTTGATATCGAGTACACCTGCCATAAACTTAGGCTGGTTAGCAATGATACCTACGCTCTGGCCGTTGAAGCGAGCAAAGCAAGTGATGATGTTCTTTGCATAAGCTGCTGCAGACTCAAGATAGTCACCGTTATCAACGATAGCCTTGATAACATCGTACATATCGTATGCCTGGTTCGGGTTATCAGGGATAATCTCGTTGAGTGAATCCTCAAGGCGTGCGATAGAGTCTGTGCAAACTGCAAGTGGAGCATCCTCCATATTGTTCTGAGGCATGTAAGAGATGAGCTTGCGGATAAGTGCAATACCCTCCTCCTCAGTATCTACTGCGAACTGAGCAACACCAGACTTTGTAGCGTGAACAGTTGCACCACCGAGCTGCTCCTGAGTTACATCCTCACCTGTAACGGTCTTAACAACCTTAGGACCGGTAAGGAACATATTTGAGGTGTTCTTCTTCATGATGATGAAGTCGGTAAGTGCTGGAGAGTAAACCGCACCACCTGCGCAAGGACCGAAGATAGCTGAGATCTGTGGGATAACACCAGATGCCATTACGTTACGCTGGAAGATGTTTGCGTAACCAGCAAGTGCGTTTACACCCTCCTGGATACGAGCACCACCTGAATCGTTCAGACCGATACAAGGAGCACCATTGCGCATTGCCATATCCATAACCTTGCAAATCTTGTCTGCAAGAGCGAGTGACAATGAACCAGCAGTAACTGTAAAGTCCTGTGCAAATACATATACAAGGCGACCCTCGATAGTACCGTAACCTGTTACAACGCCATCACCAAAGGTGTGCTTCTTCTCCATACCGAAGTCGTAGCAACGGTGTGTTACGAACATATCAAACTCCTCGAAGCTGCCCTCATCAAGCAACATCTGGATACGCTCACGAGCAGTAAACTTACCCTTCTCGTGCTGCTTCTCAATAGCCTTCTCGCCACCACCCATACGAGCAATCTCACGATTCTCGATGAGTTTGTTGATCTTATTCTGAATTTCGCTCATAATATTATATGAAATTAAAAATTACTTCTTCTCGCAGAGCTCGGTAAGGATACCCTGAGTTGACTTTGGATGGAGGAATGCGATAGTCATATCGTCAGCACCCTTGCGTGGAGTAGCGTCGATAAGACGAAGGCCCTTCTCAGTTGCATCTGCAAGCTGCTCCTCGATATTCTCAACAGCAAGTGCCATGTGGTGAATACCGATACCCTTGTTCTCTACAAACTTTGCAATTGTTGAGTCCTCTGAAGTTGCCTCCAAAAGCTCAATCTTAGTCTGACCAAGCATAAAGAATGCTGTACGCACCTTCTGGTCTGCAACCTCCTCGATCTTGTAGCACTCAAGACCCAATACATTCTCCCAGTAAGGGATAGCTTCATCAAGGCTCTTCACTGCGATACCCAGATGCTCAATGTGAGATACTTTCATAGTGATTAGTGTTAAAATGTTAAATTATGTTTGTGTTTAGTTGTGACTAATGTACAAAACCTCGCAAAGGTAACTCTTTTTTTGGGGTAAAAAAAATAATTCCGTAGGAATTTTACAAAAAATCATCTATTCGCAAAAGATGTTGGATTTTTGAGAAAAAAGACCTATCTTCGTGGTTCGTATGAGAGTAAAATTGACAATACTTATCTTTGCACTCTGTGCGTGGGGAGCAACCACGGCGCAAAATGTCGCTATTGGTGAGCGTGTACCAAAGGTAAAATCCTTTAAGTACACCATCGACAAGGGCGAGTACCTCTATATGGGTTTTGTCCACTCTCCGTCACGTCCGTGCGAGATTTCTGCACCAAAAATCAGCGAATTAATCAACAGCTTTGAGCAGATTTCTGCAGTTCTCTTTACTCGCGAGCAGCAGGGTGAGTGCGAGCAGTGGCTGATAGACGCCTTCCTCAACGGCAGCCAAGTTCAGATGGGTGCCGATGAGATTTTTCAAAAATTCGGAGTAGACTACGCTCCGTATGGTGTAATTTTGAACTACAAGCGAAGAGCCCTTTGGCAGGGTAATCCGCAGACTTTGGATAAAACAAAAATTGACAATATACTACAACAATGGACTTCTCAAAAATAGAGCACTACGAAAATGAGTATCTTGATACTCACCATGACAGCGCACTGGCTGTAACTACTGGCGTTGAGGATCAGCCGATGGTAAATCCATACTTTGTTCGCAAGCGTAAACGCAAGCTAACAACAGACGAGTATGTTGAGGGTATTCTGAACCGCAACATTACCATCCTCTCACAGGCTATCACCCTGATTGAGAGCAATAATCCAGACCACTACGCACAGGCTCAAGAGATTATCGAGCGCTGTCTGCCATATGCCGGCAACTCTATCCGTATCGGTATTACAGGCGTACCTGGCGCGGGAAAATCGACCTTTATTGAGGCGGTGGGAAATATGATTACCTCTATGCACCACCGTCTTGCCGTGCTTGCCATCGACCCAAGTTCTGAGCGCAGTGGAGGCTCGATTTTGGGTGATAAGACCCGCATGGAGAGCATCTGCAACAACCCCGATGTCTTTGTTCGCCCTTCGCCATCTGCAGGCTCACTCGGTGGTGTGGCTCGCAAGACCCGCGAAACGGTTGTGCTCTGCGAGGCAGCGGGCTTTGATGTAATCTTTATTGAAACCGTCGGCGTAGGTCAGTCCGAGACCGCCGTACACTCTATGGTCGATATGTTTATGATGCTCCAGATTTCAGGTGCTGGCGATGAGTTGCAGGGTATCAAGCGAGGCATTATGGAGATGGCCGATATTATGGTTATCACAAAGGCTGATGGCGAAAATGTGCACAAAGCAGGACTGGCTAAAGTGCAGTATCAGAATGCTTTACACCTCTTCCCCACCCCTGAGTCGGGTTGGAATGCAAAGGTCTATACCTGCTCGTCTGTTGACAAGACTGGTCTTGAGGAGATTTGGAGTGGTGTGGAGGACTTTTTGGAGCACATCAAGCGCAATGGATACTTCGATTCGCACCGCAACGAGCAGAATAAATATTGGATGTATGAGAGTATCAACGAGGCGCTCAAGAGCAGCTTCTACCTCAACCCAGAGATTGAGAGCCGCATAGCCGATGTTGAGAGCCGAGTACTCGATGCAAAGTTGAGCTCGTTTATCGCAGCCAAGGAGCTTTTGGACATATATTTTAAGAAGTAAATCACACAACTATGAAATACGCAATTATCTCAACTGAAAAGGGTGATATGAAGGCGGAACTCTATGAGAATGAGACACCTATCACCGTTGCTAACTTTGTAAAACTTGCTCAGTCGCGTTTCTACGACGGCCTTACTTTCCACCGCGTTATTCCTGACTTTGTAATTCAGGGAGGCTGCCCTATTGGCAATGGCGCAGGTGGTCCAGGTTGGACAATCAAGTGCGAGACAGATGCTGAGCGTCAGTACCACGACCGTGGCGTACTCTCAATGGCTCACCGTGGCAAGGATACAGGCGGCTCGCAGTTCTTTATCTGCCATAACCGTAGCCACACACAGCACCTTGATGGCGTACACACCTGCTTTGGTAAGGTTGTGGAGGGTCTTGATGTTATCGACGACATCCGCCCAGGCGATTTGATCTTCTCTATCACAATTACCGAGGAGTAGACGTAATTGGTCTGAATATTGATATTCGGGCCAATATGAGAGATAACGGAGTAGTTCGGGCGCACCTTGCGCTCTTGGGTTGTAATGTCGTTTGGGCGTGTGACTACCCCTTTTACAACCTGCTGTTAGGCAAATACATAGCACCAGCCGCGATGGTTTCGGCGTCACTCATTGTGGCGGCGATACTCTCGTGGCTGCCTCTTTTTTGGCAGAAGCCAGAACGGATTGAGCGCAAAGATTGGGGTATTATATTTATTGCGGCGCTGATGATTGGTGTTGTGCGCAAAGTGATGATGATGTTCGGTCTATCGCGCACCTCGCCAATCGATGGCTCGATTATCGCCACTATATCGCCGATACTCGTTCTTGTCGTCTCGGTTGCCGCACATGTTGAGCGGTTTACAGCTAGAAAGGTTGCTGGACTTATCCTCGGGCTGGCAGGCGCCCTGGCGGTCATTCTCACATCTTCTGCCTCGCACCACCAAAACTCCGAATTGTGGGGTAATATTATGATGATTTGTAGCGGCACGGTGACGGCACTCTATATGGTCTTTTTCAAAAGACTTGTCACAAAATACCGCATCACCACACTGCTGCGTGCAATATACACTATCTCGGCCATAGTTATGCTACCATTTGGCCTAAAGCCGATGGCGAATATAGAGTTTTCTACTCTCAACACCCATCTGTGGTTAGCTATGCTCTTTGTGCTTATCGTGCCGACATACCTTCCAAATCTATTATTAAACTACTCACTGCGCTTTGTATCGCCCACAACCACAAGCATTTACGCATATATACAACCCGTGCTTGCCGTAACCATCTCGGTAGCAATGGGTTTGGATCATCTGCACGCCGATACTGTGCTCTTCGCACTGCTGCTTTTTATAGGCGTTGGATTGGTGATTTCGGATGGCCATTAGCTATTGGCCATTTGCTGTTGGCTATTGGCTTTTCAGTGGTATCGGCAGAGCCGACTTATATTCATCCGCAAGCGGATATCATAGAAAAGACAGCGCTGCGATTAAACCTCAACAATCCATCTTGGTTGAGCTATACCGAGGCGGAGCAGTAAAAGCCAAAAGCTAATAGCTAACGGCCAATAGTCTTTCCCCACAACCAATTTTGGCGTGATTTATGGATATCCCTCCCTGAATTCCTTAATTTTTTCAGTATGAGTACAAAAACAACAAGTGCGGCGCTATACAGTGCGCCAGTAGAGAAGATGCCCAAGGAGGGAATAGCACCCGAGGTGGCATATCAGATTGTCAAGGATGAGACATATCCGCAGACTCAGCCAAAGCTTAATTTGGCGACATTTGTAACAACGGCAATGGATGATTATGCCACAAAGTTGATGAATGAGGCGGTGAATATCAACTACATCGACCAGACCGAGTATCCACGAGTGGCTGTGATGTGCGGCAGATGTATCAACATCATCTCCCACCTATGGAACTCACCAGAGCAGGGCGAGTGGAAGAGTGGCGCAGTCGGCATTGGCAGCTCTGAGGCGTGTATGCTCGGTGGTGTGGCGGCTCTACTGCGATGGAAGGCAAAGCGCAAGGCCGAGGGTAAGAGTTGTGACAAGCCAAACCTTGTGATGAGCACCGCCTTTCAGGTGGTATGGGAGAAGTTCTGTCAGTTGTGGGATGTAGAGATGCGCACGGTGCCTATCTCGCTTGAGCACCCGACACTCTCGGCAGAGGAGGCGATAAAGATGTGCGACGAGAATACAATCTGCATCGTACCAATCGTTGGTGTAACGTGGACAGGACTCAATGACGACATCGAGGCATTGGATAAGTTGCTCGACCAGTTCAACACAAAGACTGGCTACAATATTCCGATACATGTAGACGCTGCATCGGGTGGTTTTATACTCCCATTTATCAAGCCCGATTACAAGTGGGATTTTCGTCTGAAGTGGGTGTGGTCAATATCTACTTCAGGTCACAAGTACGGCCTTGTCTACCCTGGTCTTGGCTGGGTGGTTTGGAAGGATAAGAAGTATCTGCCTGAGCAGATGTCGTTCTCTGTCAACTACTTAGGTGCCAACATTACCCAGGTAGGTCTTAACTTCTCTCGCCCTGCGGCGCAGATACTGGGCCAGTACTACAACTTTATCCGCTACGGATTTGAGGGCTACAAGCAGGTGCAGAGTGCCTCTATGGAGATTGCCGAGTAC
This sequence comes from Alistipes sp., assembly GCA_045633445.1. GTDB lineage: Bacteria > Bacteroidota > Bacteroidia > Bacteroidales > Rikenellaceae > Alistipes. The sequence continues at coordinate 95,865 of JAZQYI010000003.1, forward strand.
TGTCACCAGAAGATTGGCAAGATGAGCTGTTTTACAAACTACTCAAAGTCGGTCGACAACCCGCTCTTTATCTGGTATATGAACCCAGAGTACGACAAGACGGCAAAGTGGACACTCTACGACCTACAGGCAGCCCTACAGCAGAGCGGTTGGATGGTGCCGGCCTACACAATGCCAAAGGCTATCGAGGATATGGTCGTTATGCGCGTAGTGGTTCGCCACGGTATGACAAAAGATATGGCCGATATGCTCTTGGGCGACATTGAGAATGCGGTATGCCAGTTCGAGAAGCTGAAATACCCAACCACCTCCCGCCTTGCATACGAAAAACGCGAGAAGCAGTTCGGTAAGGTATTTACACACTAACATTCAATCAAATAGGTCTTGATAACTATATCAAGGCCTTTTATTTTTCCCATCCCTACACAAAAAAACATTATATTCTTGCAAAATAGATAATTATTACATACCTTTGTTATTAGTAAACACGTTTAACACTTAATAGTTATGAAGAAAATTCTTATCCTTTTGCTTGCTGCAGTAGTAAGCATTACAGCTGTTGAGGCGCAGCAGCTCTCAAAGCGTGAACTTAAAGCTCAGAAGAAGGCTTTACAGAAGGAGGTTGCAGGTTACGTAGCTGAGGGTTGGAAGGTACTCCCAGGCGAACTTTCTATCGGTGAGCAGATTACCCGCTCAAAGTCTTTCAAAAATGCACTTGAGAACGACGAGCCTAAGTATGTTGTAGCTCAGGTTACAGCTGTTGGTCAGACCTACAAGGCTGCTCTCTTTGCTGCTCAGAATGGTGCAAAGGTTCAGGCCGCAAACGCACTCAAGGGCCAGCTTGAGCAGTTGACAAAGACTAGTTTGGCAAATGTTGAGGATGCTAACAAGGAGGCTATCTCTGTGGATAAGGTTGTATCTGCTGCTATGGAGCGTGTATCTGCATCTTTGGGTCAGGGTATTATCTTGACTACTATGCACCGCGATGTTCCACAGAACGGCAACGTAGAGGTTGTCTTTGGTTGCGCATACAGCTACAAGAAGATTAAGGAGCTTGCAGTTGAGGCACAGAAGAAGTCTCTCAAGCAGGAGATTGACGAGCTTCACAAGAAGTTGTAATCCATTTTTACAATCTAGACCGCTGATACACGCTGTGTGGTCAGCGGTTTTTTCATAAATAAGGTAGATTTATATATATGAAGCGACTTCTACTTATTTTAGCAACAACATTTACCATCTCAACACTCTCGGCACAATCGTTCCAGGAGATTGCACAGCGAGAGTTTGAGCAGTTCAAGCAGCAAACTACTGCAGAATTTGACGATTTCCGACAGAAGGCAAATGCTGCCTATGCCGAGTTTCTCAAGCACGCGTGGCGAGAGATGGGCCTAGAGCAGGCGTTAGAGCCACCAAAGGTTGACCCACCTGTGCAGCCTGTTGCTCCGCAGATTCCACCGCGTGATGCAGACAAGCCTATCAACCCTAAGCCGCTCGTTTTCAAGGGTATTTCGCGCGTAGACCCTCCTAAGGTTACGCCATTCCCTCGTTATGAAATTCCAGAGGTAAAGCCTGACGAGGAGCCATTTTTGCTTCCTATGCCGTTTACATTCTTTGGCGAGAGTTGTACTGTTCGCCTCAAGCCCGGCACGGGCGAGGTTAAGCTGCCAGTGCCGACAAACCAGTATATCTCTGATGCTTGGAAACAGCTTGCAGATGGTCGCTATGACGCTATGTTTGCCGACTGTATGGCCATCCGCGAGAAGCTTAAGCTCAACGACTGGGGTTACTTCCAGCTCTCAAAGCGTGTGGCAGAGGAGTACTGCGAGGCAAAGAACAGCAATGATTCGAAGATTTTGCAGGCCTTTTTGATGACACAGGCGGGCTACAAGATCCGTATGGGTCGTTACAACAATAAGCTCTTCCTACTCTTCCCTTGTAATGACAAGATTAGTGGTAAGTGTTTTATCCGTTTCAACGACAACCCTACCCCATTCTATCTGCTTGATGAGGATGCCGCACTTGCTCAGCGAATTACAATGTGCGAGGTGTGCGATGCTGCATTCCCTGGCGAGATGGGCTTCTCGATTGATTTGCCACAGTTGCCAGAGTTCCCATTTGCATCGAGTGTTTCAAGAGTTCACAAGTCTGCACGATATCCTGATTTGAGAGTCGATTTTGAGGCAAACAAAAACCTCGTTGACTTCTTCAACACCTATCCGCAGGCACCGTGGAAGACTTTTGCCCTCGGTTCTCTGAGTGAGCGTACAAAACAGACAATATACCCTATCCTCAAAAAGGCTATTGAGGGTAAGGATGAGATAGCTGCAGCCAACATTCTGATAAACTTTGTCCAGACAGGTTTCCAGTACAAGACCGATGGCGAGCAGTTTGGCCGTGAGCGCTCTTTGTTTGGTGACGAGTCACTCTACTACCCATTCTGCGACTGCGAGGATCGTGCAATCCTCTACTCTATTCTGATGCGCGACCTTCTTGGTCTAAAGGCGGCGCTGATCTACTATCCAGGCCACTTGGCAACTGCTATCTGCTTTAGCAATGGCAAGGTATATGGCGACTATGTTGAGGTTGGTGGCAATAAGTACACCATCTGTGACCCTACATACATCGGTGCTACTGTCGGTATGACAATGCCAAATATGAACAATGCACAGGCTGAGGTAATACTCATCTAATGAGAAAGATTATCCATATAGATATGGATGCCTTCTTTGCGGCCGTGGAGCAGCGGGATAATCCCTCGCTCCGCGGCCGCGCTATTGCTGTGGGTCACAATGGCCGTCGTGGCGTAGTCAGTACTGCGAGCTACGAGGCGCGACCCTTTGGTGTTCGCTCGGCACTGCCCTCGGTAGTGGCAAAACGGCTCTGTCCCGAGTTGATATTCGTTGAGCCACGCTTTGAGGCCTACAAGGCCGTTTCGGAGCAGATACGAGCCATATTTCACAAATATACCGACCTTGTCGAGCCACTGTCGCTCGATGAGGCCTTCTTGGATGTATCACACCACCCCTCTGCCACAATCGTCGCGCAACAGATAAAGCGCGAGATATTTGAGACAACGGCCCTCACTGCCTCGGCAGGTGTGTCGGTAAATAAGATGCTCGCAAAGATTGCCTCTGACTACCGCAAGCCAGATGGTCTATTTGTTATACCGCCCGAAGATGTGGAGAGTTTTGTGGCACAACTACCTATTGAGAAGTTTTTCGGCATTGGCGAGGTGACGGCAGCAAAGATGCACCGCCTCGGTATACGCACAGGTCGCGACCTTAGGGAGTGGAGCAAAATATCGCTCATCAGAGAGTTTGGTAAGGCCGGAGAGCTCTACTATGGTTATGCCCGTGGTGAGGATTGTCGAAAAGTGACGCCCAACAGAGTGCGCAAGTCGTTGGGTGCAGAGATTACATTTATAGATGATATAGACAACTTTGCCGACCTGTATGAGGAGCTTGCGGCAGTGCGCGATGAGGTGTGGGCAAGGGCAAAACGGCACGAGTTCTACGGCAAGACCGCCGTGCTTAAGGTGAAGTTCAGCGACTTTCACCAGATAACCCGTTCAAAAACATTGCTGACAGCTATAGAGTCATACGATACTCTTACAACTGTCAGCAACGAACTGCTCGAGAGTATAGATCTTGGTGGCAGAAAGGTTAGACTTATTGGACTTACAATAGGCAATACGCCTGAGCCTTGCGCCGAATCTATACAGCTACGATTTGATTTTGATAATCTGTAAAGGACTACTGAGCCTCCTCAGTACTCTGCTTCTCGATTACAACTACATTTATAGCTTGCTCACCACGATCAACAGCCTCAATCTCAAACTCTACACGCTGTCCCTCGTTCAGAGACTTAAATCCATCCTTTACAATTCCCGAGAAGTGGACAAAGACCTCTTTGCCATCCTCACAGATAAGAAAGCCGAAGCCCTTCTTACTGTCGAACCATTTTACTCTTCCTGTCATTTTAGTGTGTGTTTTTATTCCGTAGTGCAAAGGTACAAATTTTTTCCTACCGTTGTCCTCAATTCCAGATAAATTTATCTAAAAAATTATTTTTTCTTAATCAACATTGCACCCACTTTTTGGAACGCGCTGATAATCAGCAGTCGCGGAGATAAACCCGTTGTACTATAGATATATTACAGTCAGAGATACATCAAAAAAGGCCATAGGAAATATCTTCAACAGACAAAAATTGTTAAATAACTGATTATCAACAACAAACAGAAAAGTTCGAAAAATAATCTGAAAAAATTTTAATATTTTTCACAAAAAAGTTTGCAGGTATAAAAATTTTGTCTACCTTTGCACTCGCAATACAACAACGGGGTGTAGCGCAGTCCGGTTAGCGCATCTGGTTTGGGACCAGAGGGTCACAGGTTCGAATCCTGTTACCCCGACAAAAAAAATTGCAAACGACAGAGTTATCTCTGTCGTTTTTTTGTTTTAGATTCTAGCTATTGGCACTCACAAATTGTACTCCGCTACCCTTTTGCACCCATTTTATCATCAGAGTTTGCACACCGCTAATTTCTTGCACTCATTTGTCGTCAGAGTGGGGCAGATACCACGCTCGGCACAAAAAACAGCAAAGGGCTGTACTTGCTCGTACTGCCCTTTGCTGTTTATTTGGGTTAGCGGAAGTAGATGCCCCGCTATCACGACAAATGTTTTACGACAAAATTATCCTTTAGAGGCAATCTGAATTTGGAGTTTGAACTCTGCATCTTTAATCTCTGTCTTAAGTCGGATATAGTTACCGAAGTGGGAAACCTTAACGAAGTGGAGGCCCTTTTGGGTTATGGTGTTAAAGGCGGTGCCTTCGTCTACCCAGTGGATGCCATCGTGCGAGATCTGCACCTTAGCATCGAGTGAGCCTGCACCAATAATATCCTCAACGAAGATGAAGAAGATAACCTCATCTGCCCAACCTACCTCGTATGGGTGGGTCTCAAAGCCCTCAGTGAAGGACTTTTTTATCTCTAAATGCGCTGCATTAAACTGTTTCATAATATATTGTTTTATTTCATAAAACGCTATTAGCAAATACCTCTAGAATCTACTCTTGTGATACAACAAATGAATCGATATAGAGGAATACGCGACGGTTGGTATCGGTCTCGAGCCAGATAACTGGGTTGATAAGGCCATCGATGCGGCGATACTTATCCACTGCAGTAATCTTATGGCCGCGCAGGTCGAAAATCTTATTCTGGCACTGCATCTCGACATACTCCTTGTCGATAATATCGACCTTCAGGCGCAGGTACTGCCAGTTAATCTTACAATCGGTCTCGTTATAGATAAGGTTTTGTGTTCCATTTGGCACATCCTTATAGCCTGCGTGGTAACCATCCGGGCGACGCTCGCCAAACCACCAGCAGTCTACGCCCCACTTGCACCAATCGCCATCAAGGCCAAATGCCCAATCCTTATCTGTTCCAGGGGTTGCCTGGATATACTGCCACTTACGCATAGGTTTACCATCGACAGTATTGAGGTAGCGGATGCCCCAGAAGAAGCGGTTGCCATCGTCCTGCGTATCAGAGCCAATACCAAAGGCGCGGATAGAGTCCTCGTGCAGACCTGGCTGCTCACCATTGCCATCCACCTCATTCTGCTCACCTGTGTATGCAAACCAACACTCGAGCTGCAGATAGCGCGCATTTGGGTCCATATTTGACAGACGCTTAATGGCGTGACCCATAGAGCCTGGAGCTGGTGGCATAGAGTAAGGATTTGCCACTGGGCGGGTAGATAGTTTGAGTGAGTAGGTGCCCGACATTGAACCGTGAGTACCTGGGAAACGATAGGTAGCCGAGCTGAGCATTACAGGTGGCCACTGATCCTTATTTACCTTTGTTGGTGGAACATCAAAATCTGGATGCTCTGTAAAGTTTGGCAGTAGCACCATCCAACCATTAAAGCCGCGATCGAAGATATCGTAACACAATACGCGTTTCAGCGGATTGAAGCGGCTATAAAGCATAATCTTATCCATACAACTCTATACCTTTATTTATTAGACGATTTTGTAACTGTTTTACATCGAGCTGTCGCGGAGTGACACCCTGCTCTGCACACATTGCTGCAGCAACACCCACAGCCTCTCCCATAGCCATACATATACTCATCACGCGGTACGAAGCGTGTGCGCGGTGTGTACCCGAGATACAACGGCCTGCTGTATATAGGTTTTCAATGCCCTTTGGAGTAAAGCAACGGTATGGCAGATCGTACGGGTCGCAGTACTGAATATGAGCCTCAGCCTGTCCAGAGCCCTCTGGGTTGTGAATATCGACAATAAATTCTGCACGGTGGACAATAACATCATCAAAGCGGCAGCCTGCTGCCATCTCCTCGGCTGTGATGACATAGTCGCCAATCACACGACGCGTTTCGCGCACACCCGTAGTTGTTCCACTCGAGATTACGTGGCAATTCTCATAGCCAGGCAGGTGTTTATGGAAGAAATCAAGCAGAGTATATATCTGTTCGCGCAGCTCGAGATCTGCCTTGAAAATCTGCTCTACGCGGGTCATATCTACCCCATTTACTTGCGTTGTATTGACTTGACGATAACCCGGATAGACCACTGGGTGCAATCTTACGGCCGCGATACGTTCTGGCAGTTCACCCGCCTTTGCAAGGCGCATACAGTAGTCCAAGAAGCGCTCATCGCCAAGTTTTACATCATCCACATCACCGATGCAGATAACGCCCTTACTCTCATCTACGCCCGAAATTGTAAACTCAAGGGTCACTGGCTGCATAAGACCATCCTCTCGACCCTTCTCGGTTGTTGCTCCAGCAAGGTAGCTAACAAGGCCATCGCCCGTAGCATCAACTGTAACAGCACCCTCGAGGATAAACTGGCCCTCGCCCGCCGTAACTACAAGGCCCGTAACGGCATTGCCACTCTTGACAACATCTGTAACGGTTGTCTGCAGATAGACATCTATATTGGGATGGTTTACAAACTGAGCCAAGAGCATCTTTGCACGCTCAAAGTCGTGTGCACGGCCCGTTTCTCCAATCATATCGTTCTCAGGCACACCAAGCAGCGCGACAATCTCGTCGCGCATAGTTCCCTTGCCAACCATACCGAGAATAGGTCCTACATAGCCCGTTGTAAGGTTTCCTCCCACAACGCCATAACGCTCAATAAGAGCCACACGAGCACCCTCACGTGCCGCAGCAACAGCTGCACATATTCCCGCAGGGCCTGAGCCAGCAACAAGGATATCGTAACTATTACGAACCTCTAACTCTCGACTATAACTTACTGTTCGCATCTGATTTTGAATCTATATATCTATAAATTGAGTATAGTACTGCAATACCAACCATTACAGCCACGCCGACTGTCATTATACGCTCAACGGCTGCATCATAGCTCTCCATAACAAGTTGCTGAACAAGCAGCAGCGCAATGGCAAGCAGAGTGACCACAAAGCAGGTGACTGCCATATGAGAGTAGCGCTTTGTTGCACGCTTCATCTCTGCGCTCGGTGTCTTATCTGCCTCTGGGTCGATGATAGCCTGCACACGCTCATAACCAGGGTCTGTTGTGCCCTTATACTTAGCCACAAGTTCCATTACAGCAAGCAACGCAGCAGGAACGACCGTACCGATAACCGACTCAAGGACATTTGGATTAATCCACTCAAATGTCGCACGCACAGTTGGGCTAAACTTAAAGGCAAGGCCGAAGATACCACAAGCGTATGTAATAATCATCGCTGTAAGCAGGTGTCGCTGCGCAAGTCGCTTAGAGAACACACCCCAGACAGATGGGATATAGAGTGGGCCGATAATCATCGTAAGCACGGTAACCACAACCTTCTCTGCACCTCCCGCATACGGGATAAGCAGCGCCAGAGCAACTATTGCCGCACCAAAAGCAAAGGTAAAGATACGACCCGTACGGATAAGTCCACGCTCGCCAATTTGAGGGTGTTTACGACCGTAAATATCGTATGTAAAGACATTTGCAAAGACATTGAGCGTACCCGAAACAGTAGAGAGTGTTGCCGACACCATTGCTGCAAGCATCACACCCACCATACCCTTCATCAGCACGTGCTCCGACATAAGGATATATGCCTGCTCAGGATTTGCATCGGGAACAATCTGTCGAAATGCCATAGCTGGGAAGTACCAGATAAGCGGAGTAAGCAGATAGAGTACACCGACAAGATAGGTACTCTTGCGGGCATCTCTGACGGTCGGCACACTGATATATCGCTGTACAAATGGCCAATCGCCGCCAATAGTGAAGCTATTGACGAAGAACCAAAGAATCATCCAAAACCACGGATACTCCGCACTAAATGGGGTAAAATAGCCATCTGGTGCAGATGCAACAAAGTTTTCAAGGCCACCAACAGCATTTATCGAGAGTGGAATCATAAAGATAACCACCGTAATAAGCACACCAAACTGGATAACATCGGTCATAAGCACCGCCAAAAAACCACCCAAGACAGTGTAGAGCAGAGTAATAATACCGAGTATCAGAATACCCCAGCCTACGGCAAGGTGACCGCTTGCATCGGCCATAAAGTGTCCCTCTGGCAGCACCATAAGTGTTGACATAACAACAGCAATGGCATAGAGTGCAACGGCCGTATGGAAACCGCGACCAATAATACCGAGCAGCGTATAGAAGCTCAGCGAACGCTCGCCAAAACGGATTGTAAGATACTCTCCTGGCGACTTAATCTTCATCTCGCGCCACTTACCCGACAGGTAACGACCCACTAAGAAGCTGGCAAAACCGAGAATATTACCGATAAGCACCGCAACAATACCAGAACGATATGCCACACCGCCCCAAATAACAAATGTACTTGCCGAGAAGAGTGTCATATATGTCGACATACCTGACAACCACCACGACGAGTTGCGACCCGCAATAAACATATCGGCAGAGGACTTGATGCTCCTTGACACAAGCACACTCACACCAATAAGTCCGAGAAAGTAGATAAAAATTACAAGATAGTCTATTCCGACCATAAGATAGATATAGATTAATAGTTTAGCTAAACAAAGGTAGGAAATTTTTTCCGTAAAAGCAAAGATTTTGGCGGCTATTGTCTTATAAGAGGTCGGCATAAAATAAAAAGCCCCCCGCTGAAAGCGAGGGGATATAGAGTTTTGTAAATCTTCAATTAGTGTGTTGCCGCATACCACGCACACTGCTTCCACTCAGTAACATATGCTGACATTGCGTGCAGCATAATAGGTGCAGAGGTGGTAAGGCCCGAGTAGTAGTCTATCGGATTTGCCTTATTGTTGTATGCCGAATAGAAGGTTTTTGTGTGGTGAAGGCCCGACACGGTGCGATAGAGTTGCTCAGAGAAGGCAGCAACAGCAGCAGGATCAGTACAACTCTTGATAACATAATCCTCAATATCAAAGAAGATATGTGTCGGATTACGAGAGAGGCTGATACCATCATACGACTGTACTGTATTTGGATCAATTCGCTTAAGTGAGCCATTGACACGCTTTGTAACCTCAGCCAGAGCGTCAAGCTGATGACAATCGATAACAGCTGAGCAGGCAGACGAGTAGGCGCCCTCGCGGTGTGTCTTGTAGTACTCCACAAAGGCCTTTGCACTACTATTAAGGCGGTCAAGCAGTGTTGCGCTGCTGGCCATAATCGGCAGTATCTCGTTATACGGCATTCCGTTTGCAATAATCTCGCACGCAGAGCCAAGTATATAATCTGTTGCCTCTCTTAAATCGTACGCAGCCTCAACATTTGCCATATAGCAGGCATCAAAGACGATGTAGTTCAAGTGGCGACCCGTACTCTTTATTGCAGACGCAAGCTCAGTTGTGTCAATCTGAGTACTTGTTGTATCGCCGATATGACGCGTCATAATTGCACCTGGCGCAGGTGTCCAGATAGAGTCGAGATGCTCAGCCGAGAATGTTGAGTAGGTAGAGCTACCCCCACCCAGGCTAACACTATTTTTCGGTATCCAACCCTTACCGTGAGAGCCGATATAAAGACCATACTCATTTGCTGGAGCACGAACGGTCATATCCTGCAAAATCTGAGCTATCATCTGCTCTGTATAGACCTGTGGCAGGTCGTATGTCGCAATAGGGTCACGAACAACAGCATCAAGCCCCCTATCGTAGAATAGTTCAAAGAGTTTTCCGCTATGATTACTACTCTGAATAAAGGCCAGAACGCGTGTATCGCCCAGTTTTCCCTCCTTGATAACCTTCTCAACATTGTCAAGATTTGCATCATAGTAACTCTTAAGGCTCATACCGAGGAAGTAGAACATCATCGTTCTGTCGGCAAGAGCTTTACGTTGCCAAACCTCTATAGAGGCCTTACAAGCGGGGTTATCTGTAAGCTGCACAGTGATAGTACCCAGCTTTCGCTCCGCATTGGTGGTATTGCCCTCCTTAACGGTAATATCGACCAACCCCTCCTCACTTCTCTTAACCGCAATGGCAGTCGAGGTCGAAGAGACGGTAAAGTCGAAATTGGTATTCACCGACACTGTCATATGCTCACCACTCTGACCACCCACAGTAATTCTGCTACGGTCAAACGAGAGCGCTGGCTTCTGTACTGCCGCAATGTTACCGCTAAGCGTAGTGCCTGCAACCACAAACTTAAGGTAGCCGGCAGTGTGCTCTGCAGTTGTCTGATTATCCTTTGTAGCGGCAACAGATAGGCTATACTCATCTATGCCCACCATTTTAAGCTCTGTGCTGACAATATCACCCTCCGAGAGCACCTCAATATCGCTCTCCTTGGTCTTGAAGACAAACGGAGTGTATACACTCTGCTCTGAGGAGAGGGATATATGCTGCTGGTCTGTAGTAACCAACGGTCGCTGAACGGCAGTAATACCCGTAAATCGTGTACGGCTTAGGCGTATAACAACACCACCGACCTCTCTTGTTGTAAGCGTTCTATTTGGCTCTGCAATGGTTGCTGTAATGGTAACACGCTCTGTTGCCTCACCGCTTGACGGGCTATAGGTCACTCCTGGTGTATCGAGCAACTCCCACGGAAGTTTTGATGCAATGGCAAAGGTTGTACTCGAGCCCGCTTTGCCTTCAAAGACAAGTTGGTTGTTGTTTATACCGCCAAGGATTGTCAAATTGTCAATCGGCACAGGCTCAATGCCACAACTGCTCAAGAGCAGAGTTAGTAGTGTAATGTATAGTGTAAATCTCTTCATTCTATTTGTATTCTCGTGGTTTCATATTGTTAATCTGCCAAGTTCTATCTCGCTGGAATGTATAGTCATCTGGCTTATTCCAGTATACTCGGCTGTAGTCAAAGTAGTAGCCCTTAAGTTTATCTTTCGGCACATCAAATGGTACAAACTCCACAGTGCGGCTGATAATCTTACCCTTGCGCTGGTTCCAACCCTTGGCTGCGATAAAATCTACACCGTGCGAGAAGAAGATGATGTGCATCGGCTCCTTCTCCTTTGCGCCACTACCCGAAGAGTCTATCGTACGCAGAATTGCAGCAAGGTGGTCAGCATACATCTGCTCACGTCTGCGGTCGCCTGCAGTACCATAGGCATAGGCCATAATATTGAGCAACTTTGGCGAGAATGGATCCTGCTCCATAGCCTCGCTGCAAGCGGCAATTAGCTCATCTATATCGGCAATAGACGGGGTGTCGATAGCGATACGCGCCATAATATTCTGCACCTTGGTCATACCCGGATTATCGTTGAGCGGACGATATGCTGCCTGATAGGCATAACCATAGTAGAGGTAGTGATACTGCTCATCTGTAAGCGGCTCACCAGCCTGATAGCGCATCATCAGATTGGGATAGTAATAGTCTGACTTGCTATCGTTTATAGCGGCAAAAATCTTGTCGTTATCAGGCACTTGTGCCGTAGCAACAGCACTGACAACAACAAGCAATAATGTAGCAAAAAAGCCTCTAACACTCATAACGTATAATCTCCATTCGTTGACGAATATCGAGCTCCACGCTCGCCTCTACAAGTGGCAGACGAACGGTCGGTGTGCAGATATTCATCGTTGCAAGTGCATTTTTTATGCCGACAGGGTTACCCTCAACAAAGAGTGTGTCGATAATTGCATTAAGTCTACCAATCTCATACTCCGCCTTCTCGAAGTTCCCCTCAAGGGCCAAATCGGTAAAGCTCTTCACCGCCTTTGGATAGAGGTGAGCAAGCACCGAGAGGACACCCTTACCACCGCGGCGAATAGCCTCAACTGTAAGACCATCATCACCACTGACAAGGATAAAATCCTCACGCACGGCAGCCACAGCACGGCAGACAGCCTCCATCTGCTCTACATCGCCCGACGCCTCCTTAATTGCGAAGATATTTGGACACTCTGCCACAATGCGAGCCACGGTCTGCGGCGCCATATTTACCCCCGTACGACCAGGGATGTTATAGAGCATTATTGGCAGCGGAGAGGCAGCAGAGATAGCCTTAAAGTGGCGATACAGACCCTCTTGATTAGGCTTATTGTAGTACGGATTTACGCTCAACACAGCATCATAGCCCGTAAAATCCCAGCTCTTAAGTGTTGCCACAACATCGGCAGTGCAGTTACCGCCGACACCCACCATAAGCGCCACACGACCCGCTGCACGCTCACGGATAAATCGAGAAACGGCAACACGCTCGGCGGCTGTCAGGGTCGGCGTTTCTGAAGTTGTGCCTAAAGCAAGCAGATAGTCCACACCGCCCTCTATTACGCGATCAATAATCGCTGCCAGAGCGGCAAAGTCTATACTGCCTCGGCTATCAAATGGTGTAACAAGCGCCACACCAACACCAGTAAATTTATCTATAATCTTTTTCATAATATTCTCACTAAAATAGGCTTGCTTGTATTGGTTGCGCCTCTACAACCTTCTCCTCTGCTTTCGGAATTTCATCGCTACCGATAAGTGCAATAAACTCCTGCTCAGAGAGTATCTTTACGCCCAATTTCTCAGCCTTCTGCAGCTTTGCTGGACCCATATTCTCGCCTGCGACGATAAAGTCGGTATTGCTACTTACACCCGACTGATTCTTGCCTCCGTGCAGTTCAATAAGCGCCTTAAGTTCATCGCGCGAGTGGAGTGTAAACTTACCCGACACAACCACATTCTTGCCCGCCAATGTATCTGACTGGCGCTCCGCCACCTCTGCTTCAAACTGCAGACCTGCACAACGCAGACGCTCCAGAATAGAGATATTAACAGGGTCGGCAAAGTAACTAATAATTGAGTCAGCAATCTTATCACCCACCTCGTCGGACTCCATCAACTCCTCTTTGCTTGCTGCAGCGACAGCCTCAAGGCTCTTAAAGTGTGCCGCCATATACTTTGCTGTAGTCTCGCCCACAAAGCGGATACCAAGACCAAAGAGCACACGCGCAAACGGAACAGACTTTGACGTCTCAATGCTATTAATGATATTATCTGCCGACTTCTCACCCAGTCGCGGAAGTACAGCAAGATCTGCCGCCTTAAGCGAATAGAGGTCGGCAATATCGCGCACAAGTCCATTTTCAAAGAGCAGTTCGACAGTCTCACCACCCAAACCGTCAATATTGAGGGCCTTACGACCGATAAAGTGGACTATACGGCCCACAATCTGCGGACGGCAACCACTCTGGTTCGGGCAGTAGTGTTTAGCCTCTCCCTCAAAGCGAACAAGCTCAGCGCCACACTCTGGGCAGCGGTCAATATACTCAAACGGCACGCACTCTGCTGTGCGCTCGGCGAGTTCAACCTCCGTAATCTTTGGGATAATCTCGCCACCCTTCTCGACGTAGATCATATCCCCTACCCTTATATCTAACGCAGCAATCTGCTCGGCATTGTGCAGCGATGCTCTTTTTACCGTTGTACCTGCAAGAAGCACAGGCTCAAGGTTTGCTACCGGAGTTATTGCACCCGTTCTGCCGACCTGAAAATCGACACTCAGCAGTCGTGTCAGCGCACTCTCCGCCTTGAACTTATATGCAACGGCCCAACGAGGCGACTTTGCTGTAAAGCCGAGTGAACGACGCAGCGTAAAGTCATTAACCTTGATAACCACACCATCGGTCGGATATGGCAGACTCTTGCGAGCCTCATCCCAATGGTTGATATAGTCGATAACCTCCGCAGCACCGTGGCAGAGGGTCATATGCTCCGAGACCTTAAAGCCCCAACTGCGGGCAGCATTGAGGTTTTCGATATGGTTTACAAATGGCAGATTATCGCCCGCCATCTGGTAGAGGGTGCAGTCCAAGCCTCGCTTTGCCACAACGGCACTCTGCTGCTGCTTGAGCGTTCCTGCCGCTGCATTGCGTGGGTTGGCAAATAGGCTCTCGCCAGTAGCCTCGCGCTCGGCATTGAGTCGGTCGAATGAGGCGTACGGCATAAATATCTCGCCACGAATCTCGAAAAGATCAGGATAGCCACTACCCGAAAGCACTAACGGAATAGAGCGGATAGTCTTGACATTTGTCGTCACATCGTCACCCGTTGTTCCATCGCCACGGGTAACTGCACGCACAAGACGCCCGTGCTCATATGTAAGGCTGATAGCAGTACCATCAAACTTAAGCTCGCAGACAAACTCTGTCGGGCCATTTTCGCCCTCAATACGCTCAATAAACTGCTGCAGCTCCTCAATCGAATAGGTATTGGAGAGCGAGAGCATAGGATAGCGGTGAGCCACCGAGACAAACTCTGTCGTACGGTCACTACCTACCCTTACTGACGGTGAGAGAGGGTCGTAGAACTGCGGATACTGGGCCTCCAGATCGACAAGAGTTCGCATCATCTTATCGAAATCGAAGTCCGAAATCTCTGGTGAGTTTTCTACGTAATATTTATGGTTGTGGTACGAGAGTTGTCTTCTCAAACCCTCGATTTGCTCCTGTATTTGCTCTATCGATACCATTTGTATATACTTCGCGACGCACGAAAATACATATTTTATTTCAAATAGAGGACAAAATCAAAAAAAAATCAAAAAAAAACTTTGAAATTGGCGCAATAACAAATTTTTGCTTATACTTGCACCCGAATTGGCAAACAAATAGGTTAGAAACAGATAAGATAAACAATACAACTATGGCACCAAACAATAAGAGAAAATCAGTAGTTAGCTTCAACAACCTTCCACTGGAGCTTCAGGAGGCGGTAAAGGCAGCATATCCTAACGGCTATTTAGACGATATGATTCGTGTAGACAAGCCAAATGGCGACTTCTTCTTCGCAGTAACCTTCGAGACTGAGGAGGTTAGCTACCTTGTAAAGATCGACGTTAAGATTGACGACATTACCGACGACGATGACGACAAGGAGTACTACGACGACGAGATTAAGGGCGCAGACCAGATCCAGGATGATGAGGAAGAGGAGGAGCGCCGTCCATCTCCAATCGAGTTCGACGACGAAGATTAATTAAAGAGTGAATAAATTGCCTTTGCTTATATTGCAGGGGCAATTTATATCATTTTTACACGTTATATTAAAAACGTAAAACTATGAGCTACAATCTGTTAAAGGGCAAAAAGGGTATTATTTTCGGCGCGCTGAACGAGCATTCTATTGCTTGGAAGGTGGCTGAGATGGCTGTAGCAGAGGGTGCAGAGATTGTACTGACAAACACCCCTGTATCGCTGCGACTTGGTGAGATTAACCGTCTTGCCGAGACTTGTAATGCCCCTATTATTGCGGCAGATGCAACAGTAGTAGAGGATCTTGAGAGCCTCGTAGATCAGGCTATGGAGCACTTTGGCGGCAAGATTGACTTTGTGCTGCACTCTGTAGGCATGTCGCCAAATGTTCGCAAGAGCGTTCCATACCAGCAGCTCAACTACACATTTTTAGACAAGACTCTCGACATCTCGGCAATATCTTTCCACAAGATTATGCAGGTGCTCTACAATAAGCAGGCGATGAACGAGTGGGGATCTATCCTTGCCCTCTCATACCTCGCAGCACAGCGCACCATTGTCGGATATAACGATATGGCAGATGCTAAGGCGCTGCTTGAGTCTATTGCCCGCTCGTTCGGAGCGGTGTTTGGCAAGGAGTTCAAGGTGCGAGTAAATACCGTATCGCAGTCCCCTACCCCAACCACCGCAGGTATGGGTGTTTCGGGCATGAGCGATATGCTCAACTTTGCCAACGCAATGTCGCCACTTGGCAATGCAACTGCCGAGGATTGCGCCGCATATTGCGTGACACTTTTCAGCGATTTAACCCGCAAAGTAACGATGCAAAATCTCTACCACGACGGAGGCTTCTCGTCGATGGGACTTTCGGAGGAAATTTTTAATCAAATAGCTGAGCATTAATATTTTAGCTTTTGGCTATTGGCCGTTAGCTATTGGCTTAACATCCGCAAATTTGCGGATGTTTTTTTGTTTATTTTGCAGCTAAAAGTCTGGCTGTTTTTCCTCTTTTTTTCGACCTTCCCTGTTTTATTATCTGGCGATAAAATTCAAATTTGGTAAAACGGAAAAAAATTCCTACCTTTGTCCTGACACGCACGCATAATTTTTGTAATGACAGGAACTTATTGTGCAGTTTTATTGCTACTGATGATAGCATACCTTTTGGGGTCGATACCAAGTGCCGTCTGGATTGGAAGGCACTATTATGGTATTGACGTACGCGAGCACGGCAGCAAAAATGCCGGTGCGACCAATATGTTGCGTGTACTGGGTCTGAGAGCCGCACTTCCTGTATTTGTAATCGACTTTCTCAAGGGCTTTATTGCCGTTACACTGATGGCATTGTTACGCTTTGATGCGACAATTTCGCCGATGTGGATTATCAATCTGAAGATTATTGCAGTTGCCCCCGTAGTGCTGGGTCATATCTTCCCTATCTTCGCATCTTTCAAGGGTGGAAAGGGCGTTTCGACACTCGTTGGAGCGATTACTGGCATACAGCCACACTTGGCGCTGATGTGTCTTGCGGTATGGGTTTTGATATTCATTTTCACCCATTATGTGTCGCTTGCATCCATTGGTGCTGGGTGCGCATTCCCGATTTTTGTATCGATATTTTCGACAATCAACTATCTCCGTCACGGAGATACATCTATAGCATTTATTGTCTTCTCTGTTGCCGTTGCGGTGTTGCTGATATGGACTCACCGAGCCAATATCGTAAGGCTTAAGCGGGGAGAGGAGAGTAAGACCTATATTTGGGAGAATAAAAAAGAGTAAAAACACCTTATTTATATTGTATTTTTTATGTTAGAACAGAATTTAATTAAGATGTATGAGCAGTCATTCCGCAACAATCGCGAGATGAGTGCAGTGACTGACTACTTTACTGGCGAGACATATTCGTACTACGGTTTTGCCAAGGAGATTGCAAAGCTCCACATCATGTTTGACGAGGCCGGCATCAAGCCAAAGGATAAGATTTCTCTCGTAGGTCGTAACACTCCTCGTTGGTGCGTTGTATATATTGCAACAATCACATATGGTGCAGTAATTGTTCCTATCCTTCAGGACTTTACTTCAAACGACATCACCCACATTGTAAACCACTCTGAGAGCCGTCTGCTCTTCTTGACAGACTCTTATTGGGATGGCCTTGACGAGGAGCAGATGCCAAATGTAGAGGCTGTAATGTCACTTACAGACTACCACGTAATCTTTGAGCGCGGCGGTGACAAGATGACTCGCTGCATCAACCAGATGACAGAGAATTATCGCAAGCGCTATCCAAAGGGATTTACTGCTGACGATATTAAGTATGCCGACGTACCTAACGACCAGCTTATTCTGCTCAACTACACCTCTGGTACCACTGGTTACTCAAAGGGTGTAATGCTGACAGTAAACAACCTGACAGGTAACGTTTATTGGATTTCGCAGATTGCTGATAAGAAGGGCGAAAACTTCTTCCACAAGGGCGCAAGAACCCTCGCATTCCTGCCACTTGCACACGCATTTGGTTGTACAGTAGACTTCCTTACTCCGCTGGCAGTAGGTGGACACATCAACCTGCTTGGCCGTATCCCAACACCTAAGATTTTGGTGAGCGCAATACAGAAGGTGCAGCCAGAGGTTATCTGCGCCGTGCCAATGATTTTGGAGAAGGTATACCGCAAGCAGATTATGCCACTGCTCGAGCAGGGCCCACTCAGTATTGCAATGAAGTTGCCACTTGTAAACGAGGTGGTATTTGCACAGATTAAGAAGAAGTTGCTTGAGTCATTTGGTGGTAACCTCCGACTCTTCGTGATTGGTGGCGCTCCAATGAACAAGGAGACTGAGGCATTCTTGATGAAGATCCACTTCCCATTCACCGTAGGTTACGGCATGACCGAGTGCGGTCCACTCATCTCTGTTACAGAGCACTTTGACGAGTTCAAGCCATCATCTTGCGGTCGCTACTTGAAGGGTATGCTCGATGTTCGCATCGACTCTTCTGACCCACAGCGCATCCCTGGTGAGATTTTGGTTCGTGGTGAGCACGTAATGCTTGGTTACTACAAGAATGAGGAGGCGACAAAGAACGCTATCGACGCTGACGGTTGGCTCCACACTGGTGATATGGGTACACTTGACCCAGATGGAACACTCTTTATCCGTGGCCGTTGCAAGACTATGATTCTTACAGGTAGCGGTCAGAACATCTACCCAGAGGAGATTGAGGATAAGCTCAACAATATGCCACTGGTACTCGAGTCACTCGTTCTCGAGAACGACGGCAAGCTCTACGGCCTTGTAGTGCCTGATTTCGAGACTTGCGAGAAGGAGGGTATCAGCCGTGCAGCTTTAGAGGAGATGATGAAGGAGAATTTGAAGAACCTCAACTCTCAGGTTGCAGCCTACGAGCGTTTGGTATCTATCAGTATCTACCCTTCTGAGTTCGAGAAGACTCCAAAGAAGAGTATCAAGCGTTACCTATACAACGTTTCGACGCTCGGAATAAACTAAGCCAAAGAGCTATTTTTACTAACTAAGGGGTGGGCAACCACCCCTTACTCTTAAAGACCAAAATGAAGTTCAAAACACCACTTATCCGAAAGCAGACCATTGGTGAGAATGTACTCTACACTCTTGTCTTTGTGGCGGTATATCTCATCCCCATCCTCAACTCATTTTTGATGGCGGAGGAGCATATTGACTTCTACAACAAGGTCTTTTTGGCGTGGAGTATCATCACTCCATACTTAGTACTATTCCTCTTTAACAACTACGTTCTTATACCGTTACTACTCAATCGAGGGAAGATACTGTGGTACGTAATCTCTGCTTTCTCAATAGTCACCCTAGCCTTTACATTTATCGAATTTATGGAGAGGGCGCACATTATCTCGGATGGTCAGGTGGATGTGGGTATTCTACCTCATCAGGCAACACTTGCCGATCTGGCGTGGTATTGGAATATTGTGCTCTGCGTATTTATGTTTGCCGCCAATATCGGTATCAAGAAGTTCTACGAATCGATGCAGAAAGATGAGGATAATGCACGTCTGGCTCGTGAGGTTATAGAGGCAGAGATGTACTACCTTAAGTATCAGATAAATCCGCACTTTTTGATGAATACGCTCAACAATATTCACGCCCTTGTAGATATCGATGCTGATGCGGCAAAGGAGGGTATTGTAGAGCTCTCGAATATGATGCGCCACGTGGTATACGAGTCGAGAGCCGACCGCATACCATTCCTCAAGGATATGAAGTTCTTGGAAAACTATATCGAACTGATGAAGGTACGCTACTCGCAGCATATAGATATTCAGTTCAACTATCCACAAGAGGCAAATCTGACCGTACCACCACTGGTATTTATCGTCTTTACAGAGAACGCCTTTAAGCACGGTATCTCTCGCAACAGAGCCTCATACATCTATATAGA
This sequence comes from Alistipes sp., assembly GCA_045633445.1. Lineage (GTDB taxonomy): Bacteria > Bacteroidota > Bacteroidia > Bacteroidales > Rikenellaceae > Alistipes. The sequence continues at coordinate 115,743 of JAZQYI010000003.1, forward strand.
TATATCATTAGAGGATGATATACTGGTGGCTAAATTTGAGAACTCTGCAAATCAGAGCACAAGAAATAGCAAGACTATAGGCGGCGTAGGATTAGAGAATGTCTCTCGCCGATTAGAGTATATCTATGGCAAAAACTACTCGCTTGACATCAAATCCGACAAAGAGAAATATTGCGTAACACTCAAAATACCAAAGAGTTATGAATCTTAGTTGTATTGTTATTGACGATGAGCCACTTGCAGTAAGGCAGATGGAGAGCTACATTGCAAGGATACCATTTTTAACACATCTCAAGAGCTTTGACAACGCCGTAGATGCCCGTCAGTGGCTCGGCGAGGCGAATAGTGTCGATGTAATATTTGTCGATATAAATATGCCTGAGCTAACGGGTGTAGATTTTGTGCGTGGGTTAGAAAATCACCACCTGGTAATCTTCACCACAGCCTACTCTGAGTATGCTGTAGAGGGTTTTAAGCTCGATGCTATAGACTATCTGCTCAAGCCATTTAACTTTGCAACTTTTGAGCGCGCGGCAAATAAGGCACACTCTGTAGCAGAGCTCCTTGCGCTGCGTAACGAGGCAAATGCAGAGCAGAATATACCAATCAGCGAACAGAGTGCCGACCGCGAGTGTATCAGCATTCGTGCTGACCACAAGACAACACTTGTGCGCTACTCAAATATTATATATTTGGAGAGTGCTGGCGAGTATATCCGACTCCATCTTGCTGACGGTACAAAGTTAGTGACCCTCTTCCGTATGAAGAATATGGAGACTGAGCTACCTGCAGAGCGTTTTATACGAGTTCATCGCTCGTTTATAGTCAATACTGAGCATATTACAGGTTATACAAAGGGCCGAGTATTCCTCACTGGCGAGGAGTATGTCCCTATTGGTGATAATTACAAGGAAACATTTACCGCAATAGTTGATAAGTTATGAGAAGACTCCTTACACTACTAACCATATTTGTTGCCCTTATTTTGGGTGGCTGCAACAGCAACTGCGACTACAAAATAGTCGATGGTACGATTGTCTACAACACTCCAGAGCGCGCTGCAGGTCAGCAAGATATGCTCGGTTTTGCAGCAGAGCCTATAGAGACTGTACGTGTCGGATTTATCGGACTGGGTATGCGTGGTCCGGGTGCAGTAAGACGTTGGTGTCAAATTGAGGGTACAGAGATTGTCGCACTATGTGACATAAATCCCGAGGGTATAGCCAAGAGTCAGAAGTATATAGCCGATGCAGGTCGCACACCCGCTGTCGAGTACTGCGGAACAGAGGATTGTTGGAGGCAGCTCTGCGAGCGCGACGATATAGACTTGGTCTATATTATGACCGACTGGAAGAACCACGCACCTATGGCGCTCTATGCTATGGAGTGTGGCAAGCACGTAGCTATTGAGGTTCCAGCAGCGATGACTATGGCAGAGATTTGGGCACTTATCGAGACCTCTGAGCGCACACGCAAGCACTGCATTCAACTCGAGAATTGCGTCTACGACCGTTTTGAGATGACTGCACTCAATATGGCACAGCAGGGTCTATTTGGCGAAATTCTCCACGTCGAGGGTGCATATGTTCACTGTCTATCCGAGTTCTGGGATCGCTACTACAACAATTGGCGACTCGACTTTAACCGCGAAAATGCGGGCGATGTCTACCCTACTCACGGTATCGGCCCTGTATGTCAAGTTCTTAACATCCATCGTGGCGACCGCATGAAGAGCCTTGTAGCAATGAGTACAAAGGCCGTTTCAGGCGCAAAATACTGGGAGAAGATGTTTGGAGAGCCTTGCGGTGAGTTTGCCAATGGCGACCAGACCACAACCCTTATCAGCACAGAGAATGGCAAGGTTATTCAGCTTCACCACAATGTAATGACACCACGTCCATACTCGCGTGACTATGCCCTTGTCGGCACTACTGGTTATGCGGCAAAGTACCCCGTGCAGTCATTCCTGCTCGGTGAGCATACCGTGGGTGATGTAGATATCGAAAACCTCAACAGCCACCGCTGCGTATCAGACGATGTTCGCAAGCAGCTTATGGAGCGTTACAAGCACCCCGTAACAGCCCACACCGAGGCTATGGCGGCAAAGGTTGGCGGACACGGCGGTATGGACTATATTATGGACTACCGATTGGTATACTGTCTGCAGAATGGTCTGCCACTCGATATGGATGTCTACGACCTTGCAGAGTGGTGTTGTCCGATAGAGCTGAGTGCACTATCTATCAAGCACGGCTCGCTTCCTGTAGCCGTTCCGGACTTTACTCGTGGCGGGTGGAAGAAGATTGACGGATATCGTCACGCTTGGAAATAGCCTTAATAGGCGACCTTCGGGAATTGCGACAGACGGCGATATCCCTCGGCTGTAAGTTCGGCGCAGAGGTGTTTATGACCGTTTGTTAGAATGATATAACGAGCCTTAAGCACCGCATTGTAGCGCACCGCTTGGCTCCACACCTGCTCGGTAATATTTACCTCAGGAGCCTTACACTCAACAAGAATTACGGGCGCGAGGTCACGGTCAACCACCACAATATCGGCACGCTGAGCCGTACCGTTAAGGCTTACTGGATACTCCTGCGCAATGGATTGTGGCTGCACTCCACAGTGAGAGATTAGAAAGGCTATAGCGTGTCTTCTGACCCTCTCCTCGGGCGTAAGGAGTAGATACTTTCCGCGCAGAAAATCCCATACGAAAGTTTGACCATCAACCGTTTTTAGATTGAGGTCTATGGCAGGAAAGTTGATTTGAGGAGTTTTTGACATCGCATTTTGCAAAGAAGTTATTACCTTTGCAGTTGCAAAGATATACATTTTATGAAGATTATCCTACACATACTCGCTATATTTGCTGCAGGAGCGCTCAGTGCACAGAGCCTTGCAGAGCCATTTTTCGGTGCCGAGCCTGCGCGTAGCACTACCACCCCCTATGGTAGAGCCGTAGATGCCAAGAGCGGCAATCCTGCACAGTCAAACTATGTCGCAAAACTCGCCGAGTGGGTCATCTCCGAGGATGGCCGCGAGTGCAGCAGCTCTTTTGCAGTACCCGTATGGTGGCTCAACCGTCAGGTATTTGTCCGCGTGGGTAGTTCTACATCCTCTTATCAGGTGCTTGTAGACGATAAGGTAGTCGGTGCTGCCGCCTCTGGTGCCACACCCGTTGAGTTCAACATCACAAAGCTCGCCAAGGAGGGTCGCCATACACTCAAGGTACGACAGACCGAGTGCGAGCAGAATAGTGTTAACGCCCTTGTTCGTGCAGGTGTTAAGCCTCAGATTAGCGATGTTCAGGTTATCTGCCAGCCGGCAATATATGTGCGTGACATCCTCTGCTCAACCACCATCAACAATCGTGGCGAGGGCGTTGCGGAGTTTGGACTTGTCGTAAAGTGCGGAACTCTCAACCCAAAGCGTGCTCGCATCGGCTATATCCTCAACCTCAACGACACAACCGTGCTCAGTCGCGGATATAAAGATGTGGCACTCGATATGCGCCGTGAGGATACTATCCGTTTTATGGCTATCGTACCACAGAATAGTCTTTGGAGTATCAAGAATCCACACTCACCGACCCTCGACATCGAGAGCCGTATCGACAACCGTCCTGTGGAGTGTATTCGCCAAAAGGTGGGTGTCCGTGCAGCAGATATTGCTGATGGCAAGTTCTATCTCAACTACCAGCCTCTCGACCTAAAGCTCAAGAACTACGAGCCATCGCAACCCGTCACCGAGCAGGTTACAGCGGAGAATAATGGTCTGGTTATTCCAGTCTACTACGCCACCGAGCAGTTGTTAGAGCAGTGTGATAAGGCAGGAATTCTCGTCTTTATCCAGAGCGACGTCAATACGCTAACACTGGCCGAGAGTATCCGCCGTGGAGAAAATCCGAGCAACGATCCATTCTGGCTCGAAACCTACCTCACCTTTAACCGCGTCGCATACTACACCACACACCTCCATCCGTGCGTTGTCGGATATGCTATTGCTGCAGGAAAAACCAACGGAATTAACATCTACGAGAGCTATCTGCTACTCAAAAAGATAGAAAAACGCCTGCCAATCATCTATGAAGGTGCTGGCGGCGAGTGGTGCAGCGATGAAATTAAGATTAGATAAATCGCTGATTTACTGCAAGTTGAAAAAGTAACGCAAATTTTTATTAAAATTTTTCACAAAAAAGTTTGCACAGAAGATTTTTTTGCCCTATCTTTGCACTCGCAATCAGGGATTAAAACTGATATGTAATGCCTCTTTAGCTCAGTTGGTAGAGCACGACACTCTTAATGTTGGGGTCCAGGGTTCGAGCCCCTGAGGGGGTACGAAAAAGGAAGATCGAAAGGTCTTCCTTTTTTCGTACCAGTGTGTTACCTATCCCCCAAACCCCCTTTCTGTAAAGGGGGCTTTATTTGTCGGTTATGGTACCCTTTCAACCCTCAGGGAGCGAGAGCCCTGACTACGCCTCCCTTCCAGGGAGGTTGGGATGGTGTAAACTACTGGGCAAAAAACAAACCCCGAGAAATTTCTCGGGGTTTGTTATTAGAATCGGAGGCTATTTAGGGTGCGTTCGATTTTGTCGAAGAAGTTGGTTGGAACGCCTGACGATTTGGCAATCTTAAGTTGTTTGGTGCCTGGGGTGAAGGCGCGGATGTTGTAGGTAAACTTAACCAGGAAGCAGCGGCCCATAGTGCTATTATATCGCACCTGGGAGTAGCCGGCCCACACGCTACGAGCGAAAGATGTATTCTGGTTAAGCAGATCGTTTACGCACAGCTCGACCTCGCCCAGATTTCTGAGCACCTTCTTACCGACAGCCGCATTCCAGAGCATAAATGAGTCGTTATAGCCATTTGTAATGCCTACATACTGCGTATAGACGCCCGAGGTGGTAAGAGTAAAGCCCAGAGGCAGAACGGCCTTAAAATTAGCTGTAGCGCGGTGGCTGAGGAACTGGTTATTCAGAACGGCTCTACCTGCCTTATTATCGCTATAGGAGAGGTTATATCTGATAGTAAAATCGATATTCTCCGAGATATTACTACCCAAAGTCCAATCTGTAGAGACTGTAAGATTATTCATCAACTCGTCGTTACCATTGAGTCTGATTGGCACATCCGAGTATGTTGCACCCAGAGAGATATTGAGGTTTGAGCTGATAAAAGTGAGCGGGAAGCCAATACTTGTGCGTGCCTCAAAGGAGCGATAGCCATCGAGGTTTACAGGCTGTGAGAGTTGCAGCGGATTGTACTTCTTGCCATCTATCTCAATTGTCTCTGGCGAGTAGTGGATGCTTGTACCGATATAATCTGGTCTAAGCATAGCCTTTGCCATAACCATAAAGGTAGTGCCATAGCGCTGTGAGATATTGGTATAACGGGCAAAGTAGTTATGCTCGGTATATGGTCGCAGATCTGGATTACCGATGGATATATACTGAGAGTTGCTCACATCGTATATATCGAGCATCTGCCACAGCGACGGAGCCTTAACCTCCGAGGTAGCGCTCACACGCAGCGTATTACTGCTATCAAATGCCCACTGCAGTGTTGCGTTATAGACTGGTGTATGATATACGCGTTTTGTACGCTCCCCCGTCCACATATTATGGTTTGAGAGTTGTGAATTTTGGTACATCGCGCTAACAGAGAACCAATTCCTATTTCGGCCATAGCGATAGCCCATACCGGCCTGGTGATAGAGGAACATACCCTCAAATGAGGAGGATGAGCGACTATTGAGCTTTGCAGGGTCGATAATATAGTCCGACCCTGTAGTGTACGACATCAGGTCACGACTACGCAGCTGCGCCTGCAGACGGTATGTAAGGTTGATAGTCGAATGGCGGCCTATTTTATCCCTATAGGTCGGCTGAATACGGAAGGTGCGTGTACTGGACTCCTGCTGCTTGCGGGAGTATGTATAGGCGATTGTAGCCTTATCAGGGCTGACCTTGCTTGTCTTACCAGAGCCATTGGAGTAGTAGTCTCTATCTGTAGTCTGATCGTTATTGTTCACACTTGCAACGAGCAGTAAACTACGGCCTTGGCGCAGAAAACGGTAAGAGTACTGCGCATACAGACCCTGCGAGAAGCTACGGCTCCAACCGTCATTACCACTCGGCATCCAGCGATATCCCGACTCTCCCCAGCGCAGAGAGGTGGTATCGGTGCGATTAATCGAACTGCTTGGGTAGTAGTTGAGGGTCGGAATAAGCACCAACTTCTGTCGCTTACCTGTCTTCCACTCTAATCGTCCGCGGAACTTAAGGGTGTGGTTATTTGGATTGGCAAATTGGTCGTAGTGTATCGTATCCTTCTTGCTCACCGCTGCATCGTACCATCTATCAACAGTAAACTGATTCTTGGCATTCAGATGGTTATAGAAGAGGCTACCCTCAAACTTTGCTCGGCGGCGACGACCCCAACGGTCAGTATAGTTGACGGCAATAATCTCGGCCGAAGCCACGCCATTCTGATTATTTACCGAGAATTGACGCGAGCCGCTACTGCTATTTGAACTGCTACGGATGGTCATATCATCATCCGAGAGATTCTGCTTATTAAGGTTATTTACAAGCGCCATAACAGTCAGTCGGGCATCGTCATTGAAGATGTTTACCGAGCCGCCTGCCGTATACTTATGGTTCATCGTCACTACCCTATTTGCGCCAGGCTCGTAACCATAACCAGCGTGGACCTTACCAAAGCAGCTACGCTTGATACTTCGGCGGGTAATGATATTGATAACCTTACCACCCTCGCCATCATCTACGCCCGTAACTTGAGCCGCCTCACTAAGGCGATTATAGACCTCGATATGCTCTACAGCCTGCGCGGGGATACTCTGCAGCACCTGCGCGATATTTGAGCCGAAGAACTCATTACCATCGACATATATCTGCTTCACCTCCTCGCCGTGTGCCTCAATCTTACCATCGGTAATGGTTATACCCGGCATCTTTCGCAGCAGCGCCTCAACCTCAGCATCGGCAGCAACCTTAAAGGCGTCAGCATTGTAGCGAAGAGTATCTCCCATAATAGTTGTGCGTGTCGAAACCGCCGTCTTTACGACCGTTTCGATACCTATTGCACTGACATCGACATAGATAGTTCCGACATTAATTGGCAGACCTGTCGCCCTAAAAGAGAAGTTTTTGTCCGCATAGCCGATAAAGGTCACAAGGCAGTCATACTCACCCTGCGCGACATTCGGAATACGGAAATAGCCACCATACTCGGTTGTATAGTAGCGCTTTTGACTTGGTGTTTTCTTATTCGCCACCTCGATTACCGCACCTGCAATACCCTCCTGTGTATCTGTGCTCACAACGCGGCCAGAGACGGGCGCAGCGCTCTGTGCCGCCACAACTGCGTGGGCAACAAGCGCAATGAGAAGGGTTAGAAGAGTGCGTATTCTCATACTTATATTATATAGATAACCAAAGCGGCTATAGGTTAAAAGGGGCTGCCGTAAATCTACAGCAACCCCTCTCTATAGATGTTAGCCAATAGACTAATCCTCAAGCTTAGCTGCGAGGAACTCGCGGTTCAGGCGTGCGATGTGCGCAATAGAGATACCCTTAGGGCACTCAGCCTGGCAAGCACCTGTATTTGTACAGTTACCGAAGCCCAGCTCGTCCATCTTTGCAACCATCGCCTTTGCACGACGTGCACCCTCTACGCGACCCTGTGGGAGCTTTGCAAGAGATGATACACGAGCAGCAACGAAGAGCATTGCAGAACCGTTCTTACAAGTTGCAGCACAAGCACCACAACCTACGCAAGCTGCAGCATCCATACTCTCCTCAGCATCTGCCTGAGGGATTGGAATAGCGTTACCATCAGGTACAGAGTTTGTACGAACTGAGATAAAACCACCAGCCTGGAGAATCTCGTCATAAGCACCACGGTTTACAACAAGGTCACGGATTACTGGGAATGCAGCAGAACGCCAAGGCTCAACAGTGATTGTTGCACCATCCTTGAACTGACGCATATAGATCTGACAAGTGGTTACAGCCTGTGATGGACCGTGTGCGTGACCGTCGATGTGAAGTGAACACATACCGCAGATACCCTCACGGCAGTCGTGGTCAAATGCTACAGGCTCCTCGCCCTTGTGTACCAGGTCGTTGTTGAGAATGTCAAGCATCTCAAGGAATGAGGTATCAGACGAAATATCAGTAACCTTATACTCCTTAAATTCGCCCTTAGAGTGAGCGTCTTTCTGACGCCATATTTTTAATGTGAAATTCATAATTTCGTGATTATTAAAAGTTTAACGTCAAAGATTAGTCCTTATAGTTACGCTGTGCACGGTGTGTGAACTCGTAAACCAGATCCTCCTTAGTAAGCTCTGGCTCTACGTCCTCGCCCTTGTACTCCCAAACAGCTGCGTAAGCGTACTCGTCATCGTGACGAAGTGCCTCACCCTCCTCTGTCTGGTGCTCTGAGCGGAAGTGACCACCACAAGACTCTGCACGGTTGAGTGCATCGCGAGCCATCAGCTCACCGAGCTCAAGGAAGTCAACAAGGCGAAGTGCCTTCTCCAGCTCAACGTTGAATGAATCAGCTGTACCAACAACCTTAACATCCTTCCAGAACTCCTTGCGAAGTGCTGCGATCTCAACGATAGCCTTCTCAAGAGACTCCTTAGTACGTGCCATACCAACGTTATCCCACATAATCAGACCGAGCTGACGGTGGATATCGTCTACAGAACGTGTACCATTGATAGAGAGGAGCTTCTCAATCTTAGCCTTAACAGCTGCCTCAGCCTCGTCGAATGCAGGAGTTGCAGTTGATACCTTAGGAGCCTGAATCTTCTTTGAGAGGTAGTCGCCGATAGTGTAAGGCAATACGAAGTAACCATCAGCAAGACCCTGCATCAGTGCAGAAGCACCGAGGCGGTTTGCACCGTGGTCAGAGAAGTTTGCCTCACCGATAGCGTAGAGACCTGGGATTGTTGTCATCAGGTTGTAGTCAACCCAGATACCACCCATTGTGTAGTGAACAGCTGGGAAGATCTGCATTGGCTGCTCGTATGGATTAACGTCGGTAATCTCCTTGTACATATCGAACAGGTTACCATAACGCTTCTCAATAGTCTCCTTACCAAGACGCTCGATAGCAGTCTTGAAATCGAGGAATACTGCAAGACCGGTCTCGTTTACACCATAACCAGCATCGCAACGCTCCTTAGCAGCGCGAGATGCAACGTCACGTGGTACGAGGTTACCGAATGCAGGGTAACGACGCTCGAGGTAGTAATCACGATCCTCCTCAGCAATGTCTGAAGGCATCTTTGTTCCCTTACGCAGAGCCTCACCATCCTCGATCTTCTTAGGAACCCAAATACGACCATCGTTACGCAGTGACTCTGACATAAGAGTCAGCTTAGACTGCTGTGTACCGTGTACTGGGATACAAGTTGGGTGAATCTGAGTAAAACAAGGGTTTGCGAAACCTGCGCCCTTACGGTAGCACTGGAATGCTGCTGAACCGTTTGACGCCATAGCGTTAGTTGAGAGGAAGAATACATTACCGTAACCACCAGTAGCGATAACTACTGCGTGAGCACCGTGACGCTCAATCTCACCTGTAACCAGGTTACGAGCGATGATACCACGTGCCTCACCATCCTCAACAACGATATCGAGCATCTCGTGACGAGTGTAAGACTTTACAGAGCCGTTGTGAATCTCCTTGTTAAGCGCTGCATAAGCACCGAGGAGCAGCTGCTGACCGGTCTGGCCACGAGCATAGAATGTACGAGATACCTGAGCACCACCGAATGAACGGTTAGCCAAAAGACCGCCGTACTCACGAGCGAAAGGAACACCCTGAGCAACGCACTGGTCGATAATCAGGTTAGAAACCTCTGCAAGACGGTATACGTTCGCCTCACGTGCGCGGTAGTCACCACCCTTGATAGTATCGTAGAAAAGACGATATACAGAGTCGTTATCGTTCTGATAGTTCTTCGCTGCATTGATACCACCCTGTGCTGCGATAGAGTGAGCACGACGTGGAGAGTCCTGGATGCAGAAGATCTTTACATTGTAGCCAAGCTCACCGAGTGAAGCAGCTGCAGATGCACCACCCAGACCTGTACCTACAACGATGATGTCGAGCTTGCGCTTGTTAGCTGGGCTGACAACCTTAATAGCTGCTTTGTGGTTGCTCCACTTCTGAGCCAACTCACCTGCAGGGATTTTGGAATCTAATTTGAATGCCATATTTTTTCTATTTTATTGTTCTACAAGTGTTAGATTAGCAGCAACCGCAGCAAAGGCTCTTTGCATAGAATACAACTGCAACAACTGCAAAGCCGAGGAAGATAAGACCTGAAACGAGCTTTGCAATGCACTTAAGGCGTGGCAACCAAGTGTCGTTTGCCCAACCTACAGTCTGGAACATAGACCAAACACCGTGGTTGAGGTGGAACCAGAGTGCTGCAAACCATACAAGGTAGAGAACTACGTTGTACCACTGAGAGAAGGTGTACTTGATAAGCGCTGCACCATCAGTTGGAGCAAGACCGAGGTCGTTAGTGTGCTGACCCATAAGCTCAACAAGCATCATCTTTGACCAGAAGTGTGTCAAGTGGAGGAGCAGACCAAGGATAACGATAATACCCAGAACGAGCATATTCTTAGATGCCCAATCTACACCCTTCTCGGTTACTGTAACTGCGTAGCGCACGTTACCACGAGCCTTACGGTTCTGGTATGTGAGCCAGAATGCGTAAGCAAAGTGTACCAAAACACCAAGTGCCAAAACTGCTGTACCAACGAGAGCATACCAGTTTGCACCCAAGAAACCGCAAATCATATTGTAAGCAGAACCGTCACCGATAAGTGCCACAACATTCATTGCCATGTGGAAGAGGAGGAAGAGCACGAGGAAACAACCCGAGATGCTCATCACCAGCTTTCTTCCCAACGAAGAATTAGTTAAAAAACAACCCATAATGTTTTGAAATAAAAATTAGTTATGTTTATTTTGTGAAAAAATTGTTTGCACTACGCATATAATATCGTACAAATATAGTTATTGTTTGTCAAATAACAAAGATTTTTGCCAATTTTTAACTACTAAAATGACAACAAAAAGCAAATCAGAGATACGCACAGCTGCAAAACAGGCTGTAAAATCGCTGCTTCCAGAGCAGAGAATATCCAAATCAGCGCTGATAGTCAAAGACATCCTTGCTTTGGATGCTGTAAAAAGTGCCACAGTTGTAGCACTCTACGCTTCACTGCCCGATGAGGTTATAAGTGGCGAGGCAATCGACACTCTTGCCACCCAAAAACGGGTTGTACTCCCACGCGTGGCGGGAGATGATATGGATTTTTATCCATATGACCCGACCGCTATGGAGATCGGTTCTTTCGGCATATCGGAGCCTCAATCCGAGGTAGCTATCGACCCTTCAGAGATAGATGTTATTATCGTTCCAGGCGTAGCCTTCACCCTTAGCGGAGTGCGATGTGGCAGAGGTAAGGGGTACTACGACAAGTATCTGTCGCGCAATGGTTTTCGAGCTATAAAAATCGGTGTCTGCTACAAAGAACAGCTCGCCGAGGAGATCCCCAGCGAGCCGCACGATATTTTGATGGATAGTGTTATCTGCCATTAAGACTCAAGGCCCGCATCGACGAGCTGCGACTTGAGTTTTTTCTGCTTTGCCTCCTGAGTCTTCGCTCCAAGAGCAAGCATATCGCGCACGGCAACAGAGATTGTTTGGCCGCTGCCGATACCTTTTTTCTTTGTCTTTTCAAAGGCATCAACTGCGCTATCAAGCGCTGAGCCGATGTCGTCGAAATAGCCAACAAAGTCGGTTACGCGATCCAGGATAGTTGTCGCCTGTGCAATGATTTTATCCTGATTTTCAAGGCGTTGCTGCTGCACCCACACGACATTAACCATCTCAATAAGCATCAGCAGATGGCGTTCACTAGCAATAAAGACCTTACTATTGAATGCATCGAGCCACAGCGTCTTATCGTACGACGTTACAGCCATCAGCGCCTTGTCGCTCGGCACAAACATTATCACATAAGGCAGCGAGATATACTCCTCGTACTTATGGTCTTGATATCTTCTATCCGAAAGACTCTTAACCTCCTTGCGCAATCGGGTGCTGAACTCCTTAAGTACTTGCAATTCGTGCTCAGGTTCCATATTCTCCTCCAAATCGGTCGGAAGTTTGAACTTTGAGTCGATATAGAGCACACTCTTTGTTGCAGGGTAGAAGATCATCGCATCTGGTTTCATCTTTTTGCCCGTATCCTCATTCTTCTGCGAAGCACCATCGGTCTGACGGATAGCGCGCTGCAATAGATACTGCTTACCCTCGACAAGTCCAGAGCCAGCAAGCAGATCCTCAAGCAGCTTCTCGCCGAGATTACCCTGCATGCGCACATCACTACTCAGCGCGCGAGCAAGTCTATCGGCCTCATTGCTAAGTTTTCCGCCTGTCTCTACCAGGGTTTTGATATGCGTTTCGAGCGTAGCGCGGTTATCTACATTCTGCTTTTTCAGAGCCTCCAGTTGTTCTTGATAAGGTTTGAGAATCTCCGAAATGCTCTCTCTATTTGTGCGATTAGTCTCGCTGCTAAGCTGACCCTTAACAAGCTCCAGCTGCTGCATAAACTCCTCGCGGCGACGCTTATCATCCTCCTTTGCACGCATCTTCTCCGCCTCAAGCAGCTCCTCCAAGTGTCGCTTATCACTCTGCAGCGCACCACGCTCTACTTGCAGGGCGGTTATCTCGCTCTGCTTTGCAGTAATCTCATCTTGCAGGGCATCACACCTCTGCTCGGCTGATGTCACACCTCGTTTACCAAAGAGGTAGCCCGCAACAGCACCCACAAGCAGCGAACAAACCACAGCTAAAAGAATAACTTCCATAATCGTTTAGACCTAATTTATAGATTTTCTCCTTACAAAGATAAAAAAAAGGACTGATTAAAGCAAGTTTAATCGTCCATATCACAATTATAGTTCTTATATGGTGCCCAAAATGGATGAATTTCAAGGCTTGCGAAATCTTGAAAACCGCAACATACTTAAGCGTATGTGAGGATTTTCGAGATGAGCGTAACGTAGAAATTCGCCATTTTCGGCACTATTTCTGCTGTCCAAGTGCCTTTTTAAGGGCAAATCCCAACTTCTGTGGATCGACATTGTGCTTAATCTGACCCGCCTTGACAATCGAAATTGCGCCACTCTCCTCCGACACAACCACAACAACAGCATCTGTAATCTCTGTAATACCTATTGCCGAGCGGTGGCGAGTACCATAATCCTTTGGCACATCGGACTGAGTGACGGGCAGAATACACTTTGCTGCGACAATTCTATTTCCCTCAACTATCACCGCACCGTCGTGCAGAGGTGCGTTTTTGAAGAATATATTCTTCAGCAGCGATACCGAGAGATTTGCATCGACAGCAATACCATTCTCGATAATAAAGAGCAGATCGTCCTTCTGACGAATAACAATCAGCGCACCAGTCTTGGTGTTACTCATATCAAGACACGCCGAGACAATCGGAGAGGTGTTGATATCCTCCTTTTTACGAGTCACCGAGAACATTCGTGAGATAAAGTCGAACTCCTTCTGTCGCATACCAATAAGTTGCAGGAATCGACGAATCTCGGGTTGGAAAATGATAATAAGGGCTATCACACCCACACTAATTACCTGACCCAGAATATTGGAGAGCAACTCCATATTCAGCGCGCGCACCATCACCCAGGCTATACATATTATAATAATACCAAAGAAGATGTATGGCGCACTTGTACCCCTTGTGGCGCGGTAGATGGCAAACATCAGACCCGCCACAAGGAATATATCAATAAAGTCGATTAGTGTAAATGGTATAAAACCCATTCTATCACACAGTTAGATACTACTTCGCAGAAGCCTTATCAGCAGCGTAGAGCTCGTTTACCTTTGCAAGAACTGTAGCGGTAATATCGAGATCCTCAGATGCGTCGAGAAGTGCAGATGCGTTTACAATCATCTTGTAAGCACCATCAGCATTAAGCTCGTCTATTGCGCGCTGCATCAAATCACCCATACGGTTCTGGAATACCATATTCTCCTCCTCAAGGGCACGAAGCTGCTTCTGTGCATTCTCCTGATATGCAGCAACACGCTTCTGGATATCCTGCTCCTTGCGCTGAGCCTCGATAGTGGTAATCAGACCCTTCTGATAGCTCTCCTGGAGCTTAATCATCTCATTCTGAAGCTTCTGCTCCTTCTCTGCAAGAGTCTTCTGAGTCTTCTCATTCTTTGCCTGGAGTGCTACACCCTCAGTCTTGAAAATCTCAGACTCAGCGAAAACTGCATCTGTTCTTACAAATACGATGTCAGCAGAGGTAACCTCAGTCTTAGCCTCAGTAGCGTCTGTAGTAGTTGTCTTTGGTGCGTTGTTGCAGCTTGCGGCAAATACGAGTGCCAATGCTGCGAAGAGTACTTTTTTCATAAAAAATTATCTGTTTTTAGTTAAATTTTCCATTCAAACTACAAAGATAGTAATTTTTCGGTTAAAACATCATTTATAACTATAAAAAATTAAACTTCGAATAGTTTATAGTTCACTCTCGCCTCGAGAATAGTATCCAGCGCCTGCTTAAATACCCCATCCGCCTCCGAAGGTGTGCCTGCGTACGCCACACCACACCTATCGTAAAGCAACTGAGGGAGTTGCTCAACCTCAACCTTGTAGTATAGAGCCATCTGCGCTGTATCCTCACTATCAACCGTCGCTCGCCTATCAAAATCTCGCTGCGGAGCACTATCATAGGTGCAAGAGTACTCAATAACAAGCCTCTTGCGAATATCTATAGATGCATATACCTCTGCCTGTACTGAACAATCCGCATCAGTCGAAAATAGATTTTTCTCACTCATAGTCGATAGTTTTAATGTCCGTTCTACAAATATAGTAATTTTCTTGGTATTCCCACACTTTTCGACTATATTTGTGGTATGATTTTAAGAGCAAATTGCAAAATAAACATCGGACTTGATGTTCTTCGTCGCCGCGCAGATGGGTTTCACGACCTGAGTACGGTGATGGTGCCCGTGCACGGATTGTACGACATTATAGAGGTTACACCATCAGACGAAATGCATCTTGAGCAGCGCGGATTTATCGTTGATTGTCCCGTGGAGAAGAATCTCTGTATAAAGGCTGCACGGTTAATGCAGCAGCGCTATGGCATTGGCAATGTGACGATTACACTCGACAAGCGCGTACCATTTGGTGCGGGTTTAGGCGGTGGTAGCAGCGATGCTACAGCGGTCATCTTGGCGATAAACGAGATTTTCGATCTCTGCCTTTCTGAGGGAGAGCTTATTGCTCGCGCTGCAGAGATTGGCAGTGACACTGCATTTTTCGTGCGCAACACACCGCAACTTTGCACCGGAAGGGGCGAAATTATGACATCAATTTCACTACCACTTAAGGGGTTATGGTTGGTAGTTGTAAAGAGCGTTGGCGAGGGTGTTTCGACAGCCGAAGCCTATGGCGGAGTGAGCCCTGCAGAGCCAGACACTCCTCTTGAGCAACGATTGCAACTACCTATAAATGAGTGGCAAACGGTCGTTAAGAACGACTTTGAGCCGCACATCTTTAGGGCGTGCCCAATAATCAAGCAACTCAAGAATCGACTGCTCGACGAGGGGGCAATTTTCGCCTCAATGTCAGGCTCTGGCTCGGCAGTTTTTGGACTATTTACCGAGCGACCAACACTAAACTTTGATCCATTTATTTTTACCCATATTGAACAGCTATGAAACGACTTTTTACCCTAACATTTTTTGCTTTTGCCGCACTCTGCGCAATGGCACAAACGCTCAACGTAGGCTCCTTTAATATCCGTATGCACTCGAAGGTTGACTACAAGAATGGCGACGGTTGGACAGAGCGTCGTGAGATTATGTGCGACCTTGTGGCATTTACCGCTTTTGACATCTTCGGTGCGCAGGAGGTGTGCCACGATCAGCTTGAGTATATGCTCGAGCGTCTGCCTGAATACGATTATATAGGTGTGGCGCGCGATGATGGCAAGAAGAAGGGCGAGTACAGCCCAGTATTCTACCGTCGTGACCGTTTTGAGTTGCTCGACAGCGGCACATTCTGGCTCTCGGAGACGCCAGAAAAGGTCTCTTACGGCTGGGATGCAGCGTGTCGTCGCGTATGTAGCTGGGGATACTTCAAGGATAAACAGACCAAGCGCAAGTTCTGGTTCTTCAATACCCATATGGACCACAAGGGCAAAATAGCTCGTGTAGAGGGTGCAAAACTGGTCATCTCAAAGATCAAACAGATGTGCGGCAAGGGTGCAAAGGTTATCCTTACTGGTGACTTTAACGTAGCACAAGATAACCCTGCATACCGCACCTTTGCAGAGAGCGGAGTGCTGAAAGATGCCTTTGAGTTGGCACCTATCAAGTTCGCGCCTACAGGCACTTTCAACAGCTTTAAGATTGCCAACTACACCACCCGCCGCATCGACCACATCTTCGTATCAGAGGTGGATGTACTGCGCTACGGCGTGCTGACCTACCACTACTGGAGCGACAATAACGGTGCAAATAGCACCCTCAACGACGCTCCAAAGGAGATCAAAGCAGAGCATCGCGGTGTTCATCTACCATCTGACCACTACCCAGTACAGATTTTTGTAGAACTGAAATAAAAACAAAACATAGCCGTGCGATTGCACGGCTATGTTTTGTTTTATGTGTTGCATTGCTTTGTGCGAGCACAGCAATGCACACAAAAACAAAAGCCACTCAACTGAGTGGCTTTATTTGCATCTTCTGCGCTCGTGGTGCCACCAGAATCCTTGAATCACCGCCTTAATACTCAATGTTTCAAGTACTTATGATTTGGCAGTTGCTCAAAAAAGGCCATTTCCATAATTGTATCACTCGATTTTTTCACAATTTTGCATCGAAATCGAGGGGTAATTTTGGGCTAGTACAAAAGCATGAAGATCAATAAACTCAAAATAACAAAAATTCCGCTTGACAGAGTAGCCTGTAAGCGGAACATAGAGGGCGTAAACCCACCAGTATATGCGGATTTAATTCTTAATGGTCAAATGTCTGCGACGAAGAGCTGTCAGCACGCTATCGTTAGCGATGGGATTAAGTCCCTTGAATGTGGTACGGCTGCGTAACTCTGCAAGGGGCATTTCGAGCAACAGCTTGGCGATACACTCATCGGCAAACGAATTGCTAACCACATTTACGCCCGTAAAGTCGAGCACGACACAACTATTTTGCTCGATAAGTGGAAGCAACTGCTCGCGCACACGCTTTCCCAATGGGCGTGTACCCAAATTCTCGCCGTATTCTCTAAAACTAAATGTTACCATAATTCCTCCAATTCGTTATCAGTTAGGAATGTGTCATTATATTGACCTGCTACATTTG
>JAZQYI010000004.1:0-601430 GCA_045633445.1 Alistipes sp.
GTTCATTCATAAATGCCCATACATCAAAGGCATTGATTGAAGCGGTAGTAGTGCTTGGGTCGACAGCCTCACGAGTTTTAATCTCGACGAAAGAGTCACCAAACGCGATCTGACCAGCTGCTGAGGTCTCTAAAGACTCAACTTTGCTACAAGATGCCAAAGCTGCAAAAGCAAGTGCTAATGTAAAAAGCTTTTTCATAAATTTTTTGGTTAGTTTTATAAATAGTGTATAATAATTTGTGTTCTTATATTATAAATATAGGTATTACATTAGTGGAAGTGGTACCTCAATATAGTCTTTCCATCCCTCAACTGATACGTCAAAACCACCAGAACCCTGCTTACCCTCCTCCTCGGAGATAACAATGTCCTTAACAACGATAACACCACCGTGTGGCTGAGCCTTAACCTGATCTGTAACATCAAACTCGAAGGTGATAGTTTTACTGTTCTTCATCAGTACCTCAAGGTTCAGAGCGTGCTTACCACCCTCACGTGTAGGATAGTTTGGATGTGGGAATCCAGGAACACCGAAAGAGGTAACAAGAGCGCGTACACCGAAATCGGTCACCTCGCAGTCATAGAGCAATGTTGCTGCATCTGCAGAGGTTTCACCAGACACCAAAAGCACTGAACTTGCCATACCTGAAAGAGCACCACGTGCCATTGATACATACTTCAGACCCTCCTTGAACTCATAACGCACCTTGTAGGTAAATACAAGTGGCTGAAGAGTAACCTCTACATCTGCTGGATCAACTACCTTCTCGGCAATATAGCCATCGTAGTAGTTTGCATAGAGCATATCCGGCGGTGTGAGTGTAGGCTCGTCGTCATCCGCATAGGTATTACCTGTATAAGATGCACGGGTACGCACACGCGTAGTAGCACGAGTGGTCGCCATATTCTCAAAACTTGAGAAGACAATGTACTCAGTATCGTTGTTGTAGAAGAGCAGGTTGTTTTTGCCCTCATAGAGGGTAATAACACCACCTGTAGCTCCAATGTTATGAAGATTGTAATCTCCTGACTCATTGAAGTTTACAACACGAAGACCTGAAGGAGAACCTGGGCGCAAATCATCATATGGCAGGTAGTTCTCTGGCCAAGATGTCTTCCAATCTGGACCTCCGAGGCACTCCTCCCAATCGTAACGATAGTCAGCAATAACATTAATATGGTATCGATGAGCATGGTCACGGTGATTGTAGCACAAATCCTTGTGCTCGCACGCAGTAAGAACAACGGCGAACAAAACTCCGAATAATGTTAAATATCTTTTCACCTTCTGCTTTATTTATTCTTCTTATTATACTTCTTGTTGTAGTTATCACAGCCGATAAGCCATACAAGAGATACCTCCAACTTGGTAGGGCCGATATACTGGCGGCGCTTAGTTGCCTGCCATACATAGTCACCATCGATTGGAAGATACTCCTTAAAGTTACCCCAGTGATAACCTACACCGAGTGTAAAGTCGATATTGAGACGACGCGCGATAGGCAGTGAGTAACCGTACTCCAAACCAGCAGCCCAGTTCCAACCTAAAGTTCCATCCTCTGACTTATCCTTACCAAAACCGCTATCTGCGATATAACCTCTACCACCGACCTCAAAGTCGTAGGTAATCATCTGACCGTAGATACCGAGGTGGTGACCTGTGAGTGGCTTCTGCTTCGCAGCCTTGCCCAACCAGTAACGCAGAGCAACATCACCACCGTAAGAACGCCAGTACCAAGACTTCTTATCGCTCTTCCACCAAGAGTACTCCCAGTTTGCTACAACGCTGAAATTAGCGCCGAGATAGAACTCTGCACCAATATTAGGAATAGCACCCAGATCGTAGAGCATATTGGTCTTAATACCCATATAGAATGGCTTGCAAGTAGGCTCGGCTGCAGCCTGGTTTACTGTAACCACGTGCTGCTGACCGTAGCTCTCAACAGTGATTGTTGCTGTACGAGGCTCCTGAACAGTGTTCTGAGCAACTGTATAAGAGATACCCTCCGCAGTTGGAGTAATAGACTCAATCCAATCCTCAGAGGCAGTTGCTGTAGGAATTACATCGTCAGCAACGTTCTTCTGATAAGCAATAACATCCTTACCACCAGTTGCAGCGAAATCTACTGTACTTGCAGAGGTAAGTGTCATTACAGGATCAACCTTCTCAACTACAGGCTCCTTCTTACCCTCCTGCTCAACAGGAACGTCGTAAACCTTGTCGTAGTATTTGAGTGAGATTGTTGTTGTACGAGGCTCTGTAGAGTCGTTTGGAGCAACATCAAATGTAGCATTGTTTGCAGAAGAGGTCAGAGACTGAATCCACTCTGCTGGGCACTCTGCTGGAGGAACGATATTATCCTCTACGCTCTTTGTAAAAGCAAGAAGGCCCTTGCCGCCCTCTGCAGGGAATCGCAATGGCACCTCAGAAGTGATTGAAAGTACAGGAATAGCCTCTCTCCAGAACTCGATACGAGCTGCAGCAAAACGCATCTGAGAGAATAAGTTGTCGAAGATGTACTTGTACGGTACACCGTTACGCATTGAGCGGAGAGCTGTGTAACGTGGAGTTAACTCTACGCCATTCTTGATTGTTGAGACAGGAAGATTTACCAGAACATCGAGCACCTCGTCACGATATGGAACATTAACATCAGCCTCCACCATCTCGGTGAGTTTTTTCCAGTCAACACCCATAGTCTCTACGCGGTAGCCGACATCACCCTTGATCTCGTTGTTAATCCACGAAACGATGGCCTGAGCACGCATTCGTGCGATATGGTCGTTAATCTGCTTAGTACCCTCTGGAGATACTCCTGAGATGATGTGCACCTGACCAAAACGCGCTGTTGGGTCATTGTAGTACATCTTCACCTCTTCAGCAAACTTCAGCAGCGCAGCTTTGTTGCCCATGTAGTTCACATCGAGTTTAGACTCACTCTGACGGAAATAGACCTTAACCGACTTCTCCACATCTTCTCTGCTCACCTGTGCATAAGCTGCAAAAGCGGACAGAGTCGACAAAAACAAGACCAATAAAAATTTCTTCATCTCCAAATATTCCTTTCTCAAACTCCGATTTTGGCAGAATCCAACCAAAATACAAGTTCAACAACTAATTAACAATAGTACACAAAATGGGCAAAAGTAGCTGATTATCAGTAACTTGCCCGAAATTCGGGGGGGGGGTGAACACACCTTCACCGTTGCAAATGTAATAAAAATATCTCAAATAACACAGTTTTTTTGATTTTTTTTGCTCTTTTTTTTCACACTAAAAATTAAGCACAATTCTCCGCACCATTTTTCGCCCTATTTTAAGGGTAAATTTTGCATAAAATCAAGTCTTCCAAAAATAATTATTTTCTCCTTCCCAACTAGCTAATTACAGCCCCTTGAAACAGCAAAAAAACAAGTAACCTATATTCGAGCCATTTTTATACATTACTTATTGATTATTAACAACTTACAACATTCTATAAAATAAACTTCGATTCATTTCAGATCCCCAATAATAGACTTAATCAGAATCTATTTTTTTATTCCTATTTCACTAAATATCAACAGACATTAGCGATGTAAAAAAAGAGGCAAAAGAACTCAACTTTTTTATTGAAGAAAACCTCGCAAATTTTCACTCTTTTCAGAAAATAAAATTCACGCAGAATAAACATAAAAAGATTATAAAAATTTAGTGATTTTTTTGCTATAAAAACTGGTATTAAAATCAGTAAATCAAGACCATAAAAGAGTACTAAAAGAGAGGAATTTGTGAAAAGATATGCAAAAAAACAGAAAAAATCACTAGCACATTCACAACTATAAACCAAAATGTTATACCTTTGTATTAATAAACATAAAACCATATTACATGAAACAAATTTGGACCTTTATATGGGCGCTTTTGGCCATTCTATTTGTGAATTGCTCTTCACAACAGACGCCCGAAATCACGCCCGACACTCCGAATACAGAGCAGGATAACAGCTCTCCAGAACTCCGTGAGCCACGAGTGATAATCCTCTCTATGGATGCATTTCGCCACGATTTGGCATCGATGTATGAGACGTCAACTCTCGACTCGATTGCTCGCGTGGGAGTATATTCGGAGATTATGCCTTGCTTCCCAAGCAATACATTTCCAAACCACTACTCGATGGCTACAGGTCTTCATCCTGACCACCACGGTATTGTAAACAACAACTTCTACGACGAGACCCTCTACAAGTCGTACTCTATTAGTGACGAAGAGGCGAAGACAAATGCCGCCTTCTACAAAGGTGAGCCAATATGGAATACCGTTGAGCGTCAGGGACTTATCGCCCACGTATACGGATGGGTAGGTATTGATGCAAAGGTCAATGGTCGCAAGCCTACAGTGGCTATGTCGTACGACTACAGACTATCATACAAGCAATTAGCAGATCTTGTTATAAATGCAATGTGTAAGGAGGACTTAGAGCAGATTCCCAACCTTGTGATGTGGTATTTTGACCAGCCCGATGCCGTTGAGCACACCTACAGTCCAACATCAGAGCAAACACGCAAGGTTGTGGAGGAGATTGACGATGCGCTGGGCTATTTCATGAGCAAAATACGCAAATCGCCCGTTTTTGACAATATTAACTTTATCTTCACCTCCGACCACGGTATGGTGGAGCTAAATCCGGACAAGTTCTTCAATGTCTACTCGCTTATTCCGGACAAGATACAGTACTACTACAACTCAAATCCCGTAACTCTCAAGCCTCGTAACCTCTCAGAGACAAAGAGCATATACAACACCCTTAAAGCAAACGAAGAGAAGGGACACTACCGCGTATGGCTTAGAGAGGATATGCCCGAGGAGCTCCACTATGGTAGTTATACAACGCGCATCTACCCTATCGTTTTGTTAGCTGATACAGGCTGGAAGGTTGTCTACAACAAGAGTGCAAATAGCGGCCGCCCTGAGGCAAAGTACTCCAACCACGGATATAATCCGTACGACAAGGAGATGCATATGGTATTCTACGGCTGCGGCCCTGCCTTTAAGAGTGGCTATACACACGATAAGGTGTTCCAAAATCTCAACGACCACCTTATAATCTCGCATATCCTCGGCATTGAGCCAGCATCACCAAACGACTGCACCTGGACCGATATTGAGGGGCTATTCAAGGGCCAGAATTGATAAAAAGGAGTGCAATGCACTCCTTTTTTTGTATAGATAACGACCGCCGCAACCGAAGGGCAGAGCCCGTAGGTCGATGAGAGTGAAGAGCGCTGCTCATCAACCTTTATAGATTGATGAGCGGGGGTATTCACTCTCATCAATCGCGCCCACAGGCGGTACTTGAAAACTGAAGGGATTGGCTCCCTGCGGTCGCCGATCCCTTGGTTTCCTTAATGCTCAAAGCGGATTTTTACAAAGGTTGTGATTACTCACAACCTTTGTAAAAATCCGCTTTGTGGCGGAGAGAGAGGGATTCGAACCCCCGGAGCCTCGCAGCTCAACGGTTTTCAAGACCGCCGCAATCGACCACTCTGCCATCTCTCCAGGCACAAAAGTACGCACTTTTTTTATATCTGCAAACTTTTTTTACATTTTTTTCGAACTTTTTTTCAGGGAAAAACGTAATAATTGTTATAAGACCCTAAATATCAATTCGTTATAGTGATTAAAAAATCTTAAAAATTTTTTAACAAAATTTAAGTATTTTCTACTTAAACGGCGAATTTGGCTCTTTTGACATCACCCAGTAGAACATCTTGTCCAAAAATCGAGGCGCAAATTTCTTCACAAAATGGGTTGCGCGACCCTCCGCCTCCATAAGACAAAGGCGCTTACGTCTTGCAATGCCGCGAGCCACAATCTTTGCCACCTGCTCTGCAGTCATCATCTTACCCTCCTCTCGCGGAGTTGCACCCTGCTGTGATCCATCAGCAACCAGTGCAGAGAAGCGAACATTTGACGCCGTAAATCCTGGGCAAGCGACCATAACGTGCAGCCCCTTCTTGAGATTTTCTATGCGTATAGTCTCTAAAAGGCCTGTCATAGCATATTTTGAGGCCGAGTATCCCGTTCTACCTGGCAGACCGTGCAGACCCGCCACAGAGGATATTCCAACAAGCGAGCCCTTCGATTTCTGAAGGTATGGCAGCGCATACTTTGAGCAGTAGACCGTACCCCAGAAGTTGACATCCATAAGGCGGTGCAGCACGCTTAAATCGACATCGTCAAAGATTGCACGCATAGAGATACCAGCATTGCAAATCAACACATCAACGCCACCAAACGCCTCTACAGCCGTATCGATCAATCGTTTACAATCCTCTGCCACAGTAACATCCGTAGCTGAATATGCAGCCTGACCACCTGCAGCAACAATCTGCTCTGTCAGCTCCTTTAGTTTCTCCTCACTACGAGCGCCCAAGACAACCTTTGCGCCCATCTGTGCATACAACTTCGCCATTGCCTCACCAATACCAGACGATGCGCCGGTAATCACCACCACTTTTGAGTTTAATGCATTTCTCATAGCTCTATCTTTAGTTTATCATAAGCAAAATATACATTCTCTGGCAGTCGCTGCTCCGCCAACGCGTGCAACCCTATCTCGTGCGACATATGGGTAAGATAGGCCCGCTCAGGGGCAACCTTCTCGATTATCGCCAACGCCTCGGCAACAGATAGATGCGAGTCGTGTGGCTGATAACGCAAGGCGTTGATAACAAGCACCTTAACACCACGCAATTTCTTCAGTTCACTATCGTCAATCTCCTTAAAATCGGTCATATAAGCAATATCGCCAAATCGATAACCCGTAACCTCAAAGTGGGCGTGGCGACCTCGAATAGGGGTAATCTCTACCCCATCGACCGTAAAAGTCTGCTCGGGATCTATCGTGTGCAGAGCAATCTCTGGCGTGCCACGATAGCGCACCGTAAAGAAGGCGTAGTCATAATCCTTGCGTACGCACGCGAGCGTATCCGCGGTCGCGTATATGTTAACAGTGTGTATCTGCGGATAGTCGACAAAATTGAGCGCACGAACATCATCTATACCGCCAATATGGTCCTTATGCTTATGGGTCAGAAGTATTGCCGAGATGTGGCTAACACCCTCACGGAGCATCTGTACACGAAAGTCGGGGCCCGCATCAATAATAAAACGACTCTCCCCTATCTCAACCATTGCCGAGGTGCGCAGTCGGTTGTCGCGCGGGTCTGCAGAACGACACACCTCACAAGTACATCCAATAACCGGCACACCTTGCGAAGTTCCTGTACCAAGAAAGGTCAATTTGAGTTTTTTAGCCATAGTATGCTACGATTTTCAGAGGTTAAGGTACTTTTTTTGCACTCAAAACGATTACAAAGATACAATTTTTTGGATAATTCACATTAAAGTTTTATTTTTGCGGAACATTTTATAACAATACGTATTATTATGGCTTACAAAATTTCAGATTCTTGCGTTGCATGTGGTACATGTATCGACGAGTGTCCTGTTGAAGCAATTTCAGCAGGTGACATCTATGTAATCGACCCTGACAAGTGCATCGAGTGTGGTGCTTGCGCAGGTGTTTGTCCTTCAGAGGCTATCTCACTTGAGTAACCTACCTGCTTAAAGGATAAAACGAGCGACCTTCGGGCCGCTCGTTCTGTTTTATAATAGCCAATATTAATCCTAATATTATCTATAAGCCTAACATCGCTTATCAATTACCAGACTTTTTGTAAAAAATTACATTTGTGTCACAACTTGTCACAAATAAGTACTATTTTTGCCAAAAACATAAATATTATGCAATTACTACTACCATACGCACTAGATACTACTGGCAAGTTAATTCACATTGACGATGCACATAAGTCCGAAAAATACATATGTCCAACCTGTAACGCTGAACTCGTATTAAAAATTGGGAGAATACCTGAAGGACAAAAATACCATAGAAGGAATCATTTTGCTCACAAATGCAATTCAGACAACCATTGCTCTGAATCATTCTTACATAAATATTTTAAAGAGAGATGTGTTGAGGTTATTAATAAATTTATTTTATCGCAAAAGGATTTATTCTTTGTATGGAGGTGTAAAAAATGTACTGGACAACACAGAACTAACTTATTAGAAAATGTTTCTAAAGTTGAACTTGAATACGACTTAAAGGTTTGCAGACCAGATATTGCATTGTTAGACAGCAATGACAAACTAATCGTTGTCATTGAAATAATTGTTACTCATAATCCAGAGCCAAAAGTAATGCAATATTATGAAGACAATAACATCATATGCCTACTGGTAAATATAAACGATTTTCAAGACTGCGAAAACATACAATCCAAGTTATCACACCCAACTGAAACTTTACTCCCAATATCATCGTGCAATGTAAAACTAAAACCATCAAAGCCAAACTATACTCTACGTTCTCGACCTCAAACTACACTGCAATCTTACTCCAATAATAACGCCTATTTTATTAGACTCTTAAAGGAAAGAGGCAATAAGATATGCCCAAAATGTAAGGCAGCTTTACAAATTAAACAAAAATGGGATAAGACGCCATTCCTAGGATGTACTAATGCTCCAAAATGCGAATACACACAAAGCCTGGACTCCGTTATTTGGCCTGATAAATTCAAATAGAATATGACAAAAAAAACGACATTTTGTCGTTTTTTTATTACTCCGCATATAGTAGGTATTTTCGACGGAGAAGTTTGAATTGTTCGACATCGGGTTGCCAGCGGGCACGGATTTCGGCGGCGCTCTTGCCCTCGATAATCATTGTGCGGATATAGTCCACGCCGACAAGCTTTTCAAAGAAGCGAGTAAAGAACTGCTCACCTAGATTTGTGCGGTTATAGGCGTCGATAATATACTCAAGATTAAAGCCATTAGAGATTATCTGCTCATCTTCCACACCGCGCAGATCGACACCATAGCAGAGCTGGTCTTTCAGTGGCGGATTCTTTGCACCAGCAACCGAACGCGGAGTGAAACTATAGCTGCAGCCACTCATCTGTGGGTGGCCATAGATCTCAAACGGAGCATCAGTACCACGACCGAGTGAGCAGGCTGTACCCTCAAAGAGGCAAGTGGATGGGTAGAGGTATATTGCGTGCTGACTCTTGAGATTTGGCGAGGGCGCAATAGGCAGAGTATAGCGGCTCTGATGTGTATAGTTACGACAGGTAACGACCTCTACATCAGCCTTTTTACACCAGCCCTCCCCTATTGACATTAGCGCAATTTCACCCAAAGTAAGTCCGTGCACAACGGGTATCGGCAGTGCGCCTACACCCGACTTAAAGCGCATATCGAGAATTGGGCCATCGACATACATTCCGTTAGGATTTGGGCGATCGAGAACGATAACTTTACGCTCACAATCGGCACAGCGACCAATAACATCGAGCATTGTGATATAGTAGGTGTAAAATCGCAGACCTACATCCTGCATATCGACCACCATAACATCAAAAGCAGCCATTTGCTCATCTGTAAGACGTCTACTCTTTGCCGAGTAGAGCGACCAAATAGGCACTCCCGTGCGGCTATCAACAGAGGAAGCAACCTTCTCTCCCGCATCGGCAGTGCCACGAAAACCGTGCTCTGGAGAGACTATGCCAACAAGATTAACTCCCTGAGCCACAAGCATATCGACAAGATGTTGTTCACCCACTGTCGCCGTATGGTTAGCAAGCACAGCCACGCGCTTACCCTCAAGTTGTGGCAAGTATTTATCGACCTGCTCGGCACCCACAACAACTGCCGCACTGGCCGCAGCACAAGCGCCAAAAATCAGGACAAATAGTAGAAAAAATCGTTTCATAATATAAAACTAACGACAAAACAATAGACTATCGTGTGCAAGTTCAAGGCTTGCGATGGCGAGGGATTTGGAGTTTACTAAAGTGTAAATGACAACTCACGAGCCGAGCGTAACGCAGAAATTGTGCACGAGAGACTGTTGTTTATTGTCCGCCGAATTCCATTAGGTAGGCCTTGATAAACGCATCCAAATCGCCATCCATCACTGCATCTACATTCGAGGTTTGGTGACCTGTGCGGTGATCCTTTACGCGACGGTCATCAAAGACATAGGAGCGAATTTGCGAGCCCCACTCAATCTTCTTTTTTGCCGCCTCGACAGCCTGACTCTTTGCCATACGTTTGTCGAGCAGATACTGATAGAGTTTAGAGCGGAGGATACGCATAGCGTTCTCCTTATTCATAAGTTGCGAGCGAGTTTCCTGATTTTCAATAACATACGAAATCTCCTCGCCAGTATCCTCATCCTTAAAATGGTAACGCAGACGCGCAGCAGTCTCAACCTTATTGACATTCTGGCCACCTGCACCACTTGAGCGGAAGGTCTCCCAAACCACATTGGCAGGATTTACAACAACCTCGATACTATCATCCACAGCAGGGGTTACAGCAACCGAGGCGAAGGTTGTCTGTCGCTTATTATTGGCATTAAATGGCGATAGGCGCACCATACGATGCACACCATTTTCGCTCTTGAGGTATCCGTAGGCAAATTCGCCCTCCACCTCCATTGTACAAGATTTCACACCCACCTCGTCGCCAGCCTGATAGTCGAGCATCTTGACTTTATAGCCGTGCGCCTCGCACCAGCGGGTATACATACGCAGCAACATATCGGCCCAATCGAGCGCCTCAGTACCACCTGCACCTGCATTTATATCGACAATAGCGCCCATCTTATCCTCCTCACCGCGCAGCATATTACGCAGCTCAAGAGCCTCCACAGCCTCGAGTGTCGTAGTGTAGAGTGCGTCAAACTCGTCCTCTGTAGCGATACCTTCGGCAATAAAATCGGGCATCATAGTAAGCTCCTCGACCTGCGAAGCGACTGCATCGAAATCTGTCAGCCAGCTCTTTATGCCAGCAACCTTCTGCAACTGCTTCTGTGCCGCCTCGGGATTATCCCAAAAGTTTGGTTCGAGGGTCTTCTCCTCCTCATTTTGGAGGTCTATGCGTCTACTATCGATGTCAAAGACACCTCCTCAGCGTATCCAGACGCCTTACAATATCCTTAAGTGTTTCTCCTTGTACCATAATATCTATTTTATCTGTGTAAACAATATTCGCCACTACATCATCACAACCACTAACGAGCAGATGCTAATCACTATCCATAGAATAACACCCTGTAGTAGTGGTTTTATACCTACCTGCTTGAGAAGTTCTAAAGAGAGTGAAGCTCCAATAAAGAACATCGTCAGCGTAAGAAGTCGGCGAGCGATTCCATTTATAGTCGCACCAATCTGCGGATAGTCTGCAAGCAGATATGTATTAATAACCATCGCAAGAACAAAGAGCAGAATAAACCAAGGGATAGTAATACTCTTTCCCTTGCTACGAAATATAAATGATGTCAAAAACGCCACTGGGATTATCCACAGCGCACGGGTAAGTTTAATTGTCGTAGCTACCTCAAGTGCCACCTCTCCGTATGCAGCACCTGCCCCAACAACAGAACTGGTATCGTGAATAGCGATAGCTGCCCAAGTGCCGAACTGCTGCTCATCCAGATTTAATATCCTACCTATTGCGGGAAAGATAAAGAGCGCTATGGCGTTCAGTATAAATATTGTTCCCAACGCAACAGAGGTTTGACTATCTTTCGCCTTTACCACAGGGGCCACTGCTGCGATAGCACTACCTCCACATATAGCCGTTCCTGAACTTATCAAGTATGATGTATTCTTATCTATCTTAAGAAGTTTGCGACCTACAACCCAACCCAACGCCAAAGTACCAAAGACCGACACAATAGTAAAGAGCATACCCTCTTTGCCCGACGCTAAAGATGCCTCAAGGTTCATTCCAAATCCAAGACCGACAACAGAGTATTGAAGCAGTTTCTTTGAAATTACCTTATTAAACTGCGGAAAAACCTGACCAAAAAGCAGTGCAAATGCCAGTCCAAGGAATAGCGCCACAGGAGGGGTAACCCACGCGCCTATTACCTCAAGAGATGGGATATATGAGACAAAAAGTGAAAGTGTCAATATAGCAACCAATACTACATAGATATGTTTTGAATGCCGTTTCATAATTGAATCAACGAACTCTATCTATTCCAAAATGTTTCAAAAAATTTCCAGAGCACCACGCCACCACAGACCGAAACGTTGATAGAGTGCTTTGTACCCACCTGTGGCACCTCAATAGCGCCATCGCAAATATCAACAACAGCCTGATCGACACCCATCACCTCATTTCCAAAGACAATTGCGTACTTTTTTGTTGGGTCAACATCAAGTTTATCAAGCATCACTGCACCCTCTACCTGCTCGATTGCAAGCACTGTATAACCCTGCTCCTTGAGCATTGTAACCGCCTCAGCAGTAGTCTGATAGTACTCCCACGCAACTGTAAACTCCGCACCCAAAGAACTCTTGTGAATATCACGCGAAGGGGGTGTTGCCGTAATACCGCACAACATAACTCTCTCGACAGCAAATGCATCACCCGTACGGAAGAATGCTCCCACATTTTGTGCCGAACGAACATTATCTAAAACGACTGTTACCGCCATCTTCTCCATAGCAGCAAACTCCTCAGCTGAGGGTCTTCCAAGCTCTTGATTTGTAATTTTTCTCATAATTGCTGCAAAAATAAAAAATTTTATCTATTTTTGACAGATATTTGGGACATAAGTACAAAATGGGCAGAAAATTGGTCATACTACTGCTTGGATTGGTCGCTTTTAGCACTATTTCAGCGCAAGAACTCTTCTTTGACGGAGAGCTCTCCACCCACTTTGACAATACCGAATATACAGGCAGCGGAATTGGCGATTCGAGAACCGTTTTTGCGGTGCGCCTTATCCCTACATTGGGCTATCGTTTTGATAAAAATCACTCGGTTGTTATAGGTGCAGAGCTACTCAAGGATTTTGGCTCGCACAAGTTTATGGACGATACAAAATTTGTGGCATACTACCAGTTTGAGAGTGAGAAGTATGGTGCAAATGCGGGTATCTTCCAGCGCAACAAGCTTATTGGCAACTACTCTCGAGCATTTTTCAGTGACGCCTACCACATCTACAACCCCCTTGTGCAGGGTATTGCGATGCGCCATACTGGCAGTAGTGGCTTTGCCGAGCTTGTGGTGGATTGGGATGGTCTCTACTCGCCAGAGGTGCGCGAGAAGTTCCGTATTCTACTCTCGGGTGGTGGTAATTTAGCAAAGATTGGCTATGCAGGTGCGTCGTTCTCGATGCAGCACTTTGCCAACAAATCGACATTTCAGGGTAATGTAGTGGACAATCTACTACTCAACCCATATATCGGTGTGAAGTTCAATGCATTCTTTGACTTCGATATTCGTTTGGGTGGTCTTATATCTGCACAACGCGACCGCAAGAGCGACGAGGGCTGGATACTCCCTGCAGGTGGCGAGTTCTACTTCAAGATGAGCCGCTGGGGTGTATATATTGACAACAACCTCTACGCGGGTGGGGGACTCACTCCGTTCTACAACACTATAGGCAAGGATGGCGAGGCGTATGCCGACAACCTCTACACTTGCGACCCATTTTACGGTACGCAGCACAAGGTCTACAACCGTACAGGCATAGGCTACAGCCGCTCTTTTGCTGCCGACAGAGTAAAGGTAATGGCCGAAATGGCTCTACAATATGACGGAGTAAAGATGTACTGCCAGCAACTTGTAGGCATATCGGCAACTATTGCACCAATATTATACGACAAGAAAAACCATAAAAGATAGAAAATTATGACAACTGAAACAATTGAAATCAAGGAGAAGGAGCGTTTGAACTTCATTGAGGAGATTATCGAGCAGAATGTTGCTAACGGAGAGACTCGTGTTCAGACCCGATTCCCGCCTGAGCCAAACGGCTACCTGCACATCGGCCACGCAAAGGCCATCTGCTTAGACTTTGGTGTAGCGGCTCGTTATGGCGGTGTTTGTAACCTTCGTTTTGATGATACCAACCCTACAAAGGAGGATGTTGAGTATGTAGAGGCTATCAAGGAGGATATCCAGTGGCTCGGCTTCCAGTGGGGTGCAGAGTACTACGCATCTGACTACTTCCAGCAGCTATGGGACTTTGCTATTCAGCTTATCAAGGAGGGTAAAGCATATATCGATGAGCAGTCGTCAGAGCAGATTGCAGAGCAGAAGGGTACCCCTACACAGGCAGGAACAGAGAGTCCATACCGCAATCGCCCTATCGAGGAGAGCCTCGAGTTGTTCGAGAAGATGAATCGTGGCGAGATTGAGGAGGGTAAGATGGTGCTGCGTGCAAAGATCGATATGACAAGCTCAGATATGCACTTCCGCGACCCTATCATCTACCGCGTTGTAAAGCATCCACACCACCGCACAGGCAACACCTGGAACGCATATCCGATGTATGACTTTGCACACGGTCAGAGCGACTACTTTGAGGGTGTAACACACTCACTCTGTACCCTTGAGTTCGTGCCTCACCGTCCACTCTATGATCTGTTTGTAGATTGGGTAAAGGGTGGTAAGGATTTGGAGCACAACCGCCCACGCCAGTATGAGTTCAACAAGCTCAACCTCAACTATACACTGATGAGTAAGCGTAACCTGCTTATCCTTGTAAAGGAGGGTCTGGTAAATGGTTGGGATGACCCTCGAATGCCGACACTCTGCGGTTTCCGTCGTCGTGGTTACTCTCCTGAGTCTATCCGCAACTTCGTAGATAAGATTGGTTACACTACATACGACGCACTCAACGACTTCGCGCTGCTCGAGAGCGCTGTTCGTGACGATTTGAACAAGCGTTCAACCCGTATAAGTGCAGTTCTCGACCCTGTAAAGCTTGTTATTACAAACTACCCAGAGGGTCAGGTAGAGGCTATGGAGGCTATCAACAACCCAGAGGATCCAGAGTCAGCTACTCACACTATTGAGTTTAGCCGCGAGCTGTGGATTGAGCGCGATGACTTTATGGAGGATGCTCCAAAGAAGTACTTCCGTATGACTCCAGGCAATGAGGTACGACTCAAGAATGCATATATCGTTAAGTGTACTGGCTGCGAGAAGGATGAGAGTGGCAAGGTTACAACCGTATATGCCGAGTACGATCCAGAGACCAAGACCGGTATGCCAGGTAGCAACCGCAAGGTGAAGGGTACAATCCACTGGGTGAGCTGCAACCACTGCCTCAAGGCTGAGGTTCGCCTCTACGACCGCTTGTGGATGGTCGAGAACCCTCGCGACGAGATGGCAGCAATCCGTAAGGAGCAGAATTGCGATGCTCTGGAGGCTATGAAGCAGATGATTAACCCTAACTCTCTGACAGTACTTACAGAGTGCTATGTAGAGAAGTATCTGGCAGATGCTAAGCCGCTTGACTACCTGCAGTTCCAGAGAATCGGCTACTTTAATGTAGATAAGGATTCAACTGCCGACCACCTTGTATTCAACCGCACGGTAACCCTCAAGGACTCTTGGGCAAAGATTAATAAGTAAAAAAAGAGCGACTTAGGTCGCTCTTTTTTTTGGCTATTAGCAGTTGGCCATTGGCTATTGGCATTATATAAGTATCCGCTATACGGATATTTTTATACTCCGCTACATCTTTGCTCCGTTTTATCGCCAGAGTGGTGTAGTTGCTTGGTGTCATGTAAAAAGCAAATATGCACTACCCTATCTCTATGCACGAATTTGTCGTCAAAAGGTAGTAGTGGGTGTGCATCGCAAAAGAGACCCCTTTGGGATAGTAGTAAAACCTACAGCCCAAAGGGGTTTACTTTTAGAGATGTGCGGAAAGTTTACACTCCGCTTGTTACTTGCACGCATTTGTCGTCAAAAGTGCGTAGTTACAACGCTCGGCGCGATTGGAGGCGATGGGCTGTACTAAGGCGTACTGCCCATTGCTGACATATCGCGTTAGCGGAAGTAAATGCGTGCTTTTCACGGCAAATTAGAAGGCGGTGTGATATAGCTTCTCGATATCCTCAACCGATGTTGGACGAGGATTACCGCCTGTACATACATCGTTAAATGCTGCAACTGCGAGGGCTGGGATATCCTCCTTCTTAACGCCAATCTCATTGAGGTGCTGTGGAATACCGATGCTCAGAGAGAGTGCTCGTACAGCATCAATAGCAGCCTTTACACCCTCGTCTACGCTCATACCCTCGGTATTTACACCCATAGCCTTTGCGATGTCGAGATACTTAGCGCGAGATGGTGACTCGGCGTTGTACTCCATAATGTAAGGGAGCAAAAGTGCATTAGCCACGCCGTGAGGAGTGTCATAGAATGCGCCGAGAGGGTGAGCCATAGAGTGAACAATACCAAGACCTACGTTTGAGAAGCCCATACCTGCGATATACTGAGCCTCAGCCATACCAGAGCGAGCAACCTCGTCCTTACCGTTCTCAACAGCGTTCTTGAGGTGAGTTGCGATAAGCTCGATAGCCTTATACTCAAACATATCGCTCATTGTCCAAGCACCTGGAGTGATAAAGCTCTCAATAGCGTGAGTAAGCGCGTCCATACCTGTTGCAGCGGTAAGACCCTTTGGCATAGAGTACATAAGCTCGCAGTCGATAATAGAGCACATAGGGATGTCGTTAGGGTCTACGCAGACCATCTTCTTCTTAGCCTCCTCGTCGGTAATAACGTAGTTGATAGTAACCTCCGCAGCTGTTCCCGCAGTTGTTGGAATAGCGAATGTAGGCACTGCACGGTGCTTTGTAGGGGCAACACCCTCGAGAGAGCGAACATCTGCAAACTCTGGGTTGTTTACGATAATACCTACAGCCTTTGCGGTGTCGATAGATGAGCCACCACCAAGAGCGATGATAAAGTCTGCGCCAGAGGCCTTGTAAGCCTCAACACCACGCTGAACATTACCGATAGTTGGATTTGCCTTTACATCGCTGTAGATCTCGTAAGGGATATTTGCGCCATTAAGCACCTCCTCTATCTTGGCTGCTACACCAAACTTGATAAGATCTTTGTCTGTTACAAAAAATGCCTTCTTAAAGCCACGCTTTGCCACCTCGTCAGCAATTACAGAGCGGCAACCCGCACCGAAATAAGAGGTCTCGTTAAGTACAATACGATACATAGTTTTATAGTTTTAAGTTGTTAGGTTTGTCAGTTAATCATACAAATATAGGGATAATTATTCAAATTCCAATCTATATGCGCTATGTTTATACCATTTAATTACCATAAAAGTAGCATTTTTTATTGATATTTACACAGAAATTGTATTTTTTTTGTATCTTTGTTTATTGCACACTAACCCACATTTGAATAAAATATGTCAACTATCACTATTAAGAGAGTTGAGAGCAAGGCCGAACTGAAGAGTTTTGTTCGCTTTGCAAACAACCTATACAAGGGAAATAAGTACTTCGTTCCCGCTATTGTCTTTGATGATATTGCCACCTTTGACAAGGATAAAAATGGCGCATTCGACTTCTGCGATGTAGAGTTATACTTAGCGTACAAAGAGGGTGAAATTGCAGGTCGCGTAGCTGCGATAATCAACCACAAGGCCAATGAGAGTTGGAATGTAAAGCAGGTAAGATTTGGTTGGTTTGACTTTATCGACAACATTGAGGTATCTTCTGCCCTACTCGATGCAGTATCGGCCTTTGGTAAGGCTCACGGTATGGAGCAGATTGTAGGCCCATTGGGATTTACCGATTTTGACCCTGAGGGTATGCTTGTCGAGGGTTTTGATCGCCTTGGAACTATGGCGCTGATATACAACCACCCATACTATCCCGAGCATATGAAGCAGTTGGGATATACAAAGCAGACTGGTTGGATAGAGTGCCGCATTACCATTCCAGACCACACACCTGAAAGACTGATACGAATTGCGGAGTTGGTTATGGAGCGATACAAGCTCAAAATTCGTAAGCTCACTCGCCGAGAGATTAAGCGCGAGAAGTACGGCCACAAGTTCTTCAACCTTATCAACCAGACCTACTGCAATCTCTACGGATATTCACTGCTCACACCAAAGCAGATAGACCGCTATGTAGACCTCTATCTAAGCCTTGCAGATACCCGAATGTTTACATTTGTGGAGAATGAGAAGGGCGAGCTTGTTGCTGCAGGCGCATCTATACCGTCACTCTCCGTAGCACTACAAAAGTGCAATGGCGAAATGCTCCCATTTGGTTGGTGGCACCTATTAAAGGCGATGTTCCTCAAGCGATCTGACACTCTCGATTTATTACTTATCGGAGTGCGTCCAGACTATCAAAACTGCGGTGTAAACTCGCTTATGTTCTACGACCTTATAGATACATACCGCAAGTTGGGCTTCAAGTATGCCGAGACAAATGCTATGCTTGAGACAAATGACAAAATTCAGGCTATGTGGCAACCTTTTGAAAAGGAGTTCCACAAACGCCGCTGGGTATTTGGCAAGGAGTTGTAATTATACTATAAAAGAGTCGCAATCGCGGCTCTTTTATAGTATAATGAATATTGTAGGGCGTTTCTGAATATCAGGCATATTCTTCTCCTTTTTCCAAGTAGCAACTGTTGCTGTACGGATATATTCACTCTTTGATGTAATATCGCAAGCAACGCAGAGGCGAGTATCGGGCTGCAAAACCTTAAGAAACTGGTCAAAGAGCTTGACATTACGATATGGGGCCTCGATAAAGAGTTGTGACTGGTGCTCCGCCTTTGCGCGCGACTCAAGGCGTTTGATTGTCTTGCTACGCTCTGGCTCCTTAATAGGCAGATAACCATTAAAGGCAAATGACTGACCGCTAAGTCCTGACGCCATAACCGCCATAAGGATAGACGAGGGGCCAACAAGTGGCACTACCTTTATATTATGCTTATGACACAACTCTACTACCGCCTGTCCCGGATCTGCCACAGCAGGAACACCCGCCTCAGAGATAACACCCGCATCGCGGCCCTCAAGTAGTGGTTTTATCATTGCTGCAATCTCTGTTGGTGAGGTTGTGTGCTCATTCAGCTCGACAAATGTTGCATCATCAATAGCTCGGGCATAGCCACTCTTTGACAAAAAACGACGCGCCGAGCGGGTATTTTCGACAATAAAATAGTCCAAACTATCGATAATAGACTGATTTGCAGCAGGGGTAACATCTGCCACAGCGGTATCGTCCGCGATTGGACAAGGTATAAGGTAGAGGGTTGCCATTATTCGTATATATAGATTCGTTTTACACGCTTAGAAACAGATGTAAGTACCTCATAAGGTATTGTATCAAGTAGTCGAGCCATATCCTCGGCACTATTTCCAGCAGCGGCAGAGAAGATAGTCACCTCATCACCCGTCTTAACATCGGCAATATCGGTAATATCAATCATACAGCTATCCATACATATTCTGCCAACTGTTGGTGCGTTCTTGCCAGCCACCAACATACTCCAACGGCCACAACCCAAGTGGCGATCAAGGCCATCGGCATATCCGACTGGGATTGTCGCTATACGGCTCTTGCGAGTAAGCACCCCTGCCCTACCGTAGCCTACAGTCTCGCCTGCCTCAAGCTCGCGAATCTGCACAATACGGGTACGCAGAGTAGATACAGGCTCAAGGTTGTCGTTATGCTCAAATCCGTAGCCATACATACCCAATCCAAGACGGCACATATCGAAGTGCGCCTCAGGAAAACGCACAATTGCCGCAGAGGCTGCTGCATGGCGAAGGACTTTGTAGTTCAACGCATCTGCAACCGCACTACTTACACGGTCAAAGAGTGCAATCTGTCCACGGGTAAAATCATCCTGCTGCGGATCATCAGCAACTGATAGGTGGGTAAATATAGATGCTACACGGATTGTATCTGAATATCTCTCTAATCTCTCTAAAAGTTTCGGAATATCCGCCTCAGCAAATCCTAAACGGTGCATTCCCGTATCAAACTTAAGGTGTACAGGGTAGCCACTCTCTGTTCGAGCTGCAGCGGCAAAAGAGTCGAGCGACTCGAAGGAGTAGATCTCCGGCTCAAGATGCCAAGTAACCATAGTATCGAAGCTCTGGTCATCAGCATTTAGCACCACTATAGGCATAGTAACACCACTCTCGCGCAACTCTACGCCCTCATCGGCAAATGCCACAGCAAGGTAGTCCACACCCTGCTTTGAGAGCATCTGCGCAATCTCTCTATCGCCCGCGCCATAGCTCGATGCCTTAACCATAGCCACAAGGCGGGTTGTTGCTGGCATCTGCGAGCGGAAGTAGTTGATATTACGCTCCATAGCGCGAAGATTGACCTCCAGCACGGTCGTGTGGCTCTTAAGTTCAAGGCGATGCGATATGCGCTCTGTGCGTGACTGGCGATTACCCTTGATAAGTATCGCACTATCTGTAATATCTATATCTGTAATACTCTCCAACAACTGCTCGGTGGTGTCAAAAAAGCGGGTATCGCACTCAAAGAGTTCCGAATATGCCGATATACGTTCACCAATACCCACAAAGAGCGCAACGCCATTTCTTGCAACACTCTCTGCTACAAGTCGGTAGAGCAACTCATCCTCAAGACCACTCTGAAGTATATCAGAAAGAATAACCACCTTACGGCGCGTGCCTGCAACCGTTGTAAGGTAGTCCATAGCGATAGTAAACGAATCTATATCGCAACTATAGCTATCATCAACTATCAACGCCCCTGCTATAGCCGGTTTTACCTCCAATCGCATAGCCACTGGCTGCATAGCAGAAAAGTTTGGTTGTGGAAGATTATAGAGTGCACAGAATGAGGCAACAGTGCGAGCATTACGAGTCGAAATCTCATCTGACATTGTAGGGACTGCTACCTGTGCAGAGTCGAGCAGTCGTCTATCACAAAACTCGCTGTGAACAACATCAGCAAGACTCTGACAATCTGAGCTATAGATGATATTTGCAGCGCTCTGTGCAAGAATAAGTTTCTCGCGAAGTTTCTGCTCCTGACTCTCAAAATTTGCCTGATGAGCATCTCCCAAAGAGGTAAAGATAACTGTCTGCGGAGCAATCATACGCTGCAGACTCTGCATCTCGCCTGGCTGAGATATTCCCGCCTCAATAATGACAAAATCGGCATCCTCTGGCATCATCAGAAGCGATAGCGCCACGCCCAACTGAGAGTTATAGCTTCGCGGAGAGCGATAGAGTTTAACATCTGCAGGTACAGTCGCTGCAATCCACTCCTTAACCATCGTCTTACCATTACTGCCCGTAATGGCAACCACCTCACCCTTGAAGTTCTGACGACGGTAGTACGATGCAAGGCTCTGCAGTGCTGCAAGCGAGTTCTCAACAACAACCACTCCACAACCCTCTGGCAACTCAATCTCCTGCTCGGCGATAAATGCCTTTACACCGCGTGCAACCATATCGCCTATATAGTCGTGAGCATCGTGATTTACACCCTTTATTGCCACAAAGAGTGCATCTTCAGTAGATGCCATAGTACGGCTATCGGTAATGATACTTTTTACCGACAAATCTGCTCCATAATAGCGTGCAGAAGATATTTCAGCTATTTGAGATAGAGTAAATTCCATAGGCTATGCTCTATATTACAATGCAAAAGTTACAATAGTTATTCCCGAACCGCCACGGTCTGGATGGTCATCTACAGCACTCTGAACGGCTGGTATAGTACGCAGATAGCGGCGGATCTCCTCCTTGAGTGCTCCAGTGCCCTTTCCGTGCAGGATTGTAACCGTACCAACACCAACCATCAGCGCATCATCTACAAAGTCGCGAATCTTATCAAGCGCATCGACTACCCTCTCGCCACGAACATCTATCGAGGTCTTGAAGTTTAATCGGCGCTGCGAGATATCCGAACTGATAACGGTACGCGGAGTCTGTGGGCGTGTTGCACGGTGGTACTCTGCCGAAGAGATACCCTCCAAGCGAGAAACTTCGACTGTTGTAAGCATCTGACCAAAAGCTACTTGCGCCTTCTTACCACGAATACTCTGCACAACACCTACGCCATCGTGACCCATAAGTCGCACCTTTGAACCAACCTCAACTGGCAGCCTCTTTACCTCTACCTGTGGCTGCTCTTTCTCGGCACTCTTCTCTGCCTTGCGCTCCTCGCGACGCTGACGACGACGCTCGATGCGTGCCATCTGGCGCTCGATATCCTCGCTGCTCTGGGCAGAGTCAACACTCTCGACACTATCCTTAAACTCATTGAAGCTCTGGCGGAGGAACTTGGTCTGCTCCTTCTCGGCCTGTGCCTCACGAATGGCCTTAATTGTACCCTCAATCTGGCGATTTGCCTCGGCAATAAGCTCCTTGGCCTTGGTCTTGGCCTCATGGAGAATTGCGCGGCGCTCCTCGCGAATGGCAGCAAGCTGCTGGTGGTAGTTCTGCTCCAACTCCTCTACTTTGCGGTCGGTCTGGCGAATCTTCTCACGCTTCTGCTCCCAATAGCGTTTATCGCGAGCAATCTCGCGTAGCTGCTTCTCAATATCTATATGGTCTGAGCCAACCTTCTCGCGTGCAGATGCGATAATGGCCTCGGGCAGACCAATTTTTCGTGCAATCTCTATAGCGAACGAGCTGCCCGGCTTACCCGTCTCAAGGCGAAAGAGTGGGCGTATGTGCTGCACATCGAACATCATTGCACCATTGATAATACCATCGGTCGAAGAGGCGTAGTACTTAATATTCGAGTAGTGGGTCGTAATGACACCAAAGCAACCACTTGCCACCAACTTTTCGAGCACAGCCTCGGCAATAGCGGCTCCGATAGTAGGCTCCGTTCCCGTACCAAACTCATCGATAAGCACTAATGAACAGCTATCTGCTCCCGCAAGCATAGCCTTCATATTTATAAGGTGCGAAGAGTAGGTCGAAAGGTCGTTTTCGATGGACTGCTGGTCGCCTATATCTATAAAGAGTTTATCAAAAACTGGAAGTTCCGTACTCTGTGCAGCCGTAATCGGGAAACCGCACTGGAACATATATTGTATAATGCCAAATGTCTTAAGGCAGACAGACTTTCCGCCCGCATTTGGTCCTGAGATAACGAGTATTCGGCTATCCTTATCGAGTCGAGCATCGAGCGGTACCAGTTCACGACCGTTGCGCTTAAGGGTCTGTGCAAGCAGCGGATGACGAGCCTTTACAAGCCACAGCTCACCGTCGCTAATAATCGGCTGCACAGCGTCATTCTCTGCCGCCCAACGAGCCTTTGCGCGAATCATATCTATCTGTGCCACAAACTCGCCAGAGTGCGCCACAGCCTCAATATCTGCACGAACAAGGTCGGTAAATGTTGTAAGAATTTTGACAATCTCTCGGCGCTCCGTATACTCGAGTTCCTTGAGGCGATTGTTGAGCTCTACAACCTCAACTGGCTCAATATAGAATGTCTTTCCCGTTGCCGACTCGTCGTGAATAAAGCCCTGTAATTTGCGCTTATTTGCCGCCGCAACTGGAATTACAGCGCGACCGTCACGGATAGATATCATCGCCTCCGCATCGACAATTCCTGCACTCTTTGCGCCCTGAAGCACAGCCTGCAGACGTTTCGATACCTGACCCTCAGACTGGCGAATTTCGCGACGCACAGCTGCAAGCTCTGGTGAGGCGTTATCACGCATCTCTCCGCGCTCATCGAGAATACGGGCTATCTCACGTGTAATATGCGACAGCGATACAACACCTGCCGAAAGACGATTAAGTGCCTTAAACTGCTCTTTTCCGCGAATAATCTCAACCACAGCCTCGGCAGCAGCAAGGGTTATACCCAAACGCATAACCTCGCCACAATCGAGGAATGTACCCTCGACGCGAACCTTTTCAACAAGGGTATCTATGTCGAAAAATTCATCTTTCAACACTCCGCAATCCATCGTAAGGATACTACCCATCTCTGCCGCAAGTGCCTGACGGGTGGCAATAGTACGCGCAGAGGTAGAGAAGGTCTGCTCGGCAAGAAGTTCTGCCGAGCGACGCATAGTACAGAGCGCACTACATTGGTTGCGGATAGTATCAAAACCTATCCTTGTCTCAAAATTCTCAGGATATACCATTCGTTGCTATCCCCTATTATTTTTTCTCGGTCTTCTCCGCCTTCTCGGCCTTACCGCCAAAGAGAGAGAAGTGTACATAACGCTTAGGATGCTCCTTCAGATCCTCCAACAGTAGCGAGAGGTTATTTGAAGCCTCAGCAAGATTTGCATAGAGAGCCTTATCATTCAGAAGGCTACCAACTGTACCCTCAGACTCATTGAACTTAGCCAGCAGAGAGTTAAGCTGCTCGATGCTCTGTGCGAGTTTTACACCCGCCTGCTGCTCGTTGAGCGATGCTGTCAGGTTGCTGACATTTGCTACAATGCTATCAATCTTCTCTCCATTATTCTGAAGAGTACCTGTAAATGAGTCGAGATTTGATACGATATTTGACTGCTGTAACTCTGCAAGAATACCGTTAAGGTTTGCGATTGCTGCAGAGATATTTGCATTATTGCTATCTACAAGGCCATTGAGAGAGTTGAGCGTAACGTTGATATTATCAACCATACCCATCAGCTTCTCCTTAATATCACCAAACTCCGATGTCAGCATATCTATCATACCAGGCTCTGCAAGAGGGGTAATCTTCGAGCCAGGCTCCAGCATCTGAGTTGAGCTACCTAAAACAAGCTCAATAGCCTGACCACCCATAAGGCCTGCGCTGAAAATCTTTGCTTTAGTATCTGTTGGAATAGTATAAT
The DNA here is from genome assembly GCA_045633445.1 of Alistipes sp. Classification (GTDB taxonomy): domain Bacteria; phylum Bacteroidota; class Bacteroidia; order Bacteroidales; family Rikenellaceae; genus Alistipes. The sequence continues at coordinate 24,716 of JAZQYI010000004.1, forward strand.
CCTTTGACACTGCGATAGTTACAGCAACCTTAGAAGGCTCATCCTCTGCAATAGCCACATTTGATACTTGACCCACCTTTACGCCACGAATAACAACCGCCGCAGCATTCTGCAGACCACTTGCGTTGTCATAATAGACATAGTAGTTGTGTGTTCTACCAAAGATGTCGGCTCCACTCAAAAAACGGATACCAGCCCATGCGCCCAAGAAAATCAGTAACGCATAAATTCCAATTTTAACCTCTTTTTTCATCATTTATACTTTTCGGTTTCTACTTATTTTACAACTTTACCATCCTTAACGGCGATAACAAACGCCTGAGGAAAACTCTTACGGATATTTGCAACAGTCGCCTGAGCTGAGGCTCTGTCGGCATAGTCGCCCACGCAATATTTATATGAATAGGCGCCCTCAGCTCTCACCTGACGCACCTTACCCTTGTAACTACCAAAGCGAGAGTCAGTCAGTGCCACAGCACTCTTGCTTGCCATTATCTGTACTGTATAACGAACAGATGACGACTTTGTTGCAGTTGTCGTACTCTTCGGTGTTGATGATGACTTCTGCTGAGTTGTGGTCTGCTGCTTGGCTGGCTGCTTGGCAGATTGCTTAACGCTCGGCTCACTCTTTGTTTGAGGCGCAGATGTAGTCTGCTCCGATGTACTCTCAATAAGCAGGCTCTTCTTTACATAGATCACATACTCCTTTACCGCTGCATAGAGCGCACCTACAAGCTCCTTCTGTCCACTCTCCGATGTGATATACTTAAGTTCCGTCGAATTGGACATAAATCCCACCTCTGTAAGTATACTCGGCATATCTGTCGCATAGAGTACTCGCAGTGGCTGCTTACGGATACCACGATTTACACGACCCAACTTGGCATAGTGCTTCTGAACAAGGCGTGCCATAACCTCGCTATACTCGCCATAGGTGAATTGCAAATTTTGAATATGTGCTCGAACAATAGCTGCAGTGCTCTTATCGGACATATCAAAGAACTCCTCCTTATTATTTGCAAAGAGGATTGCCTCGTTCTCACTGGTCTCAAGTTCACTCTCACCCATAATCAGCGTCTCGACACCCTTAGTAGCTGTACTCTTAGGGTGAGCATTGGCGTGAATAGAGATAAACAGGTCTCCACCCGCATTATTTGCTATATCTGCACGAGCCTGAAGGTCTGTTCGCAGATTTGACGAGAAATTCTTATCGGTTTTGCGGGTATATACAACCTTAATATCGGGCATACCCTTCTCAATCATAGCACCCAACTTGAGCGCCATCTGGAGATTGATATTCTTCTCCGAATAGCCACCATAGCGAGCACCAGGGAACGAGCCTCCGTGACCTGCATCTATAACAATAACCTTAACACCCTGTGCAACATTATCGGCCGATGCGGCGTTATTATGCAGCACAAGTGCAAAAAGCAACAGAATAGTTAAAAGTCTGCCCATAGCTTTTGGTATAATAGAGTTTTTTTACTACCTTTACGCGCTGAAAAATCGCGTACATACGCGTATAGAAGCGTTATTTTGCGTTTTTGCCGGCGCTGCCGGCAAAGGTACTAAAAATTATTGGATTTTTGAAACATTTTAGGCTAAAATATCTCACTATGCTTGTGATTGCGCTCTTTACGGCGCAATCTATGTTCGGTTTTGCGCAAACCGATCGTATAAGCGACAACTCATTTGCCAAGGCAGCACTCTCGGCAAGCGATACTATTCTACCTCAAGCTAAGCTTTCCGATACACTCAAATCATCACAGCTACTTCGTGAAAATCGTCGCCGAGTAGAGTCAAGCAAGACCGAGAGTGTCGACACTTCGTCTGTACAGAAGAGTACTCAAGCTACAACAGAGTCTGCTGCGCTACAGAAGGCTGTAAGAAAGGGAGGTCTTGACCAGATTGTAGAGGGTAAGAACACCGACTCTCTCTACTACGATATGGTAAACCGCAAGGTCTACATCTACAATAAGGGTGACATCAAATATGGCGACAAGTCTCTGCAAGCGGACTATATGCGTATCAACATGAACAACAACGAGATCTACGCATATGGTAAGGCCGATACTGTCGATGGCAAACCTACCCAGACTCAGCCTGTATTTACCGATGCTGGCACAAGCTTCACGATGGATACTATCACCTACAATTTCGACTCGGAGAAGGCTCTGATTCGTGGTGTAGCAACACAGCAAGGTGACGGTTGGTTGGTCGGTGGTCGCATTAAAAAGCACCCAGACAACTCTATCAACATTCAGCAAGGTAAGTATACAACTTGCGACCATACAGACCATCCGCACTTCTACCTGGCGATGACCAAAGCAAAGGTTATCCCTGGCAAGAAGATTATCACTGGCCCTGCATACCTTGTTATGGAGGATGTACCTATCTACCCGCTCTGTATTCCTGAGGCGTTTTTCCCTATCTCTTCGGGAGCTAAGTCAGGTCTGCTGATGCCTACATATGGTGAGGACGGTATGCGAGGTTTCTTCCTACGAGGACTGGGTTACTACTTTATCATCAACCAGCATATGGACCTTGCCGTAACGGGTGGTTTCTATACGCTCGGCTCGTGGGAGGTCAATGCATCTTCTCGTTATGTGAAGAAATACAAGTACTCGGGTAATGTAAACTTCGACTTCTCTTGCGTCAAGACTGGTGATAAGGGCGAGGCGGACTATGTAAAGCAGAACAACTTTAAGTTCACCTGGACACACTCTCAGGACCCTAAAGCAAATCCAGGCTCGACATTCTCGGCTTCGGTAAACCTCTCGACAAGTGGTTACAGTAAGTACTCTGCAACATCGCTCAACGACATCCTTGCGACACAAACCAACTCATCTATCTCATACTCGAAGAGTTGGGCTGGCACTCCATTCTCATTCTCAATGAACTTGGGTATCTCACAGAACTCGCAGACTCGAGCGCTCTCTGTAAACTTCCCTAATATGGTCTTCAATGTGGCTCGTATCTACCCATTCAAGCGCAAGGAGGCCGTAGGTAAGCAGCGTTGGTATGAGAAAATTTCGTTTACATATACCGGTAAGTTGACCAACTCGGCAAATGCACCAGAGAGCGAGATTTTCACCAAGCAGACACTGAAGAATATGAGGAACGGTGTAGAACACTCAATCCCAGTCTCTTCGAGCTTCACACTCTTTAAGTATATCAACCTCACGCCTTCGTTCAACTATACCGAGCGTTGGTACTTCAAGCGTCAGATGCAGGAGTGGAACCCTACAACAAATCAGGTTGATAAGCTCGACCCTGAGTATGGCTTCTACCGTATCTACAACTACAACGCCTCTGTATCGCTCAATACTACTATCTACGGTATGTGGCAGATGAAGAAAAAGACAGCAAAAGTACAAGCTGTTCGCCACACCATTACCCCTTCTGTAGGCGGTTCATATATGCCAGACTTCGGTAATCAGAAGTTCGGCTTCTACAAGGTTGTTCAGTCCGACTCTTTGGGTGGTTATACGCTCTATTCGCCATACTCTGACAACGCATACGGTGTTCCTGGTAGAGGTGCTTCAGCATCTATCAACTTCTCACTCAAGCAGAGCCTTGAGATGAAGGTACTCAGCAAGCGAGATACATCTGGCGTGAAGAAGATTAAGCTTATTGACGACCTCTCACTCAGTGGCTCGTACAACTTCCTTGCTGACTCTATGGGTCTGTCGAATATCAATATGTCGATCCGTACAACCATCTACGGCAACTTCGGTCTGAACCTCTCGGCGACACTCGACCCTTATCAGGTGACACCACAGGGTGTGAGAATAAACAAACTGATGTGGGCAAAGGGTCTGCCTGGTCGAATAATGAATACTGGTTGGAGTTTCGGTTATACATTTAAGTCCCGAAATGACAAGTCGCAGGCTGCGATAAACGATATTAATTCCATACCGCCAGAGTACTTCAACCCATTTAGCGACCCTTACGGTCTTATGGACCCTACGCTTCGAAGGCAGTATATGGCACAATCGTACTACGACTTCTCAATACCGTGGAACCTCGGTTTTAACTACGTCATCAGCTATAGTGCGCAGTACACAAACAACGGAACAACGGGTTATAAGAAGGTTGTAAACCAGACAATCGGATTTAATGGTAGTGTAAATCTTACGCCAAAGACGGGTATATCGTTTACGAGTGGTTTCGATATCCAAAATCGAAAACTTACCACCACCTCAATATCCATCACTCGAGATCTGCACTGCTGGCAGATGTCGTTTGTCTGGATTCCATTTGGTATGCACCGCAGTTGGAGCTTCAACATCGGTGTTAAGGCGGCATCGCTTGCCGACCTGAAGTACGACAAGAGCCAGACTATGTACGATAATCTGTTCTAACGGATTCGGTACAGCTTTTGCGTGATAGTATATAAGAAGATAATTAAAAATAGTTATATGAGCAAGAAAAACACTGAAAATCAGGAGATTAAAGACCAGACAACAACTACCGACAATGTAGAGGCAACCACCTCTGATACTGCCACATCGGACAATATGACAGATGAGGCAACAGCTGAGACTGACACTGTGGCAGAGAAGTCAACTGAGGAGCAGATTGATTGGAAAGATCAGTACATTCGTCTTCAAGCAGAGTTTGACAACTTCCGCAAGCGTACTATTCGCGAGAAGATGGAGCTTATCCAGAGTGGTGGTAGCGATGTTCTGAAGGCAATTCTCCCGATTTTGGACGATATGCAGCGTGCAACAGCTGCTTCTGAGAAGAGTGACGACATCAACGCTCTGCGTGAGGGCGAGCGCCTTGTTGTGCAGAAGTTTATCGACACTCTGCGCCAGAAGAAGGTTGTAGAGATTGAGGCTCTCGACTGCCCATTTGATGAGAATCTACATGAGGCTGTGGCTCGTTTTGCAGCCGGCGAGGAGAAGAAGGGCAAGGTAATCGATGTTATCGAGCGTGGCTATATGCTCGGTGACAAGGTACTGCGCTTTGCAAAGGTTGTAGTTGGAGAGTAATAGTGTTAAAATTTCAGTTTGAGATTTATGGCAGAAAAGAGAGATTACTACGAGGTGCTTGGCGTTGAGAAGAATGCCAATGCCGACGAGATAAAGAAGGCGTATAGAAAGACTGCGCTCAAATACCACCCAGACCGTAACCCCGACAACAAAGAGGCTGAGGAGAAGTTTAAGGAGGCTGCTGAGGCCTATGATGTACTCTCTAACCCCGACAAGCGTGCCCGCTACGACCAGTTTGGTCACGCAGGTATGAATGGTGCTGCTGGTGGCGGCTTTGGCGGTTTCAGCGGCGGTGGATTCTCTATGGAGGATATCTTCTCGCAGTTTGGAGATATCTTCGGTGGCGGTTTTGGCTTCGGTGGCGGCTCACGCTCTCGTGGTCCGAAGGTTAATCGTGGCTCAGACATTCGCGTAAGAGTTAGTCTGACACTCGAGGAGATTGCAAATGGTGTAACAAAGAAGCTCAAACTCAACAAGAATATCGCTTGCGATGCTTGTGGTGGTAGTGGAGCAAAGGATGCATCGGCGCGTGTGACTTGTAGCAACTGTAACGGTTCGGGATATGTTATGCAGGTGCAGAACACCTTCTTTGGCCGTATGCAGTCACAGAGCGTATGTCCTGTCTGCGGCGGTCAGGGTACCGTTATCAAGGATAAGTGTAACAAGTGTGCTGGTGAGGGCTACACAAAGGGTAGCGAGGTTGTCGAGTTCAACATCCCTGCTGGTGTTGCCGAGGGTATGATGATTACCGTATCTGGCAAGGGTAATGCAGCTCGTCAGGGTGGCGTAAATGGAGATCTGCTCGTTGTTATCGAGGAGCAGGAGGATCCACGTTTTATCCGCGACGGTGCAAACCTTATCCACAACCTAACAATCCCTGTTACCACTGCCCTTGCAGGTGGCGAGGTCGAGGTGCCGACAATTACCGGCAAGGCAAAGATAAATATTGCTCAGGGCACACAGGCGGGCAAGGTGCTTCGTCTGCGTGGCAAGGGTCTGCCGGCAATCAACAGCTACGGCAGCTACAACGGCACAGGTGATCTGCTCGTTGTAGTCGATATTGCTATGCCTACATCGCTCAACTCTGAGGAGAAGGAGCTGATTGCAAAACTTGCGCAAATGCCACACTTCCGCAACCCAGAGAAGGGTAATAAGCAGAACATCTTTGAACGAATGAAAGACTTCTTCAACTAATATGGGACTATTTTCACCGCCTAAAAAGCACGCCAACAAGTTCAACTACATCCCTCGCTACTACGATCCAGAGAAGGAGCGTCGCGAGGCTCGTCGTCGTGAGCTGAGAGGTCAGAGTGCTGATGATAACACCCCGTACGCACCAGGAAAGTACATCCGTACCGTTCGTGAGGCTCGTGCCGAGCGCAAGGCGCAGCAGAAGGCTGACAATAGCGGCACACCGCGTGCACTGATGGTATTTGGCGTGGCAATTATAATTATTATCGCCTATATGTTAGTGCCACGTTTGGTGAATATTATCTCTATGGCAGGCAAGAAGAGTAACCCTGTAGTTGAGCAGGCGGAGTTAGATAACGAGACATTCAACCCATATACCCCAATAACCGTCGTACCAAACGACTACCAAGAGCAGTAACCGACTATGGCTGACAAGATTCGACTACTACCTGAGATTATCTCCAACCAAATTAAGGCTGGAGAGGTTGTTGAGTACCCATCATCCGCAATCAAGGAGATGGTGGAGAATGCTATTGATGCTGGGGCAACAAAGGTTACTGTAAACTTCACAAATGGCGGTCGCGACCTTATTCAGATTATCGACAATGGTTGCGGTATGTCACCAAGCGATGCCCGTATGGCCTTTGAGTGCCACGCGACAAGCAAGATTCGCGAGTTGGATGACATCTACGCCCTGGGTACATTCGGTTTCCGTGGCGAGGCGCTTGCATCTATCGCATCTATTGCTCAGGTTGAGCTGATTACCCGTCAGGCCGAGGCTGAGATTGGAACAAAGGTGGTGATTAATGGTGGTGAGTTTGTCAGTCAGACCCCTGTGGCTGCCCCTATTGGCTCGCAGTTCTTAGTCAAAAACATATTCTACAACACCCCCGGAAGGCGTAAGTTTATCGACGACCGTCAGTCGCAGTTGCCGAACATGATTAAGACCGAGTTCCGCCGCGTTGCTCTTTGTCATCCAGAGGTGAGTATGGAGCTGCTGTCGGACAAGGCGATGGTCTACTCTCTTCCAAAGGCATCGCTTCTTGAGCGTATTGTCGGCATTATCGGTCCTGCAGCCAAGAAGAGCCTTATTGAGGTGGGTGTAGAGACCTCTATCGCCAAAATTGAGGGTTATATTTGTCGTGCTTCGGCAGCCAAGGTGAGGGCTGACCAGTATATGTTTGTCAATGGCCGCTATTTCAAGTCGCCATATCTCAACAAGGCTGTAGCAAAGGCCTATGAGCACCTTATTCCTAATGGCTCACAACCGTCGTTCTTCATATACCTTACCGTTAATCCTGACAGAGTGGATGTCAATGTCCACGCACAGAAGATTGAGGTGCGTTTTGCTGATACAGATGCCATTTGGCAGATTATCAACGCAGCTGTTAGAGAGACACTTGCCAAGACCGGCTCTGTGCCGATGATGGATTTTGAGGCGGAGGACTTGATAGATATTCCAGTGGCTACAACCGATGTCATCTACCAGATGCCAAAGGCTACTACTTGTGACAACTACAATCCATTTGCCGTAGAGGATGGACATAGCAACACTCGCCCGATAAAGAGTGCATTATCTGACTCAGGATATGACTTTACAAGTCGTACCTCTGAGATGGACTTCTCACTCCCGCTACCAGGCTCAAATGACAATTTTGATATCTTTGAGTCGGAGCCTGCAGAGCAGTATCTTGAACTCGAATCGGCTGTAGATACCACAATCAGTGCCGTACACTACATCGGTCGCCGTTACGCCTCTATGATGGTTGGCGGTGTACTCTGCGCCATTGACCTTACAAGAGCCCGCGAGCGAATTCTCTTTGACCGCTACAGCGCGCTACTTGATGGTGGCAAGAGTATCTCTCAGCAACTACTCTTCCCGCAGACTCTGACACTCTCTGAGGCAGAGTTTTCGCTTATCGAGGAGTGGGCAGTAGACTTTGCTGCACTTGGTTTCGACATCTCACTCGAGAGTGGTTGTACTATAAACATAAACGGTATTCCTGCGGAGCTGAGCGCTGAGCGCATAGATATTGCTATCTACGAACTGCTGCAGAGTCTTGCCTTGCCGCACGAGGTAGAGAGTATGCGCCGTGAGCAGATGGCACTCACCCTTGCAAAGAGTGAGGCGGCAAAGCGCGCGCAGTACACTCAGGCAGATGCTGAGGCTATTGCCGAGCAACTAATGGCCTGCAAGGAGCACAAGACAACCCCATCGGGTAAGACCATTATTACATACATAACACTTGACGACATACAACAGAAATTGGCATAAAGTATGAATATCAACCCTGCATTTAGAACCCCACCAGTGGTTAAAAACCTTATTATAGCAAACTGTCTACTCTTTCTTGCTACATACCTCATTCCGAGCGCAAATTCGTTTTTGGGGCACTACGGAAAGCTATTTTGGGTAGAGTCTCCACTCTTCCACCCATACCAGTTTATCAGCTATATGTTCCTCCACGGTAGCTTCAGCCACCTATTCTTCAATATGTTTGCGCTGTGGATGTTTGGCCGCACATTGGAGTATGAGTTGGGTGCAAAACGCTTTCTGATATACTACTTTGTCTGCGGTATTGGCGCAGCGCTGTTCCAGATACTTGTGGCTTGGGTTGCGGGCGAATACTACTTTACAATGATTGGAGCATCTGGTGCAACTATGGGTCTTCTGATGGCCTTTGGTGTTATGCACCCAAACAACCAGATATTTATCTTCCCACTGCCTATGCCAATTAAGGCTAAGTGGTTTGTTATCGGATATATCATCCTTGAGGTTATCCAGGGTTGGGGTGTTGCTGGCGATGGTGTTGCACACTTTGCACACGTCGGTGGTATGCTCTGGGGCTGGGCACTGCTCCACTTTTGGAAAAATAGACGCGTAATATACTTTTAGCAATGGCACGCACAAACGGCAATATATATCGCGACTATCGCAAAGGTAAGGCTAAACGACAGAGGAGTTTCAGCCTCTCGCTGCTGCTATTTATTATAGATATAGCAATGGTGGGTGTACTCTTTCTGCTCGCTGCGGCAACAATTATCTGCGTAGTTACACCTAATAGCGCACCAGAGCGACTGGGCATATTCTCAGTTGTTGTACTCGGTGCACCTATTATATATATGCTTATGCTAATCACCACTCTCTACTGGGCCCTGCGCTGGAGGTGGAGTTTGGCGTTTGTGTCATTTGTCTTCCTATTTATCGGAACACTATCGGTTGGCAAATACTACCGTGCCGACTTTAAGCAGGGTGCGGAGATTAAGTTTCCGAAAAATTGCATCAAGGTGATGAGTTACAATATCGCTAACTCCAACAACACCTCTTTAGTTGACACTATTGCCCTGCACCGCCCTACTATCCTCTGTCTGCAAGAGTACAAGTCGGGGGCTGAGGAGGTTTGGCAGCGTCTTGGCTCAAAGTATACAACTACGGCCAATGGCAAGAGTGACTTCTCGTGCGAGATTTTCACAAATCAGCGAATACTTAAGCAGGGTCGCATAGACTCGTTGCCTCGTTTTAACGCCATTTGGGCAGATATTTTGGTCGATAAAGATACTCTGCGCGTGGTCAATCTGCATCTGCAGTCGACAACCATCACTGCTCAAGATATGGAGTTTGTCGAGGGTCATAAATATGTCCTTGACACAGCTCGCAACCACAAGATAAAGAGTATCGCAGACAAACTTGTCGACAATACCATCTACCGCAGCAATCAGGCAAAGAAGGTGCGTGAGTTTATCGATCAATGTGCTGGCAAAAAGATGATTGTCTGCGGCGACTTTAACGATGTTCCGCTCTCGTTCAGCTACAATATTATCGCCGAGCCTCTCGTTAATACCTTTGTAGAGGCGGGCTCTGGCTATGCGTACACATTCGACGGATTTTTCAAGTTGATGGCTATCGACCACATGTTGGTTAGTGACCAGTTTGATGTACTATCTTATGAGGTGGACTATACATTGCAGGAGTCTGACCACTACCCTATAATATCAAGACTTAAAATAAAGAGAAACGACAAACAATAAAATATACACATTATGATTTTAGATTCTATCAAAAATGCGGAGCTCTACTATCCGCTCAACCCACGCTTCAAGGCAGCATTTGACTTCCTTGCAGAGTGCAACCCTAAGACTATCTCTGTCGGCCGTCACGACATTATCGAGGGCGAGGTATTTGTAAATGTTATGGAGATTGACCTTAAGCCACGCTATGAGGCTCTGCTCGAGGTACACGATAAGTATATCGACATCCAGGTAATTATCGGCGGTGCAACTAAGGAGGAGTTCGGTTGGTCAGAGCGCAAGGATTGCAAGAAGGCAAAGGGCGAGTTCGATACCGAGAAGGATGTGCAGTTCTACACCGACGAGCCACAGGTGTTCTACACCATGCGCGAGGGTCAGTTCTCAATCCTCTATCCAGAAGATGCCCACGCCCCAATGCTCGGCACCGGCAAAATCAAGAAGATGATCTTCAAGATTTTGAAATAGCCGTCGCGGATTTAGGATAGCCATATGCTGTTCAATAAAAAAGAGCCTTCGTTCTCAAGCAAGCTTGAACGAGGCTCTTTTTTTATTGCGCTATCTTCGATAGCATCCTAAATCCGAAAACGATTGCTGGTACTAAAACTATACAAAAATATTGACATTCCCCTCCAAACCTCCCCTTTAATCCACCTAAAGGTGGCTTTTCCTCCTTCGCGCCTCGGTATAGTTCAAGCAAGCTTGACTCTACGCTCGGCTTGGCGTCGGTTGAGAGGAGAGGCTTAGTCGCTTCGCTCCGGGTGCAAAAATCAAGCGGGTTTTCTTGCTACGCAGTACAGCTAACGCAGTAAAATTGCTAATGGCTAATAGCTAAAAGTCAAAAGCACTCACATCTTGCACGCCGCTTAATCTGTGCACGATTTTATCGTCAAAATGTGTTAGAGATGGTGCATCGCGTAAAAAGCCCAGCGATGGATAGTACTTGAGCGTACAGCCATTGCTGGGCTTTTAGGGATGTGCCATATATGACACATTTTCACGATAAAATCACGATAAAACCTACTTGAGGGTAACCAAAGAATGACCCGTCATCTCACTTGGCTGCTCAACGCCCATAAGTGCAAGTACGGTTGGAGCAACGTCAGCAAGGATACCATTCTCAACGCTTGCTACGCGATCTGAAACCACTACAACTGGAACTGGATTGAGTGAGTGAGCGGTGTTTGGAGTACCATCTGGGTTGATTGCGTTATCTGCGTTACCGTGGTCAGCAATCATAACTACCTCATAGCCATTTGCCTTAGCAGCGGTAACAACCTTCTCTACACAGCTATCTACAGCCTTTACAGCCTTCTCGATAGCCTCATAGATACCTGTGTGGCCTACCATATCGCCATTTGCGAAGTTGAGGCAGATAAAGTCATACTTCTGCTCACCAAGAGCAACAACGAGCTTATCTGCCACCTCATATGCGCTCATCTCTGGCTGCAGGTCGTATGTAGCAACCTTTGGAGAGGCAACGAGGATGCGATCCTCATTTGCAAACTCAGCCTCACGACCACCATTGAGGAAGAATGTCACATGTGCATACTTCTCAGTCTCAGCAATACGGAGCTGTGACAGACCGAGGTTTGAAACAACCTCACCGATAGTGTTATTCACATTCTCCTTATCGAAGAGGATGTGAAGGCCGGTGAAAGATGCATCGTATGGAGTCATACAGCAGTAGTAGAGAGGCATTGTGTGCATACCCTGCTCTGGCATATCCTGCTGTGTGAGTGCTACGGTAATCTCACGAGCGCGGTCGTTACGGTAGTTGAAGAAGATAACCATATCGTTTGGCTTGATAGTACCAACAGCATTGCCATTCTCATCTACGCGAACGATTGGCATAACGAACTCGTCAGTCACACCCTCGTCATAAGACTTCTGCATAGCTGCAACCATATCGGTAGCCTTCTCACCTACGCCCTCAACGAGCTGGTCGTAAGCAACCTTTACACGCTCCCAACGCTTATCACGGTCCATAGCGTAGTAGCGGCCGATGATAGATGCGATAGTGCCTGCAGAGCCCTTAAGGTGGTTCTCAAGTGCCTCGATAAAGCCCTTACCGCTCTTAGGGTCGGTATCACGACCGTCCATAAAGCAGTGAATATATGTATTCTCAATGCCGTAGTGCTTGCTGATGTCGCAGAGCTTGAAGAGGTGGTCGAGTGAAGAGTGAACACCACCGTCAGAGGTAAGACCCATAAAGTGAACATTCACACCATTTGCCTTTGCATACTCAAAAGCTGCAACAACCTCTGGATTGTTCAGAATTGAGTTGTCACGACAAGCACGGTTGATCTTTACAAGGTCCTGATATACTACACGACCTGCACCGATATTGAGGTGACCTACCTCAGAGTTACCCATCTGACCCTCTGGCAGACCTACATTCTCGCCATCAGTGCGAAGCTCTGCGTGCGGATAAGATGCAGTAAGGTTGTTGATAAACTGCGGATTTGTCGAGTAGATAGCATCCGCCTTTGTGTGATTTCCGATTCCCCAACCATCGAGAATCATAAGTAATACTTTGTTTGCCATATCTTTTAAGTGTTTTTTCTAATTAGAATTTTTCATTGATGAGAGCGACAGCTTTATCGATAGCGTTCTGCAAGCCCTCAGGATTCTTACCACCAGCAGTAGCGAAGAACTTCTGGCCACCACCGCCACCATTCATCAGCTTTGCAGCCTCACGAACTGTAGCACCTGCATCTACGCCCTTCTCAACGATAGAGTCACCGAGCATAACCATCAGTGTAGCCTTACCACCCTCAGCAGAGCCGAGAACGAGTGCCAAATTGCTAATGCGTGAACGCAAATTGTAAGCCAAATCCTTCAAGAACTCTGTAGGACGAGCCATCTGCTGTGCGATAACTGTAACGCCGTTGCTCTCTGTTGCATTTGCTGCAATGCTCTCGGCAAGCGCAGCAACCTGCTCCTTACGAACAGCCTCAAGCTCCTTTGTAAGGCTCTCGTTGCTCTCAACAAGACGACGAACAGCATCAACGAGTTTTGGATTGCCGATAGCCTCAGATGCAGCGTGGATAGTATCCTCAGCAGCGTAGAGAAGTTTCTCTGCAGCCTCGCCAGTAACAGCCTCGATACGACGAACACCCGCTGAAATAGCGCTCTCAGAGACAATCTTTACAAGGCCGATATTACCAGTAGCAGATGTGTGAGTACCACCACAAAGCTCAACTGAAGAACCAAAGCGAACCATACGAACCTTATCGCCATACTTCTCACCGAAGAGCATCATTGCACCAGCAGCCTTTGCCTCCTCCTGTGTAGCCTCGCGATTCTCAACGAGTGGATCGTTTGCACGAACTGCACGGTTTACAAGGCGCTCAACCTCACGGAGCTGCTCGGCAGTAACCTTCTGGAAGTGTGAGAAGTCAAAGCGGAGTGACTCTGGAGATACCATAGAGCCCTTCTGCTCAACGTGCTCACCGAGTACTGTGCGGAGTGCTGCGTGAAGAAGGTGGGTTGCAGTGTGGTTATTTGCAGCGCACTGACGCTTAGCAGCATCTACAACTGCGTGGAAAGTTGCTGTCATATTCTCTGGAAGAGCGGTTGTGATGTGGATTGTAAGACCGTTCTCCTTCTCGGTAGCAATGATAGCAATCTTCTCATTTGCGCTCTCAATATAACCAGTATCACCAACCTGACCACCAGAGTTGCCATAGAATGGAGTGCGGTCAAATACCATCTGGTATGTAGTCTTACCCTTGCTCTGTACGCGACGAACGCGAGCAATCTTAACATCGCACTCGAGGGTGTCGTAACCAACAAACTCGCTCTGCTTAACCTCAACAAGCTCCTGCCAGTCATCAACATCCTGCGCTGCAGCGTTACGTGAACGCTCCTTCTGTGCTGCAAGCTGCTGCTCGAACTCTACAAGGTCAACCTCTACACCCTTCTCCTTTGCAATAAGCTCTGTAAGGTCAATAGGGAAACCGTATGTATCATAGAGAACAAATGCATCCTTACCAGAGATCTTACCGCCATCAAGCTTTGCAATAACGCCCTCAAGCAGGTTGATACCGGTTGCAAGGGTGCGGAGGAATGATGCCTCCTCCTCCTCGATAACCTTCTCTACAAGTGCCTGCTGAGCCTTAAGCTCTGGGTACTGACCTCCCATCTGCTCAACAAGTGTAGCAACAAGGCGGCAGATGAATGGATTGTTAAAGCCGAGGTATGTATAACCATAACGAACTGCACGGCGAAGGATACGACGGATAACATAACCAGCCTTAACATTTGATGGCAACTGACCGTCAGCAATCGAGAATGAGATAGCGCGGAGGTGGTCAGCGATAACTCGCATAGCCACGTCTACCTTCTCATCCTCGCCATACTTCTTGCCCGACATCTGTGAGATAACGGCGATAGTTGGCTGGAAGACATCTGTATCGTAGTTAGACTTCTTGCCCTGCATAATCATACAAAGACGCTCGAAGCCCATACCTGTATCTACATGCTTTGCAGGCAAGCTCTCAAGTGAGCCGTTTGCCTTGCGGTTGAACTGCATAAATACGAGGTTCCAAATCTCGATAACCTGAGGATGACCTGTATTTACCATATCACGGCCTGAGATCTTTGCAATCTCAGCCTCATCACGAAGGTCGAAGTGGATCTCGCTACAAGGACCACAAGGGCCAGTCTCGCCCATCTCCCAGAAGTTATCGTGCTTGTTACCGCGGATGATGTGATCCTCTGGAAGGTACTGTTTCCAGTAGTCGTATGCCTCCTGATCGAATGGTACACCGTCAGACTCAGAGCCCTCAAATACGGTTGCGTACATTCTTGACTTATCCAGACCGTAAACCTCAGTCAGAAGCTCCCAAGCCCAGCTGATAGCCTCCTTCTTAAAGTAGTCGCCGAAAGACCAGTTACCCAGCATCTCGAACATTGTATGGTGGTATGTATCGTGACCAACCTCCTCAAGGTCGTTGTGCTTACCTGACACACGCAGACACTTCTGCGAGTCGGCAGCGCGTGGAGTACGACGTGGGGCGTTACCAAGGAAGATATCCTTAAACTGGTTCATACCTGCGTTGGTAAACATCAGAGTTGGGTCGTTCTTTACGACCATAGGTGCAGATGGGACAATCTCGTGCTCTTTAGCAGCAAAGAAGTCCAAAAATGCTTGACGAATTTTGTTAGATTCCATAGTATACTAAAATTATCACTTATATCGTTTTTTGGTCAGCGAAAAATGTTTCGCCGATTCAGGTTGCAAAATTAGTGTATTTTTTGTATTTTTGCACCAATATTTCTAAGAAATACTTAGAAACTGTCCAAAATTTATTTGACATCGCTCTTTTATAGTGTTTACGACTCTTTTTTCTCGTAATTCTCATTACATGGACATCACCATGCGCCTCGAATTACGAAAAAACATAGTCACACAACAGCTATAAAATAGTTTCGCAAACAAATTTAGACAGTTTTTTAGAAATTACTTAAAAATTAACGATTAAGCTAAATATGTCGAATACAACCACAACATCTGCGGGCAAAGTGCGCATCAACAGATACCCTCTGTTGCGCAAGTTGCTAATTGGTTTTATCGTCATCTCGCTGCTTAATTTGGTTATCTCGTACTGTTTTTACACTCCGAAACTCTTCTCTATTGACAACCAAAATCGTGAACTTGTCATAAAGTACAACATCCTACAAGATCGTATTCGTACTTTGGAGAGTAAGATTGATGATATTCACTACCGTGACATCTCTGTCTATCGTTCCCTCTTCTCGGTCGACACGCTTGCCATTGACGGCATCTACAACCCATATCCAGAGGCGAAATATGCAGCTCTGCAGGGGGATGAGTATACAAGTTTGATGACAAACTCTTGGAAGAGCCTCGACAATCTCGCTCGCAAGACCTATGCAGCATCGTTATCGCTCGACCAGTTGCAGATTTTGGCGAAAAACAAGGAGCGAATGTCCTTTGCCATCCCTGCAATTTGGCCTATTGACCGCACGCAGCTTGACTGGTTTTACTCCTTTGGTATGCGTGCTCGTCACCCAATATACAAGACCCGAAAGATGCATAAAGGTGTTGACCTATCGTGTGCCCGAGGCGTGCCAGTATATGCTACGGGAGATGCTATTGTTGAGATGACAGACAAGGGTCTTCGTCGTCGTGGTTACGGCCAGCAAGTGCTTCTAAATCACGAGTTTGGATACCAGACTCGTTATGCCCACTTGCACAAAATTTATGTTAAGGAGGGTGACCGAGTATCTCGTGGTCAGCTTATCGGCGAGGTGGGCTCAACGGGTGGTTCTACGGGCCCGCACCTGCACTATGAGGTGATATATATGGGTCGCCACGTAAACCCAGTAAACTACTTCAACCGCAATATGTCCTCTGAGGAGTACAAGCAGTTGATGGAGAAGATGAAGAATAATACCGACCTTGAAACAGAGTAGTATGGCACGCAAACCGAGAAATAAGGCAACACGATTTATCACTACCCTGCTCACTTGGGTTGGTGCCGCCGTGGTATATTTTGTACTCTTTTCGCTACTTTTTGATACCCCAGCTGAGTACGAATTGCGCCACTCTACCGACCGAATGAAGGCGGAATACGAGGTGCTTTCAGCTCGTTACGACTCACTCAATATGGTGGTAGAAAATGTCATTGCTCGCGATAGAAACATCTTCGGAATACTCTTTGAATCAACACCTTACGACTTTAACTCAGACTATGAGCAGCAGCGACTTTCATTACACGAGAAGCTACTAGAAAAGTCTAAACATCAGATGTTGCGTGACCTTACTCTGCAGACCAACAATCTCGAAGAGAGGCTTGCCGAGTTGGAACTCACATACAGCACGCTACAGAGCAATCTCGACGCAGTTGGCGATAAACGCAACAACATACCATCCATTCAGCCCGTAATCAACCACCAGCTGACCCTGCTTACTGCGGGCTATGGTATGCTTATGCACCCATTTTATCGCACGCTGCAGTCACATCAGGGTGTTGACTACAGCATACCCGAGGGTGAGAGTGTTTTTGCCACAGCAGATGGTGTAGTGAAGGAGGTTTTGGGTAAGACTTCAACGTCGGGAATTACCGTTGTTATTGACCACGGAAACGGCTACTCCACATCATACAGCCACCTGCAAAAGGCAAAGGTAAAACGCCGTCAGAAGGTGCGTCGAGGCGATATTATAGCCCTCTCAGGTAACTCTGGACTCTCCATTTCGCCACATCTACACTACGAGGTACGATATGAAGGTGTCAGAGTTGACCCTGTGCACTACTTCTTTATGGAGCTCACACCAGAGGAGTATCAGAAGATTATCAGAATAGCCCAGTCGGGTATGCAATCGTTTGACTAATGGAGATAAAACTACTACTTTTAGACTTTGACGGCACGGTAGCCAACACGGGCAGAGCCAACGCCACATCATACATCGAAGCACTCGCCGAGGAGGGGATAACAATTACAATGGAGGAGTACCGCCGCAAGTACTTCGGCCTGCGTTGTCCGGAGTTTCTGACCGACATAGGCATTACCGACCCCGTACAGATGCAGCGTATCCGTCGCCGCAAGGTTGAGATATACCCTACTCACTTCGATTTGGTTACGCTCAACAAGCCTTTATGGGACTTTGTGCAAGATTTTCGCGCAAATGGTGGCAAGGCGATGATTGTATCGACAGGCCATATCGACAATATAACAAATGTAATGCGCTACTTGGGTATCGAAAACGATATAGACGGACTGCTCTCTTCAGACGATGTTGTAAAGTCAAAGCCACACCCAGACTGCTTCCTTAAAGCGATGGAGATGGCGGGCGTAACACCTTCTCAGACAGTCATTTTCGAGGATTCGGAGATTGGTCTTGCCGCAGCCGAAGCATCAGGCGCAGCACACTTCAAAGTTGAACTTGAATTTTAACAAAATATGAATACAATTACTATAGATTCTCTCTCCGACCTACCAAAGGTTGCAGAGCTTGTTTGGGAGTCGTTAAACGGTCGAAATGTGGTTGCATTTTTTGCACCGATGGGTGCGGGAAAGACTACACTTATCAGTACGCTTATGGAGACTCTCGGCTCGGAGGATATCGTAACCAGCCCAACCTTTGCCCTTGTAAATCAGTACTATACATCAGAGCGCGAGCCAGTATACCACTTCGACTTCTACCGCATCAACTCGATAAACGAGGCATTCGATATGGGATATGAGGAGTACTTCTACTCGGGCGACCTCTGCCTTGTCGAGTGGCCCGAAAAGGTCGAGCAACTGCTGCCCGACGATACAATGGTCGTCAAAATCGAAATCCTCGACGAGAATACCCGCCGATTTACTATTGAGTAGGATGATTTAGGATAGCCCGCGGCTACGCAGTACTGCCCGCTTTTTCGAGAAAAGCAGGGCGTGCAAAAAGCTTTCTGCGAAACTCTGTTTCGCTCGTAGGCTGTTGCGAGAATAACGTTGTCTGCGACAATATCAAAAACAAAAATAGCACTTCACTTTCAAGCAAGCTTGAGTGAGTGCTATTTTCATTTTTACTATCCTTCGGATAACTGTTATTCTCGAAAACAAGTCAAGAACGGAGTTTTGTTCTCTGCTCAATCCGAAAACGATTGCTGATACTAATAAAAGCCGTTGGCTTTTGGCAAATCAGAGTTTGCACGCCGTTTACTCTTTGAACTCATTTGTCGTCAAAAGGTTTAATAAAGTGACGGAATTTTGGTGTCAGAGCGGGGCAGATACTCCGCTCGGCACAAAAAATCCGACGATGGATAGTACTAAAACGTACAGCCATTGTCGGATTTTTTTGTTAGCGGAGATAGGTGCCCCGCTATCACACCAAAATCACTTTGAGGTGCAGTCTAATATGGTTTTCTGCAACGCCTCAACAATCGAGTGTTTTACATAGGTACGGCGCACGGCGAGGGAGATTTTACGAGAGTAGGCACCACGCAGGAGTGGTTTTACTTGGCGTGAGTGCTCCTTGCCGATATACTCGATAGACATCTCGGGGATGATGGTGACGCTATTGGTGCAATCAACGATACGCATAAGGGTATCGAGTGAACCGGACTCGAAGTAGTAACGCGATGGATAAGAGGAGCGTGATTGACAGAGTTCGAGCACCTGGTCGCGCAAGCAGTTTCCACGGCTAAGGAGGATAAGTTCGCGCATATCGATATCCGAAATCTGGATATTACTCTTCTTGTAGAGCGAGTTTGACGGAGATACATAGGCGTAAAATCTATCGTCAAACAGATCATACTCAGTAAATTCATCACCACAAGTACCACCTGCCACAAGTGCCACGTCTATAAGGTCGCGATTCATCTGGTCAACAATCTGCTCAGTATGCATCTCTCGAATCTCAAGTTCCACCTTCGGATAGCGCGAAACGAATTCGGGGATAAACTTGTGGAGAATATACGGCGCGATAGTCGGGATGACACCAAGACGGATTTTACCTGCAATTTCACCCTTAAACTGCAGCACAACCTCCTTGATAGAGTTGTACTCTCTCAGCGCCTCACGTGCCTGCTGCAACACTACCTCACCCGCCTCTGTTGGCACAACAGGCTTCTTTGAACGATCGAGCAGCATCACTCCCAGCTCGCTCTCGAGTGCCTTAATCTGCATACTCAGAGATGGTTGTGTAACAAAACAGTGGTCTGCTGCAACAGAGAAACTACCGAAGTTGGCAACAGCAAGAAGATACTCAAGTTGGATGATTGTCATAACGTTCTACTTATTATTCACAACAAAGATATAAATATAATCTATATTTTACAACTCTATCGCCCATTTTTTCACTATATAGCCCACACATCTTTGTAAAATCGAAATTAGTTCGTATATTTGCCAGTTGTGCGTACAATAAAGATTATTAACAACCTAACCAAACTATGAAACGACTTATTTTCATCATTGCCCTTGCCTTTTCCACTTCAGCAATGGCGCAGAGTATCCGAGAGCAGATTGCAGCCAATCCAAACCTTGCGGGTGGTATCTACACCGCGTATATGGTTACAGAGCAGAAGGCTGTTGATGCGCCTAAGGGTTACAAGCCTTTCTATATCTCACACTATGGTCGTCACGGCTCTCGTTACCAGACCGCACAGGAGAAGTACGACCAGCCTGCAGTACTCTTGGAGCAGGCATATAAGGATGGAAAACTCACTGAGCTCGGTATAAGTCTTATGCACCGTGTACGCACTATTGCTGATGATGCACATATGCGAGCAGGCGACCTCTCACCACGTGGTGAGCGCGAGCACAGAGGTATTGCAGAGCGTATGGCTACACTCTACCCAGAGGTCTTCTCAAAGCGCAATGGCAACCACATCACCTGCTTCTCATCACCATCTGTACGCAGTGTTATCAGTATGGCGGCATTTACTGAGCGTCTGAAGGAGATACATCCGCATATTAACTACACTCGCTATGCAAGTGAGCACGATATTCATATCACTCGTCCAGAGAAGAATATGGATATCTTCTACAAGACCGCTCGTAAGATGGCAAAGCAGTATCAGCAGGAGCAGACCAAGGATAGAGCATTTATTGACCGTCTGTTCACCGACTACAACTATGCAGAGCAGCTCATTCGCAAAGTGTACAACGGCACTGATACCCACCTGTTTATGGGTAATATGCACGACCTGGCAATGATTGTTCAGAACTTTGACAACTTGCCAGAGTTGCACGATATCTTCACAGAGGAGGAGCGCTTCCAGATGTGGCACTTGTTCAACATTCGCCGCTACCTGACATACGGCCCTTCGATTGATTTTGGCGATATTCGCAACCAGGATGGCAAGCTGCTGCTGCGCGATATTATTGAGCGTGCAGATGCAATTATTGCAGGCAATACTCCAAATGAGGTCGCTACACTTCGATTCGGTCACGATTCAGCCGTAATTCCGCTGCTGGCAATTATGCACGCAGAGGGTTGCGACGGCAGAGTATCATTTGCCGAGATTGAGCGACTGCCAGAGGTGTGGTGCGACAGCCGCATTACCTCAATGTCAGTCAATGTGCAGTTTATCTTCTACCGCAACAAGAAGGGAGATGTACTTGTAAGAGTACTGCACAGCGAGCGCGACATCCGCATCCCTGTAAAGACAGATTGCTATCCATTCTACCGTTGGGAGGA
The DNA here is from genome assembly GCA_045633445.1 of Alistipes sp. Taxonomy (GTDB): domain Bacteria; phylum Bacteroidota; class Bacteroidia; order Bacteroidales; family Rikenellaceae; genus Alistipes. The sequence goes on from JAZQYI010000004.1 coordinate 46,088, forward strand.
GATGCGTAGCTACTGCCTTGCACAGTGCGAGCCTGATGCAAAATAGATTAATAATTTTTATTGAATAGATATGGGAAAGATCATACTTACTGGCGACCGTCCTACTGGACGCCTACACTTAGGACACTTTGTTGGCTCACTCTCTCGTCGTGTAGAGTTGCAGAACTCTGGAGAGTTTGAGAAGATTTTTATTATGATTGCCGATGCTCAGGCTCTGACCGATAATGCTGACAACCCAGACAAGGTACGTCAGAACATTATCGAGGTGGCACTCGACTACCTCTCTTGCGGTATCGACCCTAAGGTTTCGACAATCTTTATCCAGTCGCAGGTTGCTGAGTTGTGTGAGCTTGCCTTCTACTATATGAACCTTGTAACCGTATCTCGTCTGCAGCGTAATCCGACCGTTAAGACCGAGATTAAGATGCGCGGTTTCTCTGACGATGTTGCCGAGGGCGACACTACACAGAAGAAGGGTATTCCTGTAGGTTTCTTCACCTACCCTATCTCTCAGGCTGCCGATATTACAGCCTTCAAGGCGACAACCGTACCTGTTGGCGAGGATCAGGAGCCAATGATTGAGCAGACTCGTGAGATTGTACATAAGTTCAACTCAATCTATGGCGAGACACTCGTTACTCCAGAGATTTTGCTGCCATCAAACAACGCTTGTCTGCGTCTGCCAGGAACTGACGGTAAGGCTAAGATGAGTAAGTCACTCGGCAACTGTATCTACCTTTCAGATACCGAGAAGGAGGTTAAGCAGAAGGTTATGGGCATGTATACCGACCCTAACCACCTGCGCGTAGAGGATCCAGGTCAGGTTGAGGGCAACTGCGTATTTACATACCTCGACGCATTCTGCCGCCCTGAGCACTTTGCACTCTACCTTCCTGAGTACGAGAACCTTGACGCGCTTAAGGACCACTACCGTCGTGGCGGTCTGGGTGATGTTAAGTGTAAGAAGTTCCTTATTGCTATTCTCAACGAGCTCCTTGCTCCATTCCGCGAGCGCCGAGCATACTGGGAGCAGAATATCGAGGAGGTTTATCGCATCCTTGAGGAGGGTTCGGCTGCTGCGCGTGCAGTTGCTGCACAGACCCTTAACGATGTACGCGATGCTATGCGCATCAACTACTTTGCAGACCGCGAGCTGATTGCAGAGCAGGCTGCTCGTTACAAGGCTGAGAACAAGTAATAGAACAACAATGGAGATTATTGAAGAGTCGAAATATATCAAACCTGCGGGTAGAGAGAAGATCTACAAGTGGTTTCTGCGACTGACACAGCGACTGAGCGAGCGACAGATGCTCGCCATACTTGCTGTGGTTGTTGGTGCGCTGGCGGGTCTGGGTACATACCTGTTTGAGGTGCTGCTACACGGTATCAAAAACTGCCTTGTCAATTGGTTTGATGTCGATACTTTCCATGTTCTGTACCTGATTTATCCAGGTATAGGTATCGTTTTGGCAACGCTCTTTGTCAAGTACATTGTACGCGACAATATCTCCGAGGGTGTTACCCGAGTGCTCTATGCCATGTCGCGTCGCGGCTCGAGAATTGCGGGCCACAACTGCTGGACATCTATCGTGGGCGGTGCTACAACCATCGGTTTTGGTGGTTCAGTAGGTCCCGAGGCGCCTATTGTGCTTACGGGTGCTGCTATTGGCTCGAATGTCGGAAAACTTGCCAAACTCAACTACCGCAACATTACCCTTATGCTCTGTTGCGGTGCGGGCGCTGCTGTGGCGGCAATTTTCAAAGCGCCAATTACGGGTGTGGTATTTGTGCTCGAGATTTTGATGCTTGATATCACCTCGGCATCGGTTATTCCGCTGCTTATCTCATCTGTTACAGCAACGACACTTGCCATTGTGCTGCGAGGTTGGGACCCGATTATCTCGGTAACGCTATCCGAGGCTGATGCCTTCCAGATTAAGCAAATTCCGCTCTTTATCCTGCTGGGATGTATCTGTGGTGCAATGTCGTACTACTTTACAAGTGCAAATGCGGCGATTGGTAAGCGTATCGGCTCGATTAAAAAGCAGAGAAATCGCTGGATTATTGGCGGTAGCATTCTGGGTCTTTTAATCTTCCTCTTCCCTGCACTTTATGGTGAAGGTTATGAGGCTTTTGTGTCGCTGATGCATGGCGATAAGCAGACGATCTTTGAGCGTTCGCTCTTCTACTCCTTTAAGGATATTGACTGGGTGGTGCTGATATACATTATCGCCACAATGTTCTTTAAGGTTATTGCAACCGCAACTACAAATGCCGCAGGTGGTGTGGGTGGAACATTCGCTCCGTCACTCTTTGTCGGTGCGTTTACGGGTGCATCGCTTGCACTCTTCTGCCAGATTTGCTTCGGCTGGGAGATATCTATCGCAACATTTACCCTTGTCGGTATGGCGGGTGTAATGGCGGGTGTGATGAACGCTCCGCTGACATCTATCTTCCTTATTGCCGAGCTGTCTAACGGTTACGGGCTCTTCATCCCGCTGATGATTGTGGCTTGTATTGCCTTTGCGGTTGGTTACTACCTCGACCCAGACTCTATCTACACAAAGCGTCTGAGAGCAAAGGGCGAGCTGCTGACACACGATAAGGACCAGTCTGTGCTCGTATTCCTCAAGCTTGAGGAGCTTATGGAGACCGACTTTGCGCGTCTGCGCGAGAAATCTACACTTGGCGATGTAGTGTCGATTATTGCATCGGCACGCCGCAATATCTTCCCTGTAATTGACAACTTCGGCCATCTGCTCGGCATTGTCCAGCTCGATGATTTGCGCGAGGATATGTTCAAGCACGAAAAGTGGGGCAAGCCGATTACCAGCTATATGATTCAGCCACGCGACCGCATCCTCGAGAAGGAGCAGATTCAGGAGGTACTCCCTCGCTTTGAGCAGAACCATACTTGGATGCTCCCTGTAGTAGATAAGGAGAACCGTTATAAGGGCTTTATCTCGAAGTCTAAAATTCTTAACGCTTATCGTGAACAACTTGTAAATATTTCTCAATAATGAGTAAGATAAAGTTAGTAATGCTCGACTTTGACGGTACTATCGCTGACTCTTTTGCCAGCGTTATATACTGTGCAGAGAAGATGTGTGTCGGAGCGGGATATCCATTCGACAAGACCATTATCGAGCAGCATATGGGTAGCACTACCGAGGACTGCGTTGCCCTTTTGACTGGCAGCAATGACCCTGAGCTGATTGATAGACTGACTGCAGTATATGGTGACATATATGAGCGTGAGGGCTATGATATGATTCAGCTCTTTGACGGCGTTTTAGACACCGTTAAGCGTCTGCATGACCAGGGCGTAAAGTTCGCCATTACCTCAAACAATATCGTGCCCGTAATCTCTTATGTGGTTAACAGACTCGGTCTTATGCCATATCTAGACTGCATTATCGGTGTAGAGTGCGTTGAGCATGGTAAACCTGCACCGGATATTGCTATTGAGGCACTGCGTCGCACTGGCGTTGCGGCAGATGAGGCTATAGCTGTCGGTGACTCATTTTTTGATATATGTATGGGTCGCGATGCGGGTTGTCACACCTGCGGCGTAACCTATGGCGCTGATACTGCCGAGACCCTGACAAAGTATGGCGCAGAGTGGATTATTAACAGCTTTGCTGAACTTGAAAAAATCGTACTCGGATAATGGCAGCACCCGTAATTACCATCTACACTGACGGCTCCTCACTGGGCAATCCAGGTGCGGGAGGATATGGTGTGGTGCTTATTAGTGGACCACACCGCAAGGAGCTTTCCGAGGGTTTTCGCCTTACGACCAACAACCGTATGGAGCTTATGGCGGTCTGCGTGGCACTCGAGACTCTTAAGTTCGAGGGGTCAAATGTAACTATCTACTCCGACTCGAAATATGTTGTCGATGCAGTAGATAAAGGTTGGGTATTCGGTTGGGAGAGAAAGGGATTTTCTGGCAAGAAAAACCCAGATTTATGGCAACGCTTTTTGAGAACTTATCGTCGCCACAATGTCCGTTTTGTATGGGTAAAGGGTCACGCCGAGACTGTTGAAAACAACCGTTGCGACACCCTTGCCGTAGCGGCTGCAAATGGCACAAATCTCCACGAGGACACAGGATATACACCTGAATAGTAACATCTTTACTATCAGCTTTCAGCAAATATTTAGATTGGCAGAGTAACCAACCACTGCCATATTTTTTCTGTTCACAGCAAAATATTCACAGTTTGTAAGAAAATCGTTTTCTATAGGCGGTTTTCTACATATTTATATATATATTTGTATAGCTGAAATTGTAAATAAACTATAACTAAATAACAAACAGAGTATGAATATTACTGTAAATGTTGATTATCGTACTGCGTGGGGTGAGCGTCTTGTGCTCATTACAGCAGATGGTAAGCGCGTGGATATGAGTTGCTCGGGCAGCAAGTGGGTTGCTATGTTCTCTCTGCCAAAGAGTGCAAAGAGCATAAGCTACCACTTTGAGGTGCTCGACAGCGAGGGTAACACTATCCGCACAGAGTGGGGCGAGGGTCATAACTACACCCTTGCAGCCGATGCAAAGTATCTTATCGTAGAGGATTGTTGGGCAGAGCGTCCTGCAAATCGCGCCTTCTATACCTCTATGTTCACCGACACAATCTTTGCTCATAAGGCAGAGCAGGCTGCAAAGCTTACAACTGCGGCTCTGCGTATCGACATCGAGGCTCCAACCCTCAGTCGTGGTCAGGCGTTGGCAATTATTGGCTCGACTACACAGCTGGGTGAGTGGGATACCGACCACCTTCGCAAGATGGTGCACCTCGGCCGTGGCGTTTGGAGTGTAATCATTCCTTCTGCCGAGAGCTCTGCCGAGTATAAGTTTGTCGTAATTGACCAGAATAGTGGCTCTGTAATCCGATGGGAGGAGGGTCAGAATCGCGTGCTTCCTTACTTCGGCGTGCAGGGCGCTGCATATATCATCCGCGGTCTGCGTCTGAGAGATAACTCTAACTGGCGCGGTGCTGGTGTGGCAATTCCGATGTTCTCACTGCGTAGCGAGAAGAGCTTTGGTGTGGGTGACTTTGCCGACCTGAAGTTGCTTGCAGATTGGTGCGTGCGTACGGGTCAGAACATTATCCAGATTCTGCCTATCAACGACACTACAATGACCCGCACTTGGAAGGACTCCTATCCATACAATGCAAATTCAACTATCGCTCTGCACCCCCTCTACATCAACCTCGAGGCAGCTGGTAAACTGAAGAAGAAGGCTGACCGTGAGCGTTTTGCAGCCCTTCAGGCAGAGCTCAACGCACTTGGTCAGGTGGACTATGAGCGTGCGCTGAACGCTAAGTTTGACTATCTGCACATCCTCTTTGCCGAGAGCGGTGCAAAGACCCTTGCAAGCAAGGATTACAAGGCATTTATCGTCGCAAATGAGGGTTGGCTGACTCCATATGCAGTCTACTCTGTTCTGCGCGACAAGTATAAGACAGCCGACTTTAAGAAGTGGGGCAAGTTTGCTCAGTACGATGCTGCACAGGTGGCTAAGTTCGCAGAGAAGAACGCTGAGGCTGTAGATTTCTACCGCTTTATCCAGTACCACCTCGACCGTCAGCTTCACGCCGCAATTGAGTATGGTCACTCTGTAGGTGTTGCTCTGAAGGGTGATATTCCTATCGGCGTGAGTCCAATCAGTGTTGATGCTTGGGTATCTCCAGAGCTTTTTGTAATGAAGTCATCTGCGGGTGCACCACCTGATGACTTCTCTGTGACTGGTCAGAACTGGGGCTTCCCTATCTATAACTGGGAGGAGATGGCAAAGGATGGCTACGGCTGGTGGAAGACCCGCTTCCGTAAGATGGCGGAGTACTTCGATGCATATCGTATCGACCATATCCTCGGATTCTTCCGCATTTGGGAGGTGCCTCTCGATGCTGTAAATGCACTGCTGGGCGAGTTCAACCCATCTATGCCTTATACTGCCGATGAGATTCGCTGGAGAGGTTTCAACTTCGACCCTGCACGCGATGTGGCTAAGGATTATAGTTCTGACGATGTACTGTGGCTTGAGTATCGCCACTCTGAGGGCCACTACTACCCTCGTATCACTCCGTTTGATACACAGAGCTTCGCTTGTCTGAGTGACGGTCAGAAACACGCCTTTGCCGAGATTCACAACGAGTTCTACTACCGTCGTCACAACGACTACTGGAAGGGTATTGCCGAGCAGCGACTCTCTATGCTTGTTGAGACTACCCGTATGCTCACTTGCGGCGAGGATTTGGGTATGATTCCAGATTGCGTACCTGAGGTGATGAATAACCAGCAGATTCTCTCACTCGAGATTGAGCGTATGCCAAAGGATACTGGTGTAGAGTTCGGTGCTGTTATGCACTACCCTTACCGTGCTGTCTGCACCACATCTACCCACGATATGAATCCAGTACGCGCTTGGTGGCGTGAGAACCGCGAGACCACACAGCACTACTACAATAACGTTATGCAGTGGTGGGGTGAGGCTCCTGCAGATGCTAGCGCTGAGATCTGCCGCGAGATTATCAACCGTCACCTCGCATCGCCTGCAATGCTCACTATTTTGCCACTGCAGGATTGGATGTCAATCGATGGAAACCTCCGCTTTGCAGACCCAGAGGCCGAGCGTATCAATGTGCCTGCAAACCCAACACACTATTGGCGTTACCGTATGCACTTGACACTCGAGCAGCTGCTCGCCGCAGAGGAGTTTAACGCTCAGGTCGAGTACCTTGTAAAGGCAAACTACAGATAGTATCTACACAATCCCGCTTCGGCGGGATTTTTTATTTCTGCGAAAAAGCACTATCTTTGCGTAACAAACAGAAAACAGAACAATGAAAGCATACGTATTTCCAGGTCAGGGTTCGCAATACCCTGGTATGGGTAAAGAGTTATACGAGAGTTCTGCTATAGCGGCAGAGATGTTTGAGAAGGCCAACGAGATTTTGGGCTTCCGTATCTCTGATATTATGTTTAGTGGAACTACCGACCAACTGCGTGCAACAAATGTCACACAGCCTGCAGTATTTCTCCACTCTGTGATTTTGGCGCAAGTGATGGGCATTACCCCCGATGCCGTGGCAGGCCACTCATTGGGCGAATTTTCGGCTCTTGTTGCTGCTGGTGCGCTCTCATTTGAACAAGGACTCACCCTTGTAGCCAAGCGCGCTGCAGCAATGCACAAGGCGTGTCAGCAGACTCCTGGTGCTATGGCGGCTGTAATCAGTCCCGAGATTGCTACAATCGAAGAAGTTTGCAACAAGACCGAAGGCGTAGTGGTTGCTGCAAACTATAATGCCCCAGGCCAGACCGTTATCTCTGGCGAGGAGGAGGCTGTAAATGCCGCTTGCGAGGCACTTAAGGCGGCAGGTATTCGTCGTGCACTACCACTGCCCGTGGCTGGTGCATTCCACTCCCCTCTTATGGAGAGCGCCCGCACAGAGCTTGAACAGGCTATTGCCGAGGCAGAGTTTACCATACCGCGCTGCCCGATATATCAGAATGTGGACTCTAAACCTCATACCGACCCAGAACAGATAAAGGCTAACCTTATCAAGCAACTCACCGCACCTGTTCGCTGGAGTCAGAGTGTAGAGCAGATGATTGCCGATGGTATCAACTCATTTACAGAGGTGGGTTGCGGCACTGTCCTTCAGGGACTTATACGCAAAACAAATAGTGATGTAGAGGTCGAATCAGTCAGTGTCATTTAATTTTTTTAAGATTTTTCGAAAAAAATTTAATAAAGAGTGGGGATTTCCCACTCTTTTTTACTATATTTGTAGCGTATATTAAACTTAACAACAGGAAAATGAGCTCTTTAATTGACTTTTTCAACAATCAAGAGACCGAAAACAAGGGTCTGTTGCAGAAGAACAACATAATTAAGCGTAACATTATCGCCTATATGGCCGTAAACGGTGAGTCTACCCTTGCCGAGCTGACTAAGGAGTTGAGAATCAGTGTTCCGACAATTACAAAGCTCGTACAAGAGCTCTGTGATGAGGGTATTGTTACCGATCTGGGAAAGGTTGAGACCCCTGGAGGTCGTCGTCCGAATGTCTTTGGTCTTACAAATACAGCCATCTACTTTGCCGGTATTAACGTTGGTCGTGATCGTATGACATTTGTCATTACAGACCTGCAGAACAACATCATAAAGGAGGTTGTGGATGACACATTCGAGCTTAGTGACCGTAGCCAGTGCCTTGATAAGATTTGTGACAATATCGAGAACTTTATCAACACCTGCGGCATCGACAAGAACCATATTCTCGGAGTGGGTGTATGTATTGTAGGTCGTGTAAATACCCAGCAGGGTCGCTCATACAAGTACTTTACAAGCGTAGAGGCTAATCTGAAGGATATTATCGAGCAGCGAATTGGCATCCGCGTACAGCTTGAGAATGACACCCGTTCGCGTTGCTACGCCGAGTACACATATGGTCGCTCGAAGGATGAGAGCAACGTGCTCTACCTCCACCTCGGACTGGGTGTTGCTATTGGTATTGTTGTAAATGGCAAACTCTTCTATGGTAAGAATGGTTTTGCCGGCGAGTTTGGTCACATTCCATTCTTTGACAACGAGAAGATCTGTTTCTGTGGCAAGAAGGGCTGTTTGGAGACAGAGGTTTCGGGTCTTGCTATCGAGGAGAAGATGAGCGAGCTTATCCGTAGCGGTGCTAACTCTATTCTTCGTCCGAAGTACGAGAATGGCGAAACAATACACATCAACGACATTATCAATGCTGCTCGCAACGACGACAACCTCTCAATCGAGCTTATCGAGGAGGCTGGCGAGAAGATTGGTAAGGCAGTTGCTATCCTTATCAACGTATTCAACCCAGAGACCGTTATCGTGGGTGGTAACCTTGCCGCTGCAGGCGACTATATTATGCTGCCACTCAAGAGCGCAACAAACAAGTACTCACTCAACCTTGTATATAAAGATACCAAGTTCCGCCTCTCAAAGATGAGCGACAATGCTCCTGCGTGGGGTGTGGCAATGCTTATTCGCAACCAGGTAATCGGTCTGTAAAATGGTCGAGTTGCTTGGCAAAAGGTGCAAACTGCGTAGTGTCGTATTTTCGGATGTCGACACTACGCTTTTGTGGGAAAACGACCCTGCACTTGCACCCTACAGCGACCCACACGAGCCATATACAAGGGAGCAAATTGAGGCCTTTATCGAAAATCAGCAGTTAGGTCTATCTGCAAATGGGCAACTTAGGCTGATGATAGAGGTCGATGGTCGAACAATTGGAGCGATAGATATCTTCGACTACGACGGACAGAGTGCCGAGGTTGGTGTGCTTATATATGAGCCAGCTATGCGCCGTAAAGGTTATGCCACAGAGGCCCTGCAGACCATTAAAGCCGCTGCTCGAGGTTGGGGCATAGAGCAACTTACAGCCATTATCAGCGATGATAATAGAGATAGCATAGCCCTCTTTAGTCGCTGCGGATTTATAAGAAGTAAGAATAATAGATATATTTGTAATATGAAAAGAGTTGTAGCACCTTCGATACTCTCTGCCGATTTTGGTAATCTTGAGCGCGATACCATTATGCTCAACCGTTCGGCAGCCGAGTGGGTACACGTAGATGTGATGGATGGAGTATTTGTTCCAAATATCTCCTTCGGTTTTCCTGTTCTCAAGGCGGTGACAAAGGTCAGCACAAAGACAATCGATACACATCTGATGATTTGTGACCCTATTCGCTATGTAGAGCAGTTTGCCAAGGCGGGTTCTGACTATGTTACATTCCATTACGAGGCAGCAGAAGATATTGACGCCACAATAGATGCTATCCACAATGCCGGAGCAAAGGCCGGTATAAGCATCAAGCCGGCAACCGAGCCAGAGGTACTTGAGCAGTGGCTGCACAAGACTGATATGGTGCTTGTAATGAGCGTAGAGCCAGGTTTTGGCGGTCAGTCATTTATGCCATACTCGCTTGATAAAGTTCGCCGACTGAAGGCTATGATTGAGCGCATAAATCCTAACTGTATAATCGAGATTGACGGCGGTATTTCGGCAGACAATGCAGCCGAAGTATTCGGTGCAGGTGTAGATGTGGTTGTTGCAGGCTCGGCTGTATTTTGCGCGGAAGATCCTGAGGCTGAAATTGTAAAAATACTTGAAGCATAACAGATGATTTCTATAGATAACCTCTCCGTAAGCTTCGGAGGATGGACACTTTTTGACGAGATTTCGTTCCTCATAAACCCAAAGGAGCGTATCGGTCTGGTTGGTAAAAACGGAGCAGGAAAGACCACCATACTCAAACTTATTGCAGGGCTTGAGCAGCCTACATCGGGTGCTGTTACACGCACTGCCGACTGCACTATTGGCTACCTTCCGCAGCAGATGCAGGTGGCCGATACAACAACCCTTATTGCCGAGACGGCAAAGGCCTTTGAGGAGGTGCTAGCTATTGAGGCGGAGATTGAGCGACTGACAGCTGAGATTGCTGTTCGCACAGACTACGAGAGCGAGAGTTACGAGAAGCTGCTCCATCAGCTCAACGATGCCAACGACCGCTACCATATCCTTGGTGGTGATACTCGTGATGCAGATATTGAAAAGACACTGCTCGGTCTTGGTTTCCGCCGTGAGGAGTTCGAGAAGCCAACAAGCACCTTTTCAGGTGGTTGGCGTATGCGTATTGAGCTTGCAAAACTACTTTTGCGTCGCCCATCGATATTCCTTCTTGACGAGCCAACAAACCACCTCGATATTGAGTCTATACAGTGGCTTGAGGAGTATCTGAAGAACTACAATGGCGCAGTACTGCTCATCTCGCACGACCGTGCCTTTTTGGACAATGTCACTACCCGCACAATCGAGCTCTCATTAGGTAAAATATACGACTACAAAGTCCCTTATTCTCAGTTTGTCACCCTGCGTGCCGAGCGTCGCGCACAGCAGATGGCTGCCTACCAAAATCAGCAGCGACTAATCGAGAAGAGCGAGGAGTTTATCGAGAAGTTCCGTTACAAGCCCACCAAATCCAATCAGGTGCAGTCACGCATCAAGCAGCTCGATAAGTTGGAGCGTATTGAGGTTGAGGAGGAGGATTTGGCAACACTCAACATCAAGTTCCCACCAGCACCGCGCTCTGGTCAGGTGGTGGCAGAGGTTAAGAATGTCGGCAAATCGTTCGGTGCGCACCATGTATTTTCGGGTGCGGAGTTCACCATTACAAAGGGCGACAAGATTGCCCTTGTGGGTCGAAATGGCGAGGGTAAGACCACCTTTGCACGCATACTTATCGGCGAACACGAGCCAACAGAGGGATCTATCCGTATCGGAGCTAATGTAAGCATCGGCTATTATGCTCAAAATCAAGACGATTTGATGGATGGCGAGTTTACCGTCTATGACACCCTTGACCGTGTAGCTGTAGGCGATATTAGAACTCGTCTGCGCGATATTTTGGGTGCCTTCCTCTTCCGCGGTGAGGATGTAGACAAGAAGGTTAAGGTACTCTCTGGAGGCGAGCGTTCGCGTCTTGCTATGGCGCGTATGATGCTTGAGCCGCACAATCTGCTTGTACTCGATGAGCCTACCAACCATATGGATATGCGCTCAAAGGATATTCTTAAGGAGGCTATTCGTAAGTTTGATGGCACCGTGGTACTCGTATCCCACGACCGAGAGTTCCTCGACGGCATTGTAGACAAGGTCTACGAGTTCCGCGACGGTGGCGTAAGAGAGTATTTGGGCGATATTTGGTACTTCCTTGAGAAGCGCAAGCTCGAAAATCTGCAGGAGGTAGAGCGCAAGGCAGCCCCTGTAAAGAGCGCTCAGCAGACCGCTCCGCAGTCGCAGGGCAAGCTCTCGTATGAGCAGAAGAAGGAGCAGGAGAAGCTCATCCGTAAGCATCGTAAAGCTGTTGAGACTATCGAGGCTCAGACGGCCGAGGTGGAGGCAAAGATTGCAGAGTATGATGCAAAATTCGCCACCGCAACGGAGTACAACGAGGAGGATTACAAGGCTTACGACGCCCTCAAGCAGCAGCTCGACCACCTTATGCACGAGTGGGAGAAAGCTGTCTATGAGTTAGAGTTGGTCGAAGAGTAAAAATATATTATCTTTGCAGAAAATTATATACAAATGGCAAATAGTAACATCGTTTTCGGTATTCGCCCCGTAGTAGAGGCTATCGAGTCGGGCAAGCAGATTGAGAAGATTTTTATCCGTCGTGGTGCGGAGGGTCAGTTGATGACAGACCTTCGCGACCTCTGTTTCCGTCACCGTCTGCGCGTGCAGGAGGTACCTGTAGAGAAGCTTAACCGCCTTGTTCGCGGCAGCCATCAGGGCGTAGTGGCTCAGATTGCTGAGATTGACTATGTCGAGGTGCAGGATATTCTGGAGCGCGTTCCAGAGGATGAGACTCCGCTGATCGTACTCTTTGACGGTGTTACTGATGTGCGTAACTTCGGTGGCATTGCCCGTAGTGCAGAGTGTGCAGGCGCGCACGGCATTATCACCTCACTAAAGAGTTCTGCTCCGGTAAATGCCGAGGCTATGAAGTCGAGTGCAGGTGCACTGACACGCATCCCAGTTGCCCGCGTAGGCTCTGTACGTAATACACTCAAGGGCCTTCAGGCAGAGGGTTTTCAGGTTGTTGCATCGACTGAGCATAGCCGCAAACTGATGTACGATGCCGACCTTCGCAAGCCAACAGTAATTGTTATGGGCTCAGAAGAGAAGGGTATCTCCAAGGAGGTGCTTAAGCTCTGTGACGAGCAGTTGGCAATCCCTATGATTGGCGCTATTGAGTCGCTCAACGTAGCTGCTGCTGCGGCAATTATGCTCTTTGAGGTTGTTCGTCAGCGAATTGGTGAGTAATGGTCATCAGACTCTCGACAACTGCCGATATTGACGCCATTATGGCGTGTATAACTGATGCACAAGCTCTGCTCAGAAGCCATGGTGTGGATCAGTGGCAGGATGGCTACCCTCCAGCAGAAATTATTCTGGCAGATATTGCTCGTGGCGAGAGTTTTGTATTGCTACAAGATAATGAAGTTGTTGCTACGGCAGTGATTAGCTTTGCTGGCGAGCCGACATATACGACAATCGAGGGCGAGTGGAAAAACTGTAATCCATACGCAGTTATTCACCGTTTAGCAGTTCGTAATTCGGCCCGTGGCAATGGGTACGCAAAGGCAATTTTTAACCACGCAGAGCAACTCTGCGCCGCGCGAGGTATAACAAATATTCGGGTCGACACCCACGCCGATAACCGCATAATGCAGAGGCTGTTAGATGGATTAGGATATAGTTATTGCGGCGTAATAACGCTACTTTCGGGTGCAAAACGCATAGCGCTGCAAAAGAGACTTTAGTATGGCAGATAATAAGACTGATTACAAAAAGGTAAATATTCGCAACAAGCGTGCGACATTCGACTACGAGATACTCGAGGAGTATCTTGCAGGCGTTGTGTTGTATGGCACCGAGATAAAGTCTATCCGTATGGGTAAGGCGTCGATGGTTGACAGCTACTGCTACTTTGCGGATGGCGAGCTGTGGATTCGTGGCGTAAATATCTCGGAGTATTCGTGGGGCACTTGCAACAACCACGTCCCGAAGCGTGACCGCAAGTTGTTGCTCACAAAAAAGGAGTTAGCAAAGCTCTCTCGTTCACTTCAGGACAAGGGACTGACAGTTGTTGGTCTGCGTCTATTCATCAATGAGCGAGGCCTTGCGAAGATAGCGATCGGACTGGCTCGCGGTCGCAAGAGTTACGACAAACGAGAGTACCTGAAGGCCAACGATGCCAAGCGCGAGATGGATCAGGCAATGAAGCGTTATAAATAGAGAATTATGGCACTGATACTTTGTATAGAGACGGGAACAGACATCTGTTCTGTAGGTATTGTAAACAATGGTGAGCTTATCTCTCTGCGTGAGAGCGACTCGGGTCGTGACCACGCCAAGAAGGTTGCCGTATTTGTTGACGAGCTACTGGCTGAGAACAATATTGACCCGCAGCAGATAGATGCTGTAGCTGTCGGAGAGGGCCCAGGTTCATACACAGGTCTTCGCATTGGTGTTTCATTTGCCAAGGGTCTGTGTTACGGTCTTGGCAAGCCGCTGATTGCCGTATCTTCACTTGCATCGCTTGCTGCAGTGGCTATCGAGGACTACAAGGCCGGTATTATCGATATTGAGAATTGGGATTCTGCGCGTCTTTGTCCGATGATTGATGCACGCCGTATGGAGGTCTATACACAAGTCTTTGACAGCAAGGCAAATCCTTTAAGCAGCGTTACAGCCGAGGTGGTAGATGAGAATACACTTGCCGAGCACCGAGCTGCAACCGACCACTTTGTTGTATTTGGTAGTGGAGCTGCAAAGTGCGCTGAAATTTTAGGTGCGGAGCTGATAGACGTCACCCCATCAGTCCGCGGCATGGCGACAATCGCTGAACAAAAGTTTGCAGATGGCAACTTTGCAGATGTGGCCTACTTCGAGCCCTACTACTTAAAAGATTTTGTAGTAACGACATCCAAGAAAAAGTTGTTCTAAGAGATAAAAAAAGTATCCAGAGTCCTGGATACTTTTTTGCTTAACAAAGGGCCTTTTTAAGCCTTTTTACCGCATATAGCCGCATAGTCACAATATGTGCACGCCAAAGGGTCATTCGCCTGAGAAAACGGCTTTTTGGGATCAAACATCTCAGCAAGCACCCCCGACAGACAACTCTCAAACTGCTCGGCAATCTCCGAGTATCGCTCAATATTTATTGTCGTAGCCCTTGTCTGCCCCTCCTCCTTAATTTTCATACGTATCAGAGGCGAGTAGTCGTTGTTATACATATTTCGCAGATAATAGAGCGCAGGTTGTACATCGACACCCCTTCTACGATGGGTTAACATAGCGTATATAATCGTATTTATGATATTGCCAATCCTCTCTGCATCCTTACCGTGGAAGAGTTTTTGGCAGCCATTAAACTCCAAGTGGCAGCCACCTGTCTTGTAGTCGATAATTCTATACAATCCCGAGTCGAGGCTATCTACTCTATCCGCACGGCCCTCAAGAGTCACCGATTTAGCCACATCATCTACCTTGAACTCAAACGGAGCGTCAAAGACATCTTCAAGTGCGACAATGCTAAAATTGGCGTGATTCTTATCGTAAGATATCAAATTATCCCTCAGATAGCGGATAACAATTTGGCGCGCAATACCCAGTTCGCCCTTCAGTTTACTGCTATCATAGTTGGCATCATTAAAACACTTCTCGCCTATCGCAACATCGACACTTCTAACAATACTCTTTTCATCTATACGCTCAAGCAGCGCCAGAGGCTTTGCCTCACCCACAGCATCTGCATAGAGAAGTTCGGCCGCACGATGGAAGATATCACCAAAGGTCTTATCGTCCAGACCATCCTCCAGTTCATCCTCTACACGAATCTTTGCCATATACTTGTAGAAGAAGCGCATCGGGCACTGAACATAGGTCGAGATGGCTGTCGGCGAGAGAGTCTTATTGCCATCAGTATACTCGCTGAGTTGGCGCATCGTCTGCTCATTTTTAGCAATCTCAATGTTCTCCGTCTGCTGCAGATTGACATCCACGCCCACCTTTACCCTTGTTATCTGCAGTCCCGACTCGTATTCCAACTGACGAATATATCTACTTGGCTCACCTGCACCCTTCTCGTCGGCAGTTGAGCAGTATGTCATCCAGACATTCTCGGCACGCGAGATAAGGCGATAGAAGTAGTAGGCATAGACACCCTGATGGTGCTCCTGTGTCGGTAGTCCATATGCATAGCGGAGCGAGTATGGAATGGCAGATGAGTCGGCAATGCGGGTACCAGGGAAGTTACTGTCGCTCATCGACATAATAATCACATTCTTAAAGTCGATATTTCGCGTCTCAAGAATACCCATAACCTGCAGACCCTCCAACGGCTCTCCCTCAAATGGAATACGCACACTCTGCAGATGACGACGAACGAGCGAGCGAGTCAGTACTGGCGTCAGAGGAATTTTACCTGTAACAACCATATTTGTCAGTTGCTGCAGCGCCTTGCGTACCTGAATAATATACTCAATCTGCAGTTTATCGTCGCTACCAATCACCTCTGGCAGATGTGAAACGACACAATCCAAATACTCCAACAACGAAACCGAGTCCGCACTCTGCACAAAGATATGCTCCGACAGCGGTAGAGACTGAAGTTTTGACTGTGGAACGTTGTAAATTCGTTCCTCCTTAATAGCCTTTCTAAGTGTACGAATCGCCTCCATATCGCCACTCGAGAGGAACGGATGTGCCAATAGCGACTCTATATCTTGGTGGTAGAATGTCGCCTCTCCATCCTTTGCTCCTGCGTGATTCTGCAACTCCAATAGTCGGTCTACAAATGAGTATGCAAGTGTCGCGCGAAGCGGATAACCCATCGTAACATTCACACCTTCGCTACCCTCTTTTACACTCTTCAACTCTGTCGGCAGAGCATAAAGCAGCGGTTCGAGCATATTTTCGTCTGTCAGCACAATGGCTGTATTTCGGTCAAGCGGCAGTATATTACCATCACTATCGCGTTCTGCAATCTGCTCAAGCACCTTAGCAACATACCTACACTGCGCGGCTGATGTTGCTGTAGAGGCAACGGTCATACTCTTTATACTCTTGCGAAAATCGGTATGCTGGATATTGAATTTTGACGGGTAATTCTTAATATTCTCGCGGATAAATCGACCCGCCTCCTGCATCTTATCGGCAACAAAGTAGTCGCTATAATCCCAGAAGAAATCGGCATCAAAGCAGCTCTTAAGGTGGTCAAATAGCACCTTCTCACAACTACTCAGAGCATTAAATCCGGCAACAACATACTGAGCCTCCGACAATGGTGAAACAGTTGCATCTTTAAGAATTTGTGCAGCATCGCGATAGACCATACCCTGATATCCGATACCAAGGCTTCTCAGTCGAGCCTTGTACTTGGTGTATATCTCAGGCAGGGAGCGCCAAATCTTAAGAAAATAGTCCTTCTGCTTGGAGAGCGGCATATTACTGCTGAGCGTGTTCCAGAAACGACGCACATACTCCTCCTGTTCGGGGGTGAGGTAACTCAAATCTGCCTCTATCTCCTTTATATCGGCAATATTGACAAAGAGTCGCTCTGCATCGACCATATACTTATCTACCATATCAAAGTCAGCGACAAGCATCTCTCCCCAATGGTAGAAGCGGTCAAAATCCTCCTCGTGATACTCTGTGTAGACAGCGTGGAGCTCCGATATAAGTCGCAAGCGGTCGGCCGTGTGGAGTGACGAGATCTGCGACATCAGCTCGTCAATAGTAACAAACTGAGGTGCCCAAATCGGCTTGTCAACAACCTCTAACAACGCCTCGCAGAAGAATAGTCGCGCACGCTGTGAGGGGAAGAGCACAACCAACTTGGAGAGTTCATTCCCATATTTGCCATATAGCTGCTCGGCTACTTGAGTAAGAAAACTCTTCATAACGCTAATTTACCGCTGCAATTTCTCCTCCAAAGAGCGAGTTTTTAGTTCTCAATATCACCGGCTCACCCTTGTAGTATATCTGTGCAGATGTCGATGTTATCGCCTCAAGACGCTCTGAAACAGAGATACGCACCTCTGCGTCGTGCGAGGCATCGATATTTGCAGCGACGGTCTTAAGGTCAAAACCGCTCATTGTTGCGGTCGAAATTGCGAGCTTAAAGTAGCGCGACTGACCACTGAGAGATAGACTACTCTTGCCAGTGCACTCCACAAGCGTATCTAACGCATTGATAGATAGCGTCAGCGACGCCTTGCTCTTCGCCTTTATGTCGAGTAACTGTGACTCTACAGCACCCTCAAAAATCACCGTTGCACCATCTACAGATATAGCCTCCAACTTGTTGTACCACACCGTAACCTCGGTTATTGTCGTGTGCTCCTTGCTCAACGGGCGCTCCGAAATGGTCAGCACACCCTTCTTGTCTACCCCCGCACGAAAACGCGATGTCGCCGCACCCTTCTGGTCGTAGATAATCTTGAGCGACTCGGCACTGTCCGTCTGCTTAAAGACCACATTCACAGGCCCCTCGATAACCACCTTGCTGTACGATGGCAACCACTCAGTCTTGGGCATAGATATAACCTTCGCACTGGCCGCCGCCTCATCTGTTTGATTTTTTACCGCATCATCTGCCGATGCCGAAAAGGCAACAAGTGCCAATATTGCAAAAATATACTTTTTCATAGCCTACAATTTTTTGTAAAGATACAAAAAAATCGGCAAATGCTACGCTTTCTACCCAAATTTTACTATATTTGTAAAACTAATATATTGGTTATGGTTAGAGCACTCGTTATCCTTATTGCTGTTCTGCTGTCAAGCTGCCAAACCTTGACGCTCCAAAAGGCCCTCGATACCGCCGAGCGCCAGCTCCTGGAGTGCCCCGACTCTGCCCTTGCTACCGTGCGCACTATCAACCACGCAGAGGCCCTTAGGCCAAGCCTCCGCGCCCACTATGGCGTTATCTACTCCGCTGCGCTTGATAAAAACCGTATAAATATTACCTCCGACTCGCTTATCCGCTTCTCGGTGGACTACTACGATATCTTCGGCTCGCCCGAACAGCGTATGCGCGCATACTACTACCTCGGCCGCACACAGAAACACGCTGGCGAAATTATGCCCGCTACCCTCTCATTCCTCGATGCCGCACAATATACCGACCAGGTCGATGACAACTACCTCAAAGGTCTGCTCTACTCGCAGCTCGGCGAAGTGTATAACCATCATCTGCAACTCAAAAAGGCATACAACTACTTTGAGCAGTCGTATAACTACTATAAGGCAGAGAATATGCCACAACATCAGGCATATCAACTCTACCGTATGGGCTATATAGATCTTTATCAGAAAGATATACATACAGCCAAAAAGCATTTAACCCAAGCCAAAGAGTTAGCCATTGCTAGCAATTTTGACAAACTCGTAACTTCCTGTAACATAGAGCTATTGGAGGTATATACCGCTTTGCAAAATTTCGATAAAGCATATAATCTCCTACAACAAATTGACCTTACATCTTACACTAGCAGTGTAAATAGCACTCTTATTTCAGCGACTATAGTGCTGCATCAAAGGGGCGAAAAAGAGCGAGCAAAAGAGCTACTAAACAGAGGTTGGGAACTTGCAAAAAATAGTGCTGATTCTTGCAATATGCACTTTTGTCTATCAAGAATATATTTTCTTGACAAAAAATATAAAAAGAGTATTCACGAAACGACTATATGGAGTAGTATCAACATCTCATGGACAGCAAAAAATTTGATAAGCACCGAGGCTGGTTATTTAGAGAATGAGTTATTAGAGCAAAAGGCTCAGTTTATCCAAGCAAAGGCAAGACGAATAAAGATTGCCCTTGTAGCGATAATTATCTTTATTTTGGCAGTATTTGTCGGAGTCTTTGTTCACAAACATATAACCACAAAGCGCAAAGAGGCTGAACTTACGAGCAAGTTAGAGAGTAATATTGCCCACTTAGAGGATATTAGACGCAACTTTGACGCACAGAGCAAAGAGATGTCCGAGATGTTACACAATATGTCGGCAAATCAGTACTTGATATTCGATGACTTGTGTAACACCTACTATGAGCGCAATAGTAGCTCAAAACTGCAAATATCTATATACAATAAGGTACAAGAGCTTATCGACACATTTAGCAACGATGCTAAAACTCTCGCAAATATCGAGAGCATCATCAACTCCTGCCACAATAACGCAATGGAGAAACTGCGTAACGAGATTGCATTTTTGAAAGATGACGACTACAAACTGCTGTGTTATATCTTCGCAGGATTCTCTAATCAGGCTATCGCTGTCTTTACAAATAGCGAGGTCGGAACTGTTGCTACACGCAAATCTCGACTCAAATCAAAAATAGTAAAAGCCGACACCCCGCACAAAGAGCTATTTGTATCACTATTTGCATAAAGACTTGCAAATCAAGTAGTTATAAATAACTATCTGATTATCAGCAAGTTAAACACTGTGTAATCAAATAGCATTCCCTAAAACCGACAAATTGCTGATTATCAATACTTTACAACTAAGCGTTGTAATCATTTTATCGAACGATTTTTCTTTATTTTGTATTTTAGGTTGTAATTTTGTAATAGTGCAAACTACTAATTTTACAGCCTATGAAAAAGTTTTTTACCCTTCTTCTCCTTGCGGGAATTCTTGCAACTCCAAACGTCTTTGCTGACGAGGGCGACGACAACAATAACGGAAATTCGGGCGGCAACAACAACGAGAATACAGGCGGAAACAACGATGGAAATAATAACAATGGTAACACTCCTCCTGTAGGTGGGCCAATCACTTTTAAGCCACCAGTTCTCGGTCCAGACATAGGCAAGATAAACCCTTGTTCGCTCTCCCCTATTGAGGGTTGGTACGAGAACGGTTGTGTAGAGATTTTCTTTTCTCGCAATATGGGCGTTGCATTCGTAACCGTTACCAATACCAATACGGGCGATATGTGGCACTCTGCTGCAGACAGCTGCGACGGAGTAATCATTGTTGACATCAACCCAACCGCGGGCAACTATGCTATTACTGTCGAAACGCAATTCTCTGGCACATACTACGGAGCATTTGCTCTATAGATACCTATTTATTATTAACCTTAAAATTTTTACAACTATGAGAAAATTTTTTTTATTTTCATTAGTAATCTTTGTTTTACCAATGATTTCTTCGTGTGAGAGAGATTTCGAGCAGAATTTATCAATGCAACAAATTACTCCCAGCAACACAAGAAGCGTAAATTTATTATCATTCAACAGCGAAGAAGAGATGAAAGCACAAGCAGAATCTCTAAGATTAATGGATGAAGAAAGCCGAGTTCAGTGGTATAATGACCACAATTTTGAATCTCAACACACGGCAATGTACCGAATTATTGAAGAGTTTGAGCAAGCACAATCTTATGAAGAGGCTCTACAAATGAAAGAAGTATATTCTCAGTATTTCTTATTTAATAACGACCCTTCAGAAGAAGAATTGTTTAACCCTTATTTACCAACCTCCAAAAGCGAATATGCGTTTGTTTGCAACATTGAGGGTAATGTTATCATAAATGGAGAAGTTGTAAATTACAACACCATCAGTAATGTTTGTGAGACTGCAGAATACAAACTAACTCATAGAGATACAAGAATCGTAGAAGAGCAACTCAACTATTTATATTCTGAGGTTGGCGATAGAAAATTCTGGGCAGAAGGCCGTTTGAGTTCAACCGAAGTTGTTGGAATTGAATTTACAGCTCGAAAGAAAGTTGCAGTACTGGGCTGGGTTAAATATAGAACAGTATATAGTGTTAGCGGCAATATTAAAAATAATAATTGGGAGTCCTTCTCTCCTGATTTCCAATACTACTTCGATCTTGGAGGGCGAGAATTATTAACACAAGAATTAGCTTGTGGAACAATTGTGGAAGTTGGCCGTTTGGCATTTAGAAAAACTGCCACAATGACATTATTTATATTCAGCAGAGGCACAGGCGAAGAAGGAATGGGCGCTTTGAATCTTGCATATACATCTACAAGAGCAACTGCAAATTAAATTATTTGTATAGCCTAATACAATAAAAATTAGAGGCATTGCGTTAGTTGGTATATTTTCAACATCACGCATTAACCACTAAAAACTTTTATTATGAAAACTCTTAAATTTAAGGCCTTGCTTGCTCTACTTGTTGCAGGTTGTGCTCTATTTATGACAAGCTGCTCTAACAATGAATATGGCGTACCCAAAAGCCTTGACGGAACGGTATGGATGAGATGTACCGGCGATTTAGAAAAATCGCGATTGTATTTCAAGGGCGAACTCTGCACTTTGGAGCGTGAGGTTTCTGAGGACTCTGACCTGATAAATGAGTCGTACACATTTGATTATCAAGCACCTACTCTTAAACTGAACGACCCAACATCTGGCAAGTTAGTGTGGGAAGGAACAATACAATCAAATGGCGAAACCTATTCACTTTTGACACTTCAGAATGTCAATACTAAAGAGCACGAAAGCTACTTCCTTAATGGGGAGTCGGTATGGCAAGAGCGTCAAGATATGATATGGCAATAGAGTGCGCTTTTAGTGTACAATACTATCCCGCTTCGGCGGGATTTTTTTATTTATTTGCGTTTTTTGAGATATTTTTATATCTTTGCGTATCTTAAAAGATTTTGCTATGAAAAAGTTGTGGGTTATTTTGGCTATGTGCCTTGTGGCGATGGTCGGTTGTAACAATACAGACGTCACATCTGAGGATTTTCTTGATGCCGCATTAGAGGGTGTGTTGATTGTAAAAATCGAGACCGACGGTGCGATAAAGAGTCAGTACAGCGAGTACTGCGACTGGATTCTCTACGCTGACGGCACTTGTCGCCGTTGTTACTTTGTTGTTCCGAACGGTCAGGTCAACTATCCGTTGCTCTACAACACCCTAAATTGGGAGTACGACAGCCTTGCCAAGTCGCTCACCATTACCGATCCGCAGTTGCTCTCAACCGCACCCGACACCGCAGTCGGCACGCTCTATGTCGAGAGTTTCAACGGCACAACCTTCACTCTTATCGGCACACTGCCAACCCCAGATGCCGATGCCTTTGAGGCAAAGGTTCTCCACGGCAGAATAGGCTCTACAGACGAGCGCGCAGAGTTCGAGAAGAAGTACGTCGAGCAGGGCGCAACAAAATAACAGAACAGAACAATCCCGCAGATGCGGGATTTTTTGTTGATAGCCAAAAAAGAGTTATCTTTGTCGCATAATTTTAGTGTTATGAAGAAGTTATCGATTATTTTTGCCATAGCAGTTATGGCAGTCTCTTGTTTGAGCACCGCAGAGCCAACAGAGTTGACATTTAAGACCAATAGCACCGTAAATGCATACTTTAAGTTCATCCGCGTAGTGGAGAACAAGATGCCGCTACACACTATTATGGTGGCAGATATTACTATCGAGCGTCTGGATATTATGCTCAGCCTTGTAGGCAACAACATCGGCTCAATATACGATTTGATTGACGACCCTACAGGAGATAAGGCAAAGGCATTTAACGAGGCGCAGAAGAAGTTCAATGACTTCAACCCTACCGAGTCTGTCTTCCGCTACTATGCCGACAGAAAGGGCAATGGCGACTGGCACTTGGAGAGTGGAAATTGCATCTACTACGCCTTTGGTGAGCAGATCGAGAAGATTACAATCAAGAGCAATGTCGAGTGGGCCGAGGGCTACCCTGCAGGCAGCGATCTCTCTCCGCTCTTTACGGCAAAGTATGGCTCGCTAAGCGATTATATTGCAAGTGGCTACGACGAGAACTCATACATCATCCGCTCAACAATCTTAAGCGAGACCACTGCGGCCGATATGGCTCCGCTGCTTGAGAGCGACTGGAATATCTTTGGCGGTACAGACCTCACTCTGACAACCACCACCCTTCCTGAGAACTACTACGACCACACCATAACCATTGCCCTTACACTCGACACTGGCGAGGTGATAGAGTACACCGACCGACTTTCGGACATTATGCTCTGGTAGTATGGTAAAATATTTGTAAGAGTCGTCTTGTAACAAAAACAGATAGTTATGAGACGACTTTTACTTTTTACACTCACCGCAAGCGCCATGGCCGTAAGCGGCTGCGATGATGGCGACAACTGGACACCTCGCCACCAGATAAACTACGTTCAGAGCCTTGTCAGCGACTACCCCGCAACAGAGGCAGATTTTCACACCTTTATTACCGATATCGAGCAGGGGGTGTGGGATATTGACAACTGGATAACCTACCGAAACGATGAGGTCTGGAACAGCTCCTTTAGCGGGTTTATCAACTCCGCCTTTGGCAAGGGTAGCCAGTTCCTAAACCTTATCTTTTACGCCGACGGCACCTGCCGCCAGTGCTTCCTCTATGCCCCAGCACCATACAACAACATCCCCTATCCGTTCCTCTACACCACCCTACTGTGGAGTTTCGATAGTGAAAATCTCACCATCTCGCTCACCAACCCCACCTATCAAGCAGAGGGTAGCCCATATGCACAGACATCGCTCCGACTGCTCTACTACCGCTATGGCGAGTTTATAATGGATGGCCTACAACCCTCACCAGAGGCTCTGAATGGCTACAAAATACGCTATATCGGCTCTGTAGACAATTCTTCTATCCGCCTCGACTACGAAGGCAGATATAAAGACGAGAATATCTTTGCCACCCTTAATGGTGAAAACTTCAGATAAGAAAAACAGGCGTATGCAACTGCATACGCCTGAAGTATTATCTATCCATAAGTTTTACGATTGGAACCACCTTCCACTCATTCGACTTATTTTTGTAGCGATAGACACCAATCTGTTTCATACCTTTGCCCTTCGGCACTTTGATTACCTGTTTGTCGCTATAGCTCTCGTCATCGTCATTTGTAACAAGCACCTGCAAACTTGAAGTCATATAGCCAAAATCTGCATCATATACCAATTCATATGCCAGTGCGCTTGAGTCATCTACAACCTCAGACACCTCAAAACGGTTAGTACTCAGACACTCTCCGGCCTCATCAAACAGCACCTTTCCGTCTGCACTACTTGAAATCAAGAACATCACCAAAAGCGTAGCTACCACACCGACAACAGCTCCTAAAAGAAAACATACACTCCTTTTCATAGCATACAAGTTTTAAGTTTGTTTACAAATTTAAGAATATTTTTCCAAAAATGCAACAACTGGCTTAAAAATATATACTCGTAACCAATGGCGTGCATCGCGCAAAACGCCCGACAATGGATAATACTTGAATGTACAGCCATTGTCGGGCATTTAGGGATGTGCGGCTAATGCCGTATTTTCACGATAATTAGTAGCCGAATATTTGGGTTGGAGTAACAAACTCGACTGCACCCAGAGTCTTAAGATACTTCATATCCACATCATTCTTATCACCAAGGATGCAATATACATAATCGCGGCCCTTGATGTGGCTCTGCTGGAACTCTACAACATCCTCAAGGGTCATAGTCTGGATGCCGTTATAGACAGCCTCTGTACGGTTGATATCGGTAATACCGAAGCGCAGATCGCCGATATACTTCCAAAGAATATCCATCTTGGTTGTTCTGCCAGTTGCCATACCGGTCAGTATACCCTGCTTTGTCAGCTCAAAGGCAGCCTCAGACTGCGGCATATTCTCGATAATCTCGTCAAAGGCCTCGATAGCCTGCTGCATCTTATCGTTCTGGGTTGCGATAAAGGCGTGAAAGTAGTACGGCTCATTGCAAGTTGCGCCCTGACCGAGGTATGCGTAAGAGGAGTATGCAAGACCGCGAGCCTCACGCATCTCCTGGAAGACGATAGCATTCATACCTCCACTAAAGTAGTCATTATACAAGCGAGTAACTGGATCGAGCTTTATATCGAACATATCGCCACCACAAGTGTACTGCATATAGTATATCTGCTTTGCATCGTACTGCGCAAAGATAACCTTTGGCTCGGCAACCACAACAGTCGGAGTGCTCTTATACTCTACCGGTATCAGATTTTCAGCCACAGTGTGTGAAGCATTGAGCTGCTTTGCCAACTCGCGCTTGCTCATAGGACCATAGTAGAGGACACGGTGCTGATAGTTCTTCAGACCACGAATCTTATCGAGCAGAGCCTCTGACTCAAGAGCCATAAGCTGCTCATTTGTAAGGGTTGTGCGGGCAACATAGTCGCTACCATAGACAACGTATCGCTGCAGTGCGTTGTAGTTTGCACGCTGGTTGGTCTTACTATTTGCACGCTCCTTAAGAATATCGTTCTTAACTTCAGCAAGCACAGCCTCATCACCCTTAACACCTGCCATATACTCCTCTGCAAGAGCCATTGCTTGAGGCATATTCTCTGCAATACCAGAGATAGTTACGTAGAAGTTAGTCTTTGATGGAGAGAATGATACATCGCAAGCAAGTTCATACTGCTCACTCATAATCTGTGCAAGAGTCTTATTCTCTGTACCGAGCATTGACATATAATCACGTGCAACAGAGAGTGAAGGATCGCTCTCAAGACCGAAATCGTAGAGATATACTAGTTCAAAGCGCTCGTTAAGCTCATTCTGTTTGTAGAGCACCTCAATACCATTGCTGAGGGTAAAGATATCCATATCGCGCTCATAATCGGTAAAACGAGGAGCGATTGGTGCGACCTCTGAATTTGCAATAGTCTTTAGGAACTCAGACTGGCTATCACGGTTTGTAGCAATAGGTGTAATCTGCGGCTTGTCAATCTTCTTCTGGCTCTTATCCTCACCCTGACGCTTGTAAACGGTCACAAGGCCCTGACTTGTAAGGTTTTTATTAGCCCAAGCCACAACATCCTCCTTAGTAATATCTGATGCACGGTCGAGTTTTGAGACAACCTCTGCCCAATCGTTCTGATTGATAAATGAGAGTGCCATAGCGTAACAGCGGTTGAAGTTATCCTCATATGAGACCATCAAATCGCGCTTGTAGTTTGCAATAATCGCATTGATAATGCTCTCATCAAACTCGCCACTCTTCAACTTCTCTACCTGCTCAAGTAGCAGCGCCTCAACCTGCTCAAGGGTCTGACCAGCCTTTGGCATACCCACAAGCATCATAAAGCCCGCATCAGAGAGCTGATCTGCCGATGCACCGCCGTAGAGTACCTTCTGAGTTTGTGTCAAGTTAATATCAATCAGACCGCAATTACCGTTGCTCAGTACAGATGATACAATATCGAGCATCAGCGCATCCTCGCTATTGGCTGCACCTGTGAGCCAACCCGCAAAGAGCATCTCACTCTCAAGGCCCCACACCTCTGCCTGACGAGGCTCTGTAACTGGGGTAATTGAGCCCTCAACACCCTCTGGCAGTGACTCATTTGGAACCATATCGCCAAAGTATGCATCTACAATCTTGATTACCTCATCTGGATCAAAATCTCCCGAAAGACATACCGCCATATTATTTGGCACATAGTAGGTCTTGTAGTAGTTCTTGATATTGGTAATAGATGGATTTTTCAGGTGCTCCTGCTTACCGAGAACGGTGTGCTGGCCATATGGATGGTTAGGCATCATAAGGCCGAGGAACTTCTCGATAACCTTGCTATTGTCGCGTGTAAGGCTCATATTGTACTCCTCGTACACAGTCTCAAGCTCGGTATGGAAGCCGCGGATAACGGCGTTCTTAAAGCGCTCTGACTCAATCTTTGCCCAATTCTCAACCTGATTTGACGGAATCTCTGACATATAGCTTGTCTCGTCATACGAAGTCCACGCGTTACAACCATCACCACCAATACTCTGGATAAGTTTGTCGTACTCGTTTGGAATAGAGAGCTTTGACGCCTGCTGTGACAGCTCGTCAATCTGTGCATAGATAGCCTTTCTCTGTCGCTCGTCAGTAGTTACACGATACTGCTCAAACAGAGCCTCAATCTGGTCAAGCAGAGGCTTCTCTGCCGCATAGTCGCTTGTGCCAAACTTATCTGTACCCTTGAACATAAGGTGCTCAAAATAGTGTGCAAGACCTGTAGTCTCCGCCGGGTCGTTCTTGGCACCTACACGTACAGAGATAATTGTCTGTATACGAGGCTGTTCCTTGTTTACAGACAGATAGACCTTAAGTCCGTTGTCGAGTGTATAGATACGAGTTCCAAGAGGATCGCCCGATACCTTCTCGTAACTATACTCCGAGCAGGATGACAGAGCAAAAACCGCCACTGCCATCAAAATTAACCTAATGTGTTTCATAGCTTTATATTTAGAATAGATTTACAAACCAATCTTTAACTGCGGGGAATATCTCTCCAAAGACTGCAAGCAGCATTGCAAAGCTCAGTATAATCTTTATCCCCGTGCCAAGCAGGAACGATATAAACGACCCTGCGCCCGACTTAAATGCACGCTTTACGTCCGACGGATCGGCTATAAGCTCTCCGACAACAGCACCGAAGAATGGGCCAAAAATCGCACCTACAATACTTCCGAGCAACATTCCCACAATAAGGCCCGCAAGTGCACCTCGCTCACCCGCCTTACTACCGCCTGCCACCTTTGTCATATACACCGGCAAAATATAGTCTGCGATAGATACAACTATCGTCAGCGCAAGATATACCCAAACCGATGTAGTCGATATATCAGAGAACGAGCAGAAGTAGCAACACAAGTAGCCCACATAGGCAAGCGCCACTCCTGGCAGTATAGGAACTATACAGCCGACAATGCCTACCACGATTAGTAGTACAGCAAGTATCGCGAGTATGACATTCATTACTTTACAAGTTTGTTGGTAGCAGTCTCTGGGAATATCACCCACGGCTGGAAGCTCTTCGCCTCCTCAAAGTCGAGCGCTGCGTATGAGATAATAATTACCACATCGCCAACCGATGCCTTATGCGCTGCCGCACCATTGAGGCAGACAACACCGCTACCAGCCTCACCTGGAATAGCATAGGTCTCAAGACGCTCGCCGTTGGTTACATTTACAACCTGTACCTTCTCTCCGCGAATAATATTGGCAGCAGCCAACAGCTCACTATCGATAGTAATACTGCCTACATAATCCACATTTGCCTGTGTTACTGTTACTCTGTGGATTTTAGACTTTAGAACCTCTATTACCATTTGTATATCTTAAATTTAATCTATTATCTCTACTTAAGCTTGATATTATCAATCAGTCGTATCTCGCCTGCCTGAACAGCAATACAGCCCTGAATACGCTCGCTATCCGCCCAATTCTCAACCTGCTGCAGCGAGAGTGCATCGACTGCCTGGAAGTAGATAACCTTGAGCAGCGGATTGTTCTCCACCTGCTCCACAACCCACTCTGTAAGCTGCTGTGGAGTCATCTGGTCAAGTTTTGTTGTAGCGGCGCTCAACACCTCGTAGATATGAGGAGCTGCTGCACGATGCTCTGCTGTGAGCAGTGTATTTCTCGAAGAGCGAGCAAGACCATCTACATCACGAATAATCGGGCAGTCAACAATCTCGAGTGTAAGACCCAACTGCGCACACATTGCACGGATAACTGCAATCTGCTGGAAGTCCTTCTCTCCAAAGTATGCCTTTGTCGGTTCAACAATAGCAAAAAGGCGACTTACCACCTGTGCCACACCGTTGAAGTGACCAGGACGAGTTGCACCCTCCATAACCTTATCAATCAGACCAAAGTCAAAGACTCTTGTATCTGGCTCTGGATAGATCTCCTCAACACTTGGGAAGAGGACATAGTCCACACCTGCAGCCTCAAGCATTGCCGCATCAGCCTCAGGGGTACGTGGATAGTTCTTCAGATCGTTCTTATCATTAAACTGTGTTGGATTGACAAATACACTCACCACAACAACGTCACACTCCTTACGTGCACGTTCAACAAGCGAAATGTGACCCTGATGCAGTGCACCCATTGTAGGTACAAATCCTACGACCTGTCCTGAATGCTCAGCAAGAGCCTCTCGTAAATTAGAAACGGTTGAAAACGATTTCATCTCTTCATTTATTTACAGCAAAGTTATAAAACAATTCAAAAACAGCAATACTCTATCTACTTTTTTTGCAACAACTTTGGCTCTGAGCAGTTAATAACACACTTTTTACCATCTGCAGTGGTCAAAAGATATAGATTTTTCATTGCTGTTGCATACATTGTAAACTCTCCCAAGCGGCGATTTGAGAATGTTCCGAAGTAACCATACAATCCTCCACAACCGCCCATGTTTGTTATCCAACGCATATCCTTCTCGCTCAACGGCTCGATAGCAAGGATTGTCGAACGGGGAATTGTAACGCTATTGTAACGGCGCAAAACAGTTATCTGCGACTCCGACACCTCTAACCTCTGCGGGCCATAACCCTCGCAATAGACAGCTATGGCAACAAATATCGGCAGTGCAACTACAAGGCCTATCACGCCACCAACAACACCTCCCTTAACAATCGTCGCAATAAGCAACCCGATAACCACCACAGCAACAATATAGAAACTGAAGGTGATTACCCAGACCGTCTTGCTCCAATTATATGGCAGCGTATGTACAACCTCTCGAGCCATTAGAACTGAACTTTAACGCCTGCCAATGCTCCAATGCCATACTCCTTGTAGAGTGCCCAGTGGTATATCTTTGCATTTGCCAAATTGCGACCCTCAACATAGAGTGTACAACGCTTACCGACAAACCAATCGAAGACCAGCGACAGATCTACATAAGCAGGATAGTTCACACTCTGATATACCGCCTCTGTCTCTGATGTAGCGGGACTCTCAAGCACCGACCAGTTGGTCTTACCAACCAGACGAGCAACTGCCCCTACGGCAAACTTGCGGTGGGCATATCGTGCATTAAACTCTCCCTCAAAAGCTGGGCGATGGTTTTCGACAGTCCACTCTGCAGGCTCTTTATATGCCATACCCTTTGCCTTGAGTGCAAAGTAGAGGGTCGAGAGCGGTTTATACTCCAATGCTGCATTGATAGACCAAACGGTATATTTTCCTACTGTTGCCTCAAAATATGCTGGTTGCATAATTGTCCAGTAGAGCGCATTGCGTACTATATCTGCATCCGCATAAACACGATATGAGAGGCGATTTTTCAACACATTTCCCGAAAAACCGATGCGGAAATTGTAGCTGTATGTATTCGGCACATTTGCAGAGAGTATCACATATGGATTTTGCTGCTGCAACTGCTGAAATGAGTTGTTTACAAGCTCTCCATCTACCTCTACATATGGCACAAACGCGCCATTATCAAAGAGATTTGCGCCAAGGTATAAGTGTGGGAAGATGTGATTCTTTCGATTTCCTTCCGCACCCTTAAGATTGTCGTAGCTATAGGTAAGGCCCGCTCTTACATCCAACTTCTTCTTTGTGTGGAAGTTGACCATTGCCGTAGCCGAGATAACATTATCCGAATAGCTATCGAGCGACTTTAGGCCATAGTAACCATTGTAGCCGAGCGAGAGTGTGAGCAGCGTACGGGTAGCAACCTCTCTACCGACAATTGCGCCAACGGCTGTTGCAGCTTGCTGCAGTTTTGCATCATCTAGCAACTGATTAGATTTGTCGTTGTAGTAGTCTGCAGATGCATATACCGAGAAGTTTACCTTAGACATATCTGAGAATGAGTCGCCAAACTTAAACGCAGCGGCAAAATTCTCATAGTTCACCGCAGGAACCTGCTGCGCCTCAACCTGTGGCTGCGCATAGCGGTTATACTGATTTGACTGGTAGTAGATATCTCCATCAAGCGTATAACGACCAATATACTTACCACCGTTGAGTCCAATGCGATTCTCCATAGACTGCGCGCTATTGTCATACTCAAATATTTGACCTGCAAGCGTATAGCTATCTTTAATATTCGAAAAACGGCCGCGATGGTTTACATATCCACTCAGATATCCCACATCTGCACGATTTGTCGAGGCATAAACATCAAGCTCTGTTGCCAACGGATAACCAACACCCGCCTTCAGATAGAACGGATAACGCTTATCAAACTCCCAATATGTGACCGTTGCAGGGCGCACCTTACTTGTAGAGAGGGCCGAGGTAAACGAGTTCGGAGTGATTGTATAGTCAATCTCTGGTCGGATATTTACCGTATCCTGCTTATCTGTCGCCATATCGAGTTTTCGAGCTGGCGGAAGTTTCGGGATATACTCCTTTACCACCTCTACCTCTCGTGTAACCTGAGCTGCTGCCGTCAAGGCAAAAACTACGGCCGATATTGTCAATATAAATCTCTTCATACTACTGCAATTTTTCAATTCTTCTCTTTGCCTCGTCTACCACACCATCATCAACAGGTGTATAACCGTCTACAATACTCTGATATGTTGCACGAGCCTGGAATGTATCATTTTTAGATGCGTAGATATCTCCCAACACGATAAATGCACGACCCAGGAAGTAACTCTGCTGTGTGCGGCTATCGGCAAGCTCGTAGACAAGTGCCTCTGCCTTGTCGTACTCGCCTCGCTCGAAGTGGTGGCAGATAATACGATATGCAGACTCCGCACCCGCAGCATCGGATTTATCAGCGCTAAGCGTGCGGAATATATCAAGTGCCTCTGCCTCTCCATTTTGAGCCACAAGCACCTTCGCCTTACTAAATTGCGCTTTACGCACAACCGAGTTGTCAATATCCGCAAGGTCCTCTACATCTGCAGCCATTGCAAGTATCTGTGCAGGCTCATCGTCAAGAATTGTACTCTCAACATAACCCTTTGCAGCCTTGCGACGCGCATCCGACTCCTGATAGAGATTGTACAGACGACGATATGACAGCGACGCCTCTGCATACATCTTATGCTCTGATGTAACCTCCGCAAGCTTCTCAAGCACAGGCACAGTATAGCGGCTCTTTGGTCGATCCGAAAGGAGTTTCATTCGCTCCAGTGCGCGGTCGAGCGAGTCACACTTCAGATAACTATCACTCAGACAGAAGAGCGCATCGTCAATATAGTAACCCTTTGGATTTGAGGCGATATAGTTCTCAAAGTGGGCAATAGACTCGTCGGTTCTGCCTGCAAGGTATATCTGCTCGGCAGTACGATAACTCAACGAGTCACGCGTCATTGCGCTCAAATCGCACTCCACGCCTGTACGCTCGGCATAGGCGAAGTATGATGACACATCTCCCTTTGAGACATATATCTCACGTACGCTATTCATCGCATCCTTAGCTGCCTGTGACTGCGGAGCGGCAGAGATAACGGCATCGTAACTCTTCAGCGAACGATCAGAGTCGCCGAGGTTGAAGTATGTAAGACCCAAATCAAGCATTGCCGCTGTAAGATATGGCGATGATGGATAGTCCGCAACAAGCACCTCAAGCACCTTTGCACCATCGCTGTAGCTACCCGAGTGCAGATAGGTCTTACCCAACTCGTATGACGCATCGTCAATATAGTCACCCTTCTTATCTGCGATAATCGCCTTCAGGGCATCAATCTTCGGTGACTGTTT
This sequence comes from Alistipes sp., assembly GCA_045633445.1. Lineage (GTDB taxonomy): Bacteria > Bacteroidota > Bacteroidia > Bacteroidales > Rikenellaceae > Alistipes. Next base: position 79,163 of record JAZQYI010000004.1, read on the forward strand.
ACCCTGCAGGCCCAACGAGATTGCTCGACGATAACGAGCGTAGTGGCTCTGCTCTGTACCAAGCGCCACCGCACCCTCATAGTTCTTTATTGCCGTATCGTAGTTCTTCTGCAGAAAGTGCACATCAGCCAGACGGTTATAACCATCGGCACGATACTCGTCACGATCCTTATAGAGCCATACAAAGCCCTCCAGAGCCCTCTGTGCAGCAGGAATGTCGTTCAGAGCGATATTTGCATAACCTAAGTTATAGAGTGCCATCTTGTACTCCTTTGCAGTACGCGGAGCACGCTTGATGTAGTAGTTATACTGCTTTGCAGCCTCAGTCATATTACCACTCTGGTAGGCAATCTCACCCAACCAGAAGGCGCACAGTGCGTTGTATTTTGGACTAACGCCAACAGCCATAGACTCCTCAAGCGAGCTCTTTGCCTTTACATAGTCGCCAACCTCAAAGGCCTCAACACCCTTGTAGTAGGCAATCTTCTGCAGCGCGGTCTTCATGCTTCCGTCAGGATTTGGGAAGGCACGAATTGCATCGTACGCCATATCGTAGTCGCGCGAGTTGTAGTATGCCGCAATCAGCAGCTCCTTCGCCTCTGGAGCACGCTCTGTATCTGGATAGCGGGTAATGTAACGGGTAAGCACATTTATCGACTCGTTAAACAGTCCGCCACCAGTCTCAAACAACAGCTTTCCGTAGTTAAAGAGCGCATCCTCCGAAATGTCGTTATTAAAGCGGTCATCTGCCGCAAGTGCAAAGGCGTGAATTGCATTCCTCTTATCGCCCAGACGAACATAACAATCTGCAAGGTGGTATGAGGCATTCTGCGCAAGGTTGTCAGTACCTGTACATACAGCCTTCAGCGGCGCTACAGCACCCGCATAGTCGGCAGTACGGTATGTGGTATATCCGAGCAGATAGTTATCCTCGCGACTCATCTTACCACCTGCCTCCTTTGCATAGGTTGTAATATATGCAAGCGCTCTGCTATAACCCTCAAGTCTGAACCACGCCTCGGCAGCGAGTCTGAGAATCGAGCTACGCTCAGAGTCGGCAGCCTTTGAGAGCAAGGCGTCGCAGTTGTCAACAACATACTTGTAGTTACCCCTATCAAACTCAAGTTGAAGCAGATAGAACGGAATGAGTCCAGAGTAAATCTCACTATTCTTCAGTGCTGCAAAACCCTTGTATGCACGCTCAATATCGCCCTGCTGGTAGTGGATGTAAGATGTGTAGTAGAGTGCGTGGTCGTATGCAGTACCACCCTTATCCACACGATTAAAGAAGGCAAGTGCATCGCCATATTTACCACCCAAAAAGGCAATATAACCCATTCTCACGTCGTAACGCTCACGATCAGCCGTTGTAAGCGACTTGTAAGGCACCTTCTCAAACTCCTCCTTTGCCGCTGCCCACTGCTCAGTCTCACAGTAGTGGAGCGCCAAAAGAAAACGAACATCTGCCGAATGTACAGAGCCAGGATAGCGAGTTAGAAAACTCTTCATTCTCTGCTCTGCAATATTGTCATCAAGACGCACCGCACAGACAGTAAGACCATACTCCACCTGCTGTACAATATCCTCATTTGCAGCCTTGCTATCGAGTTTGAGTCGCATATACTCGTGACGTGCATCCGCATAACGCCCGTGCTCCAACAGACTCTTCGCTCTATCAAGCAACACCTGCTGACTCTCTGCTGCCGCACTACCCCACAAAATGGAGAGCGCCGCAACTACTATCGAAAATTTTCTAAACATATCCATACAATTTGCGCAAAATTAGCAATTTTCAACATCACCTCCTAACAAAACGCCCTGAAATTGCAATAAATTGCACAACTCTCCCCTAATTTTCCTAAAGGAAAATCAAAAACTACCCCCAAAAACTAAAAAAAATGCCCGACACTCAAGATGTCGGGCACACACTTTGCAAACTCGAAATTAAAATTTGGCGACAGCGCGAACACTACACAAATCATTCTTTGGTCTTTGCAATTGGTGACCTAAGTATGTATTAATAGCCCACGCACTATGTACGCCTCTATCCTCATAGAAAGTAGAAGACTCTGTTGATGACCAACAATCCTCACATAATATATGATTTGGCAATTTGTCTACTATCTTATCTCGATTTCTCCAGATGGTTATCACCTCATTTTTAGAAGGTAGATACCAACCGTCGCCTAAATCAGCACACCATTTGAATGGCGGAAATCTGATTTCCCAATTCTCAATAGTCTTAACTTTTGCCATATTGTACTCACCATCACTCTCTTCATCTAATCCAAATGTCAATGCCTGGTCTACTGGATCCACAGCCCAACAAACTTCGTGATCTATTTTAGCCAAACAGACAATCTTACCATTATAGCCTTCATTCGACACCTCAAATACGACACCCTCTTTTGTCCCATCATTGTAGTAGTCTCCAACCTCATAAGGGGCAGAAGTGAGTTCTATGTTTGGCTCTTGGTTTTTATTATCTTCGTCATCCCACCCAATCAGAGAACAACTTGTTGCGAATATGCATGCAGAAATAAGTAAAAAATAGTTCAATACTCTCATTGTGATATATTTTTAAAATTCTTTCCGCAAATATAGTAATTTTTGGAACACTATTTGCAGTTTATCGATGCAAAAACTATCAAAAAAAATTGAGTTATGAGAGTAAAGATTACAATCGAGATGGAGAAGGGTGGAGAGTTTCACTCCGTAAACAAAAAGGTCGAGGAGATGAACCCCAAAGAGTTGATTCTCTATGCGGCGGCTATGTGCGCGTCGATAACAATGAAAAGCATACTCGACAAGGAGCAGATTGCACTAAAGAGCGCAGAGATAGAGATGTCTGGAACGCTTGATACAGAGGAAGTTGCAGCAAAGAGCGTCTATCGTTCGTTTAACATTCTCTATCGTATTGAGTGCAACACCATTTCCGAGCAGAGTAAGATTGGTCGAGCTATAAATTTGACAACCGAGAAGTACTGCGGTACGCTGCAGATGCTCCGTCGCATAGCGCCCCTCTCACACGAGGTATCGATTGTAAGTATTGAGTCTTCTTTGGGTTAGGAATAAGGCTCTCTCAGACAAATATTTTGTCGTCAAAAGGTAGTAGTTGTAACGCTATCACGGCAAATTTTTGTTGTCAGAGTATAGTAGCTGTGGTACATCGTGATATAGACACGGATGGGACATACTCCTGTATTTCCCATTCGGGACTATGAGGGATGTGCCGCAGATGCTATGCTATCACAACAAAAAACTATATATCGCGACAATTAGCCTTACGCGTAATTATGCCGTCAGTAAGAACCACAAGCCCCGTATTCGCGCGAAGCATCGTCTTCATAGTTTTGGAGTCGATATTGTAACAACGGACTTGCTTGCTGCCGGCAAACGAATGGAAGGTTGGGCGGGTTACAGGCTCTGGGGTGAGGCAGATAACTGCTGCATCCTCTGCTTCTGCCTGCTCAACCACCGATCGAAGGCGCTGTTCGCAACGCTCTGAGACCTTTGCGCGGTTAGTTACGCATAGCATATAGAGATTGCCCTTGATAGATAGCAGGCTATCTGTCACCTCCGCCCTATCATCGGCAATGTAGAACTCAAGAATCATCGGCTCGACCTTATCGGCCACATCCTCGCTCACGCGGGTATCAACCCACTCCCAGCGGCTCTCATTCTCCCACGCCTTATCCTCGATTGAGAACTCTCGAAGTTTACCCGTACGGCGATTTCGATAGACAAGCACCACCTCGCTATCGTTCTGTTTATCACGGGCTTGCTCCATCGCTTGAGCGATATTTGTACCCTCCTTATATGGCAGCAAATCAACTAACGGCAGATGGAAATAACAGTATGTACCCACACCCATACTAAACGTACAGAAGAAGACCGCCAGCGCAAGCTCCAGGCGCGAAAAGGCAAACATCCTATCTGGGCGATAGCGCCACCAAACGACCAAAATCAACGGCAACAGTAGTACATTCTTGAAGAACGACTGCCACGGTGTAAGCTTTATAACATCACCAAAACAACCGCAATCCTCAACAGGAATAAATGTTGCACCAAGGAAGGTGATGATTGTAAAGATTATCATCGATGCTGTTGCGAAGGTCGAACACATACGTATACGCACCTTGAAGAGCAACATACATCCCATCATCAGCTCCGCACCGCAGAGCCATATAGAGAATATCATCGCTATAGGCTTCAAAGACTCGAGCCCATACGATACCAAGTAGTTATTCACACTCAGAGCTGTACCCCACGGGTCAATAGACTTCACCGCACCTGAGAAGATAAATGTCAGGGCAACAATGACACGACACAGGTGGGTAAAGTTACGAAACAATCGATTATTTCTGAGTGGGATAGCAGCCATAGTAGTGGGTTTACATCTTGTTAAGTAACGGAGTTACAACCTTTTCTATGCGAGAGAATATTCCCTGTGGGGTATCCATACCGCCCTCTGCATTACTACAGTCGATAACCTGCAGCGCCTCATCGCTCTTTGCCGCCTCAAGGTAGACATTGCGTACCATCTGCTGAAGATCGAGCGACGATTCGTGAATATCCTTTTCACCATTCAGATAGGCTCTGTCGTCACCCTCGCGCTGCTCTGTAAGTGACTTTGCGGTAAATGCGAATGGCACATCAAGAAAGAGCGAGAGGCCTGGGCGTGGAATGTTGTAATATCCATACTCAGTATCCAAAATCCACTGCTTGAGCTTTGCACGCTGCTCCTCTGTAGCGAGTTTTGCACACTGGTAGCCAATATTTGAGTAGACATAACGGTCTACAATAACAACCTTTCCCTCCGCCTGCCAAGCGCGAATCTGCGGAGCCATATCGGCTCTATCACCAGCAAAGAGCAGCGCCACGATATATGGATCGACACTCTCCACGCTACCGAGTTCTCCACGCAAAAAGCGAGCGATAAGCTCTCCAAATACGGGCGAGTCAAAACGCGGAAAATGGACATACTCACTCTCTATACCGCGAGAGGTAAGTAGTTCTCGTAACTGCTTAATCTGGGTACTTTTACCCGCTCCGTCAAGTCCTTCAAGTACTATAAACATACTATCTCAACATTCTCACTGCACGCTCTACGCCACTCACTAAGGCGTCAATATCGGCAGTATTATTATACAAACCAAAAGAGACACGACACATACCGTTCACACCATAACGCTCCATTACTGGCTGCGCGCAGTGGTGACCCGTACGGATGGCAATGCCCATTTTGTCCAAAATCATTCCTATATCGTAGTGGTCGCAACCTGCAACATTAAAGCTAATGATAGGCGCCTTATTTGCCGTTGTGCCATATATTGTAAGTCCCTCTATAGCAGAGAGTTTCTCGGTTGCATAGGTAAGCAGATGGTGCTCGTGTGCAGCGACAGCTTCTCGTGGCAGACTCTGCAGATAGCCAATAGCCTCTGCAAGCGACACTGCACCCACAAAGTTCGCCGTTCCCGCCTCAAATTTAAGCGGCAGCGGAGCAAATGTAGTACGAGCAAAGCTCACCTTATCGACCATATCTCCACCCGCAAGGAACGGAGGCATAGCCTCTAACAGTTCAGCCTTGCCATAGAGCACACCGATACCCGTCGGTGCATAGAGTTTATGGCCTGAGAAGGCGTAGAAGTCACAACCCAACTCCGAAACATCTACCCCACCGTGTACAACACCCTGGCAACCATCCACAAGCACCGCAGCCCCTACAGCGTGGGCTGCCGCGATAATTCGCTTCAAGTCTGGGCAGGTTCCGAGGGTATTTGAGGCCTGGGTTACCGCCACAATCTTCGTACGGTCATCAATAATCTGGTCAAGATTGTCAAGGATAAGCGCTCCGCAGTCATCCGCCTCTATAAATCGCAACTGGGCACCCTTACGCTCGGCGGCTATCTGCCACGGAACAATATTTGAGTGGTGCTCAATACGCGTTACAACGATATTGTCGCCACTTGTAACAAATCGCTCCGAGAAGCTATACGCCACAAGGTTTATCGACATCGTAGCACCCGATGTAAAGATAATCTCCTCGCGCTTTTCTGCACCAATAAATCCTCGCACCGTCTCGCGTGCCTGCTCATAGAGCGCCGTCATACGGTCTGATAGGTGGTGCACACCACGGTGAATATTTGCGTTTAGCGTCTTGTATAGCTCAGCCTCGCGCTCGATAACTCGCAGTGGTTTCTGCGCAGTAGCGCCACTATCGAGATAGACAAGTGGCTTGCCATATACCGATTGCTCAAGTAGCGGAAAATCGCGACGAATATTTTCTACATCAAAAACCATTATATCTTCGACAACTTATCTGATACTATCTCGTGTACAAAAGCACATACAGGCTCCATATGGCAACGCGACACTACATCCTGCACAAAGCCCTCAATCTGCAATCTGCGTGCATCCGCCTCACTAATACCTCGCTGACGCATATAGAAAATAGCCTCTGCATCCGAATAACCAACCGTAGAGCCGTGCGAACAACGCACATCGTCAGCATAAATCTCAAACTGCGGCAGTGCCACAATGTGCGAATTGTCAAGCTCAATATTGCGATTTTGCTGCTGTGCATCTGTGCGCTGTGCATCAGGTGCAACATATACCAATCCGTGGAACTCTCCCGTTGCTCTATCTGCTGAGATACCCTTTACAAGCGATGTACTGCGGCAATCAGATACAAGGTGGCGAGTATTGAGATTGAGTGTTGCGTGCTCACTTTCTACTGCAATAAAGAGCGCATCAAAAGCATTCTCTGCATTGCGACCATTGAGCGCATAGGTATAAGTAGCATTTGAGCTACTAAGCAGCGCCACAAGGCTCTTGCAACGAGAGTTTTCAGCCTGGTTTACAGTGATATTAGCATAACTATCAGCCAAATATACCTCCACAAGTTCAAGAGAGCTATTCTCGGCCAAATTAATCTCCACTGCAGCCTGACAACTCTTTGTGTAGGCAACAACAAGGCGCACCTGCTGATTGGCAGCAATATCGACCTTCAGAGTCTTGATATTGTGTGCAACAAGCGGCAGTGATGTATCAACTGAGCCGTCAATCACTCCACCCTTAAATGGGCGCAGAGCACCCGAAGTTATCAACTCTTCAAAAGTCATACTACTCCTTGTAATCGTTAATCAGCCAATCGTAACCCTCCTTCTCAAGTTTGAGAGCCAGCGACTTATCTCCCGAATAGATAATGCGACCCTTGTAGAGCACGTGCACATAATCTGGCACGATATAGTCCAAAAGACGCTGATAGTGGGTAATTACAACCGTTGCGTTATTCTCACTCTTCAGACGAGTTACTCCTGTAGCTACAATTCTGAGCGCATCGATATCCAGACCCGAATCGGTCTCATCAAGAATTGAGAGTGTCGGCTCAAGCATAGCCATCTGGAAGATCTCGTTCTTCTTCTTCTCACCACCCGAGAAACCCTCGTTTACTGCGCGTGCAGTAAGCTTGCTGTCAAGCTCTACGATAGCGCTCTTTTCGCGCATCATCTTGAGGAACTCTGCAGCTGTAAGTGGCTGCTGACCATTGTACTTACGCTTCTCGTTTACGGCAATCTTCATAAAGTTTGCCATAGAGACTCCAGGAATCTCTACTGGATACTGAAAACCGAGGAAGAGGCCCTTACGAGCGCGATCCTCTATCGGCAGTTCGAGCATATTCTCACCCAAGAATGTAACCTCACCCTCGGTGACTGTGAACTTCTCATTTCCTGCCAGCACCGATGCAAGAGTACTCTTTCCAGAGCCATTAGGTCCCATTATGGCGTGTACCTCACCCGCCTTAACCTCAAGGTTTATACCTCGAAGAATCTGCTTATCGCCTACTGAGGCGTGTAAATTTTCAATCTTTAACATTTTTTTAAGCTATTGGCCGTTAGCCATTGGCTATTGGCTTTTTATCTGCACTGCAGATTATCTATTTTTATTTTTCAAATTTCTAAACCTTTTTCGCCACCCGTTTTGCCTTTAGTGGCCTAAAATTGTATTTTAGGCGAGGGATTTCAAGGCTTGGAATTTTAATCAGGCAGGAGCATACTAAGCGTATGTGACTGTCTGAATTAAAATTGCGTAACGCGGAAATCACCGCATAAAATCAATTTTAACCAACGGAGCCTTCAAGGGATATTGCTAGCAACTTCTGCGCCTCTACAGCAAACTCCATCGGAAGTTTGGCAAGCACCTCACGGGCATATCCGTTTACAATCAGACCCACGGCATCCTCGGTAGAGATACCTCGCTGGTTGCAGTAAAAGAGCTGATCCTCCGAGATTTTTGAGGTTGTAGCCTCATGCTCGAGCATTGCGCTCTTATTACGGCAGTCGATATGCGGGAAGGTGTGTGCACCGCACTTATCACCAATGAGCAGCGAGTCGCACTGCGAGTAGTTACGAGCATTCTCCGCTTTAGGAGCAATCTTAACTAGGCCGCGATATGAATTCTCACTGCGTCCTGCACTGATACCCTTTGAGACGATGCGTGAGCGGGTGTTGCGACCAAGGTGTATCATCTTTGTACCCGTATCAGCCTGCTGATAGTTGTTGGTCATCGCCACCGAGTAGAACTCGCCCACCGAGTTATCGCCTGCAAGCACACAACTCGGGTACTTCCACGTAATTGCCGAGCCAGTCTCCACCTGTGTCCACGACAGACGGGCATTTTCGTGGCAGATACCGCGCTTGGTAACGAAGTTATAGACACCACCTTTACCCTCCTTATCGCCTGGATACCAGTTCTGCACGGTCGAGTACTTAACCTCTGCATCGCGCTCCACAACAATCTCAACGACTGCTGCGTGGAGCTGATTTTCATCACGCTGAGGGGCTGTACAACCCTCAAGATAGCTCACATAAGCACCCTCATCTGCCACAATCAGCGTACGCTCAAACTGGCCAGTACCCTTTGCATTGATGCGGAAGTAGGTCGAAAGTTCCATCGGACAACGCACGCCCTTAGGAATGTAGCAGAATGAGCCATCTGAGAAGACTGCAGCATTGAGAGCTGAGTAGAAGTTGTCGGCATAGCTTACCACCGAGCCCAAGTACTTACGCACCAGCTCTGGATACTCACGAATTGCCTCAGAAATTGAGCAGAAGATAATGCCCTTCTCGGCAAGAGTCTCGCGGAACGTGGTCTTTACCGACACCGAGTCCATCACGGCATCTACAGCCACACCGGCAAGTGCCATCTGCTCCTCGAGTGGAATACCGAGCTTGTCGAATGTACGCTTAAGCTCTGGATCTACCTCATCCATCGAGCCAAGCGGCTTCTTCTGCTTAGGCTCTGCGTAGTATATAATATCCTGAAAATCGATTGGTGGGATATTCAGATGTGCCCAGGTTGGTAGACTCATAGTCAGCCAATGGCGATACGCCTTGAGGCGATACTCCATCATCCACTCTGGCTCACCCTTGCGCTGCGAAATCGCGCGGACAATATCCTCATTAAGGCCCTTTGGCAGAGTCTCTGTCTCAATATCGGTTGTAAAGCCGTACTGATACTCTCTACTCTCGAGCGACTGTAAAATATCTTGACTATTCTCTTTCATAACTATAAATTCGCGCAAAGTTACAAATTTTTCTCGGTATTTCCTATAGAGCATACCTATTTTAATAGGTACAAATATCGTACAACTATTATTTTTGAAAAATTTTGGCAAATAATTTTGCAGATTAAGAAAAAAGGAGTACTTTTGTACGCTCTTAAAAAATAAGATGTACGGAGGGTTGGGTGAGTGGCTTAAACCAGCAGTTTGCTAAACTGCCGATATCGTAAGGTATCCACTGGTTCGAATCCAGTATCCTCCGCAGGAGAAAGGCTGATGAATGCTCATCAGCCTTTTTTATTTCCTGCGGAGGATACGTGTGTTACCCACCCCCTAAATCCCCCTCCTGTGAGGGGGACTTGGTCGCTTCGCTCCGAACACACAAATCACACATCGTCACTTATATACACTGCCACAGCAACACCTGTAAAGGCGTCACGAAGCAGACTTGTCTGCGAAGTAGCTAATCCAGAAATTCCACAAAAAAAACGTGCAGTAGTTTTTACCACTGCACACGATATTCTAATCCCAAAAGTACTACAAAGAAAGTGAATAGAAAGATGAAGTTCAAGGCTTGCGAAGTGCGAGAAACCGGAGTTTACTAAGAGGTAAATGAGGATTTCGAACACGAGCGTAACGCAGAAATTCGCTTTCTATTCACTTTCGAACAAACCTAGTGCCATACAAGCATTGTATATTCCATCTTTATCCACATCCGTAGTGATGTAATCCGCCTTCTCCTTCAGCTCTGGGATAGCATTACCCATCGCAACTTTAGTCCAACCATCAACGAACATTGAGAGGTCATTTGCGGCGTCGCCAAAGACAATTACATCCGAGTAGTCTGCGCCGAAGTGGTCCATTACGCGGCGAATACCATAGGCCTTATCTGTCGGCTCAACAAAGAAGTACTCCTTGTGAAATCTACCCCATTGCACACTCTTAAGGCTCTCAAGAGTATCTTCGGTCGGTGCGTAGCAGGCAATATAGGCTTTATAGATAATGTCGCACTTGCGCGGATCAAGCCCCTCGACCACCTTTGTCTGCATATAGACATCGTGCGTAAACTCCTCAAAACGGTTATCGGGAGCGCTGCGATAGATTGTATTATCAGGCTGAAGTGCCCACGGAATACCCTTACTCTCACACTCATCTACAACCTTGATAACCAGCTCTTTATCAAGCGGAGTAATCTCTATCAGCTCGCCATTTATCGTAACACCATAGCCGCCATCACTGACCATATTTTCAAAGCCCAACTCGCACATATAATCATACGCCATCGCCTGTGAGCGACCCGTTGCAATAGCCAAAAAGTGACCCGCTGCACGTAGTTTTTCCAATGCCAATTTTGTCGACTCGGGAATATAAGTATTGCCATATCCACCTGCGGCAAGGGTGCCGTCAATATCGAAAAAAAGATACTTTTTATTTCCCATATTACAAAAGTGAAAGTAGTTTCTCCATAAGTACTCCGAAGTGGTTACCCAGCGCATAGCCCGCCACACCCGCAGCAAGACCTGTCACAAGGGCGTTTCTATTCTTCATCACCGCCGATGCCATAGGAACAAATGGCGGCGAGTTGATAAATGCCACCGATGAGACAACCATCGAGTCGGCATCTACCTTCATTACTCGGCAGAAAATTGCGTGAACAGTCAGCGACACAAACACCGCAAAGGTCATAAATGCAAACTGATTTACACCACCAACAAGGTCGAGTGTCGAGAAGTCCGCCATAGAGGCAATGGCGAGGCTGAAGATGTATATCAGATACATACCGATATCATAACTCAGGGTAAGTGAGCGTATCGGTTTTACAAACGAGCATGCAACACCTAAAGTGGTGAGCATCAGGATAAATACGGTCATAAACCAACCCTGAGGCATAATCAGCGCAACGGCAGCCGAAACACCCACTACAGCAACAGTTGCAAACAATATCCACCCTACCTGCTTAAGGCCCGCCTTTGTCAGTAGCTCCTTGTATGGATTACGCTTGGCGAGTGCTATCTGACGATCAATCTCCGCCTTATCCTCCGCAGTGAGCACCTTCGACTTCTCGCCATAGAGACGGCGGAACATCCTAATACCGACACTAAAGAGGAAGATAAAGTAGAAGAACGAGATAATTATATCGTACGAATTTAGCAGCACAAAGGTCTGACTCTCGACGCCAAAAATCGCCTGCAACGCTGCACCATTGACCGTACCACCAGTATATACACCCGAGATTATACCGCCAACCTGAGCACCCTGAGGGATATGACGACCAAAGAGCAGATAACCACCCACCACAGCAAGCGCCACAGAGAGAAAACCGCTCAGTACAATCTTTAACTGCAAGCCCAACTCCTTGCGCTGAAAAACACAACCAAAGAGCATCATCGGAATTGCCAAAGGCACCACAACATTTGGTATCATCTCCTGCAACACCTTCATCTGCTCAGGCATCCCTGGCAGATTTCCGACAACAATACCTATAGCATATAGCACCATTATCGGGCCAATCTTATCAAGCCACGCATACCTGCGACAGAGCCAAATCACCCCCGCCGGAATAGTACAAAATAGCAGGGTCAGTAGAATGTAGATCATAAGGGTTTATTTATAATTTCCAAAATCAAATTTAACGAAGGCCGAACGTCGGAGCCACATTTTTTGCCTCTTCCGACACCAAATTTTCATAAGACTCTTTCTCGGCTCTAATTCGCGACAAACGTTTATCTAATTGTTCCTTTTCTAATTCTAACACCACATCCTCATATGACATAGCATCCTTAATTGCTTGACTATTTAATTGTGTGTTTGCCGCTTCAAGCCAAATGTTTGTGTCATTATTTTTTTGTTCCCCCTTAGCTTTTCGACTTTTTGATTGGTCTCCATGTTTCCCCATATTCTGTTCTAATCGAGACGACATAGACGAGGAGTTACCTACTATTCCTTTTTGCAATATCGTTCCCAAATCAACACCTATATCAGCCTTCATTACATCCAAAATCTTCTCTGAAATATAACATTCTTCGATACATTGGATATTCTCATCCCACCACTGATAACGTTCACATTTTGATTCATTAAGGTACTCATTACTTAATCTCAGATTAGGAACTTTAACGCCTCGACCATAACGATAGCATTTTGCTATGTAGTAGCGAGACAACTTAATATTCTTAGACGTTTGTGGTGTATTACTAAAAAACCAGAGTGCCTTTTCATAATCCCTTTCTACAACCAAGCCATCATAATACATTTTTCCTAAAATGAAGTATGACTCTTTGTTACCGTATTTTAATGCTCGTAAAGCATTTTTCTTTGCAGCAACAGCATCTGCTTGTGGTATTCCATAGCCATAGTAATCCATCTCTGCTAAATATACCATAGCAGTATCATTCTTTTGTTTTATAGCCTTCTTTAGGAATTTTCTTGCAACAGGATATTGTTCTTTTGCCCAATATCTTCGTGCACAAGACAGCTGACAAACAACATCACCCTTCTCTGCTCTAAGACTATCTGCACTTAACTTTTCTTCCTTTTCCTTGATATATTTCATTTTCTGAAACATAGCAAGAAGCAGTGCTGCATCTATATTCTGATATAGTACAACTGCTATTATAATTAACAAGACCCTTTTCATACTAACCTAATCCAAATGTTGGTGTTGTATTTGTATTCTTATTTAATCCTGTTCTATTATTTTTCCACTCATTTACCTGTTTTTTAACAGATTCAAATTTTTGAGGATCTTCATCATAAAATCCCAACAAAAGTAGCACTTCTAATATATCCGTACATACTCGGTAATTCTTCGCAATTCCTCTCAATGCCACATTTTCCGCTTCTGCATCTTTACCGGCTTTCAATAGTTCTAATGCCGTATAGTATAATATCTCTTCTTCACTAAGCTCTGTTCTATTCTCTATCTCATTTATTGGCGTTGTCTTAAGTATATCTACCACCAGCTCTTTCGGTTTTGACGAGAATATAGTAAATTGTCCTGATTGTTTCTTATCATTATGGACAATATAGTAAACATGATTACCGATAGGCAATAAAGTTACAAGCATTCCATTCATTAATGGGAACTCATAGCCATCAATATAGACCTTTGCATCAATCGGATTTACAGTCATTGTCAATCTCTGCATTTGAGGATTTATTGTCTGTGTTTGATTCTCAAAAGCAGTATATGTATCTATATGTGCTCTAAAATTAATTGAGTTTTTGTGAACATCTATTCGCTGTTCTATAGAATCATTTCCATAAATCAGTTTAAGTTTATGATTACCAATTAACACTTCAGATAACGTAAGAGTAAAAGTACTGTCCGTGCGACCCTTGTACTCGCCATCCAAATAGACCTCTGCATCAGTCACATTTGAGTTTACGACAATCGAATAGGTCTGATTGAGGCTCGCTTCCATGTAGTACTCCTTGTTCGGGTCGAGATTGAGAGTAACTTCGTTCGACTGACCAAATTCGGGGTGGTCGAGGTAAAAACGGGTGGCAGGCTTGGCGGTCATTTCGAGAATAAGACCGTTTTCATAGTCTGCCGTTTTGCACTTGGTTAGTTGGTTATTTGTGACAATTTTAACATCGAGTTTATCAATATCTTCGCGAGTCATTCGGTTGATTTTCATCTTGATACGGGCGCACGGGCGACGCGAACTATCAACGCCAATAGGATCGATATTTACACCAGTCAGCGCATCCGATTGTAGTGGTCGGAACGAATTTTGGTCGATAATAATCGAGTTTTCGCTCTGCGCCACGGCCACAAACGCCGCACACAAAGCCACAAATATTGCGAAAAGTCGTTTCATAATTCGGATATTTACTACAAAGGTAGTAAAAATTCAGAATGATGAGTATAGAATACAAATTAAAGTGACAATCAATTTGTTATTAGAGCGTGGCAGTAGCCGTATATCGTGAAAAATCCCCGGAGGAAACATATAAGTGACAACCAATTTTGCGAAGGTTAATTAATGTGTCTATATAATTTATCGTCAGAGCGGGCAGATACTCCGCTCGGCACAAAAAAAACAGCGAAGGGTAATTAGAGTGACGCGTTTTATCGTCAGAACGCGGTAGTTAATCCATCTTAAAGATGGATTTTCCTCCTCGCAGTTCGGCATAGTCTGCAAGCAGCCTATGCCCTCACGAGCAGCGTCGGTCGGTGTACATCGTGAAAAATCCCCGGATGGGTTGTACTCGGCGTACTACCCATTCGGGGATTTGAGGGATGTACGGCTAATGCCGCGTTATAACTGCAAATTTGTTGTCAAAATGTGTCAGAGATGGTGCATCGTGAAAAAAATTAGTGGCGGATAGTACAAAACGTACAGCCGCCACTGATTTTTGAGGGATGTGCCATATATGACATAGTTTCACAACAAATTATACGTGGCGGAGAATCTCATCAAGCCCATCAAAATGACACTTGTAGTCTTCCAGCGAGCGATTGATAATCTCCTGAGCCTCCTCGCGGCCATAGATGTCGACGATCTCGACCTTCTTTGCCTTCTCGCTATCTGGCATATCCTTATAGGTTAGGAAGTAGTGCTTGAGGCGGTTTACAACGCCCTTTGGCAGCTCTGAGATATCGTTGTAGCTACTATAAGTCACATCGTGAGTAAGCACTGCGATAATCTTATCATCAGCCTCGTTACCATCAATCATACGGAAGCCGCCGATAGGTTTTACCTCGCAGATAATATCTCCATGCACAATATCGCGCTCGGTCAGCACGCAGACATCGAGCGGGTCGCCATCACCGACAATCTCTGTTCTGCCGCTCTGCTGCATACAGTACTGAGCAACGCTATCGCCACAGAAGCTCTGCGGAACAAAGCCATAGAGAGCAGGAACAACATTTGAATACTTCTGCGGGCGGTCAATCTTCAGATAACCGCTCACCTTATCGAGTTCATACTTAACAGTATCGGTAGGTACCATCTCGATAAATGCAGTGATTACGTCAGGTGCGCCATCGCCCACCTCAACGCCGTGCCATGGGTGCGACTTATAACGCAAGCCCATCAGTCGAGCGATAGGATCATTAATCTTATTTCCCATAATTGTATCTATTTGTAATTTTTATAAATTCCCACCAAAATTGTATAACAAGAGGATTGTCGAGCCGATAGCAACGCATAAATCGCCTTGTTAGGAAAGTTTTACTCGAATGAGTGTATCACCACACCCGAACGCAACTTAGGCTCAAACCAAGTGGTCTTTGGCGGCATAATATTACCCGTATCGGCAATATCTATCAGCTGTCGCATCGATACCGGATAGAGCGCAAAGGCGACCTTCATCTCGCCGCTATCTACCCTCTTCTGCAACTCTCCGAGGCCACGAATACCACCGACAAAGTCGATACGCTTTGAGGTACGCAAGTCGGCAATGCCCAAAATCTTATCCAGAACAAGGTTTGAGAGCACCGTCACATCGAGCACACCGATTGGGTCGTTATCGTCATAAGTACCCGCCTTTGCAGTGAGGCTATACCACTGACCTGCAAGATACATCGAGAAGTTATGCAACGCAGTAGGGGTATAGATCTCTGCACCCACCTTCTCGACCACAAAATCTGCCTCAAGAGCTGCCAAGAACTGCTCCTCAGTAAGGCCATTCAGATCCTTTACTACGCGGTTGTAGTCAATAATGCGAAGGTGTGACTCAGGGAAGGTAACAGCAAGGAAGTAGCAGTACTCCTCCTCGCTAGTATGGTTCGGATTTGCAGCTTTACACTCTGCACCTACGCGAGCTGCCGCCGCTGTACGGTGGTGGCCATCAGCCACATAGAGAGCAGGAATAGTTGCAAAGATCTCGGTAATGCGACGACAAATAGCCTCATCATCAATCACCCATAACTTATGTCCAAAGGTATCTGCGGCAACAAAATCATACTCTGCAGGCTTTGCGATAGCCTCAGCAACGATAGCATCAATCTCGGCATTATCTGGATATGCGAAGAAGACAGGCTCAATATTGGCCTTCTGGTTGCGCACGTGAATCATACGATCCTCCTCCTTATCTGTTCGAGTAAGCTCGTGCTTTTTAATAGCACCCGACAGATAGTCCTCAAAGTGGCAACACATAACCAGACCGTACTGAGTTCGGCCATTCATTGTCTGCGCATAGACATAGTAGCACTCCTTATTATCCTGCACCAACCAACCGCTCTCTCTCCACTTACGGAAATTCTCAACAGCCTTCTGATATACCTCCTCTGAGTGCTCATCAGCAATCGGATCGAAATCAATCTCTGGCTTGATAATATGAAGCAGCGAACGCTCTGTAGCCTCTGCCTTTGCCTCGACAGAGTTAAGAACATCGTACGGACGTGATGCCACCTCGGCAGCATACTCCTTTGGTGGGCGAATACCCTGGAACGGCTTTATCTTTACCATAACTACTTATTTACCTGAAATTTAGTACATCCTGACTCAAAATACTCTACAATCTGGCGTGCAGCAGCAAGACCGGCATTGATATTAGCCTCAGCAGTCTCTGCACCCATCTTCTTTGGTGTTGCGAAGTAACGCTTACCCACACAGCCACACAAATCGGCACAACAATCCGGCGCCACATCGCTCACATACTTAAGATCCTCACGCTCAGCGAGTGCCTTGCAAAGTCCCGCCTCGTCAATAACCTCCTTACGAGCGGTATTTACGAGTGTTGCACCCTTAGGCATAGAGGTAAGTAAATCGTAGCCAATAGAGCCTTTGGTCTGCGGTGTTGCAGGGATATGGAGCGAGAGGAAGTCAGCACGACGATAGAGCTCCTCTATTGTATCCACCTTCTCTACTCCGTCACACTCAAATACAGATGCATCGCTAACAAATGGGTCATAAGCGATAACATTCATACCCAGCGCCTTACCCTTACAGCCTACCAGACGACCTACATTTCCGTAGGCGTGAATAGCCAGGGTCTTACCCTTAATCTCGCCACCTGTACCTGGTGTAAAGCAGTTGCGTGACATAAATATCATCATCGCAATCGCCAACTCGGCAACCGCATTAGAGTTCTGACCTGGAGTATTCATCACAACCACGCCACGCTCCTTTGCTGTAGCACAATCGACATTGTCATAACCTGCGCCTGCACGAACAACAATCTTAAGATTTGGAGCCGCAGCAAGTACATCACAAGTGATTTTATCACTACGAACAATCAGCGCATCAACATCAGCCACTGCATCCAAAAGCTGCGTTTTATCTGTATATTTCTCAAGCAGAGCCACTGTATGACCCGCGCCCTGAAGAATCTCCACAATACCGTCTACCGCCTTTTTAGCAAACGGTTTCTCTGTTGCAATAAGAACTTTCATACCCTTTACAAATGAAGTGAAATAGATAGCACTCTCCTCTTTTTTCTCGAATGTATATGGAACAATAGTTGCCATAGTAACCTCTATTTATGCAACTGCTCAAACTCCTGCATACAAGCCACCAGAGCCTCTACCGACTCCTTTGGCAGAGCGTTGTAACAAGATGCACGGAAACCACCTACAAGACGGTGACCCTTAATGCCGACCATACCGCGCTCGGTAGCGAACTTGAGGAACTCTGGAGCCAAATCCTCCTTACCCTCAGCCATAACAAAGCAGATATTCATCAGCGAACGATCCTCGCCCTCAACTGTTGGACGGAAGAGTGAGTTGCACTCAATCTCATCGTATAGAATCTGCGCCTTCTCAACGTTCATCTTGTACATTACCTCAAGACCGCCGATAGACTTAATCCACTTCAGAGTCTCGTTCATCACAAATATTGGGAATACTGGCGGAGTGTTGAACATAGAGTTATTCTCCACGTGTGTATTTACATTCATCATTGTCGGCAGCGGACGAACAACCTTGCTGAGCATATCGTCACGAATAATTACGAATGACACACCTGCAGGGGCGAGATTTTTCTGCGCACCACCGTAGATAAGAGCATACTTTGACACATCTATTGGACGTGCAAGAATATCCGAGCTCATATCGGCAATAAGCGGCACTGGAGAGTCCAAATCCACTTTGTACTCTGTACCGTGAATTGTATTGTTTGTGCAGATATAGAGGTAGTCAATATCTGTTGGAATCTCAAAGCCCTTTGGAATGTAGCTATAATTCTTATCTGCCGAAGATGCAACAACCTCAACCTCGCCATAGAGTTTAGCCTCCTTAATCGCCTTCTTTGTCCAGACGCCAGTATCTACATAACCCGCCTTCTTGCCCAAGAAGTTTGCAGGAATATGGAAGAACTGAGTACTTGCACCACCACCTACAAAGTAGATGTGATAGTTCTCTGGAATGCTAAGCAACTCACGCATAAGTGCCTGCGCCGAGTCCAACACGTCCTCAAAATCCTTTGTGCGATGCGAAATAGAGAGGATAGAAAGACCTGTACCGTTAAAATCAAGAATTGCCTTTGCTGCATTCTGATAGGCTACATCTGGAAGAATAGATGGGCCTGCGCTGAAATTATGCTTTTTCATAACAATTAAAAGTTTTGTTTACACAAATATAACTAACCTATAATTAAAATCCAAATATTTATTACAATTTATCAGGCAGTGGAATAACTTTTCCGTCTGCTTTCAACTTCGGCATCGGCGAGTTCCACTCGCGGAGCTTTGTCGAGATTGCCGCAGCAAGTTCCTTGACCTTTTCAGGGTGCTCTGCCGCCACATTATTCTGCTCGCCGATATCGCTCTTGAGATTGTAGAGTTCAAGCGCTCCCGTACGCATACG
The DNA here is from genome assembly GCA_045633445.1 of Alistipes sp. Classification (GTDB taxonomy): domain Bacteria; phylum Bacteroidota; class Bacteroidia; order Bacteroidales; family Rikenellaceae; genus Alistipes. The sequence goes on from JAZQYI010000004.1 coordinate 98,482, forward strand.
ATAGAGAAGTTTCCAGTCACCCTTACGCACTGCACTCAGATAGTCTATATCCACAAGGTCATATGGCTTCCACTGGTGCGGATAGTGGAATATCAGCGCACGTTCAGGGTCAATTCCCGACACCTCTTCAGGCACTACAAATGCATTTGCAGCCTTCTGGTCGGCAATCTCTCCCCTCTTTGCGGCCTTTGCAGCCAACTGCGAGCCCTTTGTAACAAGATTTACAAGGCTCTTGCCATCTACAGTCTGTACAACATCGTAGTTTTTCACGCCTGCCATACCAAGGATTGTCGGAAAGAGGTCTTCGCAGATTACTGGCGTATTTACTCGCGTATTCGGAGCCACCTTGCCACTCCACTTAACCATCAACGGCACACGGATACCACCCTCATATACAGAGCCTTTGCCGTTTCTGAGCGGCAGGTTGTGCATAAATCGCACACCACCCTTTGACCTATTTTCGGCATTACCGCCATTGTCGGTCATAAAGATAATAATCGTCTCCTCTGCCACACCTTTTGCCTCAAGGAAGTCCAGAAGGTCACCTAAACTCTTATCCACACCCTCAACCATCGATGCATAGCGAGCCTGACCCTCATCCATACCCGCATCGAGGTACTTCTGAACAAATCGCGGATCGCGCTGTATAGGCGTGTGGGTTGCGTAGTGAGCAAAGTAGAGGTAGAATGGAATACCCTGCGCTATCGGAAAATCGAGGGTCTTTAGCGCCTCACGAGTCAACGCCTCTGTCAGATGCACGCCCGTACCATAGTACTCCGTCATATTCTGTACTGCGAGCATATTCCACTTCTCGGCAGTGTTACCATAGTTCTCCTCACTCATATAACTGCGTGGCATACCGGCAACATTTCCCGATACATTGACATTGTAACCCATATTGTACGGACTTGCACCAGGCGTTCCTGCGCTCGCCCAATGGGCCTTTCCGACGTGAATGGTGTAGTAACCCGCATCTCTCAGCAACTTTGGCAACGGAGTGGCATAGAGTGTATTTTCAACACCCTCCACGGGGCTCATGCCGTTGATATTCCACTCTGGACGCTCAAGGCTACCACCAATATCTCCATTTGCTCCCGTCTGCGCCATAGCCACCGCACCTCCCGTAGCATCACTCGGCGTATCTCGCACAGTTGATGTCCAGTTTGTGATGCGCGAATGGGCAGCATTAACGCCCGTAATGAGCGATGTACGCGTCGGCGTAGATACAGGACAAGCGTATGCATTTGTCAACATAACACCCTGTGATGCAAGACGCTGCATATTGGGTGTGTTGTATCTCATATTGTTCGGATAGACCTGCTCGCCATAGGCTACAGAGCTATCTACCCAACCCATATCATCAACAATAAAGAATACAATATTCGGCTTCTCTGCCGCAAACGCCACTGACGGAGCCAATAGCGACAAACCTGTAAGATGCTTCAGTTTCATAGTGCTCACCATTTGCTACCACAAATATATAAAAAAAATTGACGAATAGCTATTAGCTTTAGCTAAAAACGCACTTTAGTAGATTTTTTTGCCGAAAAATTTGGAAAATTCTCGGGGGGGGGTAAATTTGCACCGTAGAATTAAATTACTATCTAAAATTATGAAGAGACTATTTTTAGCTGCAGTTATGGCACTCACTCTGTCAAGCTGCGCAATAGAGGACAACCCATCTGTTGAGTTCGAGGCAACAAGCTACACAATTTCAAAAGAGGGCGGCGAGTTGATTATCCCAACCACCACAACAGGAATTGACCAAGTACGCATCACCTATCGTGGCAATGATAATTGGGATATTGATCCGGAAACTGGCGATATGACACCCGTTGACGGTTGGTGTAAACTGGTTAAGGTTATCAACGACTACGACACTACCCGCGCACTTGCCCAGTGGCGCTCGGGAATCGTTCTTCAAATCGAGCCAAACACAACCGAATACACTCGCGATGTGTTTATATCGGTTCAGAGCTTTACCATAAGCAAGATGATAACCGTAACACAGGAGAAGTAAAAAAGGAGCCGCTTGGCTCCTTTTTTTAGCTAATGGCTAATAGCAAATCCGTGTTTGTACTCCGAATATTACTTGCACACATTTGTTGACCCACCTAAAGGTGGCTCTTCCTCCTTCGCACCTCGGCAGAGTCTGCAAGCAGCCTCTGCTCTCGGTTTGGCGTCGGTTGTCAGAACGCGGTAGATGCCACGCTCGGGTAAAAATCCCGGCGAAAGATAGTACTAAAACGTACAGCCTTTGCCGGGATTTTTAGCTAGCGGAAGCAGGTATCCGCGTTATCACAACAAATTACTTAAAATATCTATTGTAAAGGCCCTCAAAACCCTTACCGTGACGAGCCTCATCCTTAGCCATCTCGTGAACGGTATCGTGAACTGCGTCGAGGTTCTGCTCCTTTGCAAGGCGAGCAAGGCGGAACTTATCCTCGCAAGCGCCACTCTCAGCGTTCATACGCTTGAAGAGGTTAGTCTTTGTATCCCAAACAACCTCACCGAGGAGCTCTGCGAACTTTGCAGCGTGCTCTGCCTCCTCCCAAGCATAACGCTTGTAGGCCTCAGCGATCTCTGGGTAACCCTCACGGTCTGCCTGACGGCTCATTGCAAGGTACATACCTACCTCTGTGCACTCACCCATAAAGTGGTTCTTAAGACCCTCAAGAAGCTCTGCATCTGCACCAAGACCATCACCGAGCTTGTGCTCTGTTGCAAACTCAAGATTACCGCTCTGCTCCTCGATCTCTACAAACTTATCTGCAGGAACCTTGCAGAGTGGACAACGCTCTGGAGCCTCATTACCCTCGTGAATATAACCGCATACTGTACAACGAAATTTCTTTGCCATAATATCAATCTGTTTTATAGTTAGTAATTAATTTTCTGTTCTGTTTTATTTTTCTACTGCAAAGGTAAAAACAATTTATCAAATATCAAAATTCTTTTTTCTTATACCTAAATAAGTTTTGCTTATCCGAGAAACTGCGAGATAACCTGTTCTATCTGAGGAACAGACGTAGAGTCCTTGACAAGCACATTCTTATCCTTATCGAGCAGATAGAGGGCAGGGATTGCGCGCAGGTCGTAAGTACGATTTTTCTCTATCAGACAACCTTTATCATAGCCACTAATCCAACCCTTTGGCAGTGGGTGTTGCTTCCATAGAGTTATATCCTCATCGGGATAGAGGGCGACGATTTTGAGCATCTTTGCAGCAAGTAGCTCGGCAATAAGTGGAGAAGACTCGATTTGCGCCTGAATATCGCGACACATCGGACAACCAGGATTGTTTATATATATAAGTATAAAATCTGCCTTTACAGAGTAGAGATTAGCTGTGCGACCCGAGGCTGTAGTATAACGAAAATCGTTCGCCTTGTGGAAGATTCTGTTCTGCGAAGCGAGCGAGAGGTCATACTCGGGCACCATCTTCTCATACTCGTCGTAGTATGGTGACGAGAGTTGCGTCTCAAGCACTGGTATATATAACTCATCGCTACGTAGTGGCGAGTTCGGATCGTGAAATAGTTTCTCGGACATTCCAACAAAGTAGTCGAGCATCTTGCGCGAAACAGATGCCTTCTGCATCAACTTTTTAATCGGCTCACCATTGTACGGACCTACGCAAGCTGCAACATACTCAGCATAAACTCGCATCATCTCAGCACTATCTGCACGCTCCACGATAGTTGTATCGGCAAAGTCAAAACGATCCCAATAGTGGTCAGCCATCCAACCACCCATCTCCTCTGCCGTCAAATGCTGAGGTGGAAACACACGACTGAAACGGTACTTCTGAGGCTCACTCTGCGAGCTTTTTCGACCCTGCTTCGCACCACACGAAATAAGCAACAGAACAACAAAAATTGCTACTAATTTTCTCATACTTATACAAAAAAGGGTGACTAAAAAGTTGTCACCCATATTAGTAATACCCAATTATCAAGGTTGTATAACGAGAGGGATTTCAAGGCCTGCGCAGCGCGAAAAAGCGGAGTTTACTGATGCGTAAATGAGCATTTTGAGCGCAAGCGTAACGCGGAAATCACCTCGTTAGGCAAGCTTGATTATTTAAGGTTCTCCAGCGCCACCTTAGCCGCCTCAACACTATTACCAGCAACAACCTTCTGCAGGTAAGCAACTGCCTGATCCTTCAGAGCAGCATCCTTGTTACCGCCAGCGTTGTACTTAGCATTGTAAGCAGCACCGATGATGAAGAATACATCGCTCTTCTCCTCCTCAGTTGCCTGAGCAGCAGCAGCGTTCTCACCAAGCTCGATTACCTTGTCATACTCCTTCTTGTTGTTGTAAGCCTGGATACGAATCTTCTCAGCAAGTGCAGATGTAGGATCTGTAGCGAGCATAGCGTCAGCCATTGCGATAATACCATCCTGGTCACCAGCCTGCTGCAGACGAGCTACCTCGTTGTTTGTATACATAGCCATCTTCTCCTTAGCAGTTGCGATAGCCTCAGCATACTTTGTAGCGTTCATACCGCAGATGTTAGAGCAAACATCCATACCCTTGTTGTACTCACCGAGCTTGAAGTAGCTCTCAGCGAGGTTGAGCGCCATCTCAGTGTTACGCTTGTTAGCTGCATAACCCTTCTCGAATACAGCTACAGCAGCCTCGTAGTTACCAGCGTTGAACGCCTCACCACCCTGTACCTGATAAACCTTTGCAAGGATCTGGTTAGCCTTCTGCTTTGCAGTTGTATCACCCCAAAGCTCAGCCTTCTCTGCAGATGCAGTAAGATACTTAATAGCCTCATCCCAGTTCTTTGTACCAGCAGCACGAGTACCGAGCATACGGTAGCAAGTAGGGATACTCTTCTTTGCAGTAGCAACAAGACCGAGGACAGCACCATCCTCAGAGTCCTGACCACCCTTAATTACAGACTCAAAACCCTCAAGAGCTGCAGACCAGTTCTTTGCAGAGTATGCAGCAACTGCATCGTTGTACTTTGCTGTTACCTCACTTGCGCTCTGTGCAGAAACCATTGCAAAAGAGCAAAGCGCTACAGCCATCAAAAAGATCTTTTTCATAAGTGTTATTTGTTAGTTTTGTTAAAATTATTTCTAATAATCGGCAAAGGTAAAACTTTTACCTCAACTTTGCAAAAAAATCGGTCATAAGTTTCTCGCACTCTGCTGAAAGCACCCCACTCACCACCTCTGTTCGAGGATGAAGCAGAGACTGACCAAATCGTGCATAACCCCTTTTTGGGTCGGAAGCCCCGTAGACTATACGTCCAATCTGACTCCACGCAAGGGCTCCGGCGCACATAACACACGGCTCTACAGTCACATAGAGGGTGCAATCCTGCAGATATTTTCCTCCTAACGCAGAAGCTGCTGCTGTTATTGCCTGCATCTCGGCGTGCGCTGTAACATCGGTTAGCGTCTCGACTAAATTATAGGCCCTTGCCACCACCTTTCCACCAGCAACAACCACAGCTCCTACAGGTACTTCGTCACTATCAAACGCCTTTTGAGCCTCAATTATTGCCATACGCATATATTTTTCGTCAGTTTGGAGCGAACTTTCCATATTTTTTGTATCTTTGTGGGTTAAAACACTGCAAAGATAAAGAGATAATACAAACATTACAAATAAAACTATGTACAGAAGTCACACTTGCGGCGAACTTCGTTCCGCAAATATCAATCAGACCGTTACTCTTGCGGGTTGGGTGCAGAAGGTACGCAACCTGGGAGCTATGGCATTTATCGACCTGCGTGACCGCTACGGCATCACTCAGATTGTTGTAGAAGAGAGCTCTGCAGAGCAGACTAAAGAGGCTGCAGCACGCCTTGGTCGTGAGTTTGTAATTCAGGTTACAGGCCGCGTAATTGAGCGCAGCAGCAAGAACCCTAAGATGGCTACAGGCGACATTGAGGTTGTTGCAGAGAGCATCAACATCCTTACCGAGGCTATCACACCTCCATTTACTATTGAGGAGCACTCTGACGGTGGTGATGACCTTCGTATGAAGTATCGTTACCTCGACCTTCGTCGTCCACCACTTCAGCGCAATATGATTCTGCGCCACAAGATGGCTCAGGAGATTCGTCGCTTCCTTGACAACGAGGGCTTCCTTGAGATTGAGACTCCATATCTGATTAAATCTACCCCAGAGGGTGCGCGTGACTTTATCGTACCAAGCCGTATGAACCCTAACGAGTTCTACGCGTTGCCACAGTCGCCACAGACACTCAAGCAGCTGCTTATGGTATCTGGTTACGACCGCTACTTCCAGATTGTACGCTGCTTCCGCGATGAGGACCTTCGTGCTGACCGTCAGCCAGAGTTTACACAGATTGACTGCGAGATGGCATTTGTTGAGCAGGAGGATGTACTCTCAATCTTCGAGCGTTGGGCAAAGCATATGTTCAAGAGCGTGCTTAACATCGAGTTCAACGAGCCTCTGCGCCGTATGCCTTGGATTGAGGCTATGGAGAAGTACGGTTCAGACAAGCCAGATCTCCGTTTCGGTATGGAGTTTAATGACATTACCGACCTTGCACACGGCCACAACTTCTCTGTCTTTGACGATGCAGAGTATGTTGTAGGTTTTGCTGCAACTGGTTGTGCTACATACACTCGTAAGCAGATTGACGCCCTGACAGAGTTTGTTAAGCGTCCACAGGTTGGCGCTAAGGGTCTTGTTTGGATTCGTCTTGAGGAGGGTGGAAATATCAAGTCTTCTATCGACAAGTTCTTCGATGCAGACTCTCTGCGCGCTATTGCTGAGCGTCTTGGTGCAAAGGAGGGCGACCTCTGCCTTATTATGTGCGGCAAGAAGTTCAAGGTGCTCACACAGCTCTGCACACTGCGTCTTGAGGTTGGTCAGCAGCTTGGTCTGCGCGATCCGTTCAAGTTCGCTCCGCTGTGGGTTGTTGACTTCCCTATGTTTGAGTGGGATGAGGAGACAGAGCGTTTCTACGCTATGCACCACCCATTCACCTCTCCAAAGCCAGAGGATGCACAGTACCTTGAGTCTGACCCTGGTCGCGTAAGAGCAAATGCTTACGACTTTGTATGTAACGGTACTGAGCTCGGTGGCGGTAGTATCCGTATCCACGACGCACAGCTCCAGCAGACCATTTTCAAGTGCCTCGGATTTACCCCAGAGCAGGCTGAGGCTCAGTTCGGCTTCCTTATCAACGCATTCAAGTACGGTGCACCACCTCACGGCGGTCTTGCATTCGGTTTCGACCGTCTCTGCTCGCTCTTTGGTGGCTCGGAGTCTATCCGCGACTATATCGCCTTCCCTAAGAACAATGCGGGTCGCGATGTGATGCTCGATGGTCCGTCACCTGTGGCACCAGAGCAGTTGGAGGAGCTCTACTTACAACTTGTAAAACCAGAGTAACAACTAATATAACAAAGAGCCTGTGCAAGCAGGCTCTTAAATTTTTACTATGAGGAATTTTATATCGATGTCCATTTTTGCAGGTCTGCTTATAGGCATTGGAGGTCTTGTATATCTCAGAGTGGGTGGCGTTGCAGGAGCGGTACTCTTTGCTTTCGGATTGCTAAGTGTGGTGATGTGCGGTGCACAACTCTTTACGGGCAAGTCGGGATTTCTGCCATACAAGGATTTTCTGAAGCTTATAGCGATGATTGCGCTCAATGCTGTAGGTTGTGCCATTGCAGCATTTATCGCATCTTACTGCTCGTCAGAGGCTCTTGTAACCAACCTGAACGCCATTATCGACGCACGCCTTGCAGCATCGTGGCATAAGATTTTGGTAACATCTGTAGGTACGGGTATGATTATGACCCTTGCCGTCTATGGAGCACGCCAGAAGCACTATCTTCCACTACTTTTCGGTGTGCCTGTATTCATCCTCTGCGGACTACCCCACTGCGTGGCTGACGCATTCTACTACGCCGCAGCAGCCTTCTATGGCAACTTCGAGTGGAGTCTGCTTATTGCCTGGCTCTGGGCGATTGCGGGCAACTATATTGGTTGCAATTTGCCGCGCTGGTTTATGGGCGAGAACTTTCAGAATTAACGCACACCCCCTAACGCACCCATTTTGTTGTCAGAACGCGGTAGGTGCAACGCTCGATAAAAAATCCCGACAATGGATAGTACTTGAACGTACAGCCATTGTCGGGATATTTTTGTTAGCGGAAGCAGATATCCGCGTTATCACAACAAAATCATAAAGCCACCACCTGGAGCCATATTTATAGTCAACACTTTCGACTCTGGCAACGCAAAGGTATTATGAACATAAGAGGTTGCATCATCAAAAGCGAGTTTGCCATCACAGAAGAGCTCTACGGTTGCACCTGCAGCAACACCGAGCTTTGACAGATCGACCTCAATAGTGCGAGGAGTCCACGAGGTCATACCGCCGATATACCACTTCTCACCGCTGCGGCGTGCAGTTACGATATACTCACCAATCTTACCGTCGAGAATAACTGTCTCATCCCATACAGTTGGTACAGAGGCGATAAACTCGGCACACTCAACGTTTTGACGATAGTTGCTCGGAGAGTCACAGAGCATAGAGAGTGGCGAGTAGAATACCGCATAGGCAGCCAGCTGGTGGCAACGGGTACCCTGACTCATTGGGCGCTTCCTGACAGGCTTATACTGGCTACGGGTAGCGTTGAGCATCGCGCCCTGTGTGTAGTCGATAGGGCCTGCAACCATACGGATAAACGGCATAGTGACGTCATACTCCATCATATCGACCTCTGGCTTGCTCCACTTCATCTGCTCCAGGCCAAAGACAGCCTCAAAGTTGATGACATTCGGATAAGTTCTATTCAGTCCCGCAGGCTTTGCGCAGCCGTGGAAGTCAACCATCAGTTTATGCTTTGCACAGAGCTCGGCAGCACGGTAGTAGAACTCCATCATCGGCTGATCGTCACGATCCATAAAGTCGATCTTAAAGCCCTTTACACCGAGTTTTGAGTAGTGCTCACACACACGCTCCATATCGTTATTAAAGGCGTTATAGCCTGCCCAGAGGATAATACCAACACCCTTAGACTCGGCATAGGCAAGAATTGCCTCCATATCAATCTCTGGCACAATGTCGAGCAGATCGTTCTTGTACTTTGTTGCCCAACCCTCGTCAAGAATAACATACTCCACGCCATACTCGGCTGCAAAGTCAATATACGCCTTATAGGTTGCAGTATTTACACCCGGCTTAAAATCTACATCAGTAAGGCCCCAGTGGTTCCACCACTCCCAAGCAACCTTACCTGGGGCAATCCAAGAGCTATCCTCCACACGCGAAGGCGATGCAAGGCGGTAGATAATATCCGAAGCTGCAAGCTGCTTCTCATCCTGAGCAATAATAAGGATACGCCACGGGAAGGTACGGCTACCCTCACACTTAGCGATGTAGTTGTGGCGAGCATTTACAATACCCTGCAACTTATTGTGTCCACCCACAACCTCCTCAGACGGAACTGGAGCAAACTCTCCATCGAGGATATAGTCGCCATCTGCATTGCTGATAAACATACCTGGGTAGTTCTCCACATCACTCTCAGCCACCACTACCTTTGTACCCTCAACATCCACAACAACCGGAGTAAAGGCAAGACGGGCAGCATCTATCTGATTGATTGGCAGATACTTGTAACGGTGCTCAAAAGATGTAAAGTACTTATCCTTCTTTGTACCAGTAAGGTTATTGTAGGCAATCCAGCAGTTATACGGCTTTGCAAAGTCGAATGCTACAACCTCATTCTGAACTGTAAACTCAGAGCGGCGATTTGTGATAAAGCGGTACGCCACACCATCGTTGTATGCTCGGAACTCGATAGCCGAGCGGTCTGCAAACTCCACCTTCAGGGCGTTGTAGTTATCCTCAATAGTGCTCTTGAAGTAGAACTGAGGAGTAATACTCTCACTATGGCTGTAGTGCGACACTCGTCTAACCTTACCGCTACCGAGTATAGTACCATCCTCAAGGCGCATAGCTACTGCCGATGGCGAAAGGATAGATTTCTGGTCAAAAGCGACCGAATAGGTTGTACCATTACCCACATTAACCTCCGCTACCACCTTTCCATCGGGCGAGGTCAGGGTATAACTACCCTCGGCAGAGCAAGCGCTCAGCAGGGCACAAATAAGAACAAAAATAGAAAATCTCTTCATATCATTTAAGGTTTATTATATACTTTACTATATATACAATCCAACCACGCAAACTCCTAAATCAGGTGTAAAGTTATGCAATAAAAGTAAATTTTCCAATTTTTATTGCTATCTTTGCCACACTATGTCAGCACCACTTGCAGAGAGGCTTCGTCCTCAGAAACTCGATGATTATATCGGCCAGGAGCATCTGGTCGGTAAAAATGGTGTGTTCCGTCGCTTCATAGAGAGCAAGAATATCCCCTCTTTTATTCTCTGGGGCCCTCCAGGTGTGGGTAAGACTACCCTTGCCAAGATTGTAGCAGCAGAGCTTGAGCGACCATTCTACACCCTCTCGGCAGTAACATCGGGAGTAAAGGAGGTGCGTGAGGTTATCGAGACGGCAAAGCGTCAGCAGTTCTTCAACTCAGCTACGCCGTTGCTCTTTATCGACGAGATTCACCGTTTCAACAAATCTCAGCAGGACTCGCTACTCGGAGCAGTCGAGAAGGGCGAGGTGGTACTTATCGGTGCAACGACCGAAAATCCATCGTTCGAGGTTATCACCCCTCTGCTGAGTCGTTGTCAGGTCTACATCCTCAAGTCTATGGGTGACGAGCAGCTGCAGGAGCTGCTTAATCGTGCACTTACCACAGACGAAGAGCTAAAAAAGCGCAATATAACAGTCGAGCAGACCGAGGCTCTCTTTGGCTTTGCGGGTGGAGATGCACGAAAATTGCTAAATATTCTCGATATTGTCATCAGTGCAAGCGAAGGGGATATTGTACTCAACAACCAGACCGTTACCGACGCTCTACAGCAGAACATCGCCCTCTATGACAAGAACGGCGAGCAGCACTACGACGTCATCTCGGCATTTATCAAGTCGGTGCGAGGTTCTGACCCCAATGCGGCGATATACTACCTTGCTCGTATGCTGGCAGGTGGCGAGGAGCCGAGGTTTATTGCCCGCAGACTTGTCATTCTGGCATCCGAGGATATCGGTCTTGCAAACCCAAATGCGCTGCTGCTGGCAAATGCTTGCTTTGATACGGTGCACAAGATTGGTATGCCCGAGGCTCGTATAACCCTTGCCGAGACAACCATCTACCTTGCAACGTCGCCAAAGAGCAACTCCGCCTATATGGCAATTAACGAGGCGCTTGCCTTTGTGAATAAAGATACGCAACTGCGACCAGTACCACTGCACTTGAGAAATGCTGTAACCGATCTGATGAAAAAGGAGGGATATGGCGCCGAGTACAAATATGCGCACGACTACGATGGTGGCTTTGTCAGTCAGGAGTTTATGCCAGACTCTCTTGCCGGTAAGCAGTTCTACCACCCGATAACTACAAACCCTACAGAACAGAAAATTGCAGCCCGAATAACAGAGCTCTGGGGCGAGAAATACAAATAGACTACTATGAAAAGATTATTCACTCTCATTGCAACCATAGCTATTGCACTCACAGCGACAGCACAGACAACCGTTTTCTACGCCGACAGAGAGGGCGAAAAGCTCTACTTCGACCACTACCCTGCCGTAGGTGTTACCGGTAGCCGTCCGTGCGTTATCTTCGCCTTTGGTGGTGCTTTTGCCCGCGGAACAAAGGCCGATGCAGGCTATCTGCCATACTTCAAGGCCCTGACCGAGGCGGGTTATGATGTGGTGAGTATCGACTACCGCAAACACCTTGCAAAGGGCATCAACACCGAGGGTCTAAAGGGCGCTATTGTCACTATGAAGAACGCCGTTGAGTATGCTGCAGAGGATATGCTCGCCGCAACAAAGGTTGTGCTTGACAATGCCGCAAAGTGGAACATCGACCCTACGAAGATTGTCGCTTGTGGCTCGAGTGCGGGTGCTATTACAGCACTGCAGGCGGAGTATATGCTCTGCAACGGCGACAAGCGTGCTCAGGCTCTGGGCGAGTTTAACTATGCTGGTGTAGTGAGCTTCGCCGGTGCTATATTCTCTGTATCTGGCAAGCCAAAGTGGGATAAAGAGCCGTGTCCAGTGCTCCTCTTCCACGGTAATGCCGACAGCAATGTGCCTTACAACAAGGCATCGGCTATGGGTGTGGGTTTCTTCGGCTCCAAGTTCCTCTGCAAGCAGTTTGAGAAGATGGATACCCCATATTGGTTCTACTCTGCACAGTACCGCGACCACTCTATGGCGGGCGACCCAATGTATGTCAATCTCGAAGAGATTAAGGCATTTATCAACCGTGTAGTGGTTAAGGGTGAGAAGTTGCAGATTGTGCAGCAGGTTGTCGATGCAAAGCACCCTAAGTGCAAGACCCGTTTCAGCGTCAAGGAGTACCTCGGCTCAAACTATAAGTAGGAGATGAAGCGTATCGGTATCATATCCGACACCCACGGCACATTTGACGATGCACTGAAGCTATTTCTTGCTGATGTAGACGAGATTTGGCACGCAGGCGACATCGGCAGCATTGAGTGTGCTAACCAGATTGCCGCCTTCAAGCCCCTGAAGGCCGTATTCGGAAATATAGATAATAGCTCGGTAAGGTACAACTACTCCGAGTTTGCATACTTCAAGTGCGAGGAGGTGACTGTACTGATGACCCACATAGGCGGCTATCCACGCCACTACCACCCCAAAGCGCTACAGAAAATTCAGGAGTGCAAGCCCAAAATCTTCATCGCAGGCCACTCCCATATCCTCAAAGTTATCTACGACAAGGTCTACGACCTGCTCCACATAAACCCAGGAGCTGCAGGCTGCTACGGATTTCATAATGTCCGCACAGCTATCCGCTTTACCATCGACGGGGCTGACATCCGCGATATGGAGATCGGAAACTGGGAGAGAGATAAACGCACAGCGTGGTAGGTTATTTGCCTTTAGCCATTAGCTGTTGGCTGTTGGCCTTACATAGGTATCCGCTGCGCAGATATATACTAGTCGGCTCTGCCGACACCTCTAAAAAGCTAATAGCCAATGGCAAGTAAAAGTTTGCACACCGCTAAATCAGTGCACTAATTTTGCACTACACTCAATCCGGGCACCATTTTAGCGTCAGAGTGTGTTAGAGATGGTGCATCGTGAAAAATATCAGTCGCGGATAGTACTAAAACGTACAGACGCGACTGGGATTTGAGGGATGTGCCATATATGACACACTATCACGCTAAAATATCCTCGATACGAGATAACAGTGGTGTAAAGTCCGAATAAGTGTTAGCGAAGTCATCATACGACCACTCATTATGTCCGCTCTGAGGCACGTCGGAGATATACTTTACGGCAAGCAGTGGAATTCCTGCAGCATAGTCACGCACAGCGATAGCGATAGCCATAATCTCCATATCGAAGATGGCGTGGGCGGTTGAAAAGCGTTCCATAATCTCAGTGGCGCTTGTTGCGTTGATAAACGAATCGCCAGTAAAGACGGTTATATCGTCATTGCCTGCAAGGGCATAAGGGTCTGTAAGTTCTGGAATAAAGCCCTCGGGCACGTCGCAGTCGTGGTAGATAGCGCGATTTGGAGCCACTACATCACCCTGCTTAAAGCCGAGGCTACCTGCAGCAAAACCGATAACAACAACAGCCTCAAACGGCTCTGAAGCCTTAGCAACAGCAGTTGCCACACCCGCAGCAGCACCCGCCTTACCGATACCCGAGCAGATGAGTGTATAGTCGTGTTTTGTGTTCTGTGCGGCGTCAAGGGTTGCGCGCATATATTTATACTCACGAGTAGTAGGAGCTACAATTAGAATTCGCATACCTTCAGCACCTTTATATAATTAGACATTGCCTCGTTAGTGCCCTCAACCGAGTAGAGGTAAGGGTTACCGCACTGAATCTCATTCAGGCCCACAATATCCTCTGTAGAGGCGATTGGAAATACCTTCTCATATACGCGTGTAAGGGCTGCAGCGATATCGGCAGCAGTGACGCTATTCATTGTAGAGAGGTAGAAGCCTGTCTGGCAACCCATTGGGCAGAAGCTGACAATGGCAGAACCAATCTGCTCATCAAGACGCAGGTAGTAGGCCATAAGGTGCTCGATAGTGTGGACAACACCCGCCTCAAGGGGTTTTCTATCCATCGGAGCACAGAAGCGAAGATCCCACGAGAGGACCGACAACTCCTCATTAATCTTATAGGTTGAGCGAAGGTACAAGCCCTCGCGAAGTGTACGATGATCTACATCGAAAGATGAAACAACTGACTTCTTCATTATTTAGTGTAAATTAATTCCTACTTTGTTCACGGCAATACTCCATATCGTGCTCAAGTTGTGCGCGCAGCTCGGCCACAGACGAGAACTTACGCTCCTCACGAATCTTCTCCACAAGGCAGACGGTGAGCACCTTGCCATACAAGTCGCCATTAAAGTCAAAGATATGTGTCTCGAGCCAGCGACCCGTACTTACAACAGAGGGGCGAATGCCGACATTAGACATTGCGTTATACTCCACTCCATCGATAGTAATTTTGGAGCGATAGACGCCATTTGTAATATCTGTACGGTTCGAGATATCCATATTAGCCGTAGGAAAGCCGAGCTTACGACCCAGCTTATTGCCCGACACCACCTCTGCCTCTACAACTACACCCTCCATTAGATATCCTTAGTTAACTTTTTAACAAGTGTATACTGCGAGAAGAACTCCTTAGCAAAGACACGCAGCACAGTATATGACGGTATAGCAAGCAGCATACCGACAATTCCACCCACAGAGCCTGCAAGCAGAATAACAATAAAGACCTCAAGCGGATGGGCATTGACCCTCTCTGAGTAGAGTGTTGGCTGAAGCACAAAGTCATCAAGGCCCTTAACGGTAAGCAGCGTACCCGCAATAACGGCGAGTGTATAGCCAATAGTCATACCCTCAATAGGCGTTACAATACCCACAAAGAGCGCAGCCACACCACCCATAAGCGGGCCGGCATACGGGATGACGTTCATCACACCCATCATAACGCCGATAAAGCAGGCATCCTCTGTTCTCAGGCCGAAGAGTATCAGGGTGACAGATATAACTGTCATAAGTATCAGACTCTCCACCACAAGGCCCGTAAAGTAGCGCGAGAGCAGCTCAACGACCTTATCAAGCGCACGGCTGACATTGTCGATATACCTCTCTGGGAAGAGCGCCGTAACCATGCGGTAGAAGAGGCCATCCTCCTTAAGGAAGAAGAAGGTAATAAACGAGACAGAGAAGAATGCGATTGCCACCGTCATTGTAATATCCACAACAGACGAAAAGGCGGCGTTAATCGTATCGTAGTTGAGCACCTTACGCAGCCAACCGACAAGTATCTCGGTCAGCGACACAGGCTCGCTATCGACAAGGCGTAGTGATGAGATATAGTTCTGCACGTGCTCCAATGGCTGCTGAATATTCGACAACACTGCCCTCAAATCGAGCTGGGCAAGTGACGATACCTTACCCACCACAAGCGGCACTACAAGCAGGCAGAAGCTCAGCAGCACCACCCACATAACCACAAGGGTCACAAGCGCTGCGGCCCAACGGGGCATAGTGAACTTGCCCACCTTTACTCGCAGCAGCAGACGCACCAACGGCCCACCGATAATAGCGAGCACCGCCGAGATAAGTATATAGACAACAGTGGAGCGGAAGTACCACAACAGCACACCCGCAACTGCCATTACTGCAACGACAGCAAACCACCTACCAATACCCTGTGAACTACTCATTTACAGCATTATCATCACTATCCTCAACGCCGAAATCGCCGATACGAGCAATTGGAGTGAGGGTTCCTACTACGCGGTCACCAATCTCCACCAGAAGTTCCGCATTCTCAGGCAGCAGAATATCAATTCTTGAGCCGAACTTGATAAAACCGCACTTATCGTTCTGGTGTACCTCCTCGTCAACCTTAACGTAGCTCACAATACGACGAGCCACAAAGCCCGCAATCTGACGGAAGAGCACCTCTACGCCCTTAACGGTCTGGACAACAGTTGTTGTGCGCTCATTGTCGGTCGATGACTTAGGGTGCCAAGCAAGCAAGAAGCGACCTGGGTGGTACTTGAAGTACTTAACCACACCACCTACTGGGAACCAGTTGATATGCACATTTGTAACCGACATAAAGATAGAGACCTGCAGGCGCTTGCCCTTGAAGTACTCATCCTCATCGACAACCTCCGTTACAACCACTCGTCCATCGCAAGGCGAGAAGACAAGGTCAGCATCGTGAATCTTGATACGACGCGGCTCACGGAAGAACGAGACGATAAAGAACCAGAACATCAGCAGCAGCACCGAGATAAGGATAAGCAGCCAGTTGCTCTCCCTTGCCTCAATCATATAGTAGAGCAGAGCCCATACTGCTGCAAGTGCTACGCCCGAGATGGCAATAATTTTGTAACCCTCTTTATTAATCTTCATAATCTCAATATTTTAGCTTACCAGAATTAGATACATCACAACATACGGTGCAGAGATAAAGAGCGCATCAAAGCGGTCGAGCATACCTCCGTGGCCCGGCATAATTGATCCCGAGTCCTTAACATCTGCACTACGCTTAAAGAGCGACTCGACAAAGTCTCCCGCAACACCCGTAACGGCAATAACGCCACCAAGACCTGCCCAAATGGCCAGATTACCGCCTAACAGATGACCAAAGAGCACTGCAAAGCCCACAGCAGCAACTACGCCACCGACAAAGCCCTCCCAGCTCTTCTTTGGAGAGATACGCTCGCACATACGGTGCTTACCTATAGAGATACCTGTGAGGTAGGCAAAGACATCATTTGCCCAGATGATAAGGATATAACAGATGGCGTACCACGGATTCCACACCCCTCCCTGACTGAGCATCAGCGGCACGGCAAGCATCAGCGCTACAGGAAATGCCACATAGATAACGCCCGCAAGGGTTGTCGCCACATTGGCAATAGGATGCTCAACCTTACGGAACAGCTCGCAGACAAAGATACTCGGAACAGCCACAAGCATATAGAGCAGCGCCACGAGGATTATCTCCTCCAATGGCAACGCTCGAGAGATTGCCTTTGCCACAAACAGCGCAACGCCAAAGCCAAAGAGCATAACGGCAAGGGCAACACCCATAACCCTCTGTGGTGTGTATCCGCAGTTGTGGCAGAGTCTATAGAACTCCCACACGCCCACAACTGTAACTACTGCAAGCAGAGCAATATAGCCCCACGCAGAGAGTAGTGTCGCACCAAAGAGCACCGCCGCAAGCACTGCCCCGCTGAGGGTACGCACAGTAAGATTTTTCAGTTTATCCTTATTCATAGTCTTTAGGTTAGTTTTCTCTATTTACTCCTCGGCTGGAGCAGTTGTAGTTACGCGGTCAGGCTCAACCTCTGGGGTCATACCGTCACGTTTTCCAAAGATACGCTCCACATCCTCTGTAAAGACCACCTCACGCTCAAGCAGCAGCTCGGCAAGGGTCACAAGTCCCTCACGGTGGGCAGCAATAACAGCCTCGGCACGGTTGTATGCCTCGGCGATAATCGCCTTAACCTCGTCGTCTATCTGCTGGGCAGTGCGCTCAGAGTATGGTTTTGCAAAGGCCATATCGCTCTGGCCTGTAGAGTCGTAGTAGCTGATAGTGCCCACATTCTCGCTCATACCGTAGTAGGCAACCATTGCATAGACCTGCTTTGTCACGCGCTCAAGGTCGTTCAGAGCACCTGTAGAGAGGTGACCGAAGAATACTCGCTCTGCCACGCGACCGGCAAGGGTAGCGGCAATCTCGTCGAGCCACTGCTCCTTGGTTGTTATCTGTCGCTCCTCCGGCAGGTACCACGCTGCACCCAGTGCCTTACCACGTGGGATAATGGTAACCTTTACAAGCGGACTTGCACCCTTGAGCAGCCAGCTTACCGTTGCGTGTCCCGCCTCGTGGAAGGCGATTGTGCGCTTCTCGGCAGGGGTGATGACCTTATTCTTCTTCTCCAGACCACCGATAATACGGTCTACAGCGGCAAGGAAGTCCTCCTTACCCACAAACTTCTTATTGTGACGTGCAGCAATCAGTGCCGCCTCGTTACATACATTGGCAATATCGGCACCCGAGAAACCCGGTGTCTGCTTAGCGAGGAAGTCACGATCCAAATCGGGATCGAGCTTGAGCTTACGCAGATGCACCTCAAAAATCTGCTTGCGCTCGTGAATCTCTGGCAGACCTACCTCAATCTGACGGTCAAAGCGACCTGCACGCATCAGTGCCTTATCAAGGATATCGGCACGGTTTGTCGCCGCAAGCACAATCACGCCCGCATTGGTCTGGAAACCGTCCATCTCTGTAAGCAACTGGTTGAGGGTATTCTCTCGCTCGTCATTGCCCGAGAAACCTGCATTGCGACCACGCGCACGACCTATGGCGTCAATCTCGTCAATAAAGACGATGCACGGAGCCTTCTGCTTTGCCTGCTCGAAGAGGTCACGCACACGCGATGCACCCACACCAACGAACATCTCGACAAAGTCAGAGCCCGAGATTGAGAGGAATGGCACATTCGCCTCACCCGCAACAGCCTTGGCAAGCAATGTCTTACCCGTTCCTGGAGGGCCTACAAGCAGTGCACCCTTTGGAATCTTCGCACCCAGCTCGCGGTACTTATCTGCGTTCTTCAGAAAGTCGACAATCTCCATAATCTCGACCTTCGCCTCCTCAAGGCCTGCAACATCCTTAAATGTCACCTTGCGGTTCGGATCCTTCTTGTCAAACTCCTGCGTACGAGCCTTGCCCACATTCATAATGCCGCCGCCTGCGCCACCACCTGCGCCACCACGACCAAAACCGCGCATAATGAGTATCCACAGCACGATAAAGAATACCCACGGCAGCCAGTTGAGAAGTGTATCTACCCAACCCTGACGGTGGTTGTCGTATGTAAGACGCACTGCAGCAGGAGCTACAGCCGTAGCCTTGTCAAAATCCTGACGGAAGGTATCTACAGAGCCAATCTGAAACTCCAACTGGTGACCCTGCGGCGGGATGTTCGAGTAACGAGTACCCTCTGTGGCAGTCATCGCCTCGATAGCCTCCTCTGTAAGATAGACCATCGCCTGGTCGCGATTTACCACCTCAATACCCTTAACCTTACCATCGACTATCAGCTGCTCCACCTCGCTCCAATCACTCTTGAGCGGCGAAGGAGCACCCTCCCCAAAGAGGGCAAAGCCCATAATTGCGATAAATACTGCTGTCCACACCCACATCATACTCGGGCGCAGAGAGTAGGGAAAGTTGTTATTTTTCTTCTTCTTTGCCATAATTAAAGATTACATAGTTTAACCGCACCTATAACGATGCAGCCACCTCAAAAATTGCACCTAAAAGTGCTCAAATGTGTCTGAAAAGCGACACATCTTGGGTTTGACTCGACAAGCGAACCTACCCTACTCAGACTCGTTGAGGACTATTTTGGGATAGATTTTGACTTTTGCGAGCGAAGCACATAGAGGACCTATTTGCGAGCGAACAAAATCAAAAGATGCCCAAAAGAGACTCAACAGCAGCCCTTACTCTTCGTCGTTATATTCAACCATCGGAGCATCAGCCCACAGCTCCTCCAACTTGTAGTAGTCACGGAGCTCACTCTGGAAAATATGCACCACAACGTCGATGTAGTCCATCGCCACCCAAAGGCCGGTCTGCTTACCCTCTACGCGCCAAGGCCACTCGCCAAGGTGCTGAAATACAGCCTCTTCCACCGAGTCAGCGATAGCCGATACCTGAGTTGTAGAGTCGGCATTGCAGACCACAAAGTGCGAACAGATTGCACCGTCCATACCGGTCAAATCGAGCGACACAACGCCCTTACCCTTCTTATCTTGAATTGCTTTAGCAATCACCTCAATCAAAACCTTTTCGTCCATAATTTCTGTTGTTCGTTTATATAATTAGACAAAGATAGGGATATTTTATTAAAAAAACAAGTTTTTTTGTTAGCCTTTTGGCTATCAGCCAATGCTGCACACCCCCGTTGACACGTTGACAAATTGACAAACGCTCATTATCAGGCAGTTAGGAGGCGTTAGTCGTTGACAACCATTGACAGCCGTTGACAGCCATCGACAACTCTCTTGTTGGGTAGGTGTACGCGGTCGTAAAGTTCAATTTATAAACAGATACTTCTCTTGCTAAGGGCACGAGCAGAGTGCAGTCCAAACTTACTAATCTGTAGATATAAGTACACAGCAGTCCCACACTACTTATCTATATTAAGTAGCACATATATTACTAGTTATTAACTATTTAGGCGTACAGTACAGAGTCTGTACTCACATCGGGCATAGACTATTTTCTGAGTACAAATATAATACAATGAGCACTCCTTGTCAAGTGTTTTGTCAATTACCTTTGGGGTTAATTATCAATACTTGAACTTTGTCAATCGTAACTTGCTGATAGTGAGCATTTGTCAATTTGTCAACGTGTCAAGGGGGCGTGCACGGCGTTGACAGCATTGACAATTGACACACCCTCTGCGACTCATACCCCAAAAAGACCAAAAGCTAACAGCCAATAGCTAAAAGCCCAAAATTCCTTTGGAATTAAGGAAATCTTTTCTTACCTTTGTATAATTATATACAGTCGTTAAATTTAAGATTAATAATTTATAGAACATATCAAATATGTGTGGAATTGTAGGATATATTGGTCAGCGACGCGCCTATGACATTCTAATTCAGGGACTTCACCGTTTGGAGTACAGAGGTTACGACTCGTCAGGTGTGGCGATGGTATCGGATGCGGGCCAGTTGAACATATACAAATCGAAGGGAAAGGTTGAGGCGCTTGAGCACTTTGCATCGAACAAGGATTTGAGCGGCACTATCGGCATTGCTCACACTCGTTGGGCGACTCACGGAGAGCCAAATGACACAAATGCCCACCCTCACTTCTCGCAGTCGGGCCGTATTGCTATGGTGCACAACGGTACAATTGAGAACTACTCGGTACTTAAAAAGGCACTCTCAGCGCACGGCTATACATTTGTCAGCCAGACAGATACAGAGGTGGCAGTACAGCTTATCGAGTACATTATGGACACCAACCACTGCTCGCTCTTTGACGCTGTACGTGAGGCTACAAAGCAGATTGTCGGCGCTTATGCCATTGCAATTATCGACCGTCAGAACCCAAATCAGATTATCGCTGCCCGTCAGTCATCACCGCTTGTTATTGGCGTGGGTGAGGGTGAGTACTTCCTCGCCTCTGACGCAACACCGATTATCGAGTACACAAATAAGGTTGTCTACCTCGACGATGGCGATATTGCCGTTATCGACCGCGGTGAGGAGCTGAAGATTTACGACAACGCAACCCACAACAAGAGCAATATCAAGATTACCGAGCTGCAGATGTCTATCGAGCAGCTTGAGAAGGGTGGCTATGAGCACTTTATGCTCAAGGAGATCTTCGAGCAGCCTAAGACCCTTGCCGACTGTATCTCTGGTCGTGTATCGGCAGATGGTAAGAAGATTACCCTCTCTGGTGTTATCGAACACCGCGCTAAGTTCCTCAAGACCAAGCGCATAATCATCGTGGCGTGTGGTACTTCGTGGCACGCAGCCCTTATCGGTAAGCACCTGATTGAGGAGTACTGCCGCATACCTGTTGTGGTTGAGTACGCAAGTGAGTTTCGTTATGCTAACCCCGTTGTAAATCAGGGAGATATCCTCATTGCCCTCTCGCAGTCGGGTGAGACTGCCGACACCCTGGCAGCCCTTGAGCTTGCCAAGAGCCGTGGTGCATTTGTCTTCGGTATCTGTAACGTCATCGGCTCATCTATCCCTCGCGCAACACACTCTGGTTGCTATATCCACGTTGGTCCAGAGATTGGTGTGGCTTCGACCAAGGCCTTTACAGGTCAGGTGACCGTGCTGGCTATGATGGCTATGCTTATCGGCCAGATGAAGGGCACAGTAGACGATGCTACCCTCGAGCGCATCGCTACAGATATTCGCCGTGTACCGCAGCTGATTAAGGATATCTTCGAGAAGAACGACAAGAAGATTAAGGAGCTGGCTAAGATATTTACCTACGCTCACAACTTCCTCTACCTGGGTCGCGGATACAACTATCCATCAGCCCTTGAGGGTGCGTTGAAGCTCAAGGAGATTTCGTACATCCACGCCGAGGGTTACCCTGCAGCCGAGATGAAGCACGGCACTATTGCGCTGATAGACAACGATATGCCGTCTGTAGTAATCGCCATTAAGGACAATGTCTACGAGAAGACCGTCAACAACATTCAGCAGGTTAAGGCTCGTGGCGGTAAGGTTGTAGCGATTGTCACCGAGGGTGATAGTATCGTGGCACAGATGGCTGACTATGTTATCGAGGTGCCTGAGATTTCGGAGTGCCTTACACCGCTGCTCACAGCCATTCCGCTCCAACTTTTGGCATACTACATCGCCGTAAACAAGGGCAGAAATGTCGACCAGCCGCGCAACCTGGCAAAGTCAGTAACCGTAGAATAAAACTAACCAAAATATGAAGAGACTTTTTGTTGCTGCACTCCTCACCCTTGCAGCACTCACATCAAATGCAAAGGATTATGTCCTTTCAACCCCAAACACCTCGGTTATCCTCTCTGCAAAGGAGGGTGAGCCGCTCTACTTCCGCTACTATGGTAGCAAGGCGACTGCTGCCGATCTGCGCGCTGCAGGTCGTATGGTTAAGTATGACGCCTACCCAACCTTTGGTACTCGCTGCGATGCCCCATTTGCGGCACTTGTAAAGCAGAACAATGGCGACAACTCGTCAAAGTTTGTCGTAGAGCGTGTGGAGCAGACCACAGCCGACCACCTTACTACCCTCTCCTTCTACCTGAAGGATGTGGCGCACGAGAACCTGGTTGTAAAGGTAAACTATGCCGCTTATGACGACTGCGACGTGGTGAAGATAAACACCGAGTACTTCAACAACGGCAAAAAACCAATTGTGCTGCAGAAGTATATGTCTGCCGTGCTGCCAATTCAGTCGGACAACTGCGTGCTGATGCAGCTTGAGGGTAATACCAAGAACGAGAATAACGAGGTTGTTATGCCGCTGCCAGTGGGTCAGTACAACATCTCTACCACTACCGCCTCACGCATAGCGCAGTACTTCAACGCATCGTTTATGCTAGGCCTTAATGGTCGCCTTGAGGAGCAGAACTGCCCAGTTATTGCTGGTACTATGGCGTGGATGGGCAATACTCAGTTTGAGTTCTACAACACCGCTGCTGCACGCATCCCTACCCTCTTTATGGGCGGCATTAACCCATCAGCAAGTGACTATACCCTTGCCGGCAAGAGCAGCCTTGTAACCCCTGAGATGATACTAACCTACGCCACAGACGGTAAGGGCGAGGCTACCCGTACTCTCCACCGCTGGGCACGTCACCACCAACTCCTTGACGGCACAAAGACCCGTGAGGTGCTGCTCAACTCTTGGGAGGGCGTACACTTCGACATCAGCGAGACAAGTATGGTCGATATGACCCGCGACTTTGCAGCCTTAGGTGGTGAGATGTTCGTTGTAGATGATGGTTGGTTTGGCGACAAGTATCCACGCAATGGTGGCACCACATCGCTCGGTGACTGGATGATTGCTCCATCAAAGCTCCCTAATGGCATCCGTCCACTGATTGACCTTGCACACAACAACGGTATGAAGTTTGGTATCTGGATTGAGCCTGAGATGGTCAATGCTCCGAGTGAACTCTACGAGAAGCACCCAGATTGGGTACTGCGTCACCCAGACTTTGAGCCTACCTACGGCCGTGGCAAAACACAGATGCTGCTCGACCTTACCAATCCAAAGGTACAAGACCACGTATTTAAGGTTGTAGATGACCTGCTGACAGCATATCCAGACATCTACTACATCAAGTGGGACAACAATATGTCTATGCACAACGCCCACAGCCAGTACCTGCCTACAGAGTTGCAGAGCAACCTCTACGTAGACTTCACCCTGGCCCTGGAGAAGATTCTCAAGCGCATCCGTGCTAAGTACCCTAATGTAGTTATTCAGCTCTGCGCATCGGGTGGTGGCCGCCTCAACTACGGCTTTATGCCATACTTCCAGGAGATGTGGACCTCAGACCAGACAGACGCCTACCACCGCATCCTTATCCAGTGGGGCGCCCTAAACTTCTATCCGTCAAATATGCTCGCTGCACACGTGGGCTCTGCATATAGCAAGTACACCCAGCGACTTATCCCTATCAAGTTCCGATTTGATGTAGCCTCTATGTGCCGTTTGGGTATGGAGATGGTTCCTGCAAAGCTCAACGAGGCAGAACGCGAGTATGCAAAGCGTGCCATTGCCGAGTATAAGGTTATCCGTCCAGTAGTTCAGCAGGGCGACCTCTACCGCCTTGTATCGCCATACGAGGGTAAGCGTGACTTCTCATCGCTGATGTATGTTACCGAGAGTAAGGATCGCGCCGTGCTCTTCGCATACCGCCACTGGTTCAAGCACGATATGTCTAACATCATCATCCGCCTGCAGGGCCTCAATCCAGATGCCAAGTACCGCATCCGTGAGGTCTGCCCAGAGTTTGCAAATAAGCCAGCGGCAATAAACGGCAAGACCGTAAGTGGTCGCGTGCTGATGAATGAGGGTGTCGTTCTGCCAGAGCTTATCAAGGGCTTTACCAAGAATGCACCACTGGGTGAGGTTCGTGCCGGAAACGATTTTCGTAGTATCGTACTCGAGTTAACCGAAGTTAAGTAATGATAAACAAAGCAGTATTCAAGTGTAGTTCGGAGAAGATTTCGCAAGTTCCGAAGGACAAATTGCCCGACATCGCCTTTATCGGTCGCAGTAATGTTGGCAAGAGTTCGCTGATAAATATGCTGACAAGGCATAAGGGGCTTGCTAAGGTCTCTGCCACACCAGGAAAGACCCGACTTATCAACCACTTTACCATCAACGACAGTTGGTACTTGGTCGATCTGCCAGGCTATGGCTATGCCCGCACAGGTAAGAGCACCCGAAATACATTTGCCAAGATTATAACCGACTATGTCTTCAAGTGCGAGAAGATGCACTTCCTCTTTGTGCTTGTCGACTCACGCCTTGAACCGCAGAAGATAGACCTCGAGTTTATCGAGCAACTCGGAATGAATGGTGTGCCATTTGGCATCATCTTCACAAAGGCGGACAAACTCTCTAAGACTCAGTTGCAACATAGCGTAGCCACCTACCAAAAGACTCTTGCCGAGCAGTGGGAGGAGCTTCCGCCAATGTTCACCAGTTCATCCGAAAAGGGCACTGGCCGTGACGAGATTGTAGGCTACATAGAAGAAATATTAAAAAATTTTAATAAAAGCGGCCAATAATAGCTTTTTATTGCTATCTTTGCCCCGTAAAGGTGCAGTTAGTACCCAAAGGAACAGAATTAACTTATTTAATAAATACCAAAACACACTCTTTTATGGCTATCCACAAAATTAAGTTCTTTACAGGACGTTCTTCTCGCTACCTTGCAGAGAAGATTGTTGCCGCTTACGGCACAACACTTGGCGATTGCGAGTGTCTCACATTCAGCGATGGCGAGTTCCAGCCACGCTATGCTGAGTCTATCCGCGGTTGTACTGTGTTTATTATCCAGTCTACCTTCCCGAATGCAGACAATCTGATGGAGTTGCTGATGATGATTGACGCTGCTCGTCGTGCTTCGGCTTACAAGGTTATCGCTGTAATCCCTTACTTCGGTTGGGCTCGTCAGGACCGCAAGGACCGTCCACGTGTTCCTATCACCTCAAAGCTCGTTGCAAATATGCTTACTGCAGCAGGCGTTGACCGCGTGATGACCATGGACCTCCACGCAGACCAGATTCAGGGCTTCTTCGAGGTACCAGTAGATGCACTCTACGCAAGTGGTATGTTCGTACCTTACATCCAGAGCCTGGGTATTGAGGACCTTAGTATCGCAGCACCTGATATGGGTGGCGCTAAGCGAGCTGGTACATACGCAAAGCTCCTCGGTACACCGATTATCATCTCTCACAAGGAGCGTGCTAAGGCAAATGTTGTAGGTTCTATGACCGCTATTGGTGATGTAGAGGGCCGCAATGTGCTTATCGTGGACGATATGATTGACACCGCAGGTACTATCTGCATGGCGGCAAATATGCTTATGGAGCGTGGTGCAAAGTCTGTTCGTGCCGCTATCACCCACCCAGTACTCTCTGGTAAGGCTTATGACCGCATCAACGAGAGCGCACTGTGCGAGGTTATCGTTTCAGATACTATTCCACTCAACCCTAACGCAGATCTGCACAAGTTTACAGTTCTCTCTTGCGCTGACATCTTCGCTGAGGTTATTGAGCGAGTACATAATTACAAGGAGATCTCTTCAATCTTCTTCCATTAGTAGATTCGGGGGAGTGAAAACTCCCCCATATCTTTTTCCCCAAACTTAAGTATGTTTCGAGCGCTGTTTTTCCCTTTAGTTATAGCCACGCTTGCTGTTGGTATTACCGAGGTTATTCCGATTGTAAAGTGGGTAATTCCAAACTATATGAAGTACCAGTATGTTGGTATGGGTATGGCGGGTTACTTTATTGTAACTTTTATTGGAATTTTCAAGAAAAATTTGGAATGGCTGCGCACCTTCTCGCACGAGTTGACGCATACGGTTGTGGGAATGATGTTTTTAAGAAAGATTCACTCGTTTGAGGCGGGTGTAGGCTCAGGCGTAATGAGCCACAGCGGCGGATTTAGATTTGGCACAGTTCCCATCTCCCTTGCGCCATACTGTCTGCCGATATTTACCTATCTGCTCCTCTTTTTGCGCGAGTTGGGAGCACCGAGCTCGCTCTACATCTTTGATATTATGATTGGCGTGACACTTGCCTTCCACATAGGCTGTTTCCGCCGTCAGATTGGTCTGCACCAGACAGACATTACTGGCGTAGGCGTCTTCCGCTCTGCGCTATTTATCGTGGCAATGTGGATTGTAAACCTCTCGGTATTGTTGCTCTCTATCCGCTATGGCGTACTGGAGGCATTCAAGAGGCTTGCTATTGACTATTACGAGGATTTACACCGCTGGTCGAAGTTTGCAATAGACTTCGTTGCAAACCAGCTCGGATTCTAGCTCTACTCCAGATGGAGCTTTAGAGCCTCTACTCCAAGACGATACGAATTTAGGCCAAAGCCTACTACAGAGCCTATTGCGACGCTACCGATAAGTGTGGTGTGGCGGAACTCTTCGCGTGCCGCGATGTTCGAGATATGAATCTCAACCACAGGTGTATCTATAGCAGCAATGGCATCACGAATAACGACAGAGGTGTGTGTATAACCGCCCGCATTGAGCAGCACACCGTCGTAAACGCCCTCAGCACGATGCAAGCAATCGACTATCTCACCCTCGATATTTGTTTGGTGGTAGTCGATAGTATGGTCGGCATAGATTGCCTGCAGACGCGGAATAAATGTATCAAAACTCTCACAGCCATAAACGCCACGATCGCGCTTACCCTGCAAGTTGAGGTTTGCACCGTTGAGAATAAGGATTTTCATGATTATTTAGCTATTAGCTGTTGGCTATTGGCTTTTTTAAGATAACCTCGCACTGAAAGTTTATAAAGCTACCTCCCGCAAAATTGTTTTAGGCGAGGATTTTCAAGGCTTGCGTTCGCTTCCCTGCGAATAATTTATAAAGAGATTTTGCAAGGCTTGCGACACTGCCGAACCCGCAGCATACTAAAGCGTATGTGAGGAGTTCGGCAGTTAGCGTAACGCAGCAAAAGCCTTTAGAAATTACTTCGCCAAAAGTGAGGCGAGAGCAATAGAATACTTCTTAGACGCTGCAGAGTCACCGCGTGAAGTAAGTACGCATGGCACCTTCGCACCCATTACGATAGCGGCGAGCTCGCCACCTGCCAGGTGTGATACTGACTTGAAGAATACGTTTCCTGACTCGATATTTGGGAAGAGGAGGGCATCTGCATCGCCTGCAACAGCTGAGCCCTTAACCTTCTTATGCTCTGCAACCTCCTTGAAGAGTGCAACATCGAGTGAGAGTGGACCGTCAACAATAACATCGCCGAGCTGACCACGGTCTGCCATCTTTGAGAGGATAGCCGCCTCAGTCATTGCTGGGAGTGGATTTACCAACTCCATAGCTGCGATACAGCCAATCTTCGGAGTCTTAATCTCCAGAGCGTTAGCAACCTTACCCAAGTAGCTGATAAGTGACTGCTTCTGCTTAAAGTCTGGCAATGGGATGATTGCAATATCAGATGCAAGAAGGAGCTTGTGGTAGCCAGCCCACTCGAATACTGATACATGGCCCAGAGTAGCCTTTGGAGGGCAAAGACCAATCTCCTTATTGAGGATTGCGCGCATATACTTATCTGTTGGAAGAGTACCCTTCATAAGGATATCCGCCTCACCCTCTGCCACAGCCTTAACTGCGAGGTTTGCAGCCTTAACATCGTTCTTCTCGTCAACGATTGTAAAGATTGTGCTGTCGATACCAAGCTCCTTGCACACCTGCTCGATAACCTCCTTATCACCAAAGAGAATTGGATCAACAAGGCCCTCATTATATGCATCATAGACAGCCTCGATAGTGTGTGAGTCCTGTCCGTAAGCCACTGCAAGGCGCTTCTTACCGCGTACCTTAGCAGCCTCTACGATTTCTTGTAGATGTTTCATCGTCCTAAGTGTTTAACCTTTAACCTAAATTATTTTACTAAGTTGTAAGTATCTGTTGCGATAACAAGCTCCTCGTTTGTAGCGATAACAGCAACCTTTACGCGAGAGTTCTCTGTTGAGATAATGGTATCAGTACCGCGAGTTGGGCGGTTTACTGCGTCGTTAATCTCAACGCCCATAAACTCAAGACCCATAGTTGCGCGAGCACGCAGATCCCAAGAGTTCTCACCAACACCACCAGTGAAGATAACCATATCTACACCACCCATTAGGGCTGCATACTTACCGATGTACTGGCGTACGCGGTCGTAGTAGAGGTCACGAGCTACGATTGCGCGTGGGTTACCAGCCTCGTATGCATCGTCAATATCACGCATATCGCTTGAGATGCCTGAAAGACCCTCAACACCTGAGCGCTTGTTAATCATTGTGTTAATATCTGCAAGATTCATACCCTCCTTCTCAGCAATGAAGAGGAGTGCAGATGGGTCAACATCACCGCAGCGAGTACCCATTACCAGGCCGTCTACTGGAGAGAAGCCCATAGAGGTACAAACACTCTTACCGTCCTTAATAGCGGTTACAGATGCACCATTACCGATGTGGCAAGTGATAATCTTTGAGTTCTCGAGGTCAAGACCTGCAAGCTCAGCACCAACCTTAGCAACGAACTTGTGGCTTGTGCCGTGGAAACCGTAGCGACGCACGCGGTACTTCTCGTAGTACTCGTAAGGCAGTGCGTAGAGGTAGTTAATAGGCTCGATAGACTGGTGGAAAGAGGTATCGAATACTGCTACCTGCTTAACCTCTGGCAACACCTTCTCGATAGAGAGGATACCCTCAAGGTTTGCAGGGTTGTGAAGTGGAGCGATGTCGAAGAGTGAACGAATCTTCTCCTTAACATCCTCAGTAACAATGCAGCTACTTGCGAAGAACTCACCACCGTGCGCTACACGATGACCTACAGCCTTCACCTCCTCAAGAGAAGAGATTACGCCGTGCTCTGGATTTGTCAGTGCCTCAAGCACCAGACGAATACCTGTTGTGTGGTCAGCAATTGGCTGGTGGAGCTTGAAGACCTCCTTACCAACTGGCTTATGAACCAAATCACTCTCGGCAAGACCAATACGCTCAACAATACCCTTAGCAAGCAGCGTATGTGCGCCGTCACAAATGTCGATTACCTGATACTTAATCGACGAACTTCCGCAGTTTAATACTAAAATAACCATATCTTTTTGTAAAATTTGTTTCCAATCCGCAAAGGTAACCAAACCATTTTAGAAAAGCAAGATAAAACGCCGCTTTCCTACTACTTTACAAGTATCTTGTAACTCCACGGCGCAATATCGCCCCACATATGCTCGTAAAGTGTGGTTGGCTGACCTGTCATCGCATCTGTGTACTCACCCGCATAGATGCCCGTATTGAAGTCACCAAAGACTGTATATGGAGAGAGGTTTGCAATAACCACTACCCTATCATCCTCCTTCTCACGAACAAAGGTCATCAGACAGTCTGGGGCATTGTTTATAATCTCGATAAAATCAGCACCCTCATCTGCCGAGCGCAAAGCCTTGTGGCTGTGGTAGATAGAGCAGAGCTTTGTATAGAACTCGGTATAGCTATTTGCCTCC
Source organism: Alistipes sp. (assembly GCA_045633445.1). Lineage (GTDB taxonomy): Bacteria > Bacteroidota > Bacteroidia > Bacteroidales > Rikenellaceae > Alistipes. The sequence goes on from JAZQYI010000004.1 coordinate 128,909, forward strand.
ATCTGAGGCATTGCATCCTTCTCAAAGAATGAGAATGAGTGGTCATACCCGAACTCCTGACCCGTATAGATGAGTGGCAACGAGTTTGGCAACAAGAATGTCAGCGCAGCCATAGGCTGAAGAGATGCACCAAAGCGCGAGAACTCACTACCCGACCAAGAGTTTTCGTCGTGGTTAGAGGTGAAGGTCATACGCATACTCCACTTAGGGAAGCGGCGACGGTCGGCGTGGATAATCTCACGAAGGCGCCATACGCGGCTATTTCCCTGCGCCACATCGCACATTGCGTGGTGCAGACGCCATGAATAGCAGGCATCAAAGGCGTTCTGAAAGATGTTATCCTCCTCCGCCTCGGCAAGCAGGAAAATATCGGGTTTTACCTGCTGGAGATTGTAGCGAACGACCTGCCAAAATTCGATAGGTACAAGCATTGCCATATCGCAACGGAAACCGTCAATATTGTGCTCTGTAACCCAAAATTTCATTGCATCAATCTGGCCCTGCCAAACCTCACGATTGTCGTAGTTCAGTTGTGCTGTATCGCTCCAGTCCCACGGCACGAGAGCCTCGCCATTTTCATCACGTTTATACCAATCCAAAGGCTTTTCAGTCAACCACTTAGCATCGCGTGAAGTATGATTTGCCACCCAGTCAAGAATAACCTTCAAACCCAGAGAATGAGCCGTTGCAACAAAGAGGTCGAAATCCTCAAAAGTTCCAATCTGCTCATTTATACCACAGTAGTCGGCAACCGAGTAGTAAGAGCCCATTGTACCCTTACGAGAGACCTCGCCAATAGGATAGACAGGCATAAGCCAAATGGCATCGACGCCCATCTGTTTTAGACGCGGCAACTGCTCTGCCGCTGCAAGTAGTGTACCCTCCGCCGTAAGCTGTCGGATATTCATCTCATACAGCACTGCACTATAACTCCACTGGGGATGTCTCATATGGTCTATTATTGGTTTTAGTAGTGCAAAGATAGTATTTTTTATTGAATACACGCCTCTTTTTTGTGGAATTAAAGATAAATGACTATCTTTACACCTTGTATTAACAACTATTAACCACTATGCGTCTGTTTAAGATAGCCTTTATTAGTACAATCGTGCTGACACTATGCAGTTGCTCGGCCGTTAAACGAACTGTATATCTGCAAGATATAGCAGACAATACCCAAGTTAAAACTGCCACCGAGCAGCAGATAAAAATCAAGCCTTTTGATCGTCTTATCGTTGTTGTAACAAGTAAGGATGCCGAGCTTGCTGCACCATTCAACGTAATGACCTCATACAACTCACTCTCTAACAACCCTATGGGTCAGTCGACTGTAAGCAACAGCCAGTCACTGCAGGTGCGTACGGTGGATGAGAATGGCGACCTCTATATGCCAGTTATCGGCAAGATATCTTGTGCAGGCAAAAGTCGTGGTGAGGCTGCTGATGCGATTGCAAAGGCGATTATTGACGGAGGTTACATTGCCGATGCAGCTGTGAATATTCAGTTTGCAGATATGAAGATATTTGTACTCGGCGAGGTGGCAAAGCCTGGTCAGTTTGACGTTACACGCGACCAGGTGACTATCCTTGAGGCACTTGCAATGGCGGGCGATATGACAATCTACGGTAACCGTACCAACGTAAGCGTGGTGCGTAAGGAGAATGGTGTGACAACAACACACATTGTAAACCTCCTCGATTCGGGTTGCTTTAGTTCCCCTGCATACTATCTTCAGCAGGGCGATGTAGTATATGTTCAGCCTAAGAAACAGCGTGCAGCATCTGGTGAGATCAACCAGAACCGTAACTTCTGGATCTCGATCACAAGTACACTTATCTCTGCAGCGACACTCGTAACCACTATCATTCTTAATACAAAGAAGTAATCTATGAACCAGTATAACGACCAGATTGCAACACAACAACCGGTAAACACCTTTACCCTGCAGGACCTTGTGGATATGGTACTGAAAAAGTGGTATTGGTTTGTTATCAGCGTAGTCCTCTTTTTGGGATTGGGCGTGCTATACATTCTGAGCACACCGCCAGTATATCACCGTGAGGCGACCATTATGGTTAAGGATAGCCGCAAAGGCAGTGGTGCCAGCGAGATGGCTATTTTTGGTGAGCTTGCAGGTCTTTCGACCCGTCGCAATGTCGACAACGAGCTCTTCGTGCTCCAGGCACGTCGTCTGATGACTCAGGTGGTAAAGGAGTTGGGACTTACAACCTCTTACTCAACCCGTGTAAACCTTCGCAAGGTAGACCTCTACCGTTGTAGCCCAGTAAGTGCGACATTTATCAACGACACAGATGAGCTTACTTGCGCCTTCAAGCTCGAGTTGGGCGATGATAGTTTTACCCTCTACGACTTTACAATGCCATCTGCAAATGACGAGGAGATAGACTACGACGGCTTGACATTTACTGCACCATACGGCAGCACTATAGCAACCCCTGCAGGTGAGTTGGTTGTAGACAAGACTCTGTTTATGGATGAGAAGTGCGTAGGCAAGGTTATCAATGTTGCTAAGTACAGAACACAGGCGGTAACTACCCGTTACTGCAAGGCGATGAAGTCTGCCGTAGCAAATAAGATGTCGTCTATTATCAACATTGCACTTGACGATATTGTTGCAAGCCGTGCAGAGGATGTTATCAACACCCTTATCCGCGTCTACAACGACGATGCTGTGAACGACAAGCGCGAAATTGCAGCAGCTACAGCGAGTTTTATCGATGCCCGTCTTGAGATTATCAGCAAGGAGCTGGGTGATGTAGATGGCGAGATTGAGGAGTTCAAGAGCCGTAACAATATGGTTGACATTGCAGCTGAGACCGAGAAGAACTTTACAGTATCGGCACGTCTGCAGCAGGAGCTTATTGCTGTTGAGAGCCAGTTGGAGATGTCACGCTTTATCAAGGAGTACCTCTCTAACCCAGAGAAGGAGTACTCGCTTATTCCTGTAACAGGCTTTGGTAGCAGTGCTATTACCTCATCCGTTTCTTCGCAGATTGCCGAGTACAACGAGCTTGTTCTGCGTCGTGAGAAGTTGCTGAAAAACAGCTCTGCAAGCAACCCTGTTGTTGAGCAGTTGAACTCTCAGCGAGTAGCGCTGAAGAATGCTATTCTTGCATCTCTCGACTCTAACATTGCAGCCCTTGAGATACAGCAGAAGACACTGCTCCGTGAGCAGAATAAGACCACTGCTCGCATCGGCAGCGTACCAAAGCAGGAGCAGGAGTACCTTTCAATTGCTCGTCAGCAGCGAATTAAAGAGGAGCTCTATCTCTACCTACTCAACAAGCGCGAGGAGAATGCCATTTCGTTGGCTATCACAGAGAATACGGCACGAATTATCGACTCCGCATTTGGTCCAATGCGTCCGATATCTCCACGCAAGAGTTTCGTGCTGATGGTGATGCTTGCCCTCGGTATTGCAATTCCATTTGCACTGATATATTTGCGCGAGATTATCAACACATCTGTTCGTAGTCGTAAGGATATTGCGAAGTACACAACAGTCCCTTATCTGGGCGATATACCTGTATTTACCGGCAAGAAGCACTCTCGCGGCATTGTTGTTCGTGAGAATGGTCGCGACAACGTATCTGAAGCATTCCGTATACTGCGTGCAAATATGAGCTTTATGAATACATCGGGCAACCAGAAGGTATTCCTCATCACTTCGTCTACTGAGCACGCAGGAAAGACATTTATCTCTACAAACTTGGCGATGGTAAATGCATTCTCAGGTAACAAGGTACTGCTTATCGACCTCGATTTGCGTCGTCGTCAGCTCAGTAAGCACCTCGGACAGAGAAACAATCCAAATGGCGTATCTAAGTATATGAGTGACCACTCGCTCACAGCAACAGATATCATCTCAAAGAGCGATATTCACGACAATATCGACTGCATCTACGCTGGTCTGCAGCCACCTAACCCTGCCGAGCAGTTGCTCTCACCACGCCTTGATGCACTTATTGAGGAGTGCAAGCAGATCTATGACTGCATCATTATCGACAGTGTACCTGCTATGGTTATTGCCGATGCGATGATTGCCAGCCGCGTGGCTGACCTGAGCCTCTATGTAATTCGTGAGGGTATGCTCGACAAGCGTCAGTTGCCAGATGTGGAGAACCTCCACCTGCAGAATAAGCTCCGCAATATGTGTATCGTACTCAACGGTGCATCTGAGCAGAACCACCGCTACGGATATTCATACACATACCAGACTGACGATGATTTCATCTATACTCGTTGGGAGAAGTTCCTCTGCGCTATCGGTCTTAAGGGCTTTGTAAACCGTCGTAAAGTAGCAAGATAGTATGGCGCAGTTGGTAATTGCAATTGACTTTGACGGCACCTGTGTCACACATGAGTATCCATATATGGGTAGCGATATTGGTGCTGTACCTGTGCTTAAGGAGCTTGCTGATGCGGGATACCGACTTGTGCTCAACACTATGCGTAGCGGCAAAACAGAGAAGGAGGCGATAAAGTGGTTTAAGGATAATGACATCCCTCTGTTCGGTGTGAACTGCAACCCAGAGCAGAAGTCGTGGACAAAGTCCCCAAAGGTCTACGCAGACCTATATATAGACGATTCAGCACTCGGTGTGCCACTTACATCATCACCAACCTCCACCCGCCCATACGTCGACTGGATCCGTGTCCGCGAGTGGCTGGTCGCTGAGGGGTATTTGTAGCGGAAGCCATTGCGGATTTAGGATAGCCCACAGGCTACGCAGTACCGCCACAGTACCGCCCGCTTTTTCGAGAAAAAGCAGGGCATGCAAAAAGCTTTCTGCGAAACTCCGTTTCGCTTGTAGGCTGTTGCGAGAATAACGTTGTCTGCGACAATAGAAAAACAGCAAGAGCAGTAGTCTGTAAGCAAGCTTACACTACCGCTCTTTCTATTTTTACTATCCTTGCGGATAGCTGTTATTCTCGAAAAAAATCAAAACCAGAGTTTTGCACTCCGCTCAATCTGTGCACTCATTTGTTGTCAGAGTGGTGTAGTTACAACGCTCGGCGCGATTGGAGGCGATGGGCTGTACTAAGGCGTACTGCCCATTGCTGACATATCGCGTTAGCGGAAGTAAATGCGCCACTATCACGGCAAATGCACGGCAAATGCTACAACAAAGCCTTGTAAATAGCCACACACACCCACGCATCCGTCGCCGCATAAACCTGCTGCTGTGGTGTGAGGGTCTTGGCCTCCCAGTTGCTTAGGCGCTGAGCCTTTGAGACCTTTTTACCCAGGACAATGCCCGAGATTTTACGCAAAGATTTATCCTTAATGCCGTAGTTTTCGACTATATCCTGCAGATCGACAAATCCACCTGCGGTAAAGTGGCGGAGCTTTGAAAGACCGACAATATCGTTTTTTACAGCGGCACCGACCTTAATAATGTCAGCGCGATGGAGGATATCGGTCAGAGCCTTTGACATCTGCACGCGGTTTAGGCGGATAAGGAAGCACTTTTCGCCACCAAAGAGTTGCAGCAGTGCCACCTTATTTGTCACCCCGGCGGTGAAGGATGGTCGAGTCTCGGTATCAAAGCCGAGAATAGGCTGCTTAGAGAGATATTGACACGCCTCCTCAAGTGCCTGCGGTGTATCGACAACCTCTATCGGGCCATCGAACTGCACCACCTGCAATGCTGCAACCTCCTCGTTTGATATAGACTCTATATATGCCATCGGTAGAGAATTTATCGCTGCTGCTTACTTAACTGCTCCTGCTGACGCATAAGATCCTCATAACGCTGCTGGAAACGAGACTTCTTACCCTTTGTATTGGTCATCTTGCGATTGATAGATGCACGCACCTTATCGTCATCTACCAGCGCACGGATACCGAACATCATCAGCATTGTGATAATGTTTGAGAGCAGGTAGTAATAGCAAAGACCGCTTGAGTAGCTATTGAACCAGAAGAGCATCATGATTGGCATCATATAGACGGTCATAAACTTCATTCCTGGCATAGCTGGCTGGGTAGCTGCAGTCTGCTTATAGTTCATATAAGAGTAGCCGAACAGCACTACAACCATCAAAAGACAGAAGAGTGAGATATGGTCGCCATAGAATGGGATATTGAATGGCAAATCAAGAATGCTGTCGTAAGATGAGAGGTCATCACTCCAGAGGAATGACTTGCCACGAAGCTCGATAGATGCCGGGAAGAAGCGGAACATCGCAATAAGGATAGGCATCTGGATAAGCATTGGCAGACAGCCGCTCATAGGGCTGATCCCCGCCTTATTATAGAGTTCCATAGTCGCCTGCTGCTTCTTCATAGCATCCTCCTGACGAGGATACTTGGCATTGATAGCCTCAAGCTCAGGGCGTACAGCGCGCATCTTGGCTGTAGAGAGATAGCTCTTATATGTAAGTGGTGAGATAATCAGCTTAACAAGCAGAGTGAGGATAAGGATAATCAGTCCGAAGCTCTCGATATACTTGCTCAGGAATGTAAAGAGCGGAATTACAACCCAACGGCTCACATAGGTAGAGAAGATCCAACCCAGTGGAATAACGCGCTCAAGATTGAGCGAATCACCATTAGCATCGGCAAGTTTCTTGAGTACTGGGAACTTATTAGGGCCCAAGTAGAGGTCGAACTTATAGCCTGCAGTCTGCATAGTATATGGCACGGCTGCAGCCATAGAGTACTCTTTAATATAACCACTCTTCTCTGGAAGGGTCTGGTAAGCCAGATCTGCATAGGTAAAGTCCACACTCTGCGGGATGATTGCAGTTGTGAAATACTGCTGTTTGAAGGCTACCCAATCAACAGAGGTAGATACGCTTTTGTTCTTATTACCCTCTGATACGCCCAGATCCTCAATACCAGTCTCGCCTGGGTGACGATAGTAGAGAGAGGTGTACATATTCTCATTCTTGTAGCTACGCTCGTTCTGGAAGCTACGAGTACGCCAATCAACACCGATAGAGGTCTGATTTGCCATCAGCGGAGCAAGATCTGAGAACTGAACATCGAAGCCAACCAGGTAGTCGCGCTCCTCGCTCTTGCTGTCGTAAAGCGTATAGATAAAGTTGAGAGCTGCACCGCCTTTGAATGGCAGAGTAAAGGTCACAGACTTGCTATCTGTACCCTCAGTAACACCCTGACAAACGAAGTTATGTTCGGCAGTGACAACCTTGATATTCTTCAGGCCGTCCTTAACATAGAAGCTCATATCGAAAGATGCACTTGCAGGGTCAAAGAGCTTAACTAGTTCTGTACGAGACTCCTTTGGTGCATACTTTGTGTGCTGCTTGAGTGTAGCGTCTGTAATCTGACCACCAACAGTTGAGAGTGTAAGGGCAAGATAGTCGTTCTCTAAAACAACCTCGCTCTGCTCTGCGCCATCGATGATAAATGGGTCTACAACAGCCTGTGCCTCAGGTGTTGAGGTAACCTCTGGCTGCTCTGTCTGCTGAGCTACAGCGGCAGAAGCCTCTGCAGCAACGCTCTCTACAAGCTGCTCTGCAGCAAGCTGGTCGTTGTACTTCTCCATCTGATAGTTGTTGTACAACATATAGCCGAAGAAGACAAGACCGATAAGTACAAATCCGATTATTGATTGTTTGTTTGTGCTATTATTTTCCATTTTTAATTATTTAGTTTCAGAATATTTCAACGCGGCTGCCACAAAGTCAACAAAGAGTGGAGCTGGGTGCTCAACAGTACTCTTATACTCTGGGTGGTACTGTGTAGCGATAAACCAAGGGTGGTTCTCAAGCTCAAGAACCTCTACAAGCTGAGTCTCTGGGTTGATACCCACACACTTCATACCTGCAGCCTCGAACTGCTCGCGGTAGTCGCTATTAAACTCGTAGCTGTTGCTATGGCGCTCCATAACAGAGGTGATACCATAAGCTGCAGCTGACTTAGACTCAGGAGTAAGGGTACATACATAGCCACCGATGCGGCGAACAGAGCCCTTCTCAATCTTATTCTCCTCCATAAGGCTAACAACCGGATTCTTTGTAGTTGCATCGAGTTCTGCAGATGCTGCATCCTCAAGACCCAAAACGTTGCGAGCAAACTCTACAACAGCGCAGTGCATACCGAGGTTGATACCAAAGAATGGGATGTTATTCTCACGAGCATACTTAACAGCGGCAATCTTACCATCTACGCCACGGCTACCTGAACCTGGAGCAACGAAGATACCTGAAACGCCCTCAAAGAGCTCGGCTGCGCTCTGGTCGTTAACCTTCTCAGCCTTAACGTAGCGTACCTTAACCTTGCTATCGTTCATAGCACCAGCGTGGATAAATGCCTCATTGATAGACTTATATGCATCTGGAAGCTCAGTATACTTACCGACAAGGGCCACCTCTACGTACTTTGTAGGATTCTTAACCTTATCGACAAATGCTCTCCAAGCTGTAAGGTCAGACTCTGAGTCCTCTGTAGGCAGACCAAGGCGCTGCATAACTACAAGATCCATCTTCTGCTCGAACAATCGGAGCGGCACCTCGTAGATTGTAGGCATATCCACAGACTCAACAACTGCCTCTGGCATAACATTACAGAAGAGGGCAATCTTGCGCTTAATAGATGTCTCGAGTGGATTCTCAGCACGGAGCACGAGCACATCTGGCTGCAGACCGTTCTCAAGCAGAGCCTTTACTGAGTGCTGTGTAGGCTTTGTCTTAACCTCACCTGATGCTGCAAGATATGGCACCCAAGCAAGGTGTACCAGAGCTGTATTCTGATAGCCCAATGAGTTACGGAGCTGACGTACAGACTCGATAAATGGCAGTGACTCGATATCGCCAACAGTACCACCAATCTCAGTGATGATGATATCAAACTGCTTTGTCTGGCCATTGAGCTGGATGCGACGCTTAATCTCGTCGGTGATATGAGGGATAACCTGAACGGTCTTACCCAAGTAGTCACCACGGCGCTCCTTCTCGATTACAGTCTTATAGATCTTACCAGTGGTAACAGTGTTCTTATTAGATGTAGCGATAGATGTAAATCGCTCATAGTGGCCCAAATCGAGGTCAGCCTCTGTTCCATCGTCGGTAACGTAGCACTCACCGTGCTCATATGGATTAAGAGTGCTTGGGTCAACGTTGATATACGGGTCGAACTTCTGAATTGTCGTAACATATCCACGAGCCTGAAGAAGGCGCGCAAGTGAAGATGAGATAATTCCCTTTCCCAGTGATGATGCCACACCTCCTGTAACGAAGATGTACTTTGGCTTTGACAGTTTCATACCTATAATATATTTGAATTTAACCTAATCTAAAAGCAGATGACGGCACTATGGCCGCCCTCTGTAAATGTTATTCTCCGTCGTCAATAAGTTTAATCTTTGCAATTGTGTCGGCGATATCGCGCTTTGCCTTGACAATCTTCTCCTCCACCTCGGCGATGAATGACTCAGCACCCTTAGACTTTGAGAAGAAGCCGATATTGTTCTCAAGGGTTGCAACCTCCTGCTCGAGCTGACGAACGCGATTGTAGAGTTTCTCTCGCTCTGAACGCAGACGACGCTCACCGTTCTGGCGCATAGAGTTAACCTTATCCTTAAAGCGGTTGAGTGAGTTCTCTCGGTCTGCACCACGCACAACAGCAAACATACGATCAACAGCAGCCTTATAGAGCTTTGCAATCTCCTCCTTATGTTTGATAGGCACAAAACCTATCTCGCTCCAGCGGCGCTGGAACTCCTTAATCAGCTCGTAGCCACCAGCCTTAACATCTGCAGCGTTCATCTCCTCGATAAGTGCGTGCTTCTTCTGCAAATTATCTGCATAGCCACCCTCAACGGTTGCGAAGTGTGCGCTCTTACGCTCAAAGAACTTATCACAAGCGGCACGGAAACGACGCCAGATAGCATCTGCGTGGCGACGAGAGACTGTGCCAATCTTCTTCCACTCTGCCTGCAACTCAAGAATCTTATCTGTAGCAGCCTTCCAATCCTCACTCTCTACAAGTGCCTCAGCAGCCTCACAAAGAGCGGTCTTGAGAGAGAGGTTCTGCTCCATATCGTCCTTAACATCTGCATAGAACGAGTGCTTGCACTCAAAGAACTTATCACAAGCGGCACGGAAACGGTCGTAGATCTTGGCATTCTCCTTCTTTGGAGCAAAGCCCACGGTGCGCCACTGCGCCTGCAGCTCGATAAGGCGCTCATTAGCCTTATTCCACTCCTTATGAGAGGCTGGAACTGTTGCAACAAGTGCCTCTGCAGCCTCACAGAGAGCAGTCTTTGCCTCAAGGTTCTTCAGCTGCTCCTGCTTGAGCGACTCGAAGTGCTCCTGATGGCGACGATTAATAACCGAAGATGCAGCCTTGAAACGATCCCAAAGGGTCTCCTTCTGATCTGCTGCCACCGGGCCAGTCTCACGCCACTGGTCGTGGAGTTTCTGCAACTTACGGAAGGCCTCAACAATATTTGACTGCTCAGCAAGTGCCTCTGCAGCCTCACACAGAGCCTGCTTAGCCTCCAGATTCTTCTTCAAATCCAGATCACGCAGTTCCTTATTAATCTTTACAAAGTCGTAGAAACGCTCAACGTGCAGATTGTAGGTCTCCCACAAATCGTTTACCTTTGTCTGAGGCACCTGACCAATCTCCTTCCAACGAGCCTGGAGCTCACGGAAACGGGTATATGTAACATTGAGAGTCTCCTCGCTTGAGATAAGACTCTTAAGCTCCTCGATAATCTCGCACTTAAGACGGTAGTTATCCTCCTTAACCTTATCACTCTCGGCAGTAGCCTTATCGCGAGCATCACGATACTTCTTAAGCAGCTCCTTTAGGCGAAGCTCGTCAGCATCAGCAACAGCCTCGGCCTCAACACCCTGCTCTGACGCCTCCTTAAGACGAGCGTCAACCTGAGCACGGTGAATTTTATAGAAAGCGGTCTTGATCTGCTCAACCTGAGAACGGATATCCTCAACAGAGCCGCTCTCCAACAACTGAGCGAGCATCTCAACCAGCTCACCCTTACTCTTACCCACTACCTGCGCCTCAACAGCAGACTCACTCTGCTCAACCTCCGCCGCAACAGGGTCTTGAGACTCAATATTTTCCAAAACTTGTTCATCACTCTGAACTGACGCATCCTCAGCTACGCTGACCAACTCCAACTCCGGAGTTTCTGTAGATTTAATAGTAGTAGGCATAAGTTAAATTTTTAAGTAAAAAGTATCGCACAAAGGTAATTAAACCAATTCAAAATTCAAAATAGGGAAATCAAAAATATCCCCATTTTTTCAACAATTCACTATTTTTTGTTACCTTTGTAGAGAAATTATTATCGTATGAAACGATTATTAATACTCGCAATAGCAATTCTCGCTACCTCAGCGACTGTTTTTGGCGGTAGATATACCGTCAAGCAGATACCTAATGTGCAGGTAGCAGATGCATCGAGATACACATCTAATCCCGACAATATACTCTCACCCGATGCTGTTTCCAAGATAGACCAGATCTGCGACTCACTGCACACTGCGGGCAAGGCTCAGATTGCGGTGGTTGTAGTCGAGAATATCGACTCTGACGACCTATTTACCTTTGCACATACGCTCTTCTCGGAGTGGGGTGTTGGTGGCAGAGAGGCCGACAACGGATTGGGCGTAATATTGGTGACAGAGATGCGCGAGATTCGCTTTGTAACTGGTTACGGGCTGGAGGGCATACTGCCCGATGCACTATGCAAGCGTATTCAGCAGCGTTATATGGTTGAGCACCTTGCGCGCGGCGACTACGACAGAGGTATGATCAGTGGTATTGAGGCTGTCGCAGAGGTGATATCGTCAAATGGCGAGGCAAGTTTTGAGCAGGAGACGGACGAGGAGCTCATTGAGTTTATGATTGCCTTCGCGCTCTTTGCTGTTGCAATTATTCTCATCGCGATAATCGCTGTATGGGCAAGTCGCAAGTGCCCAAAGTGCGGTAATCACACACTGCGACTGACACACTCCGAAAATCTGCAATCGACTCGCAAGTACGACCTTATGGCGCACCACTACCACTGCTCAACTTGCGGTCACAATCGCACCACGCAAGAGAAGGTCTATAAACAAACTGGCGGTATCTACGTTGGTGGAGGTGGCAGTCGCGGAGGCTTTGGCGGCGGTAGCTTCGGTGGTGGTTTTGGTGGCGGCAGTTTCGGTGGCGGAGGTGCAGGCTCGAGATTTTAGTTATGTAACACTTAAAAATTAGAATATTATGAAAAAGACAACTCTTCTTATCGTTGGCGCAGTAGCTGCACTACTTGCTGTATACTGCGTATCTACCTACAACTCACTTGCAAAGGCTTCGCAGGAGGTTGCTGCAGCTTGGTCGAATGTGGAGACTCAATATCAGCGTCGTAGCGACCTTATCCCGAACCTTGTAAACACCGTTAAGGGCTATGCAGCACACGAATCACAGACACTCGAGAGCGTTGTTGCAGCGCGTGCTGCCGCTACATCAATCACTGTAGATGGTGCCAATATGAGCGCTGAACAGATGGCAGCATATGTAGAGGCACAGGGCAATGTGACCTCTGCACTCGGTCGTCTGATTGCCGTTGCCGAGAACTACCCTGAGTTGAAGGCAAATCAGAACTTCCTTGAGTTGCAGGCGCAGTTAGAGGGCACAGAGAACCGCATAGCTGTTGAGCGTCAGCGATATAACGAGATTGTAAAGAGTTTCAACCAGCGTGTGGTGACATTCCCAACAAATATGGTCGCATCACTCTTTGGTTTTGGCAAAAAGGAGTTCTTTGCAGCAGAGCCACAGGCTCAGGCAGCACCCGTAGTTCAGTTCTAACATAGGGTTTATGCAGCGTATTCTTATTGTAGACGACGAGGACGATATTCGCGAATTTATAGGTTACAACCTACGCCGCGAAGGTTACGACATCTACACCGCAACCAACGGAAAGGAGGCGGTGGAGGTTGCTCGTGCTACACAGCCACATCTTATCCTGCTTGATATGATGATGCCCATAATGGATGGTCGTCAGGCATGTGAGGCGATACGTCAAATACCCGAATTAAGCGACACTTTTATACTCTTCCTCTCCGCCGTACAAGAGGAGCAGTGCCAGTTAGAAAGCTACCTTGCAGGAGCAGATGACTACATAACTAAACCAGTGAGTATGAAGGTGTTATGCAGTCGCATAAATGCCATCATGAAGCGTATCAAGCCCGATGTTGCATCGCAATACTCGATAGACACTGCGCGCCGTGTAGTAATCACTCCGCAGGGCGAACTTACGCTACCAAAGAAGGAGTTTGAGATTGTTGAACTACTACTCTCAAACCCCGACAAGGTATTTACCCGCGAGGAGATTTTTGGACAGATTTGGGGTGGCGAAGTTGTTGTCGGCGACCGCACGCTCGATGTGCATATTCGTCGACTAAGACGAAAACTTGGCGACGAGGCGATTACCACACACAAGGGAATTGGATTTAAGATTGAGGCATAAAAGAGGCTGTCCAACAAGTTTATTGGACAGCCTCTTTTGTTAGACAACTTCTTACTTTTCCCAATGGAATGGAGCAAACTCCGCACCACTACTCTTCCAGCTCGGTTTACGCATTGCGTAGATGATAAATGGCACAACAACGACAATAGCACAACCGACAATAAGGATTGTAACCCACGTCTTTGGATCGCCTGTAGAGATTTGTGCTGGCGGAATAAAGCTCAAGATAAAGGCGAGCAGAGAGCCACAGAAGCCGAGACCCGCGATAATCCACATCGTAAAGTTACCTCCAAGGCGGAATGGGCGGTCGCTATCACGCATACGGTAGCGCAGAACAATAGCCGCCGCAAAGAGCATCATATACATTATAAGGTAGAGCGAGGCGGTCATCTGTGAGAGAATCTGGTAGAACGACTGCACCGATGGCATAACGACAAACAGCAGCGAGAGTAGCGTAACTATACCGCCTTGAATAAGCAGGATGTTGCGTTGCACGCCATTCTTATTACTCTTCTGAAAAAACGGAGGCAGATAACCCGCCTTACCTACGGTAAAGATACCCTTTGACGGACCCGCAACCCATGTAAGCACACCTGCAAGCACACCAAACATAAGGGCGATAGCAATAAGCGGCGATGCCCACGACATATGCAGATAGTCGAAGTAACGGTCAAAACCGATAAGCAGCGACTGGGTCAGCGACACCTCCTTTGCAGGGATGATAAAACCGAGCGAGAATGTACCGAGGATAAATATTGTAACGGTAATCAGCGAGCCGATAATAATGGCCTTCGGGTAGTTGCGTTTAGGATTATTGACATCCATAACGTGGATACCCATCATCTCCATACCCGCATAGAAGAGGAAGATACTGCTGGCAAGGACAAGGTTGTCAAACTTCTTCAAATCGGGGAAGAAACCTGCACTCATATCCATATTATTATGACCGCCAGAGGCAAGGTAGATAATACCCAAGACGATAAGTAGTCCGGCAGGGATAATCGTACCGATAATACCACCCCATTTACTGATTTTTCCGACCCAGTCAAGGCCCTTAAGCGAGATAAAGGTTGCCGTCCAATAGATTGCAAGCACCACAACAAGGGTGAAGAGTTTATTCGATGCAAGTGCCATATCGGCCTGCTGATTCATACCGATAAAGGCGATAGATACTGCACCGAAAGTTAGCACCGTAGGGTACCAAATTGTCGATTGAATCCACTGCAGCCAGATAGCCAAAAAGCCCATCTTTGCACCAAAAGCCTCGCCAATCCAGCGGAAGACACCACCCTGCTTGTCACTAAACATCGCCGCTAATTCAGCAGCCACAAGCGCCGTAGGAATAAGAAAGACCATAGCCGCAAAGAGGTAGTAAAAGGCTGAGCCTAAGCCATATACAGACTCCGCAGCAAGTCCTCGAAGACTCACCACCGCAGTTACGTTCATAATTGCCAGCGTTGCTACTGACAGCCTAAAAGTTGAACTCGTACTATTTCCCATAAGCAAAAAAATATTGATTTAACCTGCTATGGGAATACAATTACCACGCCAAGAGTAAAATATAATAGCTTTTAGCTGTTGGCTGGCTAACGCAGAATAGAGAGTTTGCACTCCGTTTATTCTATGCACTCATTTGTTGACCCACCTAAAGGTGGCTCTTCCTCCTTCGCACCTCGGCATAGTCTGCAAGCAGCCTCTGCCCTCGGTTTGGCGTCGGTTGTCAAAATGCGGTAGTAGGCGTGCATCGTGAAAAATCCCAACAATGCAGCCTTTTGACTATAAAGTTATTTTGGCGTCAGAGTAGTGTAGTTGCGGGGCATCGTGAAATAAAGCAGCGGCGGATAGTACAAGAAGTACAGCCGCCGCTGCTTTATAAGGGATGTGCCGCAAATGCGCCACTATCACGCCAAAATTCGAGAGCCGTCGGAGATAACAACTGGATAAATCTTCGGCTCGTGACCATACTTCTCCTTAAAGCGCTCGGTAACGGTAGCGACGAAGTTATCGTAGAGTTCCTCCTTAACCAGGTTGATGGTACAACCACCGAAACCGCCACCCATAATACGTGAGCCGGTAACGCCACACTCCTGAGCAACAGTTGCCAAGAAGTCGAGCTCCTCGCAGCTAACCTCATAATCCTTTGACATACCCCAGTGGGTCTCATACATACGCTTACCGACAGTCTCATAGTCATCACGCTCCAGAGCCTCGCATACATCGAGCACGCGCTGCTCCTCACCAATCACATAACGGGCACGCAGGTAGTCCTCCTCCGAAATCTGATCCTTGATAGCCTCAAGCTGATCCATTGTAGCACCACGCAGAAACTCCTGACCCAAAACAGCTGCTACGCGCTCACAAGAGGCACGGCGGTCGTTATATGGAGAGCCAACGAGCTCGTGCTTTACGCAAGAGTTTACAAGCATCAGGCGATAACCGTGCTTTGTTGGGTCGAATGGGAAGTAAGTAAACTCCATAGAGCGGCAGTCGA
This sequence comes from Alistipes sp., assembly GCA_045633445.1. GTDB lineage: Bacteria > Bacteroidota > Bacteroidia > Bacteroidales > Rikenellaceae > Alistipes. The sequence continues at coordinate 144,869 of JAZQYI010000004.1, forward strand.
GGCGCATAAGGTGGCCTGCCTTACCGTGAACAGATGCGAACTGATCCATAATACCGCACTTTACACCGCAGTAGTTGTGCTCGGTACTCTGACCGATACGAGCAAGCTCAAACTTCTCAATACCGAGGTTGTAGAGGTGGTTGAGGGCAAAAGCAAATGTGCTCTCAAGGGCTGCAGATGAGCTCATACCAGCACCGAGAGGTACATCACCCGCAAATACGGTATCAAAACCGCCAATAACACCACCACGCTTCTGAATCTCACGGCAAACACCGAAGATGTAGCAAGCCCAGCTCTGTGCAGGCTTATCCTCCTCGTTAAGGCCAAACTCTGCAGACTCGTTAAGGTCAAGGGCAAAGGCGCGAACCTTATCTGTACCATTAAGGCGGATAGCAGCAACAATACCCTTATCTACTGCACCTGGGAAGACAAAACCGCCATTGTAATCGGTATGCTCACCAATAAGGTTAATTCGACCCGGAGAGGTAAAGAGAGTGGCGCCGTCGCCATAAATCTCCACAAACTTTTGTGAAACGCTGTTTTTCATTTTAGGTTATGTTTTAGTTTGTTATTTTATTTAGTTCGTACTTTATCTTACCTACTGCACCAATATTGACACTATACTCGCGCAGGTGCATACCAAGCAACAACCCTGTAGCCTCACTATCCGAAGCAAGTTCACCGCACATTCCGCACTCGATACCCGCTCTATCGGCCGCAGAGATTACCATCTCTATGGCACGCAGAACGGCCTTAGAGTATGGATTGTAGAGGTTTGACACCTTTGCATTGGCTCTATCTGCCGCCATAACATACTGCACAAGGTCGTTAGTACCAATACTGAAAAAGTCACAATTTGCTGCCAAAATATCTGCGATAAGCACAGCAGCTGGGGTCTCAATCATCACACCAACCTTTATATCGCGGTTATAGGCAATGCCCTGATTGTCAAGTTCTTGCTTGCACTGTTCAAGCAGGTTCTTAGCCGTTTCAAGTTCCTCTAATTCAACAACCATTGGGAACATCACTCTTACATCACCCTCGGCACTTGCACGAAGGATTGCCCTTAGTTGTCGGCAGAACATTTCACGGCACTCAAGGCAGACACGGATTGCTCGCCAACCGAGGAACGGATTCTCCTCCTTAGCAAAGCCCAAGTATGGCACCGCCTTATCACCTCCAATATCGAGCGTGCGGATAATAAGCGGTTTTCCGTTACAAGCACGCGCAGCGGCAGCGTATGCCTCATACTGTTGCTGCTCGGTAGGCTCTGTGGCGCTCTGCATATACAAAAACTCACTACGGAATAGGCCGATACCATCAGCCCCCGCAGCCATAGCACGCTCAACATCCTCAACAGAGCCAGCATTGGCAAAGACATAGATGCGCTCGTCATTGTGATAAATCTCTGTCGTTGCAGATTGTTTTTGCTCGGTCTGCAGAGCCTTATAGTTCAGTTCGCGTACTCTATACTCATCAAGCGTAGCAATATCGGGATCGACCACTACCCTACCTTCGCTACCATCGACAATAAGGCTATCACCACTTTTGACCTGCTCCAAAACACCCTTCAGACCCACAACAGCAGGCACAGATAGGTTTCGGGCAACGATGCAGACGTGGCTTGTTGCGCTACCCTCGGCAGTAACAAAACCTCTAATCTTCGTAAAGTCGAGCAGAGCCATATCCGATGGATAGAGCTCGCTATCCACGATAATATCGCCTTCAGCAACACCTTCAAACGGATTTTTCACGCCACCCGTAAGGTTTGCCGCGATACGCGCAAAGATATCCTTAACATCTGCCGCTCGGGCAGCAAGGTACTCATCATCTATCGCCTCAAACATTGCCACCAGCTCGGCCGATGCATCTGCAACAGCCTCTACTGCACTCATACCCTCGTCAATGTGGGCTGTAACGCTATCTGATAGCATCTCGTCGTCAATAATCTCAAGATGGGCAGCAAAGATGTCACTATCTGCAGCAAGGGCCTCTATCTGCTCACGACTTTGGGCAAGGGCGCAGTTAAAGCGCTCCTGCTCCTCGGCAGTAGTACCCTGCAGATAGGATGAGGCGTCGCTGCATCTATTTACAACAAATGCACGACCGACAGCAATACCCTCAGAGGCTCTGACAGATGTTTCAAGCAGTTTCATTACTCAGTAATTGCAGCGATAAAGTCTACTACAGCAGCAAGATTTGCCTCCTCGCTGCCACCCTCAGCACTAACTGTAATCTCCGCACCCGACTTAAGACCAAGTGAGAGGATTCCCAGCATACTCGCTGCGCTGACACTCTTTACGGATGTGGCAAGGGTTACTTTACCATCAAGACCCTTTGCGAGTTTAACAAGTTCTCCCGCAGGGCGAGCGTGCATACCGTTTGGTGCTGTGAGCACAATAGTTTTACTTACCATATAATAATACAATTTTAAGCGTTTAATACCTCATAAATATCTGATGGATCTACTGTAGACTTGAGTTTTTCAAGCACCTGCTCGTCATCAAGAGCCTCGCTGACCCTTGCAAGCAGTTCAAGGTGCTCATCACCAACGCCCGCGATACCGATAACAAGATATGCCTTCTCGCCATCGAACTCCACGCCTTCAGGATACTGAACAACACTGATACCTGTGCGGAGAACATCGCGCTTAGCATTCTGTGTGCCGTGTGGGATGGCAATACCCATACCCAAGTATGTTGTAGCGACCTTCTCTCGCTCCATCATAGCATCTACATAGTCCATCTTAACATAGCCACCCTTAACGAGCAGTGCACCCGCAGCAGAGATTGCCTCCCACTTATCAGCAGCCTTCTGGCCAACCTGAATAGACGAGAGAGCTAGCACGCCCGAGTTATCTCTATCCTTTGCCTCCTCGCCCTCGGTTGGAGCTACTGCAGCAACAACATCCTTACGCGATGCTAACTCTGCATATAGAGCATCGAGTGCAGGATCCTCAAGGAAGTTCTTGATTGCCACAATGCGGACTGACGGAGCATTGCCCTGTGCTCGTGAGGCAAGACCCTCCTGGCATACAACGATATCTGCATCATCAGGAATAGAGTTTACAGAGTAGTTATCGACCTTAAGGCCCAAACCCAGCGACTCGATACGCTTACGGAAGCGAGTTGCACCGAGTGCGCTGCTACCCATACCTGCGTCACATGCAAAGACAATGTGTTTAACATTTGCAGCGGCTGCAGCCTTCTCGGCATCGACCTTATACTTAGGCTTGAATTTGTTCTCTGGAAGTGTATCCTCCTCCTTTGCACTACGGCGCAGAATAAGTGCCGAGGTAAGGAAGGTAATGGTTGCAGCAATCAGCACAGCAGCAACATTAATAAGCATCTTGCCCGATGCAGACATGATAATTACCGAGATAATACTACCTGGAGAGATAGGACCGATAAGACCTGCGTGTGCAATGGTCATAAAGAGGATACTTGACGATGCACCGAGAATCATCGGCAGGATAAGTATCGGACGAGAGAGGACATACGGATAGTAAATCTCGTGAATACCGCCGATAAACTGGATAAGCACAGCTCCTGGAGCAGAACTCTTTGCAGTACCCTTACCAAAGATCCAATATGCCATCAAAAGACCGAAACCAGGACCTGGATTTGACTCAAGGAAGAAGATAATTGACTCGCCGAACTCCTGCACCTGAACTGATCCAAGCGGAGTGAGAATACCGTGGTTGATTGCGTTGTTGAGGAACATAACCTTTGCCGGTTCAATAAATATTGACACCAGCGGCAACATATTATTGTCCTTCAGATAGACAACGCCCGACTCAAAGAGCTCGGTAATCCACGAAATTGCACCACCTACGCTCAAATAGCCCACAATTGCGAGCAACATACCGATAATACCGAGCGAGAAGTTGTTTACAAGCATCTCAAAGCCTGCTCTAATCTTGCCCTCAACGGCAGCATCAAACTTCTTGATAATCCACGCAGCAAGTGGACCCATAATCATCGCACCGATAAACATCGGAACGTCTGTACCCACGATAACTCCCGCAGTGGCGATAGCACCAATAACTCCGCCTCGAACGCCTGCTACATTGTGACCTGCTGTATAACCAATCAGCAGTGGCAACATATAGGTAAGCATCGGGCCGACAAGCTTAGCAAGGTGCTCGTTCGGAAACCATCCCGTAGGGATAAATAGTGCGGTAATAAGTCCCCAAGCTATAAATGCGCCGATATTCGGCATAACCATTGCGCTAAGTGCGCGACCAAAATTTTGAATTTTATCTCTCATTTCTCTTCCCAAGATTTCTTAACTGACAAAGATAACAAAAACTATTCAAACTGCAAATTTTTCACCACGAACAATTACAAAAAAATTAGTTACATTACTATACATTTATCCATTTTTTACTATCTTTGCATCGGATATGAAACAACTATCGGTAATACTTATCTCTATAGTTACCCTCCTGACATCTCAAGTAACGGGGGAGCGTTTCTATTCATCTGAAGAGATTTCACACCCTTGTCAGCAGACAATTACCGAGGTAGACTCTTCGCAGAGCACTACTCCAATCTCTATTCTCACGGGTAGTCAGAGCAGAGTTCCATCGGCAGCACGCAGAGTCTTATCACACAACAGCAAAGTTTGCGTAGCGCAACTACACCACCATACCATCTACAGCTCTTTCACAGCCTTTATTACAAGTGTGGAGCGTTGTGCATCGCTACTAAAGACATCTATCATATTTAAGTGGCACAAAATTAGAATATAGAGCATATAATCGCATTGAATTATAACTCTATAAATCAACCACTTAAATCATATCTAATGGAATATATTATACTCGTCGCTGCACTTGTTGCAGTGGTTTTTGGTGCAGATAACCTCGTGGTAGGCTCTGCAGCCATCGCACGCCGATTTGGCATATCCGACTTTGTTATCGGAGCAATAATTGTCGGCATCGGCACATCATTTCCTGAGCTTATTGTAAGCTCGATAGGTGCTTTTCAAGGTAATGTTGATGTAGCTATTGGCAACGTTGTCGGCTCAAATATCTTCAACGTGCTCGGAATTTTAGGTCTTACGGCAATAATTCACCCCGTAATTGTCAAGCGCGAGAATATGCGTTTTGAGTTGCCATTTTGTATCGCAATATCGATTCTGACAATACTTCTCGCCTTCAACTTTTTCAATGGCAATCCCGTAACTATAGATCGCGTAGACGGAGCGATTTTGCTTGCGGTATTTATACTGTTTATCTACATAAGTTTTGTACGCGACCGCAAAAATAGCACTCCTACAAGCACTACAGAGGAGGCAAAACCGCAGAATATATGGGTCTCTCTACTACGCACATTTGGCGGATTGGGCGTTCTGATTGTCGGTTGTGACTACTTTGTCGATGCGGCGGTAGCAATCGCTACAGAGTGGGGCGTAAATGAGGCCTTTATCTCAATAACCCTTATCGCCTGCGGAACATCTATGCCAGAACTTGCGGCATCGGCAGCTGCTGCAGCAAAGCGCAACACAGACCTCGCGCTGGGTAATATTGTCGGCTCAAACATCTTCAATCTCTCATTTATTCTCGGCGTAAGTTCGCAAATTAATGCACTCGCCGGCGGAGGAATTACCTTTGTGGATTACACCGTGATGATTGGTGCGGCGGTGCTACTACTTATCTGCGCGCTAAACAAGAAGATTTCGCGACTTGAGGGCGCAATAATGTTCGCATCCTTTATTGCATACAATGTCTATCTAATTTCAACTCAAACCTTATAAACTATGTTTCTACAAATTTTAACACTCCTCGGAGCTCTCGGAATGTTCCTCTATGGAATGAATATGATGAGCTCCGGACTTCAGAAAGCGGCAGGAAACCGTCTTCGCGGTCTTCTTACAGCTATGACCTCAAGCCCTTTTAAGGGTGTAATGACAGGTCTGGGTATCACCTCTGTTATCCAATCATCAAGTGCAACAACTGTTATGGTTGTCGGCTTTGTAAATGCCGCGTTACTGACACTCGACCAGGCTGTAGGTGTGATTATGGGTGCCAATATCGGTACTACAGTAACAGCCTGGTTGGTCTCTCTGCTCGGCTTTAAGGCAGATATCTCTATTTTTGCAGTACCACTGATGGCTATAGGCTTTATAATGAGCATTGCGAAGAAGGAGAAGTACAAGAATATCAGCGAGTTTATCATCGGCTTCTCGCTGCTCTTCCTCGGTCTGTCGCTGATGAAGAACTCTGTGCCTGATTTGCGCGAGACACCTGAAATTCTCTCATTTATCCAGCAGTGGACAGGCTACGGTTTCGGCTCGGTGATTATCTTCCTTGTATTTGGTACAGTACTGACACTTGTACTCCAATCGTCAAGTGCAACAATGGCACTCACACTGATTATGATGAGCCTTGGTTGGATTCCGTTTGATATGGCAGCAGCAATGGTGCTTGGCGAAAATATCGGAACAACAATCACAGCAAATATTGCCGCTGCAGTAGGTAACCCGAATGCTCGTCGTGCTGCCCTTGCACATACATTTTTCAACGTATTTGGTGTGATTTGGGCACTCATCCTCTTCCGTCCATTCCTTTCACTCATCGGACTGATTATCACCTGGTTAGGCTACCCAAATCCGACACTCATAGACTACTCAGCAGGTATTGATGCAGGATCTATAGAGTCAACTGCAGCACTCTATGGTGTATCTATGCTCCACACACTATTTAACACAATCAATACCTGCGTACTTATCTGGTTTATCCCTCTCATTGTACGTTTCGTAACTTGGGCAATAAAGAACAAGCCAGAGGATGAGGAGCAGACTGTGCGTCTTAAGTTTATAAATGCAGGTCCTATTGGCACTGCAGAGCTTGCCCTTAGTGAGGCGAAAAATGAGATTACCCATTTTGCCCAAATCTGCCACAATGGTCTTGATTACATCCATTCAGCTATACACGCCGCAGACGAGGATAAATTTGAGTTCTACCGCAAAAAGCTCGTTAAGTATGAGGAGATTGCAGACCGTATAGAGTACGAAATTGCAACATTCCTCAACGCTCTACCCGAGGAGAACATTAGCGAGGATGCACGACATCAGGTGAAGGCTATGTACAAGATTATCGGCGAGTTAGAGAGTCTTGGTGATGCGGGCGAGAGCATTAGTCGCATACTCTCTCGTCGCAATATTCACAACAAGAAATTTACCGACAAGCAGATTGAGAAGATTGACACTATGATATCACTTGTAAGCAAGGCATACAAGGTGATGATTGACAATCTGCAGTGCGGAGAGAACGGTCAGGCCGAATTGCGTCGTGCCGTAGACTGCGAGATTGAGATTAACGATATGCGCAATATGTTACGCGAGGAGGAGATTCTGAGACTTGAGCAAAATGGCTCGGAGTATCAGAGTAGTGTATACTATCTCGATATTATCTCCGAGATTGAGCGTATGGGTGACTTTATCATCAACATCTCTGAGGCGCTGCAGCAGAAGTAGCGATATTTTTTACAACAAAGAGGCAGCTTGGCACAACCGAGCTGCTTTTTTTGTACCTTTGCCGTATGGTTGTAGCATTTTCGGGACATAGAGCAGCTACTGGCGTTGACATTGACAAGCTAAAGTTTGCCATAAGACAATTATACTCAGAGGGTTACAGAACTTTCGCAAGTGGAATGGCTGAGGGTTTTGATCTACTTGCAGCCCAGTGCGTAATTGAGCTACAAAGAGAGTTAGAGGGGCTGAAACTTATCTGTGTCATCCCATTTGAGGGACACGTGGCAAAGATGAGTACAAAAAACCGAGCGCAATATAGTGCGATTTGTAATGCGGCAGACGAGGTGGTAACACTCTCCGAGAGCTACCACAGAACTGTCTATCTTGAACGCAACGACTACCTTATTGACAGAGCAGAGGCGCTGATTTGTTACTACTCGGGCAAGCAGCGCAGCGGCACGGGTTACACGGTGACAAAGGCTCTAAAAAAGCGTATCAGAGTGATAAATATCTATGCCGATGGTGAGCAAATTCGCTTTTTTGGTTAATTTCGGGCCATTGTTGTTACAACGAAACAAAAAAAGTGTTATCTTTGAACGATTTTTGAACATCTTTAACATTTAATAATAGAAAAAACTATGAAAGAAGCTATTGCAATTCTCACAGGTGGCGGTCCTGCACCAGGTATGAATACCGTTGTAGGTAGCGTTGCTAAGACATTCCTTTCTAAGGGTTACCGCGTAATCGGTCTTCACTATGGTTATTCAGGTCTTTTCAACCCAACCCCACGTTATGAGGATCTCGATTGGTTCAAGGCTGACTACATCTTCAACCAGGGTGGTTCTTACCTTACTATGAGCCGCTTCAAGCCAAAGGATTCAGACTTTGAGAACAACTTCAACCTCAACTTCTTCACCGACAACAACATCAAGTTGCTGGTAACCGTTGGTGGTGATGACACCGCTTCTACTGCAAACCGTATCGCTAAGTTCCTCGAGGCTAAGCAGTACCCTATTGCAAACATCCACGTTCCTAAGACTATCGACAACGACCTTCCGCTTCCTGCAGGTTCGCCTACATTCGGCTACCAGAGCGCTAAGGAGGGTGGTACCGTTATCGGTCGCGCTGTATACAACGACGCTCGTACTTCTGCTAACTGGTTTGTAGTTGCAGCTATGGGTCGTAGTGCAGGTCACCTTGCATTTGGTATCGGTTCTGCTTGCCACTACCCTATGATCGTTATCCCTGAGATGTTTAACAAGACTGAGATTACAGTTGAGAAGATTGTAAACCTCGTTGTTTCATCTATTATCAAGCGCAAGCTGATGGGTATCGAGTATGGTGTTGCAATGATCTCTGAGGGTGTATTCCACAGCCTCTCTGACGAGGAGATTGCAAAGTCAGGCGTTCACTTCTCTTACGACGACCACGGTCACCCAGAGCTCGGTAAGGTATCTAAGGCTCACATCTTCAACGAGATGCTCGAGAACAAGCTCAAGGAGCTGGGTCTGAAGGTTAAGTCTCGTCCAGTAGAGATCGGTTACGAGGTTCGTTGCCAGACTCCTATCGCTTACGACCTTGTTTACTGCTCACAGCTCGGTATGGGTGTTTACAAGCTCTTCAGCGAGGGTAAGACAGGTTGTATGGTTTACATCAGCCAGGACGGTTATGTATCTCCACTCTACCTGAAGGATCTTCAGAATGCAGAGGGTAAGATTCCACCACGTTTGGTTGACATCAACTCTGACAAGATTCAGCAGATCATCAACAATGTAATGCACTATATCACTCCTGCGGATTATGAGGCTGCTAAGGCTTATGTAGCTAATCCTGAGGCTTACGATTTTGCGAAGATCCTCGAGTGGTAATTTTGGCGTGATAGCGGGGCACCTACCTCCGCTAACATATATAAACAGCAAAGGGCAGTACGACAAGTACAGCCCTTCGTTGTTTTATATACCGTGGAGCACCCACCCCGCTATCACACCAAAATTTCGTCACTTTCCCACTCTGACAACAAAGTTGGACACGACGCAACAATAAACGATAAAATACGGAAATCAGAAAGAATTGCACTCCCAATATTATCTGCACTCGTTTTGTTGTCAGAACGCGGTAGTAGGCGTGCATCGCAAAAGAAACCCCTTTGGGATAGTAGTAAAACCTACAGCCCAAAGGGGTTTACTTTTAGGGATGTGCGGCTAATGCCGTGTTATCACAACAAAACTTTGGGTTTAAGTACTATAAACGGCACTATCATCTCCTCCATCGATATACCTCCGTGCTGGAAGGTGTCGCGGTAGTAGCGGATATGACGGTTGGCGTCGTTGTTATATACAAAGAAGTCGTGGTTATATGCGAAGATATAGCTTGACGATAGGTTTGACGATGGGAGTTGTATCTGCTCTGGTTTTGTAATCTCGTATACCTCTTTATAATTATAGGCCAGGTTACGGCCCGTCTTATAGCGCAAGTTAGCACTTGTCTCGCGATCGCCCTGTACACGGATAGGGTTATCTACGCGCACGGTGCCGTGGTCGGAGGTGATGATGACGGTATGTCCGTGTTCTGCAAGCAGTTTGAGCAGAACAAAGAGTTCGGAGTGTTCAAACCACGAGCGAGTGAGCGAACGGAAAGAGGCGTCATCCTCTGTAAGCTGGCGGATAATCTCGGTCTCGGTACGGGCATGCGAGAGGATGTCGAGGAAGTTATAGACAATAACCGAGAAGTCCGCATCGTAGACACGGCGGATATTATCTATCAGCTTACGACCCGCCTCTGGGCGCACGAGTTTATCGAACGAGAGGCGATAGTCCTTGCCGCACTGCTGCAGCTGACGACGCAAAAAGTCCTCCTCGTACATATTTTTACCGCCCTCCTCGTTGTCGTTGAGCCACTTATTTGGCATCAGTTTATCGATTGCAAGTGGCATAAGACCCGCAAAAATAGCGTTACGAGCATACTGGGTGGCGGTAGGCAAAATGGCGCAGTAGTTCTCATCTACAGCCACATTGTAGTAGCTATGCAGCATAGGGCTGATAGCACGCCACTGGTCATAGCGGAAGTTATCGATAAGCAGAAGCGTTGTCTTGGTATTAGCATCGACAACTGGCAAGATCTTCGAGCGCATAAGGGTATGCGACATAACGGGAGTATCCTCGTCGCGCGAGTTTATCCAGCTCTGATAATTTCGGCAGACAAAGCGGCAGAAGGCCTGGTTGGCCTCGTTTTTCTGATACTGCAACACCTCGCGAATACTCTCATCCGACGACTGCGCGAGTTCAATCTCCCAACCGACCAGTTTGCGGTAAATATTGGTCCACTGGCTGAATGTAGAGGCGCTATCAACCATCTGCGAAATACGACCAAACTCGGCACGATAGTCCGCTGTAGTGCGCTCTGTTACAAGCTGTTGCGACTGAACGTGTTTCTTTACAAGAAGCAGAATTTGGCTCGGGTTGACAGGCTTGATAATGTAGTCAGCAATCTTACTACCGATGGCCTTATCCATAATATCCTCCTCCTCGGACTTGGTCACCATAATAACCGGTGTTGTCGGGCGGATATCCTTAATGAGCGGAAGGGTTTCAAGGCCAGTCATTCCTGGCATCATCTCGTCGAGGATAATCATATCATACGACTGCTCGGTAACCATATCTATAGCATCGTAGCCGTTGTTGCAGGTATCTACCTGACAACCACGGTTTTGCAGTGTCAAAATATGGGGTTTGAGCAGTTCTATCTCATCATCAACCCAAAGTATTTTTGCTTGTACGCCTGTATTCATATACAACCTGCTTTATTGTCGGATAACTTTTCTCCAAATTACTATCTACCGCAGCCTCATTGCACCACTCGGCCGCCTCTATATCCTCCTCTGTCTGCGCTGTGGTAGCACTCTGCACAGTCGAAAAGGCAAACCAATAGGTACACTTAAGTTCCCACTTACCATAAACGTTATAGGCGTGCAGAGTATTGCACAACGGAGATACAAATTTCAAACCCGAAACGCCAGTCTCCTCTTCAATCTCGCGAATAGCAGCAGCAAGTGCATCCTCGCCCGCGTCGATATGGCCTTTTGGTAGATCCCAACGATTACGACGATAAATCATCAGCGCCCTACCCTGCTCATCCGCTACAACACCACCTGCCGCCTCAACGTAGACAAAGCGGGCAGCAAAACGGCGATATGCAGCCGTGTAATCGCCCGCCAGAACGACGATGCTGTTGCAATTTAGAAATAAATTGTCTAAATTCGCACTCGTTACCTGACTTTCAGTCATCACAACCTCACCCTCTAACGGAGTATAATCCTCAGGGGCAAAGGTTAGGCGGTTATCTGTGAAGTAGATGGTAATCATAGGGCAAATTTAATAAAAAAAATGATATGAAAAAAAGTTTTCTCATTATGGCAACATTAGCAATGGCTCTTGTGAGCTGTTCTGAGCCCGCACAGCCACTTGTGATTGACAACGCCCTGACAGAGGCGGAGATTGCGGCGGCAAGGCTCACCCCAGAGGTTATGTGGAAGATGCGCCGCATTGGTAGCGCAGAGGTATCTGCTGACGGCAAAGTGGTTCTATACACCGTTACCGACTACTCTATGGCGGAAAATCGCGGTGTTACCCGCATCTACACTCTCGACCTTGAGGCGGGTGTAACAACCGAACTGACTGACACATCGTCAAACAACACCGCTGCTCGTTGGGGCGGGGATGGAGCTATCTGGTTTCTCTCAAATCGCAGCGGAGCAATGCAGGTTTGGCGTATGGCAGCCGACGGCACAGAGCTCAAGCAGATTACTAATATTGAGGGTGGTGTAGAGGATTTTGGCGTAAACAACGACTGCACAGCTCTACACTACGTAAAGGCGGTAAAGGTAAAGGCAGTGAACTCTGCTGATGTCTATGAAGACATGGACAAATCTAAGGCCAGAATATATAACGATCTGATGGTGCGTCACTGGGACTACTGGGATGATGGCTCATATCGCCACATCTTTGCTGGGGAGATTGTAGATGGCAAGTTGGTTAATATCAAGGATATTACAGGTGCTGATGCGGAATACGACACCCCTCTTGCGCCATTCTTTGACGGCAGCGAGATTGCTTGGCATCCGCTCTCAAATCATATTGCATACACCTGCAAGCCTCTTACCGGCACAAAGTATGCCGTATCTACCGACTCGGATATCTTTGTACACAACGTTAAGGAGGATGTTGCCTTCAATATCAACATCAACCACAGCGAGAAGTTTGAGGGCTACGACAAGTATCCAGTTTGGTCACCAAATGGCAGTAAGATAGCCTTCCGTAGTCAGCGCCGTGCTGGCAATGAGGCAGATAAGGAGCGACTCTTTATCTACTATCTGCTCAGTGGCGAGGTTAAGGAGCTGACAGCGAACTTCGACTACAACGCAACCAATGTCGTTTGGACAGATGAAAATACCCTCTACTTTATCGCACCAATTGAGGCGACACATCAGATTTGCCGCGTAACTACAGCGGGCAACGATGTAGAGGTTATCACTTCGGGCGACCACGACATCACATCGTTTACTATCGGTGGCGGTCGCTGCGTGGCAACGGTGCAGAGCATCTCGATGGCAACAGAGCTCTTTGAGGTTGACCTTCAGAGTGGCGAGATGAAGCAGATTTCGGCTGTAAACAAGCCAATCTATGACAATATCAAGATGGGTAAGGTTGAGAAACGTTGGGTCAAGACAACCGACGGCAAAAAGATGCTCGTTTGGGTTATCCTGCCACCAGATTTCGATGCCAACAAGAAGTACCCTACCCTGCTCTACTGCCAGGGTGGCCCACAGAGTGTAGTTTCGCAGTTCTGGAGCTACCGCTGGAACTTCCAGCTTATGGCGGCACAGGGCTATGTTGTTGTGGCACCAAACCGTCGCGGACTCCCTTCATTTGGACAGGAGTGGTTAGACCAGATTTCGGGTGACTATTCAGGTCAAAATATTCGTGACTACCTCTCTGCTATTGACGATGTAGCAAAGGAGAAATGGTGTGATAATGAGCGACTTGGCTGCGTAGGTGCTTCGTATGGTGGTTACTCTGTTTACTACCTTGCTGGTCACCACAACAAGCGTTTCAAGGCCTTTATTTCGCACTGTGGAATCTTCAACTTTGAGTCTATGTATGGCGAGACTGAGGAATTGTTCTTTGTAAACAACGACTACGGTGGCTCATACTGGGATAAGAGCAACAAAGTTGCAATGCGCTCTTATGCTCACTCACCGCATAAATATGTAGAAAAATGGGATACTCCAATCCTTATTATCACTGGCGAATACGACTATCGTATCCCTTATACCCAGTCGTTGCAGGCATTTACTGCTGCTCGTCTGCGCGGTCTTGATGCTCGACTCGTATCGTTCGAAAACGAGGCTCATCAGGTATTCAAGCCTCAGAATTCGCTTGTTTGGAACAGAGAGTTCTTCGGATGGTTAGATAAATATCTAAAGTAATAATTACCATCCGTCTATTTTGGGCACCTCTTTCTGTGAAAGGGGTGCTTATTTTTTGTGTTCATGGGCAAAAATGGGGGATTCGTTGAAAATATTTTATATATACGTAGTAAATACCTACTTTTGCGGCGCAATTGCTATGAATATATGCGTATGAAAAGAATATTTACAATCCTACTTTCGGCACTTTTTGCCGCATCTTGTTCTACCGACACCTTCGTTCCAACTAATAACGAGAACGGAAAAATCGAGGTAAGCATTGGCCAATCAGCAACTATCAAGACCCGAACACTCATTGCAGAGGATGGTTACTCTGCTCGCTGGAGTGGTGGCGACAAGATTGCCATCTGGGCGGCAAATGAACTTGGCGAGTATGAGTTGGCAGCCGAGCCATTCACTATGTACCACATCTCTGAGGTGTGGGAGACTGCTATCTTTACTGCAACAATCAACCCGCTGACAAGCGATAGCTACACCTACTACGCTACATATCCAACTCCAACATCTGTTTCGGGCACAACAGCTACATTTACCCTACCAGCGACACAGAACGGCTCTAACGCTATGGGTGTTCGCGATATTATGGTGGCAACACCATCTGTAGGCAATGCGCTGAATGCCGAGAAGGTTACAAAGCTCGATATGCTCTTTACCCACAAGATGCACGCAATTCGCATTATTCTGCCACAGAACACAATGAACGATATGAAGGCAACAAGAGTCGAGATGGTATTCCCTACAGCAGTAGTTGGTGATGTTGCAGTAGATTTTACCGACCCTACAGCTCCAACAACTCTCTCTAACGGCTCAAATATCCTCAATATCGAGATTCCTGATAATTACCAGGCGGGTGACTACCTCTGGGCGATGATCTACCCAACAGAGCTTACTGGCGAGGTTTCATACCGCGTTTGGGCTGGTGAGTATGCCTCAAAGGAGAAGGTTATCTCACTCAACAAGACCGCTCAGCCATCGCACATCTCACCTATGTCTATTCCTGTTCCAGAGCCAGATCTTGCAACGACATTTATTATTGAGATTCCTGAGAACAACCTGGGTGAGGAGTTCAACACCCTCACAATTCTCGACAGCAACGGCAATACAATCAAGAGCTTTGCTTCACGAGAGAACAACATCTACTCTTGGGTTATCAACGGCGAGATTGATGCCGCAGTATATGCAGATAAGACATTCACTTTCCGCTACGACTCTGACCACGCAATTGTAGAGGATAAGGTTGTCTTCAGCAACTTCGTTGCATACGACTACAACAACTACACATCTAAGGTACCATATCTGCTCTTCGAGGACTTCTCGTGCATTACTACCGAGAGCGAGAGTTATGGTAACAACAGTTATGATGGCAACGATAGAAATCAGCCAGGTAATAGCCTTGACAATATTATGTGTACCCCAGGTTGGAATGCTGCACGATACTGGACAAAAGGCAACTGTATGCGTATCAACGCCCGTTCGCAGGCGACAAAGATAATTGCGCTCTTTGCCTCACAGCACTATGGTCGACTGGATACTCCGCAACTCAAAAACCTCAAGAGTGGTGCAGATGTAAAGATTAAGGTTACATTTGATGCAGCCGGCTATATTCACACCAAAAGTTCATTCTCGACAAGTGGTGTACACGTTGCTTTGGCTACTCACACAAATGCAGCCAATCCAATTGATGGTATTCCTGTTGGTACGAGTGGTTTGGGTCAGAACTACTCAACAACCCTTGCCGACTTCGGAGAAACACACTACACTTTCCAGAACCTAACTGACTTTGGCGAAAACGCTTTTGGTAGTTCATTCCCTACATTCAGCACAAATATTGCCTCTGCAACCGCCGCAACTCGTCTTTGCTTCTACCCAATTATCGATTGCGACAATAACGGTACAGGTAATGCTGAGGGTAATGTATATATTGACAATATTCGAGTTTCAATTGTAAAATAACAAACACACTAATAACAACTATTATGAAAAACGTATTCCTTTGTGCAATCGCAGCACTCGTACTTGCAGCCTGCCAGAGCCCATCTGAGCAGTTCGGCGTAGGTGAGGGTAAGATTGCAGTTGCCGCGTCTGTATCGGGCGATATGGCAACACGTGCCGAGGGTTTTAATCTGCCAACCCCAGAGTTGTCAGACTTTACACTCTCAATTACAGGCACAGAGAACACCGCAACAGCAGAGTTTTCAAAACAGTGGGCATCACTGAGCAACTATCGCACAGATGATGAGCGCTACACAGCAGGTTGGTACACCGTTGCCATTGCAAATGGCGATGTTACTGCCGAGGGCTACACAGCACCTTGCTTTACTGCAAGCAAGAGCGTACAGGTACTCGACCGTAACCGCACCGTAGTAGCAGAGCTCAACGCGACTGTTGCAAATGCTATTGTTCTGGTTCAGACGACCGAGGCATTTGACAACTACTTCCCACAGAGCAACTTTACTGTAACAACTGCAACTAACACCATTGAGGTTGACAAGCAGGCAGACTCTCACCTCTTTATCGCTCCACAGAATGGCGTAAAGATTGACTGTAGCTGTATCCGTCAGGCAAACTTGGCAACAGGTAAGGTTGAGCAGTTGGCTACACAGACAATCGCTCTTGCGAAGGCTGCTACTCGTTACATCGTTACTTACGACCTCACATCAGTCGGTAGCGTGAATATCACAATCACTCTGAATGAGGATATTCTCGACACTATTCCGGTTGATACCAATACCGAGCTCAATCCTAACGCATAAAACAATAGACAGATATGAAACTTTTTAGATTTACTGCACTATCTGCACTGGTTGCAATGTTTGCTATCAGCTGTCAGAATTCAACTCCAGTAGAGCTTGACCCAATTGACAATCAGGGTTATCTTAAGCTCTCTTCACTTAGCGTAGAGGTTGTTACAGACCACAAGAAGACCGAGGGCGAGGTTAGCAGCCGTACTGAGGGTCAGGTTGACATCAACACATTTGACTGCTTTATCTACAATGAGAGCGGCGATGAGCTTGTTACCTCATTTAAGTATGGCGAGCGTCCTGCAGAGGCAATTACCCTCGATGTAGGTAAGTATATCTTCAAGATGATCTCTGGTCAGATTGCAGATGCTGCTTTCGAGAGCCCTGTATATGGCGTTACTGAGATCTTTACTATCGTTCGTAAGCAGACTACCGAGCTTAAGAACTTGGTTTGTACACTGCAGAACATCCAGACAACTATCAGCTACTCTGCTGACCTCCGTGCAGCACTTAGCGACGATACAGTAGCTACACTCTCAATTGGTGAGGCTTCACTGGACTTTATCGTTGACGAGACTCGTTCTGGTTACTTCAAGGCTGTAAATCCGCTCAACGACATCGACATTCTGGTTAAGGGTATGTACACTCAGGAGGGCAAAGAGCCTGCTCCATTTGAGTTTACTACAACTATCAAGGATGTAAAGGCTGGTCAGTATAGCGATATTCAGCTCTATATCGAGTACTCTGGCGAGGGTAGCATCGCTCTTAGCGTAACTATTGACGGCTGGGTAGTCGACGAGTCACTGGTTTTTGACTTGGCGCAGCTCATTGCAGAGGATATCTTGGTTGACGACACTGACAAGCCAACCATTAATATCGTAGATGGTGACATCGACAATCCTGTAGTGATAGCTGCGACTGACTTTGATGAGAATGGTAACTACACAAAGAGCCTGATTGTAGAGGTTGCTTCAAAGAGCGCTATCAGCTCACTGCTCGTAGATATTGAGTCTACAAATGCAGAGATGATCGCTTCACTTGCTACTTATCACCTCTCAGAGTCATTCGACCTATGCAATATGAGCAACAATGCAGCTACTATCCTGCGTAATCTGATGAAGCTTCCTTGCAACGATCAGGTTGCAGGTCAGACAGCTGTTACATACAACCTTTCAAGCATTATGTCACTGCTTGTTAGCTATGTTGGCGAGCACAAGTTTACTGCAACTATCACTGACGAGAAGGGTGGTAAGACCGTAAAGACCCTTACAATTGTTGTTGAGGGTGAGCAGGCAGGCCCAGTAGTTGTTTGGAAGGGTTACAACATCGACCAGCGCTACGACGTAGTAGAGGGTATGACAGTAGATATCGTTGTTACTGCACCTGCAGGCATCAAGGACTTTACTGTAAAGATTATCTCAAGCGTTCTTACACCAGATCAGCTTGGTGGCGTAGGTCTTTGCGACATCCTTAACCTGGCAGAGCCTACTGCATCATACTCTACAGTAGACCCATCATTTGACACATCAGGTATTGCAGCTTCGCTGACAAACCTCGGCTTCCCTATCGGTGATGCTGTGAAGAACCAGACAAAGGTTGAGTTCTCAATTACTCAGTTCCTCTCTCTACTCTCATTCACAGGAGCCGGTGACCACAGCTTCGAGATGACCATTACAGACAATGATGGCAACGTGACTGTAAAGACTCTAATGATTACCACACTATAAACATTAGACTGACACTACTACTATGAAAAAGGTATTAAATATTATCATCTGCGCAGCTTTTGCGCTACTCTCTGTAGCTTGTAATCAGGCAGAGGAGATTCAGATGAGTGCAGAAGAGGGTGTGGTATCACTCAACGTATCTTTTGCATCAACCCGTGCAGATATCGACCCAAACACTCCGTTTGAGCTCAAGATATATCGATATGCTGACGCTGAGAAGAGCGAGAAGCAACTTGTACGCAAGTATACTGCTCTTGCTGAGATTCCAGAGTACATCTGGCTTGTTAAGGACAACTATGTTGTACAGGTAAAGGTTGGCGAGAAGGAGCTTGCATCTTTCGATACTAAGTACTACAGCGGCGCTACAGATTTTGAGATTATCCCTGGACAGATCGCAACTGTAAATGTAGACTGCGCACTCTTCAACACCCCTGTAAAGGTTATCTATGATGCAACTGTAGCTGCACACTTCACAAAGGAGTTCTATACTTATGTTTGTGCTGCTGACAGCTTCGACCTTACTGCAGCAAAGCAGGGTGATGTTCCTACACTTAAGTACACAGAGAGCAAGGTTGGTTACTTTATCCTTCCTGACGGTTGCTCAAACATCTCTTGGTACTTCTGCGGCAGCGACAGCGCTGAGCAGATTACAAGCCAGGGTGTTATCGAGAATATCGAGGCTAACAAGTACTACTCACTCTCATTTAAGTACTCTAAGGATGCTCCAGGCTCTTTGGTTGTAGAGGCTGTTGTAGACTACTCAGTAGATCACCGCGAGGATAAGGTTCCATTCAGCCCAGATCCAACCGTTAAGAGCGTAGGTTTCGATATCGAGAGCCCTATCTACTACAATGGTGGCAACTACGAGTTCAACATTGCTGCACTTGACAACATCACTACCCTTGCAATTACCTATGGTGAGCAGACAATCAACCTGCTTGAGGGTACAACTGAGGGTGTAGCTGTTACAAGCAGCTCTGCAAAGAACTACAACGTAGTACTCTCTGAGCAGTTCTTTGCACTGTTTGCAGGTGGCCAGCAGACATTTGCATTCCGCATTAAGGATGCAAGCGGTGGTGTAGGTTACCAGGAGTGCACTTGCTTCATTGAGGGTATTCTTCCACTGGAGAGCTACGATTTGTGGTTTAGCACTGCTAACTTTAGTGCATACTGCTACAGCAGCGAGGGTATCACTATCGGTTACCGTGTAGTAGGTGGCGAGTGGGCACAGTTGCCAGTTACTGCTTCAGGCGTAGAGAACCTCTACAACGCAACAGCTACCGACTTTGCTGCGGCTACTACATACGAGTATGCTCTCTTTGAGAATGGTGTTCAGTTGGGTCTTGCACTCTCTGTTACAACCCCTGCAGGTACTCAGATTCCTGCTGCAGGCTTTGAGGAGTGGAGCACAGCATCTGACAAGGCAGTATGTCCTGCAGCTGATCCATATGCACTCTACTGGGATACAGGTAACCATGCAACAGCAAGCCTTGTTGGCGAGCAGCTCACCGTATCATCTACAGATGTTCGCCCTGGCTCTACAGGTGTAAATAGTGCCTATATGAAGTCTATCAAGGCGGCTGTGATGGGTATCGGTAAGTTTGCTGCGGGTAACCTATTTGTTGGTCGCTTTGTAAGAGTTGACGGCATGGGTGGTATCGTTGAGTTCGGTCGTCCATTTGACTTTACTGCTCGTCCAAAGGCTATCCGTTTCTGGATGAAGAACAACGAGGGTACTATCAACGAGGGTAACCACACTTCAGGTAGTGACCTGGCGAAGGTTTACTGCTGTCTGACAGATCGTAACTTCACTGTAAATACTAATGATGAGTCTACACTCTTCACTCCAACTGTTGAGACTGAGGGTATCCTTGGTAGCGCAGTATGGCAGACAGAGGAGAGTCACGGTGAGTGGACACTGATTGAGGTGCCATTTACATATAGAGATAATATGACTACAAAGCCTACAACACTCGTACTTACATTCACCTGCTCGGGTTATGGTGACTACTTCACCGGTTCGACAAACAGCTGGATGTATGTAGATGATGTAGAGTTCGTTTACTAATAACAGAGTCCTCCTTCTTAAAGGAGGAGGACTTGATTAACACTTTTTACGAATGCAATTGAGCAAATTTTTTACGGCACTTGCCACAACAACGCTCCTAACATTTACAGCTGCAGCGCAGAGTAGCGATACTCTCTCTGCAGAGGCTACATCGGCCGATGTGGCTGTAAGTCGTAGTGAGCAGCGTGCAAACCGAGGTCTTTCCAATATGAAGACCCAGATTGTACCTAAAGGTCAGTGGGTTTTCGGCGGAACTCTCACCTACTCAACCCACAACAACAGCGACTACTCGCTGCTTGTGATCAATGACATCAACTCCACTGGTTACACCGTGAAGGTGAGTCCTATGGTCGGCTATTCGCTGTTGCCTAACTCGATTATCGGTGTAAGAGGTATGTACAGTCGTAGCAACCTTGCTCTCGACTCTGCTGCTCTTAGCTTGGGCGAGGGGGATACCGCCATCAATATGGGGGTTGACCACTTCAATATGCTCAAACATTCGTACACAATGGCTGCTATCTGGCGTCAGTACATCCCACTGGGTATGAATAGACGCATCGCTCTTTTTGCTGAATTTCAGCTTGCAGGTGGTGGTTCTCAGTCTAAGTTTACTGAGGGTCAGGCTGTGCGTGGAACTTTTGCCAAGGGTTTTGACATCTCACTTGGTGCAAACCCTGGTATTGTTGCATTTATGACCAACAACATCGCTCTGGAGCTTAATATCGGCATCTTGGGCCTTAACTACTCTCACAACCACCAGATTCACAATCAGGTGGCTACGGGCGACACATCAACAAGCTCAATGAACTTTAAGATAAACATCCTCTCTATCGGAGTAGGTGTTGCGTTTTACCTATAATAAGTTGGCACTATGAAGAAGTTTTTAGTAACACTACTCCTGCTCAGCGCCACTACATATGGTTGGGCGCAGCAGACTGCTCAGCAGACAGATGAGGCGGTCAAGAGCGCAAAGGCAGAGCGTACTGTCAAGTTTGACCGAGGCATTAACAATAACGTTTTTGTATTCAAGGGCGAGTCTATGTTGGGACTTACCGTCTCTTACGGCACTCTTGAGAGTGACGACAGCAATCTGTGGTTGGTTTTGGATCAGCTCAACCTGCGCGGTCAGATGTTCTCAATAAAGCCGCACTACGGTTTCTTCTACAACGACAATAACGCTGTCGGCGTGCGTCTTGGATACAGCTATACTAACGGAGCATTGGATAATGCAGCGCTCAACTTGGGCGATGCTGCCGATATCAACCTTTCGCTCAGCAACATTGGTTATATCAACCGCGGTTTCTCGGCTGCTATATACCACCGCTCGTATATGTCTATCGACAGAAAGGGTCGTTTTGGACTATTTGCCGAGTGGGAACTATCTGGCAAAATGGCTCGTTCAAAGACAGGAGCAGCGGCTGAGGGTAGCAACTACTCAAGCATTGCTGACAACTATCGTCTGAGCCTTAATTTTGCTCCAGGTCTTGCAGTATACATCTTCCCGAATGTCTGCGCAAGCGTTTCGTTCGGTTTGGGTGGCTTGCAGTACAACCATATTCGCCAGATGGATGGTGATATGAACTTTGTCGGTAAGCGCGACTTCTCGAAGCTTAAGTTTGGTCTGAACTTGGCTCAGATTAACATTGGTGTAAATGTCCACTTGTGGAGTAAGAAAACAGATAAGTAATGAAGCGATTTATAACTATCATAGCAGCAGTTTTGGCACTCAGTTCTTGTATTCAGAACGATCTGCCCTACCCTATCGTGGAGCTCGAAATTCTCGATATTACTGTAGAGGGTGCCATCGATGAGCCGGTGATTGACCGTGTAAATCGCACCGTAACCTTTACCCTTGCGGAGAGCACTGATATCCGCAATGTAAAGATTACCGACATTGTCTACAGCCAGGATGCAACACCATCTCGAGAGATGGTTGGCTCATTCGATATGCGTTCACCGCAGTATGTTACCCTCTCGCTCTATCAGCACTACGAGTGGGTGATTACAGCCACACAGCAGATCGACCGTAGATTTAATGTATTCGGACAGATTGGCGAGACAGAGTGGGATGTAGAGCGCAATGTTGCCAAGGCATACCGCCGTTCAGACTTCGGCCTTGATACGGTAACTGTAACACAGCTTCGCTTTGGTCCAAAGCCTGAGTACGACTATCCTGACGCCTCTACTATTCGCGACTTCAGCAATGCAGACCATACACAAACAGCTATTGTGGACTCTTATGGTCGTCGCGAGATTTGGCGACTCATTGTAGAGCCTAAGGAGGTGGCAATAGACATTACACGCACAGTTGCTGGAGCCGAGGTTATTTGGCTTAAGGCTACTGGTATTGACGGTGCTCAGACCGGCTTCCGCTACCGCGAGAAGGGCAGCGAGAGTTGGATAGAGTCAGACAAGCAGTGGTACACATCTCAGGGTGGAGTAATTGAGGCTGCACTGCGTCACCTCAAGCCACAGACTGAGTATGAGGTTATCGGCTATGCTGTAACTGACAATGGCGAACAGACATCTAATATCGTTCAAGCAACAACAACTGCCACTATGGCGCTGCCAAATGGCGACCTTGAGCAGTGGAGCTACAGCGATAGTGTATACTTCCCATATCTCGACCTTCAGGGTGCTTGGTGGGGCACTGGTAACCCTGCTTCAAAGATCGCAGGCATCAACCTTACAACACCGCACACCCAGAACCTTGCACCAGGTAAAACAGGCACTTGTGCGCAGCTTTGGTCACAGAAGGCATCAGTAATGGGTATCGGTAAGTTTGCGGCAGGAAACCTCTTTGTAGGCTCATTTGACCGCATCGTAGGTACTAATGGTCTTGTAGCATTCGGTCACAAGTTTAACCTCCGCCCTACTGCGCTGCGTGGCTGGGTGAAGTACAACTGCGGAACTATCGACTGCTATCCAAGTGGTACAAGTTCTAAGATTCCTGGCATTGGTAATCCAGACAAGGGTAGCATCTACATTGCCCTCGGAGATTGGGACTACAATGTATATGGTGGTAATGAGGAGTCACCAGTACTTGTGGATACTCGCGATGAGTCGACATTCTTCAACTCGTCAAATGCAGGTATTATCGCCTACGGAGAGTTGATATTCAACGAGTCGTGCGACTGGTACGAGTTTGAGATTCCGATTGAGTGGCGTGACTTTGACAGAGTGCCAACCCACCTGATTATCGTTGCATCGGGTTCGAGCTACGGAGATTACTTTGTGGGTAGTACCGAATCGATTATGTGGTTAGACGACTTTGAACTTGTTTATGACTATAAATAACAGACTTAAAGAGTATATAGAGCAGGAGATTCTCCCGCTCTATTTCTCTTTTGATAAGGCACATAACATTGACCACGCACGGCAAGTGATTGAGCAGAGTTTAGAGCTTGCTCAGCACTACGACGTGGATATAGATATGGTCTACACTATTGCTGCGTATCACGATACAGGACTGAGCAAAGGACGTGAATTTCACCACATAGAGTCGGGTAAGATACTGTGTGCTGATAAGACTCTAAAAGAGTTCTTTTCTGACGAGCAGATTGAAACTATGTGCAAGGCGGTAGAGGATCATCGAGCATCAGCAAAGAGCGCTCCAAGGACAATATATGGCCGTATTGTGGCCGAGGCTGATAGGTGCATAGATCCGTTGACTATCATCCGTCGCACTGTGCAGTATTCGCTATCTCACCACCCAGACTTTACCTTAGAGGAGCACTTTGCTCGCTGCTGCAACCACATTGAGGAGAAGTATGGCAAAGATGGATATCTCAAGCTCTGGATACCTCAATCAAACAACTCTGAGCTTCTGGCCCAGCTACAAGAAATAGCTGAGAATAAGGGCCATTTACGCGCTATTTTCGACCAGATATTCTCCGAAGAGAGGTAGAGACTACTAACAATAAATAGAGCCTTCACAGTCAAGGAAACTTGCGTGAAGGCTCTATTTGTTTTTAGCAGTTGGCCTTGCGACCAACCGCTAATGGCTAAATTATGCCCAAGTAGTTGCAACAGATGCGATAAGGAATGTTGCTGCAACGGTAAGGATAGCGTAAAGCTCTGGGAACGCTGCCAAGATGAGGGTCTTACCCATTACATCGTGACCGTTACCGATAGCTGCGATACCGTTAGCACAAACCTTACCCTGGTAGATAGCTGCAAGAAGGTTTACCATACCTACGAGCAGACCGATACCAAGAACTGCAGCACCCTGTGCAGGAGTAGTTGCAGGGCCTACGAGTGGGTAGAGGTTTGTAACCATGAAGAAACAAACGAAACCATAAAGACCCTGTGAACCTGGAAGCGCTGAGAGCACCATGTAGCTACCGAATGCGCCACCGTTCTTCTTCATTGCACCTACTGCAGCCTGACCACAGATTGCAGTACCAATTGCAGATGCGATACCTGCCAAACCTACCATAAGCGCAACGCCTACATAGGCCATAATAATTGCTGAATTTGCCATAATTGTAATTGTTTTTTAAGTTTTAATTATTGTTACTATTGTTTTACTCGTTTTTAAGAGGCTCGAAAGCACGTGTGCCCATCTCGAAGCCTGCATTTTTGAAGAACTCCACAAAGGTCAATCGCATAGGGTGTACGAATGACGAGATTGTAGACATAAAGAGGTTGATACCGTGACCGATAAGCAGAATTGCCGATGCTCCGATAATCTGGAATATAGTACCTACAGTAAACTGCTCGATACCCGCATCAAGGCCAGTAAGACCCATAGCAAGGCTATTAAATACCAGCGCAAGCACACCGCCAGAGAGTCCGATAGCGAACAGACGGATATACGAGAGCAGGTCTGAGAGCAGTCCTGTTATATTATTATAGGTATCCCACAATCCGACACCGAAGTTTGCGAAGATGTTGAAGCTCGGCTTATTGAGCAGCAGCATCAGCACAAGAGCAACAGCAACGGTCGCCATATATGCCACAGATGAGAATGAGTACCACTCTACGCCAACCATACCTGCAACACCTGCAGCGCAAGAGCTGAAGATGAGCAAGAACCAACCCAGCGAGCCGAGTGCATTCTTAAAGCCGTAGGTTACAGTTGTCATAACGATATTGATAGCCATACCAAAAAGTATCTGGAAGATACCAATACCGAGTGATGCATAGAAGAACTGGTTCTGGAAATCCAGGAACTTCCAATCCTCAAACAGTGGAGCATCAGAGATTGTCATTCCGAAGAATGAGTTTGCTGCAAAACCAAACGCCACACTGGCAACACCACAAACAGTTGAGAAGAGTGCCGCCTGACGCATCTTTGCACCACCCTTAAGCAGCAGAGCGATACCCGCCGCAAGAATTACCGAGCCATAACCTGCATCGCAAAGACAGATTGCGAAGAAGAGCATATAGAACGGCGCAAAGAATGGTGTAAGATCCACAGTGCCATACTTTGGCAGTGCGTACATATTACCCACAAGCTCAAAGATACGCGCATATCG
The DNA here is from genome assembly GCA_045633445.1 of Alistipes sp. Taxonomy (GTDB): domain Bacteria; phylum Bacteroidota; class Bacteroidia; order Bacteroidales; family Rikenellaceae; genus Alistipes. The sequence goes on from JAZQYI010000004.1 coordinate 170,848, forward strand.
GTTATTCTTCAGCTTAACCGGTGTATTATCCTCCGGAGTTGGATTACTCTTCAGATAGACGGTATTTGGCGAAGAGTCAAGCAGTGCATCAACCTTAGCTGCATTAGCCTCCTCTGCCCAGCCCTCAAGCACAAGCAGCAGACCATCAGCAGCCTTGTCGGCAGATGAGCTGATCTTAACATTCTGAAGTTCACGCTTAAGCGAAAGCAGCTCTGCCTCGATTACTGCGCGATGTGCTCCACAAGCGACAATAGTCTGCTCTGCCGCAGCGATGCGCGACTGAGCCTCTGCAACAGCTGCTGTAAGCTGTGTGAGGTTCATTGTAGGGGCCTTAAGCTCCTGAGCGTCTACATCAATCTGCTCTGTGCCGTCGCCAATAACAACGAAGCGGGCCTGCGAGTCTGCAGTGCTGACAAGGGAGATGTTATAGTTCTCTGCCCACTCTGCAATGCCCTTATCGTAGGTGCTTGTAGAGGTTACAAAGTAACGAAGTACAACTCCAGCCTTTGCAAGTGCAGCGATATGCTCTGGGTTAAAGTCACCCCAAGCACTCCACTCCTCAACGCTCTTCTCAAGGCGAGCAATATCACCCTTTGCAGCAGCGATAATGCCCTGAGCCTCGGTATATGCCTCAAATACCTTATCTGCATCTACCTTAACGGTAGTGGTTGCACCCTCGGCAAGAGAGTCGATAGCGGCAAGAGCCTTTGTACGAGCCTCGATATCGAGCAGAAGGTTACGATCTGCCTCTGTTGGCTCCCAACCAGAGGTGGTGATATCTACCATTCCGCTCTGACGCAGTGACTCGATAAAACGGTCGCGCTCCTGAGCAAAGAGGACGATATCGTATTTCATCATTCTAACTATCATACTGCTCTGCCCTCCTCTGCAGCTGCCTGCTGTTGCTGGCGTGTCTTAACAATCTTCTGTGCCGACTTACTGAGGTTCTCTTCGTCCTCCATAAATCGCTTAATTTTACGTATAGCATCCTCATATCCAGGTATCTGTACCTTTTCATAGAGGTTTACTTTCTGAGTAGTCTTGCGGCGTGCGTAGTCCAACAGCTCCATCTGACGGGTATAAACCTGCGACTCGATGCCCAACTTGGCGATATTTTTGAGCAGGTTAACGCCATCGCTATACCATGCTGGAGAGGAGAAGAGGTCGAATGGTTTCTCCTCAAAGATAACCTCTCCAAGCAGCGGAATACGAACTCCCGCGATCTTCTGTGTCGAGAGCTCGACATCAGAGATCTTGAGTAGTGTACAATCAAACTCGCCCCACAAAGAGACCATATAGTCGTACTGCGCAATAAGCGCGTCGTACTGACTACGGAGCTTTGCGGCTGAGTCCTTCGCTCGCTTTACCTCAAGGCGCAGAGCCGACTCCTTACTCTTGATAGTAGGGAGTGCCTTCTGACGCATCTTGAGCTGCTTACCAAGCTCACCAAGCGAAGTCTTGTTATATTGAAATTTGATTGCCATCAGTTGTTATGCTTTCCAGTATTTAGCAATAAGTTCTGCCTTAATTGCAACCTCCTCCTTAGTGAAGTACTCACCGAAGAGTGTCCAAGCGGTGTCGAGCATCTCGGTAATGTCGATATTTACATCGATAGCGAGCAACTTCTCAGAGTAGTCGTGTGCAAACTTGAGTGCACGCTCGTCGTAGTCAGAGAGGTCGAAACCGTTCTCGAGCTTTGTCTTTGCATTTGCAGCATCAGCATACAGACGCACGCAGGCATTCATAACCTGTGGGTGATCCTCGCGGGTCTTCTTACCGATAACAAGCTGCTTGAGTCGTGACAGTGAACGGAATGGGTCGATGATAACCTTACCGGTATCAGAGTCGTTACGGAGGAAGAGCTGACCCTCGGTAATGTAACCAGTGTTATCTGGAATAGCGTGGGTAATATCACCACCAGAGAGGGTTGTAACGGCGATAATAGTGATTGAACCACCATTTGGAAGCTGAACTGCCTTCTCGTAGATCTTTGCAAGGTCAGAGTAGAGTGAGCCTGGCATAGAGTCCTTAGAAGGGATCTGGTCCATACGGTTAGATACGATAGCAAGCGCATCGGCATAGAGGGTCATATCGGTAAGAAGTACCAGTACCTTCTCGCCCTTATCTACTGCGAAGTACTCAGCAGCGGTAAGTGCCATATCTGGTACAAGCAGACGCTCTACTGGTGGGTTCTCAGTAGTATTTACGAATGATACGATACGGTCGAGCGCACCTGCATTCTCAAACACCTGCTTAAAGTAGAGGAAGTCGTCGTTTGTAAGACCCATACCACCGAGGATAATCTTATCGGCCTTTGCACGCAGAGCCACATTTGCCATAACAGCGTTATATGGCTGGTCAGGGTCTGCGAAGAACGGAATCTTCTGACCTGTTACAATAGTATTATTAAGGTCGATACCTGCGATACCTGTAGCGATAAGCTCAGATGGCTGCAGACGCTTGAATGGATTTACTGTAGGGCCACCAATCTCGCGCGCCTCGCCCTCAAGCTGCTCACCACCCTCGAGTGGCTCACCGTATGCGTTGAAGAAGCGACCTGCAAGGTTGTCTGAAACCTTCAACTTTGGTGGCTCACCGTGGAATACCACCTCTGAGTTTGTTGCAAGACCCTCAGTGCCCGCAAATACCTGAAGGGTTACATTCTCACCCATAATCTTTACTACCTGTGCAAGCTTTCCGCCTACGGTAGCAAGCTCATCATTACCTACGCCTGTAGCACGAAGAGTGACTGTAGCCTTGGTAATATTGTCGATTTTTGTATAAATCTTCTGAAATGCTCGTGTTGTCATAGTACCAAATTATTTTGCTGAGGCAACATACTCCTCGATTTGCTTTTTGTAATCGTAGAATTTCTCGCTCTGCCACTCAGAGTAGTTCATCTGACGGAAGAGGTTGATAAGGCCCTTGAAGAACTTAGAGCAAGCCTCAAAGTCTGCAAAGTCGAAGTCGTACTCGCAGATGTCAAGAACCATCTTATACATCAGCTGCTGACGCTCCATAGGACAGTTTGCATCGATATCATCGAAGGCATCCTGCTGAAGAACAACGAAGTCAATAAGCTCGCTCTTCCAGAAACGCTCGTGGTAGTCTACAGGTACACCGTCGTCACCGAGAATGTTAATCTGGTCATTAGCCTCCTTACCACGCTGAACGATAGTCTTACCCTTACGAACGAGTGACACCCAACCCTTCTCGATCTTCTCGCCGAGGTACTCCTCAACCTCTGGGTACTCCAGATACTTTGAATAAGACTCGAGTGGGTCGATAGCTGGATAACGCTTTGAGTCTGCACGACCCTGAGAGAGGGCGTAGAAACAACGTGCAGCCTTCTTTGTAGACTCGGTTACAGGCTCCTTAAGGTTACCACCCGCAGGAGATACGGTACCGAGGAAGGTTACTGAACCAGTCTGGCCATTTGTAAGCTTTACAAGGCCTGCGCGAGCGTAGAAGTTAGAGATGATAGCCGAGAGGTCCATAGGGAGCGCAGCCTGACCTGGAAGGTCCTCAAGTCGGTTAGACATCTCACGCAGAGCCTGTGCCCAACGAGAAGTTGAGTCCGCCATAACCAGTACACGCAGACCCATAGAACGGTAGTACTCACCGATAGTCATACCGGTATATACTGATGCCTCACGAGCCGCAACTGGCATATTAGATGTATTACAAATAATAATAGTACGCTCCATAAGTTTGTGACCAGTACGTGGGTCAACAAGCTCAGGGAACTCCTTAAAGATCTCCACTACCTCATTTGCACGCTCACCGCAAGCAACGATGATAATTACATCTGCCTCTGCCTGCTTTGAAATTGCGTGCTGAAGCACGGTCTTACCTGCACCGAATGGGCCAGGGATAAAGCCTGTACCACCCTCAGCAAGTGGGTTGAAGGTATCGATAGCACGAACACCTGTCTCCATAACCTTTGAAGGACGTGGCTTCTCAGTATAGCAGCGTACAGCCTGCTTTACTGGCCACTTCTGAACCATTGTTACATTGTACTCGTTGCCATCAACGTCAGCAAGAACTGCGATAGTATCGGTAATCTTATAGCTACCTGCTGCAGCAACACTCTTTACAGTATAGTTGCCAGTCATAATGAACGGAACCATAATCTTGTGGGCAATCCACTGCTCCTGAACCTCACCGAGCCAAGATGCAGCAGAAACCTTGTCACCCTCCTTTGCCAGCGGCTTGAAATCCCAAACGCTATCGAAATCGAGTGGCTCAGTAATAGAGCCGCGGTCGATAAACAGACCATCCATCTTTGCAAGGTCGTTCTGCAGACCGTCGTAGTTCTTTGACAGCAGACCTGGAGCGAGTGTAGCCTCGAGCATATGTCCCTCAAAATCCACGCGGTCACCAATCTTCAGACCACGGGTAGAGTCGTAAACCTGTACATAGGCATCGTCGCCTATTACCTTGATGACCTCAGCCATCATTCGGGTATCACCACAATAAACGTAGCAAATCTCATTCTGCGCAACTGCACCGTCAGCACGAACGATTACGATGTTGGAGATAATACCACTTACTTTTCCTGTTGTTTTCATTTATATATTAGTTTTATATTTCGATATATTGTTTTCCGTCCAGCTCCGCCATAAGTTTGTCGAGCATCTTCTGACCCAGCTTTGCATCCAGAAGGGTCCAACGAGCCACAAGATTTACCTTGACAAGATATGCCAGCACAGCATCAAGACTGAAATAGTCGAATGTAGAGAGTTCCGACGCTACAGACCAACTGATAAGGTCGATTTTACGCTCCTTCTCGAGCATATTCTGCTCATCCATTGCGCCGATAAGTGAGTCGATATATCCCAGCTCGCCACGCAGACCGAAGTCGGCAGCAGAAGAGCGGTGGAGTTGTTCAACAACATCACCACCACCGACAGTTACCTGATCTACAGAAATATTGCGATCACGGGCAACCAGCGCTGAGATAACATTGCGCAGAGTGCGATCAGACTCAGACCACTCCTTCAAAAAGCGAGTACCCTGTGCCGCACACTCCTCATAATAGGCAGCAAAGAGCGACTGGGCAAATGGAGCGTCAGTATCTACGCCCTCAGCATCCTCACCCTCTGGCTCTGCATAGGCGCGAACAACCTTTGCAATGCGCTCGGGAAGAGATACTGGCGAGGTGAGCTCCTGCTCAATCTGCTCTGCCGACAGCAGACCCAGCGCGTTGTGTGCGCTGCTGCCATTGCGGCGAGCCACCAAATTCTCGCAATCGTAGTAGGTGTAGAGCAGACGCACGCTCTGCCAGTCAGAGGCAGAGAGCACCTCTTCAATCTCCGCAAGAATCTCCGCAATGTCAAAACCTTTGGTCTCGGCATCGAGAGCATACTCACGAAAACCCGCTACGAGCGCATAGTAGTTATTACTAAACATAAGCCCTTAGAAAAGCAGTTTAGAAACCTTCTCACGCAGGTACTCCTGCATAAGTGCAGCGAAAGACTCGTCAGTAAATGCGATGTAGTAACCGCCATCCTTCTGACCAACCTTAAAGCCGTTACGAACATCCTTTGAGTAACCAACCTCTACGCCAGCAGTAAGAAGCTCCTTTGCAGATGCCTCGAACACCTTTGAGAACTCAGCCTCAAGTGCAGCAGGGAGCATAGCCTTAAGCTCAACCTTAGCACCACCATTCCAGGCAGCAGCAACTGCGAGGAGCAACTCCTTAACAAATGCAGCGTCAACAACAGCCTCAGCAACACCTGCATTTACACTCTTTGCGATAATTGCATCAGCAATCTCATTCTTAATCTTAGCAAGCGCCTGCTTACCTGCAAGAGAGATCTCGGTCATTGAGTTCTTTGCAGTATCAGCAGCCTTATCCTCAGCCTGCTTTACAATCTTTGCAGCCTCAGCCTTAGCCTCTGCAACAATCTTTGCAGCCTCAGCCTTAGCATCCGCAACCAAACGATCCGCCTCAGTGCGACCCTTCTCAAGACCCTCACCGTACAGACGCTCTGTCAACTCCTTTAGTTTAGTATTTTCCATAGGTTTTTATATAAATTATTTAAGATTTTTTCAAAACGCCACAAATTTACATATTTTCCTATGGAAAAGCAAGCATTTTACTTAAAATATGTCACAATATTTACACATTCCGTCAAATAAAACAAAAAGCCCCAAACCGACAATGTTCGATTTGGGACATTTTATAAGGCTATTGGCTGTTGGCTATTAGCTGTTGGCTTTTTCCAGCATCTGCTCTACGGATAGAAATAACGACGGTTAATCAGAGCTCCATTTTGTTGTCAGAGCGCGTTAGAGATGGTGCATCGTAAAAAAAAGTAGCGACGGATAGTACCAAAACGTACAGCCGTCGCTACTTTTTAAGGGATGTGCCATATATAGTTATCACAATAAAACCTCCCCGCAACACCAAGAAATTGCATTTTAGACGAGTAATTTCAACGCTCGGCAAAAAGCCTCGGCGATGGATAGTACTAAAACGTACAGCCATTGCCGAGGCCTTTTGTTAGCGGAAGAAATTACCGCCTAAAATCAATTTATTGATGTTGTGGTCTTAATAAATCCTGAACAACCTTCACTGGTGAGAAGGTAGAGATTGGCACATCAACAAAGATAGTGCTCCAATCTGCCATAGCACCATTCCAGAGGCCTGGAAGCTCCTGGGCACGAAGGTCGCGACCACCGCTTGACTTTGAAGAGATAAAGCCTGTTGCAGGGTCGGTATAATCTAAAAGATTATATTTTGTACCATCAGCAGCATAGACACCGCACACGAGATCTACTGGATTGAAGTGGGTTGCATCCTTCATAAGGTGCATATCCTCAGCAGCAATCTGGCTCGACTCGGCAATCTGCAGGGTCTGTGTACCATCGGCATTTGCCACCCAGAATGGGCCACCGCCAGGCTCACCTTCATTGCGTACCATACCGCAGACACGGATTGGACGAGAGAGGAGTTTTTCGAGCAATGTAGCATCGTAATTTTCAGGGAGTTTTACGCACAACTTATCCTGAACAAACGCTGCAACAGCTGCCAAATCTGCACTGCCAGACTTGAGCGCAGCAAGAGCATCGAAGGTCTGAGCCTGAAGCTCCAGAAGCAGACCCGCAAGAGCCTTTTTGTAGAGAACAGTATCGGCACGCAGAGCGTCAGTTGTAACGTTATCGATATTCTTTACAAAGATAATCGAAGCGTCTATATCATTCAAATTTTCGAGCAGTGCACCGTGGCCTGCAGGGCGGAAGAGCAGCTCGCCAGAATCTGTTCTAAATGGCGTATTATCTGGATTTACAGCGATTGTATCGGTTGAAGATTTCTGCTGTGAGAATGAGATGTCGTACTTAACGCCAAACAGAGCCTCATATTTTGCAGTCTTTGCATCGAGCAGAGCGCGGAAAGCAGACTCGTGCTCAGGCGATACGGTAAAGTGGAGGCGAACAACGCCATCAGCAGCACCATAGAGCGCACCCTCAACAAGGTGCTCCTCAACAGCCTTACGAGCGCCATTTTCGTAGGCGTGGAAGGTAACAAGACCCTTTGGAAGAGAGCCATAGCCCAGACCCTGCTTGATGATTGCGCTAACAACAGCCTTTTCGTCAGAGAAGTCAGCAACAACCTCCTTAAGCTCCGGATAGAATGCGAATTTCTCGATATTCTGGAGCAGAGTATCGATGCCCTTGCCGCGCTTATCCTCGTTAACAAACTCGAAGAGCTCCTTGAACATACGGGTAGCAGCGCCCGATGCAGGGACAAACTTTGCAACGGTAACCGAAGCATCTCTACCCTCGTACTTTGCAGCGTACTCTGCAGCCTGCTCAGGGGTAAGCACTACAATACCGTCAGCTGGAGAGGCCGCACTCACTACCTGCAGTGAAGGAAATCCACGACGAAAATTCTCAATTTGGCGCTCCACAGCCTCAACTGTAAGGCCGTGAGCAGCGATCTGTTTTAGGTCTTGTTCTGTAAACATATTTTGTAGTTTTTAGGTTTCAATACTCCAAAGTTAAACATTTTTCTCTGAACTCGTTCAATTCTGAACAATTATTTTTATCTTTACACCGTAAAATATATATTTTATGGTACGCATTTTTGAGAATGTAGACATATCGTCACGCAATAGTTTTGGTATTCACCAAACTGCAGCCAAGATTATCGAGTTTGACCATAGCGCCGAACTGCCCGAGATTTTTAGCCAGCACATCGACAATGAGTGGATGGTAATGGGTGGCGGAAACAACATTGTCTTTACAAAAGATATTGAGCCAACAATTATCTTTCCGCGCAACTGCGACATTGAGGTTGTAAACGACGGAATAGAGAGCGTGATTATCCGCGTAGGTGCAGGTCTTGAGTGGGATGAGCTTGTTGAGTGGGCTGTTGAGCACAACTTGTGGGGTTTGGAAAATCTATCACTCATTCCAGGCAAGGTTGGTGCTGCGCCCGTACAGAATATCGGAGCATATGGAGCAGAGGCGAAGGATTGCATAACAAATGTAGAGATGTATTCGCCCCAGACCGACAACTTTATAACACTTGCAGCCGAGCACTGCGGTTTTGGCTATCGTGAGAGCGTATTTAAGCACTCTCTAAAGGGTCGTGTAATTATCACTGCGGTTGAGTTTAAGTTGTCGAAAGTTGAGAATCCGAAACTCAACTATGGCGATATCTGTCAGGAGGTTGAGAAGCGAGGAGGTGCGACGCTGCGAAATATTCGCGAGGCAATATGCACTATCCGCCGTTCAAAGTTACCAGATCCTACACAGACTGGCAATGCGGGCAGCTTCTTCAAGAACCCGATTGTAGAGCGCACGATTGCAGAGGCTCTACTTGCCGAGTATCCAAATATGCCACACTACCCTGCTGTCAACCCAGAGAAGGTAAAGCTTGCAGCTGGTTGGTTAATCGACCAGTGCGGCCTAAAGGGCTATACTGAGGGCAATGTGGGTGTACACAGTCGTCAGGCACTTGTGCTGATAAACACCACTGGTGATGCTACAGGTGCTGAGGTGATGGCATTTGCGCGAAAAGTTCAGAACACCGTACTCGAAAAGTTCGGTATTGAGATTGATACGGAGGTTAATATCCTATGATAAAGAAGAGTCTGCTCCCAGAGCATTTTGAACAATACAACGCTCGCCACGCCCTCTTTACGCACGATGACAAGATACTGCTCACCGTGTCGGGAGGTGTCGACTCGATGGTTATGCTTGCGCTCTTTGCCGAGGCGGGCTACAATATCGGTGTGGCACACTGCAACTTCTCTCTGCGTGGTGAGGAGAGCGACCAGGACGAGGCGACAGTAGAGGCTGTTGCTAAGGGGTATAACATTCCATTCTACAGCAAGCGTTTCGACACAAAGGGCGAAATGGAGCGCACGGGCGAGTCGATGGAGATGGCGGCTCGCAGACTGCGTTACGAGTGGTTTGCAGAGCTGAGCGAGGAGCACGGATATACAGCTATTGCCATTGCCCACCACGTGGATGACTCTATAGAGACATTTTTCATCAACCTGCTCCGTGGTACTGGTCTGCGAGGTCTTACGGGAATTACTCGCCAGCGCGGAAATATAATCCGTCCACTACTCTTTGCCGAGCGTAAGGAGATTTTGGAGTATGCCGTGCTGCACAAAATACCTTATCGCGAGGATTCGTCAAACAGAACAAAGAAGTATCTGCGAAACAAGATTCGACTCGGTCTACTGCCAAAGGTACGCGAGATCAACTCCCGCTTTACATCTATGATGCGTGGCAACCTCTACCGACTTGCAGATGCACAACGATTTATTGAGGCGGGTATTGTAAAGATTAAAGAGCAGATTTTGGAGAGTCGTGACGGCATTGACCGCATACACACAGATCTTATTGAGCCACACTTCCCGAAAGAGTTTGTCATCTATGAGATTCTCAGCTCGACATACGGCTTTAAGGGCGATACGGTCGATGAACTCTACAAAGCCCTGCTATCGGGAGCGACGGGCAAGCGTTTCTATGCTCGCGAGCACGTGGCGTGCATCGACCGTACAGATATTGTTATCTCTGCAATTGCTACAGACGACATCTGCGAGACGAAGGTGGAGAAGAGAGCTATTCGCAGCTACTGCGGCAACTCTGTGCTCTACTACGAGCATACAGATATAGACAACGTTTCGGACTACAACACTCCACCAGAGGTGGCACTGCTTGATGAGGATAAACTGACCTATCCACTCACTCTGCGTCGCTGGCAGGAGGGGGATAGTTTTATCCCGTTCGGAATGATTGGCAGAAAGAAGATTAGCGATCTGCTGACCGACCGCAAGATGTCGGTAATAGAGAAGAGTCGCCAATTTGTGCTACTCTCAGGCGAAGATATTGTCTGGGTGGTAGGCTGTAGAATTGACGACCGATACAGAATTACAAACCGCACTGAGAATATACTCAAGATTACAAAACAGACCCTCAATGGCTAAGAGCACAAAGAAATTCAAGGATAGCGAGGCCGATTTTCGTAAGATATGTTCCGACATAACTGCACGAAAGTTTGCCCCAATATACCTACTCACTGGCGAAGAGTCCTACTTTATAGATGTGATTTCCGAGAAACTTTCATCATCCATCCTCAACGAGACAGAGAAGGCCTTCAACCAGACCACCGTCTATGGTCGCGACACAGATGGTGCGACCGTTGCCAGCCACTGCCGTCAGATGCCGATGATGGGTGGATATACGGTAATTATTGTTAAGGAGGCACAGGCGATGCCACAGTTAGAGCAGCTTGCTGCATATACAGCCAACCCGCTACCGTCGACCGTGCTTGTCATCTGCCACAAGGAGAAGACGCCAGATAAGCGCCAAGCACTCTACAAGAGTTGCCTTGCAAATGGTGTGGTTTTCGAGTCTATTCGCCCACGAGAGTACGAGATAAAGGATTGGCTCGGAGGCTTTGTTGCCCAGCACGGACTGCAGATTGACCCGAACTGCATCGAACTGATGATCAACCACTTAGGAACGGATATCTCTCGTATTAGCAACGAGCTGAATAAGCTCATCGTATCGATGCCAGAGAGCAATAAACGCATAACTGCTGTAGAGATTGAGAACTACATCGGAATATCCAAGGAGTTTAATAATTTTGAGCTCTGTCGTGCTGTTGCTACACGAGATATGAAGCGCGCAATGACCATTGCCGACCACCTCTCGAAAAATCCAAAGCAGTATCCGTTGCTACTAACAATTATGGCACTTTTCGGCACCTTCCGCGAGATATTTATAGTCAATTATCTCAACTGGATGCAGCAGAAAAAGGGTGTGCCATTCCCAACAGATCAAGAGTTACTCGGACATCTAAAATCGAGCAACATATATGCTCTGCGCGACATAAAGCAGTATGCACGCGGCTGGCAGAACTCTAAGGTATTCAACATCTTAGGACTATTGCGCGAGTATGACGGCAAGAGCAAAGGTATAGACACTGGAGGCAAGAGCGAGGCGGAGTTACTTCGCGAACTTCTGCTCAAAATATTTATGGAGTAATGGAGCAGTGGCGCATAGATAGCAGCGGTATTTCGAAGCACGATAGTCAGGAGCAGGAGCTGTTCCTCTATCAACATATGCGCACCCAAAATGGCAAGATTTTCTACCTTAAAGAGCATCTACAAATACTCAACAACAGCTCATTAGATCTATTCGACAAGCCAATATCTTTGACCGAGAAAACGGTCTGTAACGCCTGCGAAGAGCTACTATATCGCGGGGGTTACTCCTCGCAAGCTATACACATTGTAGAGTTACGGGTATGGCAGAGCGGAAAGTTTGCAATAAGAGTTATCGAAACCTCTCTGTATAAGGGTTTTGCGCTGCGAGTAATGCGTCCAAAAGCGACCGTTATAGAGCACTGCAACTACCCCTTCTCGCAGCCGACCTCCGCAGCGATTGCAATGACAGATTTTCTGCGACTTATGGCGCTTAAAAACCAGTGTCAAGTTGCCATCTGCACAGACAAAAATATGGTAATAACAGCTGTGGATGGAGCCACTCCAATTGTTGTTCACGGCACAGCCATAACTATCAGTAATTCAGTTATTTCCGTATATAGCAACATAGTTATTTCGGCACTGAAAAAGTTACCAAATCACACCGTTACAATCCGACCAATAACGCTTACGGAGGCACTCTCTGCAGACGAGCTTTTCTATGCCGATTCTCGAGGCATTACCGCAGTTGGCTCACTGAATAGTACCCACTACTCAGACAGCATTGCCTATGCTGCTGCCAAAAATATAGCCTTTTAGTTGCTTAATTTCAGATTTTTTGACTACCTTTGCGCAGTATTATTATAAACTAAGGTATAAGAGATGAAATTAGCTCTTGCTCAACTCAATTACACCATCGGAGATATCGATGGAAATACTAACAAAATCATCGACGCCGTAGAGCGTGCAAAGTCAGAAGGTGCTGACGTTGTGGTATTTGCCGAGCAGGCTGTAAGTGGCACTCCAGCGTTCGACCTTCTTCGTAAAACAACATTCCTTGAGCTGTGCGAGGATGCCCTTGAGCGCATCGCAAAGCACTGCGACTCTATCGTAGCAATTGTCGGTTCACCACTGCTCTCTGTAGATGGTCCTATGAGTGCTGCTGTAGTGATGCAGGATGGAAGAATCAGCCACTGCGTAACCAAAAAGCATATATCTGCTCGTCGTGAGATGGGTTTTCTCAGTCCTGGCACAGGCATCGAGACCATCTTTATTGCTGGCGAGAAGGTTGCACTTGTTGTAGGTGACGACTTCCGCCGTGTGCGCAACTTCCCACGCACTGCGCAGATAATCATCAATGTCAATGCCCGTCGTTACGGCAAGGGCGTGCTATCTCGTCGTTACTCGACTATTCACAATGTTTCGTACATTCAGTCAAAGACCGTTGTATTTATCAACCAGGTTGGTGGCTCGGGTGAGATTGTCTATGACGGCACTTCAGGCATTATGGACAACAAGGGTAATCTTACCCTTATGATGCGCGACTTTGCAGAGGATTTTGCAATCTACGACACCGACGCTGAGCACGAACCTTGCGTTCTGCCAGATGCACTCTACAGCCACGACCGCACACCGTTCAACTACCGTGCTGCTGTGATGGGTCTGCGCGACTACTTCCACAAGAACGGCTATACAAAGGCTTGTGTAGGTCTTTCGGGCGGTATTGACTCATCGATTGTGGCGTGTTTAGCCGCTGCAGCGTTAGGCAAGCAGAATGTTCGCGGACTGCTTATGCCGTCACCATACTCTCCAGACCAGTCGGTAGAGGATGCTACTGCACTTGCTGAGCGACTGGGCATAGAGTACAGCGTACTGCCAATTACAGAGGTCTACAACTCTATGGTCAACACCCTTAAGCCAGTTATCGGTGGTCGTGACTTCGACCTTACTGAGGAGAATATCCAGGCGCGTATCCGTACCGTTATGCTTATGGCGTTGCAGAACAAGACTGGTTACATACTGCTCAACTCGTCAAACAAGAGTGAGAATGCGCTGGGTATGTGTACCCTCTATGGCGATACAGCTGGTGCATTCAGCGTAACCGGTGACCTCTACAAAACAGAGATGTACGACCTTGCACGCTATATCAACCGTACACAGGGCAACCCTATTCCTGACTCTATCATCGAGAAAGAGCCATCTTCAGAGCTTCGTCCAGATCAGAAGGATAGCGATATTCTGCCGCCATACGAGGTTGTGGATGCAATCCTGAACCGTATGATTGAACAGGGTCAGCACCGTGAGGAGATTATCAACGCAGGTTTTGACTCAGAGGTTGTTGAGAAGATTCACGCAATGATTATGAAAAACGAGAAGAAGCGCTACCAGTTCCCACCAGTGCTTCGCCTCTCTGCGTGTGCCTTCGGTCACGAGCGTCTAATGCCGCTGATTAACAAGTATGGCGACTAATAGCGTAACCCACCCTGGCAAAGTTATCGGAGTCTTTCGTGACACTGTAACCGTAGCCGTTGAGAGCAGCGAGGCTTGTGGCAGTTGTGCCTCTCGCTCGGCCTGCTCATTAGGAGTGGAGAGCAATACGCGCAACATCCTTATCACCACTCCTGATGCAAGTTGTTTCAGCGTAGGCGAGAGGGTTGTAGTTGCAACCAGGACACAGATGGGACTTATGGCGGTTGCACTCTGCTATGCAGTGCCGGCAATAGTACTTGTGGCAGTAATAGCAGCGATCGTGCTCTGCAAAGGCTCTGAGGGCATCGCCGCTCTTGCATCGCTTGGCTCAGTTGCAGTATACTACGGCATACTATGGATGTTTCGCGACAAATTAGCACAAAAAATAAGTTTTACAATACATAAAGAGTAATGCAGACATTAATCTACACAATCCTTACACTCTCTATTATCGGCATAGTGGCAGCAATCGTGCTCTATGTCGTTGCACAGAAGTTTAAGGTAGAGGAGGACCCGCGCATTGACGAGACAGAGAAGATGCTTCCGGGTGCAAATTGCGGTGGTTGCGGTTTTCCGGGCTGCCGAGGTCTTGCCACAGCACTTGTAGAGAGCGATGACATCTCGGCACTCTACTGCTCTGTTGGCGGTGACGAATGTATGGGCAAAATTGCCGACTATCTGGGCAAGGCTGCACCTAAGAAGGAGCCTGCTGTGGCTACCGTTCGTTGCGGTGGTACTTGCGAGAAGCGCCCAAGAACAAACAGCTATGATGGTGCAACTTCGTGCGCCATTGCCTCTTCGCTCTACATTGGCGAGACTGGCTGCGCATACGGCTGTTTGGGTTATGGCGACTGCGTGGCTGCTTGTGCGTTCGATGCAATCAGAATTAACCCCGAGACAGGTCTTGCGGAGGTAGATGCAGACAAGTGTACCGCTTGTGGTGCTTGCGTAGCGGCGTGTCCAAAGGGTATTATTGAGCTTCGCAAGCGTTGGCCAAAGAATCGCGCAATCTATGTATCGTGCGTATCGAAGGACAAGGGTGCTGTTACCATGAAAGCTTGCAAGGCGGGCTGTATCGGCTGCCGCAAGTGCGAGAAGGTGTGTGAGTTCGGCGCAATTACCATTGAGAACAACCTCGCCTTTATCGACAGCACAAAGTGTCGTCTGTGTCGCAAGTGCGTGGGTGAGTGTCCTACAGGCGCTATCCGCATGATAGGTCTTGCTCCGTTGGTTAAAAAAGAAGAGGTAAAGGAGGCGTAATTATGATGAAGACATTTCCTATAGGCGGAGTTCATCCGTCAGACAATAAGCAGTGGAGCAAAGGTAGCGCTATAGAGGTTATGGAGCTACCAGATGTAGTGAACATTCCACTTGCACAGCATATTGGCGCACCTGCTACAGCAATTGTAAAGAAGGGCGACACTGTAGTTGTTGGTCAGAAGATTGCTGAGGCTAATGGCTTTATGTCAGCAAATATCCACGCACCAATCTCTGGTACTGTTACCGCTGTAGATATGCAGGTAAATGGTCAGGGTCTGCGCCAAGTAATGATTACAATCAAGCGCGAGGGTGATGAGTGGAGCCAGAGTATTGACCGCACAGAGACTCTTGTTACAGAGTGCAACCTTGAGCCAAAAGAGATTATCGAGAAGATTAAGGAGGCTGGTATCGTAGGTATGGGTGGTGCTACATTCCCAACACACGTAAAGCTCTCTATTCCTGATGGCAAAAAGGCCGAGATACTGATTATCAACGGTGTAGAGTGTGAGCCATACCTTACATCGGACTACCGCACTATGCTTGAGCGTGGTGAGGAGCTTGTTGCAGGTACTCGTATTCTGATGCGTGCAATTGGTGTTACTACAGCCGTTATCGGCGTTGAGGCGAATAAGCCTGATGCAGTAAAGCACCTTCGCGGCATTATCGGCTCGGCTACAGATATCAAGGTTCAGATGCTCAAGACTCAATATCCACAGGGTGGTGAGAAGCAGCTTATCGCAGCCGTTACTGGTCGTGAGGTTCCTGCGCCGCCAGCGCTTCCGATTGATGTGGGCGCTGTGGTGTGCAACGCATCTACCGCAGTGGCTGTATATGAGGCTGTGCAGAAGAATAAGCCGCTTATTGAGCGTGTTGTTACCGTTACAGGTGCAGCAGTTCCGCAGCCAAAGAACCTCTTGACTCGTTTCGGCACTCCAGTCGAGGCACTTATCGCAAAGTGCGGGGGAACACCAGAGGGTGATGTAAAGGTTATCAACGGTGGTCCGATGATGGGTCGCGCACTCTCAAATATCGCTATGCCGGCAATGAAGGGATGCTCTGGTATTACCATTATGGTTGGTGATGCTGCAAAACGAGGCACAGAGAGCGCTTGTATCAAGTGTGCAAAGTGTGTCGAGGCGTGTCCTATGGGTCTGGAGCCATATCTGCTCTCAAAGCAGGCTCGCAAGAAGGCGTGGGATGCAATGGAGGCAAACGACATCACAAGCTGTATTGAGTGCGGTTGTTGCCAGTTTACCTGCCCAGCAAATATTCCACTGCTCGACTATGTGCGATTGGGTAAGCAGACCGTAATGGGTATTATTCGCGCAAGAAATATGAAGAAATAATAGAAAACGATATGGCAAATAGATTTTTTGTTTCACCCGCACCTCACGTGCATAGCGACTACTCAACAGCTCGCCTAATGGGCGATGTTGTTATTGCGTTGCTACCTGCACTGATGGTATCAGTAAGGGTGTTTGGTTGGAATGTGCTTGCAATTACTGCGGTAAGTATTGCCAGCTGCGTTCTGCTTGAGTTTTTGGTACAGAAGTACCTTGTAAAGGGTCCTGTGACCGTATGTAATCTCTCGGCTGTAGTTACCGGTCTGCTGCTTGCAATGAACCTGCCAGCAAATATTCCACTCTGGATTGTTGTGATTGGTGCAATAGTGGCTATTGGCGTGGCAAAGTTGCCATTTGGTGGTCTTGGTAAGAATATCTTCAACCCAGCACTTGCAGCGCGAGTATTCCTGCTCATTGCATACCCTGTTCAGATGACATCGTTCCCTACACCTACAATCGACGGTTTTGTAGATGCATACTCGGGTGCTACTCCTCTCGGTGCTGCAAAAGGTCACCTTGTAGACTTCGCATCTTTTGACATCCCAGGTATGTTTACTGGTGCTATGGGCGGATCGTTCGGTGAGATTTCTGCTCTGGCACTGCTTTTGGGCTTTGCATATCTGCTGATGCGTCGCGTAATCACTTGGCATATTCCAGTAGCGGTGCTCGGTACTATGGTGGTATTTGGTGCCATCTATGGCGCAACTGAGGGCGGTGAGCTGTTCTGGCAGTTACCACTCTTCCACATCCTTGCGGGTGGTGCGCTGCTGGGTGCAATCTTTATGGCTACTGACTATGTAACCTCGCCAATGACCACAAAGGGTATGGTTATCTATGGTATCGGCATCGGTGCAATTACAATGTGTATCCGTCTGTGGGGTGCTTATCCAGAGGGTATGTCGTTCGCTATTCTGATTATGAACAGCGTAGTGCCGCTGATTAATAAGTATGTTAAACCAAAGCGTTTCGGCGCAAGATAGGAGGGAGTATGGAGAGTTCATTGAAAAATATGGTCGTGGTACTCTTTACCATCACCCTTGTAGCCTCTGCAGCTGTTGGTGGCGTATATACAATTACAAAAGAGCCTATTGCACAGGCAAAGGTGGCTGCGGTAAATAATGCACTCAAGCAGGTTCTTCCTCAGTATGAGGCTACAACAAGTCAGACAATTGAGGTAAACTCGATGCCAGTAGTTGCACATACAGCAACTGTTGCAGATAAGGCTGTAGGTTATGCTGTGGAGTCTATCTCAAAAAATGGTTTTGGTGGTGAGGTTCGCCTGATGGTTGGTTTTGACTCTAAGGGTACTATTCTTAACATCAACGTACTTGAGCAGAAGGAGACCCCAGGTCTTGGCACAAAGATGGCCGACGAGGGTAACGTGCTGCTCGCATCACTCAAGGATAAGAACGCTGCACAGGTCAATCTGACCGTAAAGAAAGATGGTGGCGACATTGACGCCCTTACAGCAGCTACAATCTCTTCACGAGCATATGCAGAGGCTGTAGCAGTAGCGTACGAGGCATTTAAGGTTGCTTGTGGCTGGCAGACAGAGGCTGGCGATGTAGCAACAGGTGCCACTAAACAAGCAGAGAAAGGAGGAGAGAATGAGTAACAATCGTCTATCCCTTATTTGGAAGGGTATAATCAAGGAGAATCCGACTTTTGTGCTGATTCTCGGTATGTGTCCTACATTGGGTACAACTACAAGCGCAATTAACGGTCTTGGTATGGGTGTGGCAACTATGGCAGTACTGATTATGTCAAATGCCGTAATTGCGATGATAAAGAACCTTATCCCAGACAAGGTGCGTATCCCTGCATTTATCGTTGTTATCGCTTCATTTGTGACCGTTATCGATATGCTTATGCAGGCATATGTTCCATCTCTCTACTCGGCGCTGGGTGTATTTATTCCGCTGATTGTGGTAAACTGTATCATCCTCGGTCGTGCAGAGGCCTTTGCCTCAAAGAATGGCGTGCTCGACTCAGCTCTTGATGGTGTAGGTATCGGACTTGGCTTTACCCTCTCGCTTACAACTATCGGTGCTGTACGTGAGATTTTGGGTAGCGGCTCTGTATTCGGCCTTAGCCTCGGTATTGGCGACTATATGCCACTCGTATTTGTCCTTGCTCCAGGTGCATTCCTCGTGCTGGGATTCTTAATGGTGTTGTTTAACAAATATCTGAAGAAGTAATGGAGTATTTTGCAATAATTATCGGTGCGATATTTGTCAATAATGTCGTTCTTGCGCAGTTCCTCGGTATCTGCCCATTCCTCGGCGTATCTTCTAAGGTCGAGACAAGTATGGGTATGGGTGCTGCCGTAACATTCGTAATGGCACTCTCTTCAGTGGTTGTGTGGCTAATTCAGACCTATATCCTTGCACCGCTGGGTATCGAGTTTATGCAGACCATCGTCTTTATCCTCGTTATCGCAGCCCTGGTGCAGATGGTTGAGATTGTGCTGAAGAAGGTCTCTCCATCGCTCTATCAAGCACTGGGTATCTTCCTGCCACTTATCACTACAAACTGCGCCGTGCTCGGTGTAGCAATTCTGATGGTACAGAAAGAGTACGGACTGCTTGAGGGTCTTGTATATAGCGTATCTACCGCCGTGGGCTTTGCCGTAGCTCTTGTGCTCTTTGCCGGTATGCGCGAGCGCCTTGAGTTCGAGGAGGTTCCGAAGGCATTCCAGGGTGTACCTATCGCCCTTATCACCGCTGCCCTACTCGCTATGGCATTTATGGGCTTCAGCGGATTGGTATAGGCACTCATTAGCACCTAATTGCGCAATCAGGTACTAAAGAGTACCTGATAAAATAATATAGAATATCCGTAGTTTGTGCTACGGATATTTTTTTGTATATTTGTGTAACCAAAACCTATGACCTATGGCAGACAAAATTTTGAAGCAATTCGGAACACAGCTATTCAGCAACTCGTGCCGCATAATGAGTGACCTGTACGAGTACCACGACTACATCGCCTATGGAGTAATTAAGGATGATAAGATAACGGGCTTTTGCAAAATCGTCTGGGATATAGAGTTTTCTTCTGTCTATCTGCCACTTTCTCATATCCTCATCGGCATTGCAGATGAGGAGTATAAGCGTAACTCGGACCTTGAGAGCGATGTGCCAACAGTAAAATATGGAGTGGATTTGCTCTACCGTAGTGGCAAAATTGAGCGCACATATCTCTACCCCGATACCGAGAATATTCTGCTTATTGAGCGTAATAATGAGGAGAAGATAACCTTTGTTGGCGAGCATACCGACGGTTCTCGCCACGGCTTTGGCGTTGAGATCACCTACACCGACACCAAAGACACTCTTCTCTACGGCATCTGGCAAAATGGCACACTGAAATATCAGTACAAAGATAAAAATTGGGTGGAAGTTTAATACAAACTTCCATTTTTATTGCAAATAATTTGCATATTATTAAAATTATGTTTAACTTTGTTGAAGAAAAGATTTAATAATATGAAAATACATTGCGAAAAGTTTGCTATTGGTAGGTTAGGGACGGTGACATCTATTCTGTTGATGGCGTTGCTTGTTTATGGTGCGATTGCTGTTTGGAGTGCGGGGATAACTGCCGTAATTGTTACCTATATTATATTTGGTATCGTGGCGGTTTGGGTATTACTCACTATGCCACGCTATCTGCTTCTTGACGACAAGTCGATAGTAATCACCCACCCGATTGGGCAGAGTGTAATTCTCAAGAGTGATATTATCGAGGTTAGGGCGATAGAGAGGAGTGATATTCGCGGCTCGATACGTCTCTTTGGCAGTGGCGGATTTTTCGGGTGGTTTGGCATCTTCCGCAACAACAAGTTCGGCACATACCGACTCTACTGCGGGCAGCTAGAGAATCTCTACCTCGTAAAGACCACAACAAAAAAGTACATAATCAGTTCATCAAAACCTATTGAGCTATGAGTTCTACGAAGAGATTCCCCACCATTTGTCCCTCTTGTGGCGGTGTGCTTGCGGTGAAGAGTCTGCACTGCGCTGAGTGTGATACCACGATTAGTGGGCAGTTTGAGGTGCACCCTATATTGCGTCTTACAACGGAGGAGCAGCAGTTTGTTATGGCCTTTATCCGTTGCAGTGGCTCGCTAAAGCAGATGGCGGCGGATATGGGACTTAGCTACCCTACTGTGCGCAACATTCTTGATGATATAATCTCTAAACTACAGAACTATGAAAGCACTCTTTAACCCCTTCCGTTACATTGCCGGCGCAAAGGCTCTGATTTTTGGTCTTGTATTTATCGTTGCCTCAACACTGCTGCTCTATAGTGGCGGATTTATTCAGGACAGCTATATACATATAGGTATGGCCGATGCTCCGTTGTGGCACGTGGCTACAATGCACTTTATTTGGTGGTTGCTACCTGCTCTGCTGCTCTATCTCTGCGGTTTGGCGTTATCGAAGTCAAAAATTCGCATTATCGACATCCTCGGCACAACTGCTTTTGCACAGCTTATTCTGCTGATGATGATTGCTCCAATGCTTCTGCCAGTGGTTATGAACAATATGCTGGAGAGTGTAGCCTCTCTGCAGACAGGTGCGGTGCCCGACATGGCGGAGTTTACACCGATGATAATTTACAGCATTTGGAGTCTAATTTGCCTTGTGCTATTCTACATCTGGAACTACAATGCCTTTGCGGTCAGTTGCAATGTAGGCGGTTGGAAGGCCATAGTACTATTTATCGGCGTGCAGGTGGTTGTGACAATCGTCGGAACACTTATATAGGCAAGAAAAATCCCAGCAAGTTTTGCTGGGATTTATTATTAGATATTGCGTAATCTAAATACTATCTTCTGACAATACAACTCCCCCTCGTGGAGCAAAATTGACGGAAAATCTGGCTGATTAACCGCATCTGGATAGCCCTGACACTCGATTGCCACGCCTGCGTAGTCGCAGTATCTCTCGCCAGACTTAGTCACTGGGCAACCACCAGATAGCCAGTTGCCGGTATAGACCATACAGCCTGGCTGTGAGGAGAGAATCTCCACTGCTCGGCCCGATTTAGGATCTGAGAGTGTACCCACCTCGCCGAGGATATTCTTCTGCCAACCATCGACAACGAAGAAGTGGTCGTAGCCTCTAAAGTCGCGGATATGGTTGAACTCTGAAGATATATCGTCGCCAAGACGGCGCGCAGAGGTAAAGTCCTGCGGTGTTCCTGCCACATCAAGCAGCTTGCCTGTAGGAATCTGTACAGAGTTCATCTCAAGAGCCTTTGAGCAGTTAAGCTGCAAGTTATGGTCGAGGATTGTTCCCGAATTTTCGCCCGAGAGGTTCCAATAGGTGTGGTTTGTCATATTGACTGGCGTAGTGCCGTCAGACTTGGCATAGATAGTGATTTCGAGGTTATTCTCATCATCAAAGTCATAGACTACCTGCGTTGTCACCTCGGCAGGATAGCCACAATCGCCATCCTCTGAAACAAGGGTAAAAATCACACGGTTATACTCCACACAACTCTCCCAGAGGCGATTTGAGAAGTTCTTTGTACCGCCGTGCAGGTGGTTAGGGCCGTTATTTACCTCAAGGTGGTAATCCTTACCCTCAACAGTCATCTGTCCGCCTGCAATACGATTTGCCACGCGACCAACGGTCTTACCCGCACAAGGTCCATCACCAAAGTAGCTCATCGGATCTTTATAACCCAAAACCACATCGGCAATATTACCCTCACGATCAGCAAACTTAACGCTCACAATACCCGCACCGATATTGCTCAACTGCACCTCACTACCCAAACTATTTTTGAGTGTATAGATAACAATCGCCTCACCCTCGGGTGTTGCACCCCAGATATGCTGTAAAATCTCCATTATGCGTCAATAGGTTTTACGGTAGCGATAAGAGCGTCAATACGCTTCAGACACTCATCTTTACCGATAAATGCTGTAACATCGTACATACCAGGGCCCTTACCTGCACCAACAAGTGCAAGACGCAGTGAGTTCATCACCTGACCTACGCCGTAGCCCTTCTCTGCAATCCAACCGTGAACGATAGTCTCGGTATTCTCCTTGCTAAAGTCGTCGATAGATGCAAGCACCTCACGCACCTCTGCAAGGATACGCGGATTCTCGCCCTTCCAGTACTTTTTAACCTGTTTCTCGTCGTACTCAGTTGGAGCAACGAAGAAATATGATGTCAAATCCCAAAGCTCAGAAGCGAATGTTGCACGCTCCTTCATAATACCTGCTACCTGACCTGCCACCTCGTCAGCAACCTCAATACCGTGCTCACGGAGAATTGGCTGATAGATAACTGCAAGCTCTGCATCGCTCTTGTGGTGCATATACTGCGCATTAAACCACTTTGCCTTATCTGGCTGGAAACGTGCGCCTGACTTTGATACGCGGTCCAAAGAGAAGGCGTCGATAAGCTCCTGCATAGAGAAGATCTCCTGCTCGGTACCTGGATTCCAACCCAACAGAGCGAGCATATTGATAAACGCCTCAGCAAAGTAGCCATCCTCACGGTAACCGTGTGCAGTATCGCCTGTAGGAGATACCCAATAGAGTGGGAATACAGGGAAGCCCATCTTATCGCCATCGCGCTTTGAGAGCTTACCGCCACCTGTAGGCTTAAGAAGCAGTGGCAGGTGGGCAAACTCTGGCTGGGTATCTGTCCAACCAAAGGCACGATAGAGAAGATAGTGAAGTGGAAGTGATGGCAACCACTCCTCACCACGGATAACGTGTGAGATCTCCATCAAGTGGTCATCAACGATATTTGCAAGGTGGTATGTTGGCAGTGCATCAACACTCTTGTATAGCACCTTATCGTCAAGGGTCGATGTATTTACCTCAACATCGCCACGGATAAGGTCAGACATCTTTACAACCTCGTTCTCTGGCATCTTGAAACGGATAACCCAGATATCACCACGAGCAATACGAGCCTCAACCTCCTCGGCTGAAAGCGAGAGCGATGTTGGCAGGGTTGTACGCACCTTGAAGTTGTAAGCAAATGTCTCGCCGCGCTCCTCATACTCCTTACGCAGAGCCTCAAGCTCCTCGGCAGTATCAAAAGCGTAGTACGCCCAACCAGCCTCAACAAGCTGCTTTGCATACTTGAGGTAAATCTCACGACGCTCGCTCTGACGGTATGGAGCGTGTGGGCCACCATAGCCTACACCCTCGTCAATCTCAATACCGCACCACTTGAGCGACTCGATAATATACTCCTCAGCACCTGGCACAAAGCGCTGCGAGTCGGTATCCTCAATTCGCAGAATCATCTTACCGCCGTGGTGACGGGCAAAAAGGTAGTTATACAGCGCCGTACGCACGCCACCAATATGTAGCGGGCCAGTTGGAGATGGCGCAAAACGAACACGAACTTCTCTCATTTTTTCTTTACTTTTGGCTTTTAGCCTTTAGCCATTAGCTTGCTCTGCAAAGCCAATAGCCAGCGCTAATAGCTATTAATAAAATAAATTACTTCCAAAGATTTCTTGGATAAACACCTGCCTCAATCAACGACTCGATTTTAGCCATCAACTGCGGTTTATCCTCCTTATAGGTTACACCAAACCATTGAGCAGTAGTTGAGAGTACCTTCATCTGAGCTACGCCGCCACCGATAAGGCGGTTAACCATAAGCGGGATGAAGAACTCGGCCTTAAGGTTGGTCTTTGTGCTCTCGGCAGCAAGGAACTCCTTAAACGCATCTACAGAGTGTGCGAAGTAGTCTGGAGTAAAGCCAAAGAGGTTCATTGACACTGGTGTATTCTCCTCAAGAGCAACATCCTCACCAAGGTCGTGGAAGACGATTGTACCCTCAGCATTGCGCTCAATCTTTGTGCGCTCAACCATAGAGGTAAGGAAGCGGTTCTCATCTACTGTGCAAACACCACGAGATACTGTTCCGTTCTCCGAAAGGGTCTTATTCACCTCATAGCCGACCATACAGTAGCTGCCAGTGCTACCAGCTAAAGCTGCCAGGTACTCGCCGATAACCTGGTAAGCATTCTGGCCATAGAAGTCGTCAGCATTAATTACTGCAAACGGTGTATTGATAGCATCTGCCGCCATCATCACTGCGTGGTTTGTGCCCCACGGCTTCTCGCGGCCCTCAGGAACAGTAAAGCCCTCAGGCAGATAGTCGAGCTCCTGATAGACATACTCAACCTCAATTCTGCTGCCGAAGCGCTCGGCATTAAATACAGAGATAAAGTCCTCGGCAAATGAGTGACGGATAACAAATACCACCTTACCGAAACCTGCGCGGATAGCGTCATAGACAGAGTAGTCGATAATAGCCTCGCCATTAGGGCCTACGCCATCCATCTGCTTGAGTGAGCCATAACGAGAGCCCATACCCGCAGCTAAAACTAAAAGTGTTGGTTTAACCATAGCTATATTTTGTTTTATGTTTATGTTCAAAATCCCACAAAGTTAGGAATTATTTACATAATTCCCAAACTATTAATTTGCAGTAGCTATAATTACCATATTTTTTTGAACTTTTGATATTTTTATCTAACTTTACAGAAGAATCACTAAAATCTTTGTACTATGAAGAGATTTTTAACCCTACTTATCGCATTAGCAGTGGCTATATCTGCCAATGCAAGCAGTTTTGAGGTATCAAGCAGTGAAAAGGGCTCCGTCAAACCGAAAAAGGAGTACAAGTATGGCAAGAAGGGCTACTTTGGCAACGCCTCATTTACCTTCTCCGACTTTGGTGCATTTCTCGACGGCGAGGGTTGGCTGATTGACAAACCTCACTATGGCGTGGATGTAATCAACGGCTATTCGTTCAACCCATATCTCGACCTTGGCGTGGGTTTAGGTGCCCATTTTCAGCCAAGCAAAGATAAGACCGAGCAGTATATTATGATGCCGCTCTATCTCTATTTCCGCTACAACATTTTAGACCGCAAAGTGAGTCCATATTTAGCACTCAAGGCGGGTTGGGCCGGTGTTGTCTACCGCGAAAAGGATGGCGATTATGTCGGCAAATTCAACCAATGGGGCGGCTCAACATACACCAATTTGGAAGCGGGAGCATTAGTGCGTTTCAAGGGTGGCAAATCGCTCAACGTGGGCGTAGGTATGCCGTGGTACTTTATACCACTGCTTGCAACTGGAATTAGTGTCAACGTTGGTTTTACGTGGTAAATTTATCCTAAAATTAAATGTATATGAAGAAGATTTTTTACATCCTTTCAGCCGCTCTGTTTATCGGCTGTAGCTCTGCACCTGTAGAGCAGACTGCAGAAGTTCAAGTTATTGGTCATCGTGGTGGTCGCTACGAGGTAGACGAGAACACCCTTTCAGCATTTGTTGAGTCATACAACAACGGCGTAAATAGCTACGAGACTGACATTCGCCTTACAGCTGATAATGAGCTTGTTATCTCGCACGATGCATCGCTGAAGCGTATGTTTGGCGTAGATGTAGATGTTGAGAAGACAACACGCGCCGAGCTTACTCAGTACAAGAGCCTCAAGGGCAATCCAGTACTTTTTGTTGACGAGCTTGCTAAGTTCTACAGCGACAAGGCTATTCGCTACGTTGAGTGGGAGATGAAGTCTAACAACTACACCCCTGAGCAGCTCAAACTCTACTGCGACAAACTATACAATACCGTTATGCCGCTCAAGCCAGAGAATGCACTCTACATCTTCTCATCTTTTGACGAGCGCGCTATCCTTACCGTAAAGGAGCTCCACCCTGAGGCTGAGTGTATGTATATCACAGCAAAGCCAGTATGCGACGAGGTTATTGAGAAGGTACTCAGTCTGGGTATCCGTCGCGTAGGTGCTACAATTCACGCAACCTCTCGCGATGCCATGAAGAAGGCTCACGAGGCGGGTCTTATCGTAAACCTCTGGCCAGGTAAGTGCATTGAGGATTTCCAACTTGCATATGCTCTTGGTGCAGATATCGCCTGCTCTGATGTTCCAGTTGCAGTACTCAACTTTGTAAAGGAGAATATGAAGTGGATCAACACAAATAAGGATCTGAAGTAGTAGCGCTTAAATATAAAAAAGTGGCTGTTCAAAGACCTCGAACTGCCATGTTTCAAACATGAATAGTATATTATCTTCTAGTTAACCCTATGAGAAAATTTTTGTTACTAATCCTCACAGTGCTACTTTTCACGGCGTGCTCCTACCAGGATTGCCACACTGTCAATACGGCAAACTCTGACAATCTGACGGTTGAGGAGGCTATGCTGCACTACAACCAGAACTACGCAGACAAATATACTCGCTCAAATATTGACGAGCGTCTGCCGTTTGTGCTTGGCGATGCTGAGTGGTTGTGGGATAGTGCAGAGGGCTCGTCATACGAGGATAAATCCGCAATAGATATCCCCCTGAGTGGAGGTTATCAGTATGTAGTCTATCGCAAGCAGGCGGATGGCACGTACTACAGCGTGCATACATCTTCCAAAGTTGTTGCAGTTCAAGATGATACTACGGGCAATATTTCATTCTATATCCGAGTCAGTATTCCAGACAAAGATGAGATAAATACTTCGACCGAATCGCTTAACTATGAGCAGAGAGCCTATTTTAGTGGACTGGAGTACTATATCACTATTGACGGATGCCCTGCTGCGATAGTTAAGTTTGAGAACGGCGAGCAAACCGATGGTGTCTTTTTGGGAGATACTACTATCAGCAAGGTTTCGAGATTGTGTAAATTTGCAAACCTGTTTAGAGGTTTGTGCATTGGTCGAGTTGGTGGAGCAAGCAGAACAGATGTTAATATAGGCAAAGTCACTGGCCGCTTTTATGATGCTGTAGCAGGGTGTTGGTATAGTTATATTGATATTGACGGTGATGGTAAAGCAGATGCTGTTACTGGTGATTTTGATGCTGTAGTGATAACACCCGAACAAAATCTATCCGCAAATAAAGGCAATGGTTCGGGAGATGGTTCTGGAAACGCAGGAGGCGTGACAGGTTCAACCAACATCAATACAGACTTCAATTCCGGTGCTGGCACGAATGTCAGTGTAAATACCGGTTTAGGAAACGGAGCATCTGGATTTGGTGGCGGAAGCAGTACGAATGGCGGTGGTAATGGCAGTGGTAATGAGAACTCAGATGGTTTGACTGATGAAAATGCCAACGTAATACAAGATTTTCTTGACAAGAATGCAATCTCCGTCAATCCAATTAAGAAAGGGATAAAACTTATGCCTATAGATGGTATTATTACTCTACCAACAGAGCCTTTGACACCGAGCGAGGTCAAATCCCTTATACTTGAGCGACTCTCCCCAACAAATCCGCTTGCTGAATTTATCAAGTCTTCGGATATCTCTATATATCCAAGTAGTGAAACAAATATAACCGTAAACACTTTAATAGCCGATTCTAAAAGTCAAGCTATTTATTATGACAATTATTATTACAACTATTTATTAAGCAATGCTGGAAGATTACTAGCAATATTTCATGAGTTTGTGCATTTTTATATAAATAGTGATAATCATCAGTTGATGATAGATTGTTTGGAGTATCAACAAGGTTTGCGAGATTTGTTCCCAAATATGTCGGAGATTTTTTATGAATATATACAATATGTTGGGTGTAAAGGTTTATTTGTCGAAACTCCTAAGATTCATGACGACATAAAAGATTTTTCTCGCGAATACATATACAAATAATAATAGCAAGAATGAAAAAATTAGCAGCATTACTATATCTTGCAAGCATCGTATTTTACGCTACTGCTCAAGATATTACAACTAAGTATTTCATTGGCGAATTTAATCCAATGCTTGATACAACACCTATTAAAACCGAGGGACTTAACGTTTATAGTGGAAAAGGTACCATATTTTATGCTACAAGAAATGAGCGTAACTACACCATTACATTGAGTCATTACTCGTATCCTAAGAAGCCGACAGACCCTGTTGTACTCGATATGCCGATTGCAGAGCTCGAAAACCTCGAAAATGTTGTACCGGCGACAGATCTGTTGAATTTTGAGGATGCAGATAGTGCATATAAATGGATGACAGAGGTATTCTCCACTAGCGTTAAAGAGATAGCCATGTATAACGAGGTTAGGACAAAAATATATGTAATTGACACTAATAAGTTTTACAAGTCCGACCCTGCGTTGGAAGAACCCGATATGATGAAGGTTATAGAGGTGAGAATTTGGCCTGAGGATATCCCTGACCATATCCTTAATCCTTTGTAGGCAAGTGGCTGTTCGAGTTTCGAGCAGCCGTTTTTTATAATAATCTGGAGTAGTTGTCGTTATATCTACAAAAGGTTATTAGGATGAAAGTTTCGAAGATTTTGGAGGCGATAATTGCCCAGGTGACATTTGATACGATGAAGAGCGGCAAGAACTATATGCTCAAGGATCAGCTTATGCTTGCGCTGCTACGATATGACGGCACATTTGCCCAGAACATACTGCGAGAGAGTATAGATGATTGGCAACTTTATCAGATTGCGCTACGCATAGAGAACTGCTTGGATATTGGGACAAAGAGCGAAGTCGAGATACCCGAGATATTTTTTGAAAGCTATCTACAACAGCTACAAAACAGCCAAAAGACAGACTCGCTATCGACGCTAAATGCTGTGATAGATATACTCTCGGATAGCACGACTGCCAGCCACGAAATATTTAAGATGTACGGTGTGAATGTTGTGTAGAGGTGTTTAGCCGTTGGCTATTGGCCATTACGCAATCCGCTCACGAAAAATTGCAATTCCTGCGATTTTTTGGAGAAAAAATGCTATTTTTGTACTATGAGCGATAGTCAAAACACCATAACACTCAAGGAGCAGGTTGCGCTGCTACCCCACTTGCCGGGCTGTTACCTCTTCTCGGACAAGAGCGGAGAGGTTATATATGTGGGTAAGGCTAAGAGTCTGAAAAAGAGGGTTAGCAGCTACTTTGTAGAGAGTCGCGACCATAGCTCGAAAGTAAGAGTTATGGTGCGACAGATTGCATCGCTGCGACATATCGTTGTCGATAGCGAGACCGATGCCCTACTGCTCGAAAATTCGCTCATTAAGAGTCTTAAACCTCGTTACAACATACTCCTTAAGGATGATAAATCCTATCCGTGGATAGCCCTCACAGCACCACCTTTTGAGAGAGTTATCTCTACTCGCCGCGTGGTAAAGGATGGCTCACGATACTTCGGGCCTTACGCCTCGGTATCGGCACAAAAGGCGATGTTGGACTTTATCAGCGAGGTTATTCCATTGAGAACTTGTCGCCTAAATCTCTCACAGGAGCAGATAGACAAGGGCAAGTATGCTCCGTGTCTGCAGTACCATATCGGCAACTGCAAGGCCCCTTGTTGCGGTCGTCAAAGTGCGGCCGAGTATGCCGAGTTGGTGGATATGGCCGTATCAGCGCTCAAGGGCGATTTACGCCCCGTGAAGAGCTACCTTGAGGGTGAGATGACCCGCGCCGCTGCCGAGTTACGCTTTGAGGCGGCACAGCGCTTTAAGACAAGGCTTGATGCGCTTGAGAAATATCGTGCCAAGTCGGTTATTGTCAGTGCAAATATCATCAATGCCGACATCTTCTCGCTCTACACCGAGGGGGATGAGGCGTACTGTAACTTCCTCAGAGTCAAGGGCGGCTCGATTATCGCCGTGCAGACCCTTGCCCTATCTACGGGTATTGAGGCCGACGAGCGACAGATGCTCACGATAGGCATTCAGCACGTGGTCGAGAATATTACGGGCGATCTGCAGAGTGAAGTTATAGTTCCATTCCTACCCGAAGTAGAACTCTTTGAAGGCACACATTTTACAACTCCACAGCGTGGTGAAAAACGCGAACTTTTGGAGTTCTCGCTACGCACAGCAAGGCTCTATCGTGCCGAGTTAATGAAGAATTTGGAGATAAAGAATCCTGAGCGCCATACCGACCGACTGATGGAGGCTATGCAGCGCGAGTTGCGTCTTGACCGACAGCCACGACATATCGAGTGCTTCGATAACTCCAACACGCAGGGCACACACCCCGTTGCCTCGTGCGTGGTCTTCCGCAATGGCAAGCCGTCTAAAAAAGAGTACCGCCACTTTAACGTCAAGACCGTTGTTGGTCCCGATGATTTCGCCTCAATGCGCGAGATACTCACCCGCCGATATACCCGCCTTGTGGAGGAGGGGGCAGAGCTGCCAGATCTTATCGTAGTGGATGGTGGTAAGGGTCAGCTCTCGAGTGCATATGCAGTGCTGTGCGAGTTAGGATTGGAGAGCAAGATTCCGATTGTCGGACTTGCCAAGCGACTAGAGGAGGTCTACTACCCTAACGACCCTATGCCGTACTATCTTTCGCGCACGGGCGAGCCGCTGAAGGTGATGTGTCATATCCGCGATGAGGCTCACCGATTTGGTATTACTTTCCACCGCAATAAGCGTACTGGAGCGATGATACACAGCAGTTTAGAGGATGTTGAGGGCATTGGCAGCAAGACAATTGAGCAACTGTTCAAGCACTTCAAGACCCTATCGAAGATAAAGGCAGCGACCGTCGAAAGCCTTGCGGAGGTTGTAGGCAAGTCGCGCGCTGAGAAGATTTTTAACTATTTTGCAGATGAGAACAAGTGAGAGATATAGAGGCATTATTGAGTGGTTTTCCGAGAATATGCCCGTAGCTGAGAGTGAACTAAACTACGAAAATCCGTTTCAGTTGCTCGTTGCTGTGATACTTTCGGCGCAGTGCACCGACAAGCGTGTAAATATGACGACACCTGCACTCTTCGAGGCTTTCCCTACTCCGCAGGCACTTGCTGCGGCAACTGTGGAGGAGGTATTTTCGTATATCCGTTCTATCTCCTATCCAAACAACAAGGCGAAGAATATCGTGGCTATGGCGCGTATGCTCTGTAGTGAGTTTGGGGGTGAGGTGCCGGCAGATATCGACAGTATGATGCGCCTGCCGGGCGTGGGTCGCAAGACGGCAAATGTCGTGGGTGCGGTAATCTGGGGCAAGGAGGTTATGCCTGTCGATACCCACGTCTTCCGCGTATCGGCGCGCATAGGTCTTACAAAAGATGCCAAGACTCCGCGCCAAACCGAACTGCAGCTTGAGAAGCATATCCCAAGTCATCTACTGCCTATCGCCCACCACTGGCTTATCCTACATGGCCGCTACGTCTGCACCGCCCGCAAACCAAAGTGCAACGAGTGCGGAATTGCTGCTTGGTGTAAAAGTTACGAACACTAAAAATAACTAAAATAGACCTTGAATCATGAAAAATTTCGTCTTCCAGAATCCGACAAAACTTATATTTGGCAAGGGACAAATTGCACGCCTTTCCAAAGAACTTCCCAAAAATATCAAGATATTGGTCACCTTTGGTGGCGGTAGCGTAAAGAAAAATGGTGTCTACGACCAGGTAGTTGCAGCACTTGAAGGCTTTGACTATCAGGAATTTTGGGGCATTGAGCCAAATCCAAAGGTAGAGACACTTCGCAAGGCTGTTGAGATTTGCAAGCGCGACGGAGTAGATTTTCTACTCGCTGTAGGTGGCGGTAGCGTGCTCGACGGCACAAAACTTATCGCAGCAGCGGCAGTTATTGAGAACGACGCGTGGGAACTCGTCTGCAATCCTAAACAACTCTATGGTGGCACACTCCCATTTGCAAGCATTATGACTCTGCCAGCAACTGGTTCGGAGATGAATAGCGGTGCGGTTATCTCAAATATCGAGACTGGTGAGAAGTATGCCTTCTATAACACATATCCGAAGTTCTCGATTCTTGATCCGCAGACAACATTCTCACTTCCGCCATATCAGGTTGCGTGCGGATTGGCAGATACCTTTGTACACGTTATGGAGCAGTATCTTACCGTTACAGAGGTTGCTCCGTTGATGGACCGCTGGGCAGAGGGTGTGCTACAGACGATTGTTGAGGTAGCGCCAAAGGTGCGCGCCAACCAAAATGACTACGACGCAATGGCGACCTATATGCTCGCAGCCACTATGGGTCTGAATGGTTTTATTGCAATGGGTGTGCCGGAGGATTGGGCTACACATATGATTGGCCACGAGATTACCGCTCTGACAGGCCTTACTCACGGCCACACACTTGTAATCGTACTGCCAGCAGTTATGGATGTTATGCGCGAACAGAAGGGTGACAAGATTCTTCAATATGGCGAGCGCGTTTGGGGAATTACTGAGGGTACTGCAGATGAGCGCATCGACCGTGCTATCGCCGCAACCGATGAGTTTTTCCGCTCCCTCGGCCTTACAACCCTCCTCTCGGAGAACAATATCGGCAAGGATGTGACAGAGCAGATTGTGGAGAGATTTAAGCAGCGCGGCACACTGTTGGGCGAAAATGCAAATATCGACTACCCGGTTGTGGAGAAGATTCTCAATCAGAGATTGTAGTCTGCAACGGATTTTTCACTATATTTGCATCAATGAAACCAACTATAGATATAGAGCAGCGTGTAGCCAAGGCTAAGGAGTTCTTTAACAGCGGGTACAACTGTTGTCAGTCTGTGGTGCTTGCATACGCAGACATTATTGAGCTTGAACCGATGCTTGCAGCGACCATTTCAGCACCGTTTGGGGGTGGTATGGGCAGACTCCGCGAGGTATGCGGAGCGGTAAGCGGAATGACTATGGTAGCGGGATTTTTATCCCCTTGTCCTACGGCCGACGACCCCGCAGCGAAGAAGGCAAACTACGCCCTTGTGCAGCGATTTGCCGAGGCATTTCGAGAGCAGAACGGAGCGATAATCTGTCGTACGCTCCTCGGTCTTGACCACGCGAAGGATGAGCCGACACCATCACCTCGCACAGCCGAGTACTACCGTAAGCGCCCGTGCGCCGAGCTTGTTGGTGATGCGGCGCGAATAGTAGCACAGTATTTAGTAGAGAACAGTAATAAATAGTATTAACCACATTTTGGAATTTAGGCGAGCATTTTCTCGACAAGCGTAACGCAGAAAATACCGGCTAAAAACAAAATCTAAATTAAAGAGATGTCATTATGAACAAAGTAATCGCAAGTCCACACGCGCCAAAGGCAGTAGGTCCTTATTCACAGGCAATTCAGGCAGAGGGTACCCTCTATCTTTCAGGTCAGCTTCCAATTGACGGAGCAACAGGCACAATGCCAGAGTCTATCGAGGAGCAGACAGAGCAGAGTCTCAAAAATGTTGGTCACATCCTCAAGGAGGCAGGCTATGACTACACAGATGTTGTAAAGACAACTGTTCTGCTTGCAGATATTAAGGACTTTGCAGCGATGAACGCTGTATATGCAAAGTTCTTCAGCGGCGCATTCCCTGCACGCGTTTGCTACCAGGTTGCAGCCCTGCCAATGGGTGCGAAGGTAGAGATTGACGCTATCGCAGTGAAGTAGTGGCCATTAGCTTTTCCAAATTGGGTATGAAGCCCAATTTGGGATTTTAGATTTCAACAAGTTGCTCTACCATTTTGTTGTCAAAAGGTGGTAGTTGCAATACTCGGCGCGATTGGAGCCGATGGGCTGTACTTACTCGTACTGCCCATTGGTGATATATCGCGTTAGCGGCAGCAAATGCCGCCTTTTCACAACAAAATTATGGATACGCAGCAAAACGAAAAGGGTAAAGACTACTCGCAGTTGATGAGTCGAAGGATTCGTCGAATACTATTGGTGTGCAATAGTTACGATAGTTACACATTGGAGGAGGATGGCAGACTTGAGGTACAGATTACCCAAGAGTACTCGGAGCTAAATCTGAGTAATCCGCCATCTATTACCCGCGTGGCATCGACAATTGAGGCGTTGGAATTGATTAACCGTTGTGAGCAGTTTGACCTTGTAATCACAATGTACAATGTCGGCGAAATGGATGTATACACCTTCTCCCACAAGATGAAGCAGATATGTCCAAAGACGCCTGTAGTACTGCTGACAAACTTCTCGAAGGAGATATATCGTCAAATTGAGCAGGCAGACACCTCCGACCTTGACTACGTATTTTGCTGGAACAACTCTACCGACCTGATTATCGCCATAATCAAGCTTATAGAGGATAATATGAACGCCGACCACGATATTTTGGAGTTCGGTGTGCAGACAATCCTACTGGTGGAGGACTCTATTCGTTACTACTCGACCTATTTGCCAGCTATATACAAGCTCGTGCTGCAGCAGAATGGTGCATCTGTGCGCGATGCACTCAACGAACAGCAGCAGATTGCCCGAAAGCGTGCCCGTCCGAAGATCCTTATGGCAACGAACTATGACGATGCTGTAAGGATGTACCAAAGGTACAAAAACAATATGCTCGGTGTAATCTCCGACTTAGGTTTTGTAATCCACAAGGGCGACGACCCGGCAACCGAGAAACTCGATGCGGGTATTGACCTATGCAACCTTATCCGCACAGACAACCCAACAATGCCATTCCTTATGCAGTCATCACAGGAGAGTATGCGCGAGGTGGCAGAGAGTTTAGGCGTTGGTTTTGTGGTCAAGCACTCCAAGACACTTATTCACGAGATTGGCGAGTATATCGGCAGAGAGTTTGCCTTCGGAGACTTTGTGCTCACAGATGCTCAGAGCGGCGAGGAGATTGCCCGTGCCGAGGATCTGCTGGGACTTGAGCGACTGCTACACTCGATTACAGACCCCGTACTCTACAACGTTGTAACGACGACGTATCTGTCGAAGTGGTTACTCTCTCGAGGTATCTTCTCGCTCGGAAACTCATTCCGAGAGCTGACACTTAAGGAGTTTAACAACGACATTACTGCCGTGCGACAATTCCTTACCGACTCTATTCGCGACTACCGCATCAAGCAGGGTTTGGGTGTTGTGGCACGTTTCTCGACAGAGACCTACAACGATGCGATTTGGTTTGCCCGCCTGGGCAACGGATCTATCGGTGGTAAGGCGCGAGGATTGGCATTTATGAACCATATCCTGCAGAAGTATAGCCTCTACAACGAGTGGGAGAATGTCCGCGTTATGGTACCGAGAACGCTCGTGATCACTACGGAGTATTTCGACCGTTTTATCATCGAGAATGGACTGCAGTATGTTGTCAACGCCGATTTGAGCGACTCGGAGATACTCTCAGAATTTGTCGCCTCATCGCTGCCTCAGGAGTTGATGGAGTCGCTAAGAGTCTTTATCCACCACGTCAAAAAGCCACTTGCTGTGCGTTCGTCATCTAAGTTGGAAGACTCTTACTATCAGCCATTTGCCGGCATCTACTCGACCTATATGATTCCTCACACAGAGAATGAGGATCAGGAGCTCAGATTGCTCTCTAAGGCGATTAAGAGTGTCTATGCATCGGTATATTTTGCCTCTTCGCGTGCCTATATTACCGCTACGGCAAATGTAATATCGGAGGAGAAGATGGCTATCGTGCTGCAAGAGATTTGCGGTTCAGAGGATCAGGGATACTTCTTCCCGACACTCTCGGGCGTGGCTCGTTCACTCAACTTCTACCCTATCGGTTACGAGCGTGCCGAAGAGGGTATTGCAAAGGTGGCCTTTGGACTTGGCAAGGCGGTAGTTGATGGTGAGCAGGTGTTACGTTTCTCGCCAAAATATCCGCAGCACATCCTTCAGACATCGACCCCAGAGCTGACTATGCGCGAAACACAGCAGAGGATGTATGCACTTAATCTACAGCCAGATAAGTTCAAGACATCTATCGACGATGCAGTCAACCTTGAGAAAATAAATATCGCCGACAGTACACGTTTCCGCAACATCAAGCACGTAGCTTCGACGTGGGATATGCAGAGTATGCGACTTACCGACTCGCCACTGGCAGAGGGTATCAAGGTGATAACTTTTGCACGAATACTCAAGTACAACACCTTCCCACTTGCCGATATTCTCAACCGCCTGCTCGAGATTGGGCAGAATGAGATGAAGACCTGCGTGGAGATTGAGTTTGCTGCAAACCTCGACCGAGGAAAGCGTCTGGCGATATTCAACGTACTGCAAATTCGCCCTATCGCCTCAGCAGCTGCCGAGACAAATATGGACTGGGACTCTGTAGATGGCGAAAAGGCTCTCATCTACTCAGAGAGCGCATTGGGTACGGGATATATCGAGGGTGTGCGCGATGTGATATACCTGCGTAGCGAGAACTTCGATCCCGCAAAGACCCAGATTATGGCAGATGAGGTCACCCGACTCAACAACAAGATGCGCGAGGAGGGTTGTGGATATCTGCTCTCGGGCTTTGGTCGCTGGGGCTCAAGCAATCCGTGGCTGGGCGTGCCAATCAAGTGGAGTGATATATCAGAGGTGAAGGTGCTTGTCGAGTGCGGATTGGATAATTTCCGTATTGAGCCGAGCCAGGGTACACACTTCTTCCAGAATATGACCTCTTTTGGCGTGGGATATATGACCGTCAACCCTTACGCAGGTGAAGGTCGTCTGGATTTTGCGACGCTCGACGCTATGCCGGCACTCTACGAGAGCGAATTTGTGCGCCATGTAAGGTTCGACTCACCTCTCGAAATCTGTATCGACGGTGTGAAGAACAAGGCGGTGGTACGATAGAAAAAGCGAGGTTAAAGCCTCGTTTTTTTGTTTGACGGGATTGGCTTCCGCTTCGCTCCGCCCATCCCAGCCGCTCGCCGCGGGGGATGCTATTTGATAGGGCGCAGGATTTTGGAAGATGGGATTGATGAACTGCGATGCAGTTCATCGTTCCCGACCGCTCGCCGCGGGGGCGCCAACAAACACTTAAAGCGAAAGTTGATAAATCAACTATATTGTTTTGTGGCAGGTGTGTCTGCAAACAAGTTTGCGCCACGTCTGCCCCAAAACAAAAAAAGATGTCGAAGTTTCGACATCTTTTCGCTTTAAGTGTTTGGGTGGAAGATGGGATTCGAACCCACGACCTTCGGAACCACAATCCGTCACTCTAACCGACTGAGCTACATCCACCATATAATTCGTTTCCGAATCGGGGACAAAAGTAATACAGATTTTTGTTACATCCAAATTTCCGAGGCAGTTTTTCGCAAAATTTCGCAAAAAAGTGAGTTACATCCTCCCCATTTACATTTTAACGCAACACAAATATTTGAAAAACTCAACAATCTCCGGCACCAACGCACTCTGAAACTGATGTCCAGACGGATGTATCGCTACAGCCACATCAGCGCCATCTACGCCTTGATAGAGGGTTATTGACTTTGAAAACTTACGGTGAACTGTACATCCATTTATCTGCTTTACCTTCTCAATTTCGCGTCTTACACCAGCTATTGGCACCACGTCATCCTCCGAGCCACCGATAATCAGCACAGGTTTAGGAGCTCTCCTATCGGAATTTCTGCCCAACTTACGTGTACCTGCAGCTGAAGGGGCAAATCCCTTAAACTTATCGCCTCTGAGCGCCCAGAGAGCGTATGTAAAGCCTCCACCGTTTGAGTGACCCGTAGCAAAAACATTACGGCTATCTACATTATAATTCTTCTCAAGATAGTCCAGTAGCACATCAAAAAAGCGGATATCTCGTCCCTCGTCCTCCGTGTCACTTATCACCCAGCCAAAGCCGTCGCGATAGCCGCCCTCGCACCACATACCCTGCGGATAGACCACTATAGCCTCGCTCCAAAAGTTGTGGATATCTATCTTTTTGGATATCCCGTGCATAGAGCCACCCCTGCCGTGAAAGACAAAGACTAGCGGAGCGGGTGTAGTCTGCTCTTGCGGGGCATAGACAAGTGCGCGGCGAGTCGCACCATCACTCACCACCGATATAATCTCGCCCTCTCTACCCTCCGCCCTACATAGCAGAGTTAACAAGGCTGCAAAGCAGAATAGTACTATTCGTAGCATAGGTAATCATTTTATACAAATGTATCAAAAAGTTGAGAGAGTTGCAAATTTTTTGTATTTTATCAAGCAAATTGTTATCTTTGCAATATGGAATCAATACGCGAATTATACAAGGTTGGCTGCGGCCCTTCAAGCAGCCACACTATGGGTCCTAAGCGTGCAGCCGAGCAGTTTGCCGAGCGCACAGCAGGGGCTGAGAACTATCGTGTGACACTCTACGGTTCACTTGCTGCAACGGGTAAAGGTCACCTCACACACAGTGCAATTCTCTCTGTGCTGGAGCCTCTTGCGCCTACAGAGATTGTCTGGAAGGCCGATGTTGTGCTCGATTTTCACCCTAACGGAATGTTATTCGAGGCGCTGAAGGGTGGTGAAGTTTTTGACAGTTGGCAAATATTCAGTGTCGGCGGTGGCTCGCTTGCTAATGAGAACACTGTAGCGGCAGCACCTCAGAGCATCTACCCACTTACGACCATTCAGGAGATTAAGCAGTGGTGCTACGACGAGGGCAAGACCTACTGGGAGTATGTAGAGCAGTGCGAGGGCCCTGAGATTTGGGATTTCCTTGACCACATCTGGAGCGTAATGTGCGAAACAGTGCAGCGCGGACTCAACAATGACGGTGTACTTCCAGGCGGACTAAAAGTAG
Source organism: Alistipes sp. (assembly GCA_045633445.1). GTDB lineage: Bacteria > Bacteroidota > Bacteroidia > Bacteroidales > Rikenellaceae > Alistipes. The sequence continues at coordinate 209,850 of JAZQYI010000004.1, forward strand.
CACGCAAGGCAAGTACATACTACGTCAAGAGCAAGAGCTATACCGACTCACTGAGCTCTCGTGCAAAGATTTATGCATATGCACTGGCAGTTGCTGAGGAGAATGCTTCGGGCGGAACTGTCGTAACTGCCCCAACTTGTGGCTCGTGTGGTGTATTGCCAGGCGTACTCTACCATATGACGACCTCGCGTGAGTTCCTAAGAATCAGAGTATTACGAGCACTTGCTACAGCGGGTCTATTTGGCAATGTAGTAAAGACTAATGCCTCAATTTCAGGCGCGGAGGTTGGTTGTCAGGGCGAGATTGGTGTTGCTTGTGCAATGGCAGCGGCGGCAGCGTGTCAGCTCTTTGGTGGCACACCTGCGCAGATTGAGTATGCGGCAGAGATGGGTCTTGAGCACCACCTCGGACTTACTTGCGACCCTGTCTGCGGACTTGTTCAGGTGCCTTGTATCGAGAGAAATGCAGTGGCTGCGGCACGTGCATTGGATGCAAATGCATATGCCACACTCTCTGACGGCTCACACCTCGTATCGTTTGACAAGGTGGTGGCAGTGATGAAGGAGACAGGCATTAACCTACCGAGCCTCTATCGTGAGACCTCGGAGGGTGGCTTGGCTCTGCATATTAAACGATAAGAGGAGGGGGGATTTTATGAAGATTGCCGTTCCTACACGCGAAGATATGGTGGACAACCACTTTGGACATTGCGACCACTATACTATATTTACGGTTGAAGAGGGCAAAATCATTGACATCTCTACCCTCCCATCTCCGCAGGGATGCGGTTGCAAGTCGAATATAGCATCTGTACTGCAGCAGATGGGCGTTAGTGTTATGCTTGCCGGCAGTATGGGTGAGGGTGCTAAAAATAAGCTCGAGGCGCACTCTATACGCGTTATCAGAGGCTGCTCGGGCGTTGTAGCAAATGTCGTAGAGGGCTTTTTGAAGGGATTTGTATTTGACTCGGGCGTAGGTTGTATTGCCCACGAGTGCCACGAACATTAAAAATTGAGTTACAATGAATAGACTGAAGACAAATATTATTATCGATATACTGATGCTTATCTCTATGGCGATAGTGAGCGGCTCAGGATATCTGCTTGACGAGGTTGTTCGCCGCGGCGTAACATTCTTGGGTATGGGTCGCGGAGTATGGAGAGATATTCACCTCTGGTCAGGTATTATTATCGTTGTTCTGCTTATATTACACATTGTTTTCCACTGGAAGACTGTCAATGGATTCTTCACAAAGCATATCCCAAATGTCGTGTTGCGATATGTAGTCTATGCCCTGCTATTGGCACTTGTTTTGATAGCATCTATTCCGTGGTTATTTATGGACTTATAAATCTATAGAGTATGAAAAAGTACCGTTGTTCAGTATGTGATTGGGTCTACGACCCTGCCATCGGCGATCCAGATAGTGGTATCGCACCAGGAACTCCTTTTGAGGATCTGCCAGAGGATTGGGTCTGCCCACTCTGCGGCGTAGGAAAAGAGGATTTCGTAGAGGCATAAACAAAACCCCCGACGGGGATGTTTGTTGTTTGGCTTTTAGTTGCTCCGGATTTAGGATAGCCATAGGCTGTTCAATAAAAAAGAGCCTTCGTTCTCAAGCAAGCTTGAACGAGGCTCTTTTTTATTGCGCTATCTTCGATAGCATCCTAAATCCGAGTACAAACGGCTGATAGTAAAACTATACAAAATATTTACATTCCCCCTAAATCCCCCTTTGGTAAAGGGGGACTTGGTCGCTTCGCTCCGAGGTGCAAAAATCAAGCGGGTTTCCTGGCTACGCAGTACGGCTAACGCAGTAAAAAAAGCCAATGGCTAATAACCAACAGCCAAAAGCACTCACATCTTGCACGCCGATCCATCTTTACACTCATTTGTCGTCAAAATGTGTTAGAGATGGTGCATCACAAAAGAAACCCCTTTGGGATAGTAGTAAAACCTACAGCCCAAAGGGGTTTACTTTTAGGGATGTGCTACAAATTTGCACTTTGCTTACTCTGTGCACTCATTTGTCGTCAGAGTGGTGTAGTTACCACGCTCGGCGCGATTGGAGGCGATGGGCTGTACTAAAGCGTACTGCCCATTGTTGACATATCGCGTTAGCGGCAGTAAATGCACCGCTATCACGGCAAATGCGCAACAAAACTAATCTTTCTTTTTGCCTCGTCCGTCATACAAGAATCGACGAATCTTCTTGGAAGGTGTCTTTACAAACTCTTCCTCCTCCTCGACTACCTCGGTGATACGAGAGTTGCGGTTTACGCGAGCGTTAATCCACTGCTTGATGTCATCCATAACCTCATCGCGCACCTTTGCCCACTCCTCTTTCTTCTCCTCGAAGCCATCCATCAGCTCCTCATAGCGAGCCTTGATTGCCTCCATATCGAAGTTTACGAGTGCTACAAGGTGACCCTCGTGCTCAGTAACAAGTGACTCGGTAATAAATACGTGCTGGTTGAGTACGCTCTCGATATCCTCTGGATAGATATTCTCACCACTTGGGCCGAGAATCATATTCTTCAGTCGACCCTTGATATAGAGCCAACCATCCTTATCGAAACAAGCGAGGTCACCAGTGCGGAACCAGCCATCCTCGGTAAATACAGCCTTTGTAGCCTCCTCGTTCTTATAGTAACCGAGCATCTGGCTTGGACTCTTTACAACGAGCTCACCGATACCCTCGGCATTTGGGTTCTCGATGCGACCCTCAACACCCTCAAGCAGTGGGCCTGTAGAGCCGAGGCGGAGCATACCATCAACAGCACCTGCAAGCAGCGGAGCGGTCTCGGTAAGGCCATAACCGATATCGTAGATAAACTTAGCCTCCAGCAGGAACTGCTCTACTGTAGAGTCGAGCTTTGCACCACCGATACCGAAGAAACGGACACGACCACCGAAGGTCTTTGTCAGCGTCTTACCAGCTACACGGTGTAACATCTTGCGAATAAAGCCTACGCCATAGAGGGCACGCATAACTGCAGAAGATGTGAACTTCTTAAGCACTGCACCACGATAGATCTTCTCGATAATCAGCGGCACGGTAAGCATAATGGTTGGGCGTACCTCCTTAAGAGCTGGCAGCAATGTAGATACTGTCGGAGCCTTATCGAGATATACGACGTGTGAGCCGTGGTAGAAGGCAAGGATAAGACCGATAGTACACTCGTATGTGTGCGCAAGCGGCAATACAGAGAGGAAGATATCCTCTGGATAGACCATAAAGAGTTTATCGATCATCTCAAGCTGCGAGCAGAGGTTGTAGTGGCTCAGCATAACACCCTTAGGTGATGATGTAGTACCTGAGGTGTAGATGATTGCTGCAAGATCCTCTGGCTTTGGCAGACAAGTAGAGCCGTTACCGCCCTTGACATTCTGGGCAATAACACCCAAATTCTTGGTACGGATTACGATATTGAGCTTATCAGCAGTCTTTTTTGCCAACTTAGAGAAGAGACGATCTGATACAAAGAGAGCTTTGGTATCAGAGTGCTCAACAATACGGTCAATATCCTCAGATGTAAAATCTGGCATAATAGGCACCACAACATATCCTGCTGCTGTGATTGCAAAGTATGCAACGCCCCAATTTGGAACACTGCTACTCAAAATCGCCACACGATCTCCAGGGTGAATATCGGCATCAACCAACATATCCTGAATCTCCTTCACTCTCTGTCCAACCTCACTGTAGGTTACATCAGCACCACGCCATAATGAAAAGGCTGTACGAGCAGAAAACTTCTCCAAACTATTCTGAAGAACCTCGTACAATGTCGTTAATTTCATTTTCTAAATATTTAATTTTCACACACTTAAGAGAGTTATCTTATTGTTTATCAATAAATTAAATTGACACTCTCCTACGCAAAGTTACTATTTTTTCCCTAAAAAACACTATTTTTGCAGAAATTATTACACCAATGCTCAATTCTGCACTCATAAAAGATGCTGCTCGCACAATCGGTTTTGATCTGTGTGGCGTTGCTCGTTGTCAAAAATTCACTGCCGACGCAGATTTTCTCAAGCAGTGGATTGAGGCGGGAAATAGTCTTGGTTTGGACTATCTTAGCCGTAATATCGACAAGCGCGCAGATGTTACGCAGCTTGTTGAGGGGGCTAAGTCGGTAATTGTCTGCGGTGTATCGTACAAAAACGCATACTCCGACGGCTACCCAACATCGTGCCGTCAGAAGATAGCCTCTTACGCCCTTACCACGGACTACCACATAACCATAAAGAGGATGTTGCAGCAGCTATGTGCAATACTCAAAGAGGTATATCCAACGCTTACGGGGCGCATATTTACCGACTCGGCGCCTGTATTTGAGAAGCGATATGCCGTAGAGGCCGGATTGGGCTGGATTGGTCGTCAGTCGCTGCTTGTAACCCCGCAGTTTGGTACATTTGTACTACTGGGCGTGGCGATTGTAAGCGAGGAGTGCGATATCTATGATACACCTCTACAGGGCGTAGGGTGTGGAGAGTGTCACCGTTGCGTTGATGCGTGCCCGAACGGTGCGATTATTGAGCGACATATAGATACTCGCCGTTGCATATCCCGAGCAACGATTGAGAGACAAGCAGAGGCTACATCACCGCTCCACGGCTGGATATTTGGCTGCGACGAGTGCCAGAGTTGCTGTCCATATAACCGCAAAGTAGTAGCCACACCAAATCCACTCTTTGCTCCAACATTTGACCCAATTGCAATAGATTGGCAAAAAATAGACGAAGCAGAGTTTACACTCCGCTTCGCCAATACTCCTATCTCTCGCTCATCGCTTGAGAGGATAAAAGCAAATATTTCTACCAAAAAGTAGGCAGATGCCAAAAGAGCCTTGTTAGACGAATTCTTTAACGACCTTTGTACATGTCATCGTAGTACTTCTCGTACTCCCCCGAAGTAATATTATCCATCCACTCCTGGTTATCCAAGTACCAACGAACGGTCTTCTCAATACCCTCCTCAAACTGGAGTGAAGGCTCCCAACCCAGCTCCTTCTGGAGCTTTGTTGAGTCGATAGCGTAGCGCAAATCGTGACCCGCGCGGTCGGTGACATAGGTAATAAGCTCCTCGCTTGAGCCCTCTGGGTTGCCGAGCAGACGGTCAACAGTCTTAATCATAACCTTGATAAGGTCGATATTCTTCCACTCGTTAAAGCCGCCGATATTGTAGGTCTCAGCAATCTTTCCGTTGTGGAAAATCATATCGATTGCGCGTGCGTGATCCTCAACATAGAGCCAGTCGCGGACATTCTCGCCCTTGCCATATACAGGCAGCGGCTTGCGGTGGCGTATATTGTTGATAAAGAGCGGAATAAGCTTCTCAGGGAACTGATATGGGCCATAGTTATTCGAGCAGTTTGTAACGATTGTCGGCATACCATAGGTATCGTGATATGCACGCACAAAGTGGTCTGAAGAGGCCTTTGCTGCTGAATATGGCGAGTGCGGATTGTACTTTGTAGTCTCGTAGAAGAACTCTGTACCATATGCCAGATGGTGCTCTGTCGAAGAGGCTGTAGTAGTAAACGGAGGCTCGATACCCTCAGGGTGAGTCATCTCGAGTGCACCATAGACCTCATCTGTAGAGATGTGGTAGAAGCGCTTACCCTCGTACTTCTCTGGCAGAGACTCCCAATAGAGCTTTGCAGCCTGCAGAAGGCTCAGCGTACCCATAACATTTGTACGAGCAAAGGTAAACGGATCCTTGATAGAGCGATCGACGTGGCTCTCGGCTGCAAGGTGGATAATACCATCAATCTGCTCATCCTGCATCAGCTTGTAGAAGGCCTCAAAGTCGCAGATATCCATCTTAACGAACTTATAGTTTGGCTTATCCTCAATATCCTTAAGGTTTGCAAGGTTACCCGCGTATGTGAGCTTATCTAGGTTGATAATATTATACTCGGGATACTTATTGACAAAAAGGCGCACAACGTGGCTGCCGATAAAACCTGCACCGCCGGTGATAACGATGTTTTTCATAGTGTTATTTCTGTTTTAATCTGTTAATACAATGTATCATCGACTCGCGCCAATGTGGAATTTCAACATCAAAGGTTCGCTTTACCTTTGTCTTATCGAGTACTGAATATGGTGGGCGAGTAACCTTTGACGGGAACTCATCGGAGTGGCAAGGGTTTATACGGCACTCTGTATGGCCAGCAGCGGCTGCAATCTCAGTTGCAAAGTCGTACCAACTGCACACACCCTCATTTGAGAAGTGGTAGATACCCTCATTGCCCTCATATGTACCATACTCTATAATAGAGAATATCAGCACCGCCAAATCACCTGCATATGTCGGTGTACCCACCTGATCAAAGACCACATTGAGCGCAGGGCGCTCGGCAGTAAGGCGGAGCATTGTCTTGAGGAAGTTATTTCCAAACTCCGAGTAGAGCCAAGCAGTACGGAAAATAAGTGCCTTACAGCCACTTGCAGCGATAGCCTGCTCGCCGTGGAGCTTTGTAACGCCATAGACACCAAGCGGAGCAGTCGGCATATCCTCAGTACGAGGAGTATTGCCATCTGTACCAAAGACATAGTCGGTAGAGACGTGGATAAGTGTGCCATCTACAGCCTTAACTGCCTCGGCAAGGTTTGCAACTGCCGTAGCGTTGATTAGTTCAGCTGTCGCCTGGTCATCCTCCGCCTTATCGACATTAGTATAGGCCGCGCAGTTGACAATTACATCGACACTATTTGCAGCAACAAACTGCGCTACAGCCGCCTTGTCTGTAATATCAAGCTCAGCAACATCGGTAAAGATATAGTTATTGGGAGAGATTGAACCCAAGCGGCGCATCTCGTTGCCAAGTTGTCCATTTGCTCCCGTTACAAGTACATTTTTCATCTTATTCAAATTCTGGATAGAGATTTTCGTTATAGTCAAATGGAGAGTCGAAGTCCTTCAGGCAGAGGTGCTTCAAATCTTTCTCCGAGAGCAGTGCGCTCTCTGTAGGAATCTGCCAATCGATACCCAGACTCTCATCCTTGATGCTAATTCCGCCATCGGCCTCTGGGGCGTAGAAGTTATCACACTTATACTGGAAAACAGCCGTCTCGCTCAGCACAGCAAAGCCGTGAGCAAAGCCGCGCGGAACAAAGAACTGGCGGTGGTTATCCTCCGTAAGCTCGACTGCCACGTGCTTGCCATAGGTAGGAGAGCCCTTGCGGATATCTACCGCAACATCGAGCACGCGACCCTTTACGCAGCGCACAAGTTTACTCTGGCTATATGGTGGACGCTGGAAGTGCAGACCGCGCATAACGCCATAGCTCGACATACTCTCATTGTCCTGCACAAAGTTTACCTTGCGAACCTTCTGCTCAAACTCTCGCTGTGAGAAACTCTCAAAAAAGTAGCCACGAGCATCTTTGAACACCTTTGGCTCGATTATTACCAAGCCCTCAATATCTGTCTTTATTACCTCCATTATTATCCCAAATTTGGTTTGCCAGTCTCCTTCAACTCATCAATAACCTTCAGCAGATACTGGCCATACTGATTCTTGAGCATTGGCTGCGCAAGTTCACGCATACGCTCCTCAGTAATCCAACCCTGACGATAGGCAATACCCTCGAGGCAAGCCACCTTCAGGCCCTGACGCTTCTCGAGCACCTCGATATATGTAGATGCCTCAGAGAGTGAGTCGTGAGTACCTGTATCGAGCCAAGCAAAGCCACGACCGAGGGTCTGAACCTTCAGCTCGCCATCTGCCAAAAACTCCTGATTGACAGTGGTAATCTCATACTCTCCACGAGCCGATGGCTTGATATTTCGAGCCACCTCAACAACCTTATTTGGATAGAAGTAGAGGCCTACAACCGCGTAGTTTGACTTTGGATTTGCAGGTTTCTCCTCAATAGAGAGGCAGTTGCCCGCATTATCAAACTCTGCCACACCATAGCGCTCTGGGTCATTCACCCAGTAGCCAAAGACAGTCGCCTTCTGCTCCTGCTCTGCTGTACGCACAGCCTCTTTAAGCATCTTAGTAAATCCTGCACCGTGGAAGATATTGTCACCAAGAACAAGGCAAGCACTATCATCACCAATAAAGTCGGCACCAATAGTAAATGCCTGTGCAAGGCCATCTGGCGACGGCTGCTCAGCATACTCAAAGTGAACACCATAGTCGCTACCATCACCAAGCAATCTCTTGAAGCCTGGCAGATCGTAAGGTGTAGAGATAATAAGGATATCCCTAATACCAGCCAACATAAGCACCGAGATTGGATAGTAGACCATCGGTTTGTCGTAAATAGGCATCAACTGCTTTGAAATTCCCTTTGTGATAGGATAGAGGCGTGTTCCGCTGCCTCCTGCCAATACAATACCTTTCATAGTTTTGTGTTTATAGTGTTTTTAATCTCTTCTAAATATGTCACGTGTGTAGACCTTCTCTCTCACATCGTCAAGCTCTGCCTCATAGCGATTTGAGACGATTACTCGCGACAGCCTCTTGAATCTCTCCAAATCATTCACAATCTTACTGCCAAAGAATGTCGTTCCGTCCTCCAGTGTAGGCTCATAGACAATCACTTGTGCACCCTTTGCCTTTATGCGCTTCATTACGCCCTGAATAGAGGATTGGCGGAAGTTATCCGAGCCACTCTTCATCGTCAGGCGATAGACACCTATCGTGCACTGCTTCTCTCGTTTGGCATCGTAGTCGCTACTACCCGTATAGTAGCCCGCCATTGTAAGGATACGGTCGGCAACAAAGTCCTTGCGAGTACGGTTGCTCTCAACAATGGCCGACATCATATTTTGCGGCACATCGGCATAGTTTGCAAGCAGCTGCTTGGCATCTTTCGGCAGACAATAACCACCATAGCCAAAAGACGGATTATTATAGTTTGAGCCAATGCGCGGATCAAGACCCACGCCCTCAATAATGGCACGAGTATCAAGTCCCTTCATCTCGGCATAGGTATCCAGCTCGTTGAAGTAGCTCACGCGCAGTGCAAGATATGTATTTGCAAAGAGTTTTACCGCCTCAGCCTCTGTTGTTCCCATAAAGAGCGTAGGGATATTCTCAGCAATTGCACCCTCTGAAAGCAAGTGCGCAAAGTTCTGTGCTGCAGCCATTAACGACTCATCACCACTTGGCACACCGACAATTATTCGGCTCGGATAGAGGTTGTCGTAGAGGGCTTTACTCTCTCTGAGAAACTCTGGAGAGAAGAGGATGTTTTTATTACCACTCTTTGCGCGAAGCTGCTCGGTATATCCTACCGGAATGGTGCTCTTGATTACTATAACGGCATTTGGATTGCACTTTGTAACAAGATTTACCACCGACTCCACAGCAGATGTATCGAAGTGGTTAAGACGGCTGTCGTAGTTGGTCGGCGTTGCCACAATTACAAAATCTGCATCGCTGTATGCCGCCTTAGCATCGGTTGTAGCGATAAGGTTCAGCTCGTGCTCCGACAGATACTTTTCGATATACTCATCTTGAATCGGAGATACGCGCCTATTGACCATATCTACCCTCTCGGGTACGATATCTACAGCCACAACACTATTGCGCTGTGCAAGCACAATAGCCAGGCTCAATCCGACATATCCCGTTCCAGCAACTGCTACCTTCATAATAGTTTACATCAACTTACGCGCACAATTACGCATAATATTATGCAAATATAATAAATTCTATCAAAGAAACAAAAAAATCCCGCCTTTATCGACGGGATTCTTGTTGCTTTTAGCTGTTGGCTATCGACCATTGACTCTAACTAACTACCACTCCAACGGCGTGTACCATTCTCGAGTGCAAAATGGAAGTCCGCATCTGCGTAGGTGTAGTGATAAGTGTAATGGTGGATATGTTTTTTGTAAAGTTATGTAAATACGTTTTATATCGACGGTCTTGCAACCTGATAACCTCTTATTTTTACGGTAAATGCCAAAAAAACTAACCTCATTTGCAATTATACAAAAAGGCAACGCTACACAACATTTTTAGTCTACGGGCACAAGTTCAACTGTAAGTAGAGCCTTTTTGCGTAGAGACAGATCAAAACCCACACGGCGAGAGTCCTTATTTGGAGCATCGTAACTATGCGGTGGATCGTTTGAGATTACAAATGGTTTGACACCGCGCGATTTCACCGCGCGAACAATAATCGACTTACCATTTTGAGTGAGCAGTATCTCATTTTTACTCAACACCTTAGCCTGAGCATTTGTTGTCATTGTCCAGCGAACTGAGCACGGTTTTTCAGCCTGCAGAGAGTCAACGACAGATACCTTACCGACATTATCAATAGTTATCTTACGCATCGCAACATCCAGGCAATCAAAGAGTTGCGAAAGGTCAAAAGTCGCACCACGATACGCCTCATTATCAAACGACTCAACCATAGTCGCACAGCCCGCAACCTTATGATTTCGTCCATCCACCGTCAGTGTTGAGTGCGAACCACTGCCAATTCTGAAGACACCCCAACGCTGCGAGCCCTCCTTCATATTCCACAAATCGACACCCTTACTCTCAAGCGAATAGTAGTTCTGCGAGCCCAAATCTATGCTCCAACGCACACCACCCCACTCGTAGATAAAACTACCAGCGTCCATATGTGCATGAGAGAGCGATGCCGAACCACCCTTTGCAGCCAAATATGTATCCTCTTTTGATTCCCAACCACTGCGATATATAAAGAGAGGTTGCTCACCCTTGCCAACATAAAAATTAGACTTCGGAGGCTGCAGGTTATCAAGGTCACAACGCGACAAAAAGAACATTCCAATAGGTAGCATACGTCGCTCCTCAATACGAATTGCGCCACTCTCCAGACTCCGAAAATCATCGTATATTACACCCGTATCACCACTCTCAGCAGCAAACCAACCAAGTAGTGGATTTTGCGACTTTCTCATCCTTGATCCGTCGTCAGAATAGTTAAATCTTCCGCCACTTGGTGCTGTTATAAAGTTAATAAAATCAGCAGATTGCAGAAAACCATCAGCCTTTTCAATACCAAAGCTGCTTCCTAATGCACTACGCAGAGCCTCTATCATCACAACTTCAAACCAAGTACCATAACTCCAGTAGCCGCCGCCCTCGACATAGACTCCATTTGGAGCGTAAGTAGCCATTGCTATAGGGTTGGACAAAAGCGACTTTTCGACCATCTGTTTTGCTAATTCTGGCTTAAGTTCAGAGATTGCCAACGCACCCAAAATCATACCGCAGTTGCAGACCTGATTCCAATTATTTGCACGGCGATAGAACCACATCTGACTCTCTTTTTCAGCACCCAAAAGACCCTTTTCGGCTATCGCACTCTCAATCTTCTGTCGACTCGCCTCTGAGAGCAAATCATATAGCCAATCGTAGCCCAACGCCAGCGCCGTAGTCATCTCTGCCACATCGAGAAAGTGTGACGGATTCCAATTATCAAACTCCGCCGCAGCAACCATCTCCCGCTCGGCACGAGCTGCAAAACTGGCATCTTTTGTAGTTAGATAGGCATAGCTGCAGAAGAGCACGCGCTCAAGTACTGTACGACTAACCGTAAGCAGGCGCTTACCCTGCTTTTTATAGACAGAGACCGGCTGTTCAAGCATCTGCTCAGCCTGACTAATGATATAGTCATCAAGTCGCCCCATCTGCGGCGAGGTCTCTACCGCCTTCAGCAGTGCTGCAACATCACCCTTCTGCAAAATCAATCGCGGATGCGGCTTGGGCAAAGTAAAGCTATCCATCGATAAATTTTGGGTCTGTGCAGTAAAAAATAGAAGACTCAGGGTAATAATAGAAAATAACCTCCTCATTATGTCATACATTTTCAACAAAATTACTAATTTTGTGCCAATTTGTCAACACCTATGCCAAAGTTGGCACAAAAAATGATTTTGGCACAAGGATTGCCGTATAATTTCGCAAACAGAAAACAACAAAGTAAAAACATATTAAAAGTAAAAAGCTATGATTAAACCACTTTCAGATCGCGTACTCGTTCTGCCTAATCCAGCAGAAGAGGTGACCGCCGGAGGTCTTATCATTCCGGATACAGCAAAGGAGAAGCCGCTTGCAGGCAAGATTATCGCCGTAGGCCCTGGCACAAAGGATGTAACTATGGAGGTTAAGGCTGGTGACCAGATTCTCTATGGTAAGTATTCAGGCACAGAGGTTAGCTACGAGGGCGTAACCTATATCATCATGAAGCAGTCAGAGATTCTGGCAGTAGTAGAGAAATAATTTTGCTGCAGCAAAAAAACAACAAACACAAGTTTTGATTTTAGGTGAGGTTTTACAACGCTCTCGCAGACAATTAAACCGCAGCATACAAGAGGTATGTGAGGATTTAATTGGCAAGAGGAAGGAAGTAAAAACCGCATAAAATCGAAACCAAAATTAAAGAGACAAGTTATTATGGCAAAGGAAATTAAATATAACATCGAGGCGCGCGACCTTCTCAAGGAGGGTGTTGACGCATTGGCAAATGCGGTAAAAGTAACACTGGGCCCTAAGGGTAGAAATGTGATTATTGACAAGAAGTTTGGTGCACCGCAGGTAACAAAGGATGGTGTGACTGTAGCAAAGGCTGTAGAGTTGGAGGATGCATTTGCAAATATGGGTGCACAGATGGTGCGCGAGGTGGCATCAAAGACCAATGACGATGCGGGTGACGGTACTACAACTGCAACTGTACTTGCACAGGCTATTATCAGTGTAGGTCTGAAGAATGTCACTGCAGGTGCAAATCCAATGGATATCAAGCGCGGTATTGACAAGGCAGTTTCTGTTATTGTTGAGTCACTGCGTTCTCAGAGCCAGGAAGTTGGCTCTGACAACACAAAGATTGAGCAGGTTGCTACAATCTCTGCAAACAACGACCGCGCAATCGGTACTTTGATTGCTGAGGCGATGGCAAAGGTAAATAACGAGGGTGTAATCACCGTAGAGGAGGCTAAGGGTACTGATACTCACGTAGATGTAGTTGAGGGTATGCAGTTCGACCGCGGTTATATCTCTCCATACTTTATGACCGACACAGAGAAGATGCAGGCAGAGCTCGAGAAGCCTTATATCCTTCTTGCAGACAAGAAGATTTCGTCTATGAAGGAGATTATGGGCGTACTTGAGCCAGTTGCTCAGTCTGGTCGTGCACTGCTTATTATCGCAGAGGATGTTGATGGCGACGCATTGCAGTCACTTGTTCTCAACCGTCTCCGTGGTACAATCAAGGTGGCTGCTTGTAAGGCTCCAGGCTTTGGTGACCGTCGCAAGGAGATGCTTGAGGATATTGCAACCCTTACAGGTGCAACAGTTATCTCTTCTGACAAGGGTATGAAGATTGAGGATGCAACAATCGATTTCCTCGGTTGCGCAGAGAAGGCAACCCTTACCAAGGAGAATACAACTATCGTTGACGGTTGCGGTGACAAGGAGGCTATTGCAGCTCGCGTGGCGCTTATCCGCTCATCTATCGAGGTTGCTAAGTCTGACTACGAGCGTGAGAAGCTCCAGGAGCGTCTTGCAAAGCTCGCAGGTGGTGTAGCAGTACTCTATGTAGGTGCTGCAACTGAGGTTGAGATGAAGGAGAAGAAGGATCGCGTAGATGACGCTCTGGCAGCTACCCGTGCAGCCGTTGAGGAGGGTATCGTTCCAGGTGGTGGCGTGGCTTACATCCGCGCAACAGCAGCTCTTGAGGGTCTTAAGGGTGACAATGACGACCAGACAACTGGTATTCAGATTGTTAAGCGCGCTATCGAGGAGCCACTTCGCCAGATTGTTGCTAACGCAGGTGGCGAGGGCTCTGTAGTTGTAAATAAGGTTCGCGAGGGCGAGGGCAACTTCGGCTACAACGCTCGCGAAGACCGCTTTGAGGATATGCTCGCAGCGGGTATTATCGACCCTACAAAGGTATCTCGCGTGGCTCTTGAAAACGCAGCATCTATCGCATCGATGTTCCTTACAACCGAGTGCGTACTTGCCGAGAAACCATCCGAGAACCCACTGCCAGCAATGCCTGCTGGAGGTATGGGCGGAATGATGTAAGAGGTTGTATTAAGGTTGTTTTCTTTGTTCTTTTATCCTACTTACGACGATTTCCCATTGTGGTTTTTGTTACATAGGAACCCCTATGCGCCTCAAACCACAATGGAAAATCGCCACAAATTAGCAATAAAATAATCTCGAAAACAACCTTAAAACAACCTCTAATCAAATAACAAAGTTGCGCTGATAATACTATTGGCTGTTAGCCGTTGGCTATTGGCTTTGGGGATGACTAAAAAGTAAATTAGTCATCCCCTTTTTCGTTGAAGGATTGAAAAAAAGATGTAGTTTTGGGTTGGGGTATCGACGCTGCTACAGGCGCAATTACCAAACCATCCCAGAGCTATATCGAAATCGAATTCAAGCCTGAGAATAAGGAGTAGTTGTCAGATAAAACAGTTTGCACACCGAATAATTAGCGTACCGTTTTATCGTCAAAAGTATGCAGATGCGGCGCATCGTGATATAGGCACGGATGGGACATACTCCTGTATTTCCCATTCGGGAATATGAGGGATGTGGCGCGGGTTTGCACTACGCTAAATCTATGCACCGTTTTATCGTCAAAAGTGCGTAGCTGTGGTACATCGTGATATATACACGGATGGGACATACTAAGTGTATTTCCCATTCGGGGATATGAGGGATGTGGTGCAGGTTTGCACTACGCTTATTCTATGCACCGTTTTATCGTCAAAAGGTAGTAGTAGCAACGCTCGGCACAAAAAACAGCGAAGGGCTGTACAAGACGTACTGCCCTTTGCTGTTTATTTGGGTTAGCGGCAGCTAATGCTGCCTTTTCACGATAAAACACTAATATTTCTTATGAAATATTTGCTTTTCTCAATTTAATGCACTACTTTTGTGGTGTGAAAGAGTGAAAGGGGACGAAAAGGTCCCCTTATTTTGTACCATAAGGCAAATAAAAAATCATATAACACAATGGATATCAACAAGTTAATAGAGGTAGTAGAGCAGCACCTTGAGGGCAGCGATGTGTTTGTTGTAGAGTGTGTATCTACCCCATCGAATGAGATTTCGCTCATTTTGGATGCTGACAGCAGAGTGTCTATTGACACTTGCGTAGCTGTTTCGCGCGCTGTAGATGCAGTTTTTGACAGAGATGTAGAGGATTTTTCACTTATGGTTGCATCGGCAGGTATTGGCGAGCCGCTCAAGTTATTGCGTCAGTACAAGAAGATTGAGGGCTCTGCAATTGAGGTACTTCTCAAGGATGGCATCAAGATTTTGGGCACTCTCGACGAGGCGACTGAGGAGGGCATTACAATCTCTTATGACGAGAAGGTGGCTGTTGAGGGCAAGAAGCGCAAGGAGTTGCAGCACATTGTTCGCAAAATCGCCTTCGAGGATATCAAGACAGCAAAGGAATATTTAGATTACAAATAATATAAAAAGCAAAAACAATGAACAATTTGAATCTTATCAGCAACTTTGCAGAGTTCAAGGAGCTGAAAAACATCGACAAGTCAACAATGGTTGGTGTTCTTGAGGACGTATTCCGTCACGCGCTTCAGAAGCAGTACGGCACCGACGAGAACTTCGATGTCATTATCAACGACGACAAGGGTGACCTGGAGATCTGGCGCACACGCGTAGTTGTTGCAGATGAGGATTTTGAGGATGAGGTACGCGAGATCTCACTCTCTCAGATTCAGGCTATCGACCCATCTTACGAGGTTGGCGACGAGTACTCAGACTTTATCACTTTCGAGTCTTTTGGTCGTCGTGCAGTACTCTCACTGCGTCAGAACCTCGCATCTCGCATTCTCGACCTTGAGAAGGCAAACATCTACGAGAAGTATCGCGACCGCGTGGGCGAGATCGTATCAGGCGAGATCTACCAGGTATGGAAGAAGGAGGTACTTATTCTCGACGACGAGGAGAACGAGCTTATTCTGCCACGTGCAGAGCAAATTCCTGGCGAGTTCTACCGCAAGGGTGACACCCTTAAGGCTATCGTTAAGAGCGTAGAGATGAACAACAACCAGCCACGTATCATCCTCTCTCGTACAGCAAACCAGTTCCTCGAGCGTCTTTTCGAGGCTGAGGTACCTGAGATTTACGACGGTCTGATTACAATCAAGAAGATTGCCCGCATCCCTGGCGAGCGTGCAAAGGTTGCTGTTGAGTCTTACGACGACCGCATCGATCCTGTAGGCTCTTGCGTAGGTATGAAGGGTGCTCGTATCTACACTATCGTAAAGGAGCTGCATAACGAGAATATCGACGTTATCAACTACACTTCAAACACCAAGCTGCTTATCCAGCGTTCACTCAACCCAGCAAAGACTACCGAGATTATTGTTGACGAGGAGCGTATGACAGCATCTGTATACCTCGATCCAGATCAGGTATCACTCGCTATCGGTAAGGGCGGTCTGAACATCAAGCTCTCTAAGATGCTTACTGGCTACAACATCGACGTATTCCGTAACATCGAGGGTGGTGACTACCCTATCACAGAGTTCTCTGATGTTATCGAGGCTTGGCAGATTGAGGCACTCTCTGCAGTAGGTCTTGACCGTGCGAAGGCTGTAATTGCACTGAGCGCAGAGGAGATTGCTGAGCGTGCAGATCTCGAGGTAGAGCAGGCGGAGACTATCATTGCTATCCTTGAGAGAGAGTTGGAGCAGAGTGAGGAGTAATCCGTTCCCCAGAATCCGGTTACGAGATTTTCGTAACAAATGTAACAATTGTCAAATAAAAAAAGGAAAAATATAATGGAGAACGAAACAAAGAAATTACGCCTTATTCAAGTTGCAAAGGAGTTCAAGGTTGGTCTTAACACCGTAACCGATTTCCTGCGCAAGAAGGGTGTAGCTATCGATGGCTCGCCCAATACACAAATTAGTGGAGATATCTACGCAATGGTAGAGAAGGAGTTTGGTGCAAACCGCACTTCAGGCTCTGCTCGTGACAATATCCGCGAGAAGATCTCAACAAAGCAGGCAACCGTATCTATCGAGGAGCCAAAGGTTGAGACAAAGCGTACAATCGAGATTAAGGACGAGGTACAGCAGCCTAAAATTCTCGGTCGTATCGATTTGGACAAGAATGGTAACGTTATAAAGCCACAGCCAAAGACTGAGCCTAAGCCAGAGCCAAAGCCAGAACCTAAGGTTGAGCCAAAGGCTGAAATAAAGCCAGAGCAGAAGCCACAGCCAGCACCTCAGCCAAAGGCTGAACCAGTTAAGGCAGAGCCTAAAGAGAATAACGCTTTCCGTGCAACGGCTACTCCAACACTGAGTGGTCCTCAGATTTTGGGTAAGATGGATGTATCTGGCATGGTCCCAGGTGGCAAGCGCCGTAAGAAGATTGACAAAGAGAAGGTCGACATCACTCGTCAGCAGCAGCCTCAGCAGGGCAATGGCAAGAAGAATCGTCCTGACTTCAAGCAGAACAATAATAATAACAACAATAACAACCAGCAGAATCAGCAGGGTGGTGGCAAGAAGAACAAGCACAACAAGCCACAGCCAAAGCCTGTAGTTCGTCCAGAGGTATCTGACGAAGAGGTTTCAAAGCAGGTAAAGGATACCCTTGCTCGTCTGACTGCAAAGGGTGCCAAGAATAAGGGTGCTAAGTACCGCAAGGAGAAGCGCGAGGAGGTACAGCAGCGTATGAGCGAGGCTGTAGAGCGCGAGGAGATGGAGCGCAAGGTGCTCAAGGTTACAGAGTTTGTAACCGTGAGCGAACTTGCAACAATGATGAATGTATCTCCTATGGAGGTTATCTCAGCTTGTATGAACCTCGGCCTTATGGTATCTATCAACCAGCGTCTGGATGCAGAGGCGCTTGTAGTAGTTGCTGAGGAGTTCGGCTTCACTACCGAGTTCGTATCTGTAGAGATTCAGGAGGCTATCGGCGACGACGAGGTTGACGAGGCAGAGGATCTGCTCCCACGTCCACCGATTGTAACCGTAATGGGTCACGTAGACCACGGTAAGACATCGTTGCTCGACAATATCCGTAAGACCAACGTTATCGCTGGTGAGGCGGGAGGTATCACCCAGCACATCGGTGCATACTCTGTTGAGTTGAATGGACAGAAGATTACATTCCTCGACACCCCAGGTCACGAGGCATTTACTGCGATGCGTGCACGTGGTGCGAAGATTACTGACGTTGCAATTATCATCGTTGCGGCTGATGACAGTGTGATGCCACAGACTATCGAGGCTATCAACCACGCACAGGCTGCAGGCGTACCTATGGTATTTGCAATCAACAAGATTGATAAGCCTGCTGCAAATGTAGAGCGCATTAAGGAGCAGCTTGCAGGTATGAACTTCCTCGTTGAGGACTGGGGTGGTAAGTACCAGAGTCAGGATGTATCTGCAAAGCAGGGCCTTAACCTTGAGAAACTCCTTGAGAAGGTACTTCTTGAGGCAGAGCTTCTCGACCTTAAGGCAAATCCAAACAAGCGTGCAAAGGGTGCTGTTATCGAGTCAACACTCGACAAGGGTCGTGGTTATGTAGCTACAGTACTTGTACAGGAGGGAACTCTCCGCATTGGTGATGTGGTACTCTCTGGTACATACACTGGTCGTGTAAAGGCTATGTTTGACGAGAACGGTAAGAAGATTACCGCTGCAGGCCCATCAACACCAGTACAGCTTCTTGGTCTTAACGGTGCACCACAGGCGGGTGACTCATTCAACGTTATGGAGGATGACCGCTCAGCTCGTGAGGTGGCAAACAAGCGTGAGCAGCTGCAGCGTATGCAGGGTCTGATGACTCAGAAGCACGTAACACTCGACGAGATTGGTCGTCGTATCGCTATCGGCTCATTCAAGGAGCTCAATATTATCGTTAAGGGTGACGTGGACGGCTCTGTAGAGGCTATGTCAGGCTCACTGATTAAGCTCTCAAAGGAGACTGTTCAGGTAAATGTTATCCACTCTGCTGTAGGTCAGATTTCGGAGAGTGACGTACTGCTGGCAACTGCATCTAACGCCATTATCGTCGGCTTCCAGGTGCGTCCATCAGCTGCTGCTCGTCGTCTGGCTGAGAAGGAGGAGATTGAGATTCGCCTCTACTCTATCATCTACGACGCAATCAACGAGATTAAGGACGCTATTGAGGGTATGCTCGAGCCAGTGATGAAGGAGGAGATTGTCTGCTCTGTCGAGGTACTGGAGACCTTCAAGATTTCAAAGGTGGGTACTATTGCCGGTGGTATTGTTCGCGAGGGTAAGATTCAGCGTAACACCCCTATCCGCGTAATCCGTGACGGTATCGTTATCCACACAGGTCGTCTGGGCTCACTCAAGCGCTTTAAGGATGACGTGAAGGAGGTACTTACAGGCCACGACTGCGGTCTGAATATCGAGTCATACAACGACATCAAGGTCGGCGATATTATCGAGGGTTACGAGCAGGTCGAGGTAAAGAGAAAGTAATTTTTAACAACCTATACTAAAATAATTAAGAGCTATGATTAAGTTTGTAACAGCAGAAGAGGCTGTAAAGGTAATCAAGTCTGGTGATCACATTCACCTCAGTTCAGTTGCATCGGCACCTCAGTGCCTTATTAAGGCTATGTGCGAGAGAGGTCGCGCAGGCGAGCTTAAGGATGTACACATCCACCACCTCCACACCGAGGGTCCTGCACCATATGCAGATCCAGAGTTCGAGGGCGTATTCCAGCTCGACTCATTCTTCGTGGGCGGTAATGTACGTAAGGTAACCCAGAGCGGTTATGCTGACTACATTCCAATTTTCCTCAGCGAGACACAGAAGCTCTATCGTAGTGGTGCAGTGCCTTGTAATGTAGCTATGATTCAGGTATCTACTCCTGACAAGCACGGCTATGTATCTCTCGGTACATCTGTAGATGCTACACTTGCAGCTGTTGAGTGCGCTGAGCACGTTATTGCAGTTGTTAACAAGTATGTTCCTCGTGCATTCGGTGATGCGATGATCCACAGCTCACAGATTGAGTTCTTCGTAGAGGACGATCAGCCACTTGAGGAGGCTCACTTCGCAGCTCCAAATGAGGTTGAGACTAAGATTGGTAACCTCTGTGCTGGCCTTATCGAGGATGGCGCTACCCTCCAGATGGGTATCGGTGCTATTCCAAACGCAGTACTCGCACAGCTCGGCAACCACAAGAACCTCGGTGTTCACACTGAGATGTTCGCTGATGGCGTACTTCCACTCGTTGAGAAGGGCGTAATCAACGGTGCACTTAAGAACATTGATAAGGGTAAGATGGTCTCTACCTTCCTTATGGGTTCACAGAAGGTTTATGACTTTATTGATGACAACCCAGGCGTACTGATGATGGACGTAGGTTACACTAACGACCCATTCATCATCTCAAAGAACGACAAGGTAACAGCTATCAACTCTGCTCTTCAGGTAGATATCACTGGTCAGGTTTGCGCAGACTCACTCGGCCGTAAGTTCTACTCTGGCGTAGGTGGTCAGGTTGACTTCATCTATGGAGCATCTCTCTCTAAGGGTGGTAAGGCTATTATCGCAATGCCATCTATCACAAACAAGGGTGTATCTAAGATCTCTGACGTTCTTACTGAGGGTGCTGGTGTTGTTACAACCCGTAACCACATCCACTGGTTCGTTACTGAGAATGGTGCTGTAGACCTCTACGGCAAGAGCCTGCAGGAGCGTGCTCGCCTTATCATATCTGTTGCTCACCCATCAGCACAGGAGGCTCTCGATGAGGCTGCATTCAACCGTTATGGCAGTCACCACCATTATATTAAGGGTTACATGTCGAAGTAATCGGATTACCGAGACTTATCTTATGTGCAAAGCCTTCCCACTTGGGAGGGCTTTCTTTTTTAACCCTTAATATAGTGGTGGTGTGGCCTTTGGCCTCCACCACTTTTTATGTTACCTATCCCCCAAACCCCCTTTCTGTAAAGGGGGCTTATTTATTTGTTCGTTCGGAAATATTTTTCTAACTTTGTAGTGCAGTCGCGAGATTGCAGACATATTATTAGTGAAAGTGTTTCGCTAATCCTTCGCAGCAAAATTTGGCGATTTTATAAGCATAAGGATAAGCAACAACGCTCTACACCGCATTTGGTATATCATTTTCTACATATACCATTCGGTGTGAGGTATTGTTTATTTATGCTTGGGCCACGCCAAATGCCTGCTGTGAGATAAACGAATTGCCTCACACTTTCTTTTTATGCATATATACAACCTTAAATATAAAAAGCTATGAAGAGATTTATTAGTTTTATTGCCGTCGCTTTGGCAATCGTGGCATCTTCGTGCAGTAAGTTCGATGATACCGACATCTGGAACAAACTCAATGAGCACGAAAAGCGTATCGTGGCACTTGAGGAGCTCTGCAAGCAGATGAATACAAACATCAGTTCGTTACAATCCATTGTAAATGCGTTGCAGAAGAATGACTACATCACCAATGTATCTCCAGTGCGTAAAGACGGTGCAGAGATTGGTTATACCATCACTTTTGCATACGGCGACACAATTACTATCTATCACGGCACGAACGGTAAAGACGGAGCAAACGGCAAAGATGGCAAGGATGGCTACACTCCACAAATTGGCGTTATGAAAGATACCGACGGCATCTACTATTGGACTGTTGATGGCGAGTGGCTATTAGACGGCAAGGGCAATAAGGTTCAAGCAAATGGCGTAAATGGCACCACCCCTCATCTAAAGATTGAGAATGACTACTGGTATGTGTCATACGACAGCGGCGCGACCTGGGACCAGCTTGACAAGGCGACAAATGCAAACGGAATAGATTTTGATACTATTTTCTCAAGTATCACTCAAGATGATGAGTATGTATATTTCAACTTGGTAGATGGGACAACGATTAAGTTTTCAAAGCGCGATAACGAAAATATCAAATTTGAAGATTTGCAAGTGAAAGTACTTTGTTGTAATAATTGGGATACCAATAGTGACGGAGAACTCTCCTACAATGAAGCTGCAGCAGTTACTTCTATTGGAGAAGTATTCAAAGATAATACTAACATCATAGCTTTTACTGAATTAAAGTACTTTACTGGACTCTCTGAAATTTCCGCAAGTGCATTTAATAAATGTACTTCATTATGGAAAATATGCTTACCACAAAGCATTTCTATCATTAGAGAACGTGCATTTTATAATTGCTCAAGTCTTGTAACTATTATAATTAGCAATAACGTGCAATATATTGAGGATTATGGATTCTGTAATTGTAGCCGATTAAAGAATATAACATTAAGCAATAGCTTAACTAACTTAGGATCCTCTGTATTTATGAATTGTACAGATTTACAAAACATCGTACTCCCAGAAAGTATAAAAGAAATAGGAGATGGAGGCTTTTGTCAATGCAGTAGCCTTCAAAAAATATCTATCCCTAATGGGATTACGACTCTAAGTGATAGTTTATTTAGTGGCTGTGAGGTTTTATATGAAGTGGTTATTCCAGACAGTGTCACAAAGATATGTGATCGCGCCTTTTATGCTTGTACAAGTTTGGTTAATGTGACTATTCCCCAATATATTTATACTATTGATGGCCAAGCATTTGGACAATGTACAGAATTAAGAAACATATATTGCAAGCCTTTGAGTCCTCCAAATATTTACTTTCATCGCGACTACTCATTAAATAATTATGGAGCCATACCATTAAATAATAATATGACTATATACGTGCCTCGCGAATCTTATAATTCTTATTTACAATATTCATATAATGGCAACGTAAGTAAATCTTCTATTGAAAATTGGTATTTCTATGAATCGTATATAGCTCCTTACGATTTTGAATAATTGGCATAGTGTGCCAACAGCAAACAAAAAAAGCACCTTCTCAGGTGCTTTTTTTATATCTCAAAGTCGTAGCGGCCGTCGTCATCGGCAGGTTGGTTTTGCCAATAGAGGTCGATAAGGTTTTCGATGATTGAGCGCTGAGTGTCGTTCAGTTCAACCTCTGTAGTTGCTACCTCATAGAGCAGGTCTTTTGCCCAGTCGAACTCCTCCTCGTCGAGGTTGGCTACGATAATGGCAGCGGTCTCGAAGTCGATAAGGTCTGACATTGCCTGGACGCTCTCGATTCTATCTTCAGAGACAAAGCGAGCAAGGCCATATATAAGTTTATGCGCAGCTGCCGCATTTTGCGAATTATCGCTATTGGAAATGAGTTGGATTCCTAATTTGAGGATTGCGCTAAAGTCGCGTTGTGCAAATTTCATATTATTCAAGTCTTAAAAGGTTTCCAACTGCTGCATTTATCTCGATATACGCATTCTCAATAAGTGCGGCCGAGGTAAAGCCCATAAGTTTATATCCGCTATCGCTCTCAAGTGCAAAGACGATATTGCCCAAAATCTCGTGGCCTGAGCCATAGAGGATTGTGCCGGTCATATTATCGCCAAGCCCATCCTTCTTATAACCCTCACGATCAACAAGGAATACCAGGTGGCAATCAACAAGGCCCAACTGCTTTGAAAGTGTGTTAAGCGGAGCTGTAAAGCGAACAACCTCCGTACGCTCCGCACCGATATGCTCGGCAATATCTGCATCGAGCTCCTGCCAATTCTCCGCCTTACTCTGGAAAGGATATGCAAGACCATTTGTCTTTGCAGCGATGAATGTCGGAGCGATAACATCGTCAGGGTTATCCACCAACGGAGTAGCAGGCGCCGGCAGTCCGCAAAGGTTTCTCACGCCGTTAAACAACACCATCTTCTTATCCGAAATCTGCTCATCTGCGCGAACAATATCGGCATAGACATTAACCAGTTTCAGCTTAACATCTACATCTAATGATTTTACCAGCTCTACAGACCTCTCCATCGTAAGGTTTTCGTTGTTCTTGACACAATCCAAAACCTTCTGCATTGCCTCATTGGTAAAGCCATTTATACCGCCGTAGAACTTCTCAAGAGGCACAACTGACTCCGGCTTAAGGTCGCCATCTGCCCAAGCAATAGCCATAGCTACGTTATAAATAGCCGCAAGAGTTTCAATAGTAACTTTCATAATGTATGTGATTTAGATTAGACTCATTTATGGCATGTTCTATACAAATATACGAATATTTTATGAATAAGTTACATATTTAGGAATATTTTTGCTTTTGGCTCGCCTTCGCCGACCCTTCGCTGCAAAGTAGCGAAGGCTGTTAGCCATTAGCCATTGGCCATTAGCAGGCTGACGCAGTACAGAGAATTGAGGGTTTGCACTCCGCTACCTCTGTGCACTATTTTGTTGTCAAAATGCGGTAGTAGGCGTGCATCACAAAAGAAACCCCTTTGGGATAGTAGTAAGACCTACAGCCCAAAGGGATTTACTTTTAGGGATGTGCGGCTAATGCCGTGTTTTCACAACAAAATTAGAAGTAGCCTACAGTGTTATCCTCTACATCTGCCAACTCCTGAACTGCATAGAATGCGCGAGTTGCAGACTGCTCGGCTGTTGCCTGCTGCTTAACCTTCTCAGCCTCGAGAGTCTGAGCCTCCTCAGCAACAGTTACACCATCGGTAACAAGAACGTATACGCCGCTTGCACCCTTAATAGGAGCTGAGAGTGCACCCTGCTCGAGAGCAGAGATTGCGCCAAGTACGCTTGGCTCAACGCCGATACCTGGGATATAGTATGCGTCATACTTAACATTCTCGAAGGTCTTAACATCTGCCTCAGCTGCAGTAGCAACGTCCTGGATAGTTGCGCCAGTCATCTTAGCAGCAATCATCTCGAACTTCTTGTCGCGGAGCAGAGTGTTCTTAATCTGAGCAGCAACCTCCTCTACAGAGCGGTACTCGCTATCGGTAATACCTGTAAGAGTTGCAACTACATAGTGGTTGTTATCGAGTTTAATGAGCTCAGAAACATCACCAACCTTAGCCTTGTTAGCCCAGAATACAACCTCAAGAGAGTGACCGTCGATACCGCGAACTGAACGAGAGCCCTTGTCGATATTAACGGTGCGTGAAGCCTGTGCCTGAGCAGTTGTAGCAGCCTCAAAGCCCTCCTTAGCAGCTGATACTGCGAAGAGGCTTGCAGCGTTGTGTACATCGCGCTGAGTCTGCTGTGATGCTACGAGTGGATAAGCAAGTGTAGCGAGCTTGTAGTGCTTCTGGATTGCGCTAACTGCATCAACCTTAAGAATCTGGATTGCGCTACCCATAGTAATCTTAACGATATCACCCTTCTTCTTACCAAGCAGTGCATCTGCGAACTCTGGAGCGAGTGTAGCGTAAGTAACCTCACCAATCTTACCACCCTCAGCAGCAGTATCGGTTGCGATAGAGTACTGTGCAGCGAGTGCAGCGAAGTCACCCTTCTTTGCAACGGTTACAAGGCTATCTGCGAGCTTATCATCAGTATAGTTGAGGACGATGTGGCTGAGAGTGTACTTCTCAGGAACATTGCGAACCTCAGCAACGCGAGAAGCAGTCCACTGATCAGCAACGAGTGCTGGGCCGTACATCTTACCCTTTGTAAGAGCTGCGCTCTCCTCTGCAGTCATCTGAGCAGCAGTGATATAGGTCTGAGCAACAGATGCGTGGCGGTTCTCACGAGTGTAAGCCTTGAAATCAGCAACTGTAGCAAACTGCTCTGCAGCAGCCTTAGCCTCAGCCTCAACAGCAGCCTTATCAGCCTCTGTAGCCTCTACAGTAAACTCTACGAAAGAGATTGTGCGGTATGGAGTGCGCTCGTACTGAGCCTTGTGAGCTTTGTAATAAGCCTTAATCTCGCTATCAGAAACGTTTACAAGTGAGTCTGCAACAGTGTTGTAGCGGCTAACAACATAACGACCGTTATATGTGTTGTTTGCGCTCTTTACACCGCGCTCAATCTCGAGTTTGTTTGCATAAGCACCCTTCTGAACCAGTGCCTGGTACTTCATCATAGAGCGATCGAGATCAGCCTGCTTGCTGAAGAATGCCCAAGCCTGCTGAGCCTGTGGATTGCTCTCAACCTGTGCAAGGAAAGCAGCTACAGCCTCAAGATCGTACTCGCCAGTCTGAGGGTTACCAAAGAGGTTTGTCATAACGTTGCTTGCACGCTCACCACGAACAAGTGCCTTGTGCTCTGCTGCACCTACTGCAAGACCGAGCTTCTCAAAACCAGGGGTAAACACGTGGTCTGAGAGCAGAATCTGCCAAGTGTTTGCAAGAGCCTGCTGAGCCTGCTCATCTGTAGTGAGCTCGCCCATCTGAGCCTTAACATCATCATAAGCAGCAAGGAACTCAGAGTAGTGAATGTCCTTACCATCAATTGCACCAACCTCAGGGTCGTTGCCAGAAAATCCCATCTCTGACTTCAGAGAGAAGATAAACGCCAAAAGCGCGCCTGCAATAATCACAGAGAGCAGTACGCCGAATTTGGTTCTCATAGTGTTCAAACTTACCATATCAGAATATTTTTTTGTAAAATTTTCAAATAACTCGCGAATATAATAATTTTATTCCAATTATTCGTCTTTTTGCGCTATTTTTTAGTCATCTCTACCCTCGCAAGTTCGATTCGAGAGCGAGTAGTTCGTAAAATCTTAATCTTCAGACCATCAAACTCCATCTGTGTACCTGCCACGGGAAGCTCCTTATAGCGGTAGATGATATATCCGGCAAGGGTGTCATACTCCTCACTTTCAGCTATGCCGAGGCCATACTTCTCGTTCAGATACTCCACCTCAAGACGGCAAGAGAAGACATATTCGTTCTCTGCCACCTGTTTCTCGACAGTATCCTCAACATCGTGTTCATCCTCAATCTCGCCAAAAATCTGCTCCAGCACATCCTCCAGAGAGATGATACCTGCCGTACCGCCGAACTCGTCAATCACAACGGCGATATTGCTCTTCTGCTTGATAAACTGTGTCAGAACATCCTGCAGTGGCATTGTCTCGACAACAAAGTCGACATCAATCAGCACCTGCTCGATAGTTGTAGGGGCGGTAAAGAGGCTCTTTGAGTTTACATAGCCGATAATATTATCAACACTATCCTTCCAGACGAAGATGCGTGAGTACTTACTCTCCACAAAGCGTTCGGTAAGGCTCTCTATGGTCGCCTCATCGATATCTACCGCCTCCATATCTACACGCGACACCATACAGTCACGCACACGCAAATCGGCAAAATCGAGCGCATTCTGGAACATCTTAATCTCCGCCTCAGTCTGGTCATCTGACTCTGTATTGTTTGTATCGAGCAGACTCTCAAGATCGCTACGATCAAACTCTACATCCTTCTCGGCCTGGGCTGTAGTTCGTCCAAAAAGACGCAGCAAGCCATATGAGAGCATCGTTGTAAAGCGTGCTACTGGATATAGAAGTAGATAAAATACGAAGATTATTGGGGAGAAGATGCGATAGTAAAAGTTCGGATTTGTTCTAAATACCGACTTAGGGATATACTCAGCAACAAAGATTACAATCACCGTCGGGATGATAGTCTCCAACAGAAATGAGCCCTCACTATAGATGCTCTGCCAACCCAACAGATAGGCAACGCCACGGATAAGCTGCGACATACACATAGAGTAGATAACAAGCGTGATGTTGTTACCTACAAGTATGGTTGTGATATACTGCCCCTGATTTCGCGAAAAGAGGTTGGCAATATAGTCAAACATACGGCTCTGTTTACGATCAATCTCGAGCTTAAGACGGTTTTTATTCAAAAACGCAATCTCCATACCCGAGAAGAACGCCGACAGCAACAGCATTAACAGTATGATTACTACAGATGTGGTCATTACCTATATAATATTACTCTATGCGGTCGGTATCCCCTGCCTGATTTCGACCCATCTTGGTCGGGGTAGATATTGTCGCACGACGAGATGCAAACGAAGATTTGTTCTGCGTCGGTTTCGAGAGGCTCTTCTCGCCTACAGGTTTGGTTTGAGGTGCAGGTTTCTGCTCTACAGCTGTAGTATCGCTCTTAGAGTTCATCTTCTGCTCGTCCATCCTAACCTTACCCTTCCAGTGACGGAAGTTGAGCTCTACAAGCTCCTCGTCAGACTCAAAGCCCTCTGTAAAGTGGGTATCGTTATCGGTTACAATCTTTGTATCTACATTAGAGTAGACTCGTTTGGTGGTTGAGTTCCAAAACAGCTGCTGGGTAAAGACCTTTGTGCCATCGTGCTTAACGATGCGGACATTACCCTTAGCCTCCCACAGTTTACGATTTTCGTAGTAGATGGCATAGTTGGACTCGATGGTGGCGTTGACCGTTGTCAGAGAGTCGTCCTGGTATGTTACAATCTTAATACCCTTGCGGAACTCTCTATATGGGTCACGACCCAGCATATAACCCTCAAGCAGTGGTGTTGAGAAGCGGTATGAGCGGCGACCATTCTCCGAGACTACTATTGTGAGATTAGCACTCTTCTCGGTCATAATGGCATCAAGAGACTCCTCCTCGCGCTTCTGCTCCTCCTTGCACGAAAAGAGCAAAGCACTCCCCAAGAAAAGGAGTGCTATTGCTAAATATCTGTGCAATAAATTTCTCACTGAACAGTATTTTATATCTTACTGACGTGGACGAACGCTTGTTCTAACGCCCTGAGCAAAGCCGCAGTTTACAACATATGTAGAACCGTCAGCAAGCTCGTTGAAGAAGCACTCCTCCTTTGTAGGGAATGCGCCACGGTAAGCAGCAGCAAGCTGCTTTGCAGCCTCTACACGAGCAGCATCCTGAGCCTCGAGCAGTGGCAGAGCCTTCTGGATAAGGTCGTATGCAACCCAGTAGATAGCATCCTTAGCAAGACCTGTGCAACCCTTTGCACCATTTACATAGCACTGTGCAAGGAAGAATGGAGCGTGTGCGTTCTCAGGATTGATTGCCTGTGCCTCACGGAATGCCTCAACAGCAGCCGCGAAGTTATTGATTGACATATCGAGGATACCGATACGTACATAGAGCTTCTCACGCTGCTCAGCATCCTGCTCAACTGCGAGTGCCTCACGAAGGTACTGGTTAGCCTTGTCGAAGTTACCCTTATCCTGGAATGCCTGTGCAAGTGCCATAGCTACAGATGCAGATGGCTGGAGTGAGTAGTACTTCTCACCAACAGTGAAGAAGAACTCTGAGTTACAACCAGTACGAGCCAAAAGACCGTATGCCTGAGATACGAGAACCTCATCGTCCATATTACCCTCGAGCTTCTTTGAGAAGATAGCCTCGATATTCTCGCAAGATGCTGCACCACTCATACCGAAGCACTTCTCGAACTGCTCCTTGTACTGCAACTGCTCTGGTGCGATGTTTTCGAAATACTTAGCATATGCGTCGTAAGTATTAACGATTGTCATTGCATCTACGATATCGTTCTGGAAATCGTCGCAGAGGTTCTTGAAGTAGATAACTACGAGCTCTGGATCTACTGCACCAGCCTTCTTCTGAGCCTCAAGAGCTGCCTCGAATACCTCAGCAACACCCTCACGGTCATCACCCTTATATGTGAGGTACTCACGAGCCTTACGCTCAAGGATGTATGCGCTACCACGCTTAGGGTGTGATGCATAGTGCTGCAGACGGATGTCGTAGAGAAGGATGATAGAGTCAACATACATCTTCTTCTCTGCAAGAGTCTCTGCACGGTTTACGCGCTCCTTGTAGAGCTTAACACCATTTGCATAGATGTTCTCAGATGCTGCAGGACACTTAGCGATAAGCTGCTGAAGATATGCAGCTGCAGAGTTGAAGTGACGGTTTGCAATCTCCTCCTTAAGGTATGAGCTTGCAAGCATATTCTCCTTGCGCTCCTCTGGAGTCTCACCCCACTTTGCATACTTAGGATCACTAAAGTCCTGTGCAACAGCAGCTGTTGCCATAGCAGCCATAGCTGCAACGATTAAAAACTTAATTGCCTTCATTGTGTTGTTTGTTTTATTTGTGTTACTAATTTTTTAGTCAATCTTAGGGCGTACAAACCAGTAATCCTCTCCAAAGAGCGA
The DNA here is from genome assembly GCA_045633445.1 of Alistipes sp. GTDB lineage: Bacteria > Bacteroidota > Bacteroidia > Bacteroidales > Rikenellaceae > Alistipes. Next base: position 239,829 of record JAZQYI010000004.1, read on the forward strand.
GAAGCCAAGCTGTACTTTGATGTAGTTCTGACGAATAAGGCCAATGCGCTGACCGAGTTTTGGCATAATAACCGATGCGTGGTTACCTCTGCCACCAATCTCAATACCTGCATTGATGCTATGCGCAGCCATAAAGCGTACTGGGAAGCCGAAACCTGCGGTTACACACCACTGGTCAATCTTGCGACCTTCGAAGCTCTGGTAGTAGTTACCATAGCGAGCACCGATGCGATAAGAGATACGCTTAAGGTAGTTACGAACATCAAAGCGGTTAGGAATATACTCAAAACCGAACTTATATGTGTGGGTATCTACATATTTAATCTTCAGCCCTGTATACGAGTCGTGATGGTAGAAGGCGTTGTCGCCACCCCAATTCTGGTACTCGTAGTCAAAGTTAGCGATAAACTTAGCATCCTGATAGCTAACTCCTGCGCCAACTGAGTGTGGCAGGCGCATCTGACCGCGGCTATCCTCCTGGAACACAACTGAAGAGGCGTAGTCACCAATGTAGATAGTCTGCACCACCTTTGGATTGAGTGGACCACCATAGTCATAAGTAGCACCGATAGTGAGCATTCGCTTCTTTGTTGCGATAAGGTTTGCCTGCAGACCCACCTGGAACTTAAAGTTCGAGATAGCGTAGTCATCAAGACCCTTTGTCGATACGTAGTCACCAGAACCTACGTAGTCACCATATATTGAGGTGGTGTAGTTGTGCAGGATGTTACCCCAATAGTACTTAGCTGCAATACCGACTGAGACGCCACGGACGAACTCCCAACCAACACCAGCCTTAATCTCTGTAACGTCACCATCGCCCTGGTAGTTGTACATTACAGCGCCGACTGAGCCCCAAGTATCCTCATTCTGCTCCAGTGCGTGCATCTTATAACCAACGCTACCGTATGGAGTAAGGCTAAAACCGAAGCCCAGACCCTTAGCCAATGGAAACTGGATAGCAATCTCGCGGAGGTTTACGCTATTTTTTGCATTCTCAGCAGTTGTATAGTCTGAGATAGATGTTGTTGGATACTTGCGCTGAGTGTTCTTCAAGAAGTTACCCTCCATACCTACCTCGAAGATAAAGCTGTTACGAAGTGTAGCGCTATAACCTGCAGGGTTAAGGAGGCTTGCCATCTGTGTACTACGGAAAGCGATACCTGTTCCACCCATAGTGCGGTTGATTGCATTACCGTTCACGCCCAGCTCTCCGATTCCATACATTGTGTATGGAGAGTAGGCATTAACTGCCGAATCCTGAGCCGATGCTCGACCCACAACACCAAAAACAGCGATGACAAATGCCATCAGAAATACTCTGCTATATATCTTCATTCTCTGCATTATATTCTAAAATTCTATTAAGTCCGCAAAAGACAACTTTACGACCCGCAAATATCGCATTTTTAATTCGATTAACAAAATATTCTGCGTCTCCACCGATAAAAATTGTCAATAAATCTTCATTTTTCTCCGTAAAAGTGTCAATATACCCTTTTACTTCGTAAAAAACACCCTCTATTACACCAAAAACTATCGCATCTTCGGTATTTTTTCCCAACTGCGGAACCTCGGCTGAAAGTGATCTTGGCGAGCAGAGTGGAAGGGTCGCCGTCTTCTCATTCAGAGCCTCAAGTCGCATATCTACTCCTGGCGAAATATTGCCACCACGGAACACTCCGCAATCGACAAAATCAATGGTTATCGCCGTGCCTGCATCGACAACTATCATCTGTCTATCCGCTCCATACATCTCCACCGCACCTACAGCCGCCGCTATGCGATCTGTACCGATAGTGGCACGATTGTAGTCGAGGGTTATCGGCAGTGGAGTTGAACGATCTAAACAAAGAACGTACTGCACCCTCTCTTCGAGCAATGCCCTACTCCTCTCCGCATCCCCGCGTGTTGAAGAGATTATCGCCTTTGAAGGTGCAAAAGCGCTACAAAGTTCATCAACAATCTCCTCTGTAAGTTCAGGCACTACCCTCTCCTCTAGGATATTGTTGTTTGTATCAATAACGGCAATTTTGTGAAAAGTATTGCCCGTATCTATGATTAAATTTGTCATTTATGCCACTATTACAATTACTCTTTCAGTTCTGTCAGTACTCTCACGCCATCCGCAACCGATGCAACACCTCGCACAGTCATAGCCAGTTTAGTATCGCGCTGTTTGAGGACAAAGCGCTCTGGTTGCGAGGTTACGCGGCGCAAAAGGGTCATAAACTGCTCGGTCTTATAGAATGGCGAGCGGTCATCACCCACAAAGGCGACAATCATAAGACCATTTTTAATCTTCACGCGCTCGATACCAAGTTCGGCAGCCACCCAACGCAGGCGGACAACATCGAGCAGCTGGCGTGCAGCGTCTGGCAGTCGGCCAAATCGGTCGGTAAGACGGGTTTCAAACTGCTGCAGGCGCTCCTCATCGACAATCGAGTCAAGCTCGCGATAAAGGCGCAGTCGTTCTGCCGGTTGCTGCACATAATCGGCTGGAAGTGAGGCATCTACACCAAGTTCGACAGCCACATCATCGACATAACTAATTCTATCAACAACCTTCTGTTCCTCGGCACTCAGACCCGCTACATCAAGGCCCTCAGCGCGAAGTTCGGCAATAGCCTCATTAAGGATTTTCTGATATGTTTCAAAGCCGATATCGGCAATAAATCCACTCTGCTCCGCACCCAGCAGATTACCCGCACCGCGGATATCGAGATCCTGCATAGCGATATTAAAGCCCGAGCCGAGATCTGAAAACTCCTCAATAGCCCTCAGTCGGCGGCGTGCATCGCTCGAAATCAGTTCATCTGGTCTACTGAGTAGGTAGCAGTACGCCTTACGATCACTACGACCCACACGTCCACGCAACTGATGCAAGTTGCTCAGTCCGAAATGGTCGGCATTGTTGATGATTATCGTATTTACATTCGGAATATCTACACCGCTCTCAATAATTGACGTTGCTACAAGCACATCGCTCTCGCCATAGATAAAGTCCATAATGAGCTTCTCCATCTCTGCCGCCTTCATTCTACCGTGCGCAGCAACAACACGCGCCTTTGGACAGAGGCGGGTAATCATACCGCGAATATCCTCGAGTTGCTCGACATTGTTATGTATAAAGTAGACCTGACCACCACGCGACAGCTCCTCCTCAATGGCATCTAGCACAAGCTCCTCAGAGAAGGTGTGTGACTCTGTAATAATCGGCTGACGATTTGGCGGTGGGGTCGAAATAACCGATAAATCGCGTGAGCCCATAAGCGAGAACTGCAGTGTTCGCGGGATAGGCGTTGCCGTAAGTGTCAGAGTATCAACGCTAACGCTCATCTGCGTAAGCTTCTCCTTTGCAGCCACGCCAAAGCGCTGCTCCTCGTCAATAATAAGCAGTCCCAAGTCGCGGAACTTGATTGCGCTGCCTAAAATCTTATGTGTACCTATCAGAATATCAATCTTTCCAGCCTCCAAATCCTCAGCAATTTGGCGTGTCTGCTTTGCACTCTTTGAGCGGTTGAGATACTCAACCCTTATCGGCATATCGCGCAGTCGCTCCATAAACGAACGGTAGTGCTGAAGCGCAAGAATTGTCGTTGGCACGAGCACTGCAACCTGTTTACCATCTACAGCCGCCTTAAATGCTGCACGGATAGCAACCTCGGTCTTTCCAAAGCCAACATCACCGCACACCAATCGGTCCATTGGGCGTGAGGACTCCATATCGCTCTTTACAGCCTCAATAGCGCGCTGCTGGTCAGGGGTCTCCTCATAGCGGAACGACGCCTCCATAGCCTGCTGCAGATAACTATCGGCAGAGAAGGCAAAGCCCTCACTCGCCTTACGCTTTGCATAGAGGGCGATAAGCTCACGAGAGATATCCTTGACCGCCTTTTTCGTCGCACTCTTTATCTTCTGCCATGCGCCACTACCCAGTTTATGCACCTTCGGGCGCTCACCATCGCCACTCTTGTAGCGGGAGATGCAGTGGAGCGAGTGCACATTTATAAAGAGCACATCGCCATCGCGATAGACGAGTTTGATAACCTCTCTCGGCTTGCCACCCATCGGGTCGGGCAGAGTCACAAGGCCATCAAAACGACCCACGCCGTGGTCGATATGGACAACATAGTCGCCCACACGCAGAGCGTTGAGCTCGGCGACGGTCATCTGCTCATCTCGCTTAATCTCGCCATTAATCTTATATCGGCGGTAGCGGTCAAATATCTGATGCTCAGTATATAAGCAGAGTTTGGTATCGTAATCCACAAAGCCCTCGTGAAGCAAAAGTCGCATCATCTCAAGGCTCACATCTGGGCGAGAAATAGAGTGAAAAATATTCTCCAATCGCTCCATCTGTGCGTGGTTATCCGAGAGAATATAGCACTTAAGACCCTCGCCCTTGCGATAGGCAATATCCTCTGCAAGGCGTTCGTAATTTTTACCAAACTTTGTCTGTGGCTGGGTATGAAAGAGGAGTGTTGCACGCGCAGCTCGCTCCGAAAGGTTGTTCTTAAGAAGCAACAACGTGCTGTTCTCCATATCGGCAAGAAGTTCCTTGCGAGAGGTCATTCTCGCGGCGACAAACTGCGGCTCCTCGCTACTCTCCATAGCCTTTATGCGGATATCATCAACCTTACGAAGCACAAAGTCAGCATCGTAAAACCAGTAGTTAGCCCCCTCGCCGACAAAGGATGCAAAAGAGCTATTTCGGGACTCTGCACGGTTGATATTTCCGATAATATCTATACTCTCTAAACGATCTGAAGAGAGCTGATTGGCAATCTCAAAACGGCGCAGCGACTCCACCTCGTCATCGAAGAAATCAAGTCGGTATGGACGACTCTCGGAGTATGAGAATATATCGACAATACCACCTCGGACAGAGTACTGACCTGGCTCATAGACAAAATCTACACGCACAAAACCTTGACTTTCAAGTTCTTCAACGAGGTCAGCAATATCCACTCTATCGCCACGCGAAATTCGTATTTTCTGCTCCTCAAGGGTCTGGCTCGCTACAATCTTCTCAGCAATAGCATCGGGATATGTGCAGACAACAAGATAGTCTCCCGCCGTAAGACTCTTGATAGCATTCATCGTATTGGTACGCATCACAATACTCTCAGCATCCTCACGGCCGTAGAGTACAGAGCGTTTATAGGCAGACGGGAAGAAGAGCACCCTCTTCTCGTCAAGCAGTGCGTAGAGGTCGTTCATAGCGTATGCCGCCGCATCACGATCCTCTGCCACAAGTATATGCAAGCCTGCACTTTTTTCAACTGAGGCTGCTAAATAAAACGTAAGGGCCCCTCCGACTAACTCGTTGAGATAGACGGTGTTGCCCTTAAGTTTCAACTCTTTTTGCAGCTGCACAAACGGAGCAGTCTGCGCCGCTGCCTGGACTATTTTGTGCATCTTAACAGGTTATACCCTACTCTTTATCCTTTGTCTCGGCAGACTTCTTACCCTTACGCTTGCCTCTGTTACCCTTACGATCTTTGCTCTGCGGGGTAATCTTATCGACATCGATAGAGACTTTATTCTTAGGTTTACGTCTACCTACATAGTTTGGATGCAACATATCCTCACCCTTGCGATCGAGGTACTTAACCTCGATAATACCTGCGCTCTGCGAGGCTGTAACTCTGATATACATACCAAATCGCAGCACCCATCTGTTACGTAGCGAGAAGATTCCCTTCTTCAAGAATGCCGCTACATAAGGGCTAACAACAAGGTCTACAAAGCGCTCACCGTGCTCCTCCGAGAGGAGTGACAACTGATTCTCGATAGTGCGCTCAAGAAGCACTGTCGGCTCGACCTTACCCGAGCCACCGCAAGTAGGACAGAGCTCACGGATATCCTTCACCGCTACAGGACGGATACGCTGACGGGTAATCTGCATAAGTCCGAACTTTGTAAGCGGAAGAATTGTGTGGCGAGCCTTGTCGGTTGCCATAAGTCGCTGCATCTCGTCATAGAGCATCTGGCGGCTCTGAGCCTTGTGCATATCGATAAAGTCGATAATAACAATACCACCCAAATCTCTGAGTCGAAGCTGTCGAGCCACCTCTGCCGCAGCGGCAAGGTTGACCTCAAGAACGTGCTCCTCCTGATTATCATCAGCCTTGGTGCGGTTACCGGAGTTTACATCGATGACATTCATCGCCTCTGTAGACTCGATGATAAGATATGCACCTCGTTTGAGCGATACGTAGCGAGCAAAAAGCGACTTTATCTGTCGCGAGATATCAAAGTTGTCAAAGATCGGCACAGATCCGCGGTAGAGTTTTACCAACTTAACCTTCTCTGGATCAACCGACTGGATATAGTTGCGAATTTCGTTGTACATACCCTCGTCGTCGACACAAATCTGTGTAAACGAGCCGTCGAGGGAGTCACGAATAATTGTGTTGGCGCGATTCATCTCGCCCATAAGCAGCGCTGGAGTCTGACTGCGGCGAATCTGCTGGCAGGTCTTGTTCCACTTCTCTACTGCAGCAAGGATATCCTGCTCAACATCGAGATCTGTGGCATTAGTGGCTGCGGTGCGGATGATAACACCAAAGTTCTTCGGAAGTACGCCTGCAGCAACACGCTTGAGGCGCTTTTTCTCCTCATTAGAACGGATCTTCTGCGAAAGGAAGACCTTTGAAGAGAATGGGACAAGGACAATATTTCTTCCCGCTAACGAGATATCGCAAGTCAGACGTGGTCCCTTCGTAGAGATAGCCTCCTTCGACACCTGAACCATTACGGTCTGACCTACTTGCAGATGGTCTGAAATCTTACCATCCTTCTCCAGCGCAGAGTCAATCTTCATCGCCTCTACTCGAATAGCCTTCTTACCTGGAGCCCAACTGTCGACAACCTTGTCGAGCGACGGGAAGTGTGGTCCTAAGTCCTGATAGTGGATAAACGCGTCACGCTCGTGTCCGATATTCACAAACGCGGCATTGAGTCCGGGCATAATCTTGCGCACCTTTCCTAAGTATATGTCACCTACCGAAAAACCGGTCTGCGCCATATCCTTACCCAACTCTACGAGCACCTTGTCCTCACAGAGGGCAATGTTTATCTCAGTAGGTGTTACATTGATGATTAACTCACGGTTCATAGTACAAGATTATGGTTTTGCGAGGCCGTAAAGAGTCGTAAGCATACCTCTTTTAGCCTCATATTTTTAATAGGAACGCTAATGGGAGACACCCCATTAGCGTTATACTCCTATCTAAGCAATATGCCGCGGGGCATACTACTTCTTCTTGTGACGATCCTTACGCAGACGCTTCTTACGCTTGTGGGTCGCCATCTTGTGACGCTTATGCTTCTTTCCGTTTGGCATAGTTGTAAATATTAATGATTAAACAATAGTGTCAAATTACTTAACCTTAGCAGTAAAAGTCTTCGCAGGCTTGAAAGCTGGAATCTTGTGCTCAGGAATAGTGATAGTAGTGTTCTTAGAGATGTTGCGAGCAACCTTCTCAGCGCGAGTCTTAACGATGAAAGAGCCGAAACCACGGAGGTAAACGTTCTCACCACGACCCAGAGAGTCCTTAATCTCATCCATAAAAGACTCAACGATAGCCTGAATCTGAACCTTCTCTACGCCGGTCTTCTTAGCGATCTCTGTTACGATATCTGCCTTTGTCATAGCTGTAAATTTTTGTGTTATTAATTATACCAATTTTTCTACTCAAAAACCTATCTCACTCTCAATCAGAGCGAAATCGGCGACAAATATACACTTATTTTTGCAAAAGGTAAAACTTTCGACCAGTTTTTTTGAGATTTTTTTGAAATTAGCACTCACATCTTGCACTCTGCTTAATCTCTGCACTATTTTATCGTCAGAACGTAGTAGTTAATCCATCTAAAGATGGCTTTTCCTCCTCGCAGTTCGGCATAGTCTACAAGCAGCCTCTGCCCTCACGAGCAGCGTCGGTCGGCGTGCATCGTGAAAAATCCCCGGATGGGTTGTACTCGGCGTACTACCCATTCGGGGATTTGAGGGATGTGCAGCTAATGCTACGTTATCACGATAAAACTAAATTCTATTAAAAGCGGTAACAAAACCCTCCACAGCCTGATCAAGCCCTTTCTGAATCTTACTGCCAACCATCATACGCATCATCATATTGAGTTCGCAGTGGAGAACCATACGGATACGGGTATCGGTTGGGGTGACCTCATGGAGCTGAATCCAGAATGCGAAGTCGATAGGCACTCCGCCGTCGTCACCAGAGATCTTGACGTGTTTACCGAACACCTTGTCGACCATTCGCAGTTTGACGGTAAAGCCCTTGACCTTGAATGAGCAGGTATCCTCTGTAGCCTGCCACTCCTCCACCTTATCAGCTACAGCGGGGGTTAGCAGTGAAAAATTAGATATAAGAGGATATATCTGTGCTGCTGACTTAAAGATTTGGCCCTGTTTTGATTCGTACTTCTCCATATTTTCTCTCTTTGGGAGCAAAGGTATAAATAAAAAATGGAAAGTTTGTTTTACATCCGCAATTTTCTACAGATTTTTTACCATTTTATACTTTTCTACCAGCAAATCTACTACAGCATTTGTTGCTTTTGGAAAGACTTTGCGCAGATCAATCTCGTCGGTTGTGGTGAGGATAGATTTAAGGTTGCGCATAAATGTATCCTTAATCTCTGTTGCGAGGTTTACCTTGACAATACCGTTTGAGATAGCGCTCTGCACCATATCGTGCGGAATACCAGAGCTACCGTGGAGCACAAGTGCCACATCTGTTGCTGCGTGAATCTGAGCAAGGCGCTCAATATCGAGTTTTGGAGCCTGCTTGTAAAAACCGTGAGCCGAGCCGATAGATACCGCCAGAGCATCTACGCCAGTCTGCTCAACGAAGAGTTTTGCCTCCTCTGGAGTTGTAAAACCACCACCCTGTTGCTGACCGAGCTTTGCGACATAGCCTAGCTCTGCCTCAACATTGACACCATAAGGGGCAGCCATCTCCACCACGCGGCGAGTAGTTGCGACATTAACCTCAAAAGGCTCCTCGCTCGCATCAATCATCACCGAGTCAAAGCCTGCATCCAAACAGCGCTCAACAAGCTCCACGCTACCGCCATGGTCGAGGTGTACCCAACCCTCAACGCCATAGTCAGAGATAGCCTGACGAGCCATTACAACGGCATTTTTCAGACCCATATAGTCGATGCTTGAACGGGTAAGCTGCAGCAAAACTGGAGAGTCGGTAGCCTGTGCAGCACGCATAACAGCCTGCAGTGTCTCGAGATTATAGAAGTTTGTTGCAAGTACAGCCTGATTTGAGACCTGGCACTGCTTGAGAAGTTGCTTTACATTCATTGTTTATTCGGTTTTTTTATCTCTTAAAAATAGATGTTCGAGAAGCAAAATAATAATGATACCCATCACAAAACCGTTACCCACGATAGGTCTGAGCAGAGCCGGAATGGTCTGCATAGCCGACTGCGGAGCAAAGGAGAGGATTGTGGTAAACATAATCGGAATAGCAAGCACAAGACCATCCTTAAAGCTCGCTGTAGCCGAAGTGGTGTGAATCATATGTAGACCTGCCGCAATCTGAGTAGCCATCAAAAAGAGCAGCACCACACCCATAACTGGCTGTGGAATAGTCAGCAACACCGACACCGCACCAGGCATAAAGGCGAGGGCTATCATCGCCACAGCGGCAGGAAGCACGGTATAGCGCGAAGCGCAACCCGTAGAGGCGACAACACCTGGCGAGAGGGAGTAGTCTACAGGGCCAACAACACCCAGAACACCACTAACGACATTCATCGCGCCCTGCACAAGCATACCACGCTTTTGGCGGGCCGGAATATTCTCTGCACCCACCATCTCACCCAGCGACTGCACAGAGCCTACCTGATTGATAAACAGAGCGATATAGCAAAATACAAAGGCAATGACAATACCTGCATCTATCTCTACCCTACCCACAAAGAGCTGACGAGGTGCGCTATCTGCAACAAACTCTGTCGGGAAACCGACAAAGCAGTAGTAGATTATCGAGCCCAAAATCATCGCCACGATAACCACCATAGACTTCCAGACGCCCCTCAGCAGATTATTCGCCACAGCCATAGCTACAACAGCCACAACGGCAAATACCATAGCAAGGAGTTGGTGGTCAGCATCTGAGAAGATCATACCAACGATAGGTTTTGCCATCGTAAAGGAGATAAGCACCACAATTGCCACAACAATTCGCGGAGTGAATAGACTCTGCATCTTACGCATAAGTCCAAAGGCCGCGATAAGGGCAATCATCACGCCTCCAATAGCCATTGATGGATATATCTCTGCGTTACTACCACCGTGCTGCGCCGCAGCAAGCACACCCATAAGCAGAACAGCCGCAGGGCCTGCAATAAGAGGCAGACGATGACCAAACAGAGAGTTTATAATCATCGTAACGCCCATTACAGCAAAGAGTTTCTGGGTAAAAAAGAGTGTCTGCCCCTCGGGTGCTACAAAGGTACTTGTCAGCACAACAGGGATGCAGATCATCAACCACTGTAATCCGTAGAGAATAGTCGCCCCAAATGAGGGGCGACTATCTACTCCATACTTAAAATCCATTATTTACACATCTCCTTAATTAGCTTGGTTGCAAGCACAGGATTGTCGGTTGTAATGTAGTCAACACCCTGCTCGATAACCCAGCGAAGTTTGTCCTCATCGTCTACAGTCCATACATTGACCTTCAGATCGCGCTTGTGGCAAGACTTAATCCACTGTGGCTTCTTCTTGAGTACATCGTACTTATAGTCGATACCAGAGATACCCATACCCTTAACATAAGCAGGGTCGTAGTCGCCATTCAGGTATGCGATAGGAGTACCCTCTGGAGCAACACGCTTAAGCTCAAAGCAGATCCAAGGGCGGAAGGCGATGTACTCTACCATCTCGTTCAGGCCATACTTAGCAACCATCTCAACGGTCTTCTGTACAATCTCAGTCTCCTTAGCTGGAGTTGCGTGGTTCTTAATCTCGATAATGAGCTTAGTCTTCTTGCTCTTCTTGAGTTGATCAAGGTACTGCTCAAGGGTTGGAATAGCCTCACCATTCTCCAACGGAATAGTCAACAACTCCTCATAAGTGCTCTTCTGAATATTCAGACGCTTGATATCCTCACCCTTGCGGTAGATCTTATCTGGATGCAAGCCACCGTGAGCAACCACGATAACGCCATCCTTTGTCATATTAATATCACACTCCGAGCCATAAAGACCCATCTTCTGAGCCTGCTTAAGCGCCTCTATAGAGTTACGACAAGAGCCCTTAATAGCGTGATAACCACGATGTGCAATAACCTGCGGCTGTGCGAAGGCCGCAACAGAAACCATAGCTGCAACTAACACTGTAACAATTTTTTTCATAAGATTTGTATTTTCTTGAAACAAAATTAGAAATTTTTCAGCAAATACGCAATTTATTCTCCAAAAAATAGTATCTTTGTACGCAACAAGATAAAACTTTATAAAATATAGTGCGTATTATGGCTAATAAAATCTCCGTATCGGTAATGTGCTCTGACCTTATGAATCTTGAGCGCGACATCAAAGTCCTCGAACAGAACGGTGTTGATTGGTTGCATATCGATGTTATGGATGGTCACTTTGTACCAAATATGACCTTTGGTCCTGACTTCCCTAACGCAATGCACAAGGTGACAAACCTGCCACTCGACATTCACCTCATGTGTGAGGAGCCTGAGTTCATCTGCTCAAAGATTGACGTGCACGAGGGCGACATCGTCTCTACACACGTTGAGCTTGACAAGGATCTGAGCGACTTTGCTGCAGACATTCACTCTAAGGGTGCCTTGTTTGGCGTTGTTATCAATCCGGATACTCCAGTTGAGGCAGTAGCTCCTCATATGGCTTATACCGATATGGTTACCCTTATGCTTGTTCACCCAGGTTTCTCTGGTGCAAAGCTTGTTGACGGTATTCTTGACAAGGTTGCTCTGATGCGTCAGTGGCTCGACAACAACGGTTATGAGAAGGTGCTCATCAGTGTTGATGGCTCTGTATCTTGTGAGCGCGCCGAGCTTATGGCTGGCATGGGTGCTAATGTATTCGTTGGTGGTACTGCTGGTGTTTACCGCAAGGGTATGACCCTCGATGAGTCTATTCCACAACTCCGCGCAGCTATCTCTAAGTAGTATGAGTGAAAGACAAGAACGAGTATTCGATTTTCTGCAGCAGCAGGATATCGAATACTCTTTTTATACCCATCCCGAGGCACCAACTATAGAGATTGCCCGCCAATATTGGCACAACGATGGTTCGAAGCACTGCAAGAACCTCTTCTTCCGCAACCACAAGGGCAACCGTCACTACCTCGTTGTCTTTGACAGCGAGCAATCGCTTGCCATTCACGACTTGGAGCAGCGACTAAAACAGGGAAAACTATCCTTCGCCTCGGAGCAGCGTATGGATCGCTACTTGGGGCTAAAGCCTGGCTCGGTATCTCCATTTGGGCTGATAAACGATACTGAAAACCACGTGCATCTATTCCTTGACAAGAATCTACTGAACTACCCTTCACTAAGTTTCCATCCAAACGACAATCGTGCCACGGTGGTTATCAGCCAGCAGATGTTTGCCAAATATCTCGAAGCTGTAGGAAATACATTTGAGTACATTGAGTTATACTAAACAAAAAAAACGAGGCCTTAGACCTCGTTTTTTTATTTACTCTGCAAGTTGCACCTGCTCCTTATTCTGCTCCACAATAGGCTCATCTGGCAACAAAGAGCCTTCAGGAAGAGCTGGAATATCGTGAGTAATAATACTATCAACGATAAAGCGAGTAAAACCTCTCCACGGCAGAGCGCCGAAGTACTCCTTATAGCGCAACTCAACAACCTTACCGCCTTCGAGCATCAGACGCTCAGCAATGCGCTGATTCTCAACCGAGAACTCAAACTCGTATGACTGAATAGAGCCCGCAGCCTTTGAGCGGATACCAGACTGAATGAGTTTACCCTCATATGTCTTGAAGATAATACCCTTCTTTACAACATAGTTAAGCTCACCGCTCTTCACACCCTCGCCAAAGACGAAGTAGAAACGGAAGTAGAATGCACCTGCACCAACAGCAAGCAGGATAAGCAGTATTACAATCCAGAACTTTTTCATACTATTCCAAATTTATACCTAAGTTGAGTTTTCCCTCTACAGGATTTGCATAGATACCAAGCAGAATATCGCGTGCCACATCCTTATCTACACCCATAACCTCAAACTGTGCATTTGAGCGCACAAGGTAGAGTGCAAACTGCTGCTCTGCCGCTGCTGTATAGTACTTCTTAAAGCGACGAGTTCCGTGCTTGATGTCGTATGCAATGTAGTTAGTGTCATAGAGTTTATAACCTGTAACTATTCGCTTGTCGATAATCTCTGCAAGAGCCTTGCACTGCTCGGCACGTGGCAACTGAGCAACCTGCTCCAACTCTTCGGTTGTGATAGGGTCGCAGAAGGTCATATGACTATCGCCCTTCCACGCCTTGATACCAGTAAGGATGCTGAGGAAGTCCTCATTCTCAGCCTTCTTATATGGGACATCGCTCTGACGACGGCAAAGCTCAACTGCCTTAAATACATCACACGGCTCATACTGATAGCTAATAGCCACCGGTGCGATATGGAGCTGACTAAAGTTCTCAACAACATCTGCCGAGCCGCTGAGGCTGAACATCTTGATAATACCTGGCTCTGTGATATCAATACCATCCTTCGTGCGGCCATTACGCTGTGCAATCCATACAGAGCGATGCGCATCGTTGATACGGTGGCGGATATACTCCGACAGGTGCTTAGAATTCTCAAGGAACTCGCGCGGAGTGACATCATCCTTGCGGATAACCTTAATCATATAGTTTGCCTTACATAGCTCAAAGACCAGCGGAGTGCGCAACAGGTTGTCACCCAGCGAGATATCTGTTGTAGGCAGATTATTCTCAAAAAGGGCATACTGCATCAACATCGCATCGAGAGTGATATCTCGGTGGTTTGAGATGTAGAGCCAACTATTTTTATCTGTCAGATGCTCACAGCCTGATGTTGTAAAGCTACGCATTGTGCGGTGAATAATACCACCAATGGCAGGGTACATAATCTTACGCTGAATATCATCTGTAGTGCGGCAGGCGCTGATAAGATTACGCACCTGCTCAATATCCAAATTCGGAAAGACGAACTGTGCCGCAGGGATAAGCAGCGGATCTGAGGCAATCTTCTCCACAACCGCTGGAATCTCCTCATCTCGATAGGCACGAATGTCATCAAAGAATGATTGAGTATTTTCTTCCATTACAAAAAATTTTTCTTAGTCATCAGCCTATGGTTTGACGGCATAAACCGACAACTATATGTGCAATATACTTTGCAAAGATAGTAATTTTTTCATAAATCGTGCAAAAACACCAAAATTTTCCATATCTTTGTAGCCGTGAAAGCGCAGGATATACTTATATCTATTTATAGCAGAATCGAAGTTAAACTTTATAATATTTCAAACAATGGCTAAAACTGAAAGACTCTTAAAGCGTATGGCAGAGCTTGAAGAGCAGACTGGTGTTAAGCGCACCATTTTCGCTGCCTGCCCTAACTCTTCAGCAGTAATTCGTGCGTCTATCCGCTCTGCAAAGCGTAACAACGCACCTATCTACTTTGCTGCAACCCTCAACCAGATCGACACTGACGGTGGTTATACAGGTATGACCCCTGCAGATTTTGTAAAGGTTTGTCGTATGGAGTGTGAGGCTATCAACTTTACTGGCGACTGCATCATCGCTGTTGACCACGGTGGTCCATGGCTCAAGGATAAGCAGAACACTGAGCGTTGGGAGACTGAGCGCGCAATGAACGCTGTAAAGGAGTCTTTCGAAGCTGCTATTGCTGCAGGTTTCGACCTTATCCATGTTGACCCAACTGTTGATATCAACGTTCCTAAGGGTGAGGTTATCGATATTCACCTCGTTGTTCGTCGTACTGTTGAGCTTATCGAGCACTGCGAGAAGTTCCGTCGTGCAAACAACTATCCAGAGATCTCTTACGAGGTAGGTACTGAGGAGGTTCACGGTGGTCTTGCTGACGACACTGTATTTGACACATTCCTCGTAGAGCTTAAGGAGGGTCTTGCTGCAGTAGGTCTTGCAGATGTATGGCCTTGCTTTATCGTAGGTAAGGTTGGTACCGACCTTCACACTACACTCTTTGACGGCGAGGTTGCAAAGAAGCTCACTGCAAAGGTTCGTCCACTCGGCAGCTACATCAAGGGTCACTACACTGACGGCGTAAGCAACCCACAGGATTACCCTCTCTGCGGTATGGGTGGTGCTAATGTTGGTCCTGAGTTTACTATCAGCGAGTACGAGGCACTCGAGGAGCTCGAGGCTAAGGAGGTTGAGTACTACAACGCAGGTCGCGTAGCTATGCTCTCTAACATTACCGAGGTACTCACTCGCCTTGTTTACGAGTCTAACCGTTGGAAGAAGTGGTTGCTCGAGTCTGAGAAGGGTGTTGACTTCTACGAGATTGACCCAGAGCGTCGCGCTTGGCTCGTTAAGACCGGTTGCCGCTACATCTGGCAGAAGCCTGAGGCACTGGTTGCTCGTACAAACCTCTATGAGAACCTTAAGCGTGTAGGTATGGATCCTGAGAATATCGTTCTCGACCGCATTGAGCACGATATGGATAAGTACTTCTATGCATTCAATATTGTTGATTTGAACAAGATGTTGTAATCGACAATTCTCTGTAGAATACTAAAAAAAGAACTATCGCAGATTGCGATAGTTCTTTTTTATATCTTATCCACTCGCTTAAAGAACTTAAGCAAGTAGTACTTAACTGGATTTTTATACTTCAGCTGCTTCCACGGGCGCGAGGCGTGCGGGCGGTGTATAACAGGCAGATTACAGAAGAGGTAGTTATTCATTCCCAAATCCTGCGAGATGTGCGAGATATGGACATCAAACCAATGCTTTTCAGGATTTAGGTTGTTGAAATCATAACAATTGAGCAGTCGATTTGTCAGCAGCGAGCAGCAGAAGCTGCAATGTTTATCGACCTTATAGCACTTGCCCTCGTGACCCTTAGCATAGCTATACGGATAGTTTATATCACCATTATCATCTACCGTAACAGAGGCTGCAATACCGCAATCCTCGCGCTCGGTAGCACCATCTACAAGTTTTTGAATAGTATCACTCTCGACAATAACATCACTCTCGACAATCAGCAGAGATGCCTGGCACTCGACGGCACGCTTCTGCGCCATCTGCAGCACCAAAAGATAGTTCGGTGACGGATGGTCGGTAATATCTGCGAGATTTACAAGTTCAAAGCCGAGCTCTTTTGAGTACTTCTCGAGCAGTTCTGTATTCTCAGTGCTACTAAAGTCGTTGTAGATTGTATATATATATGGTACATCTATCTGCGACGCAAGTACAGCACGAATAGTCTGAATCGTGGAATCAATAGAGTCTTTTACCGGCGTGATGATATGCAGGTTTTTCATCTGTCTGTTGATTTTTCTTAAAAAATAGTGTACCTTTGTTACGGTTTAATACGCAAAGGTATATGAAAAAAATCAGATTTACAATAGTTTATGCCATATTTGCGACATTGGCAACTCTATATACAACAGCACAAACCCGACAAACTCGCGAAGAGTACATCGATAGATACAAATCTATTGCCGTAGCACATATGGAGCGTTATGGCATCCCTGCAAGTATTACCATGGCGCAGGGTATTCTTGAGTCGGACGCGGGAAATAGTGCCCTCTCACTCTCGTCTAACAACCACTTCGGCATTAAGTGTAAGAAAAATTGGACAGGTCGAAAGGTCTATCACGATGATGACGCGAAGGGTGAATGTTTCCGTGCATACCCATCTGTTGAGGAGTCATACCAGGATCACGCCGAGTTCCTGGACTCTTCTCCTCGTTATGACTCGCTATTTAGCTATCCATCAAACGATTATCGCAGTTGGGCACGCGGCCTGAAGGCTGCAGGATATGCCACTGCTCCCGACTATGCCGAGCGTTTGGTTTCAATTATCGAGAAGTACAATCTCCATCTGCTCGATCAGCAGGATGGCGATGCAATCTACTCGTCTGGCAAAAATGCAAAGGAAAATGCCGAGTATTTCGCCATTCAGAGCAACATCAACCGTCAGGAGGCTGTCGGCATTGATCCATTCCGCATCAGTTCATCTATCCACAAGGGTTACAATGTCTATCGCACAAACAACACCTGCTATGTTGTAGCCAAGAAAGATGACACCTACGCCACACTCGGCAAGACCTTCGCTATCAGTGAGAAGATGTTGCGCCGCTTTAACGATACAGACAAAGGAGATACACTTGCCGAGAATGATATTGTATTTATCGAGCGTAAAAAGGATCGTTGGCTCGGCGACGCACTGCTGCACGAGGTGAGCGAGGGCGAAGATCTACACTCGCTCAGCCAATCTTTCGGTATTCGCAAGAAGAATCTTGCTCGCCTCAACCACCTACGCACAAACAGCAAGGTCGAGAAGGGTCAGACAATCAGACTAAGATAGCAATGTAACACTATGAGTAAGCTAATAATACCAAATAGCTACAAGGCTTCTCTATCGTTACAGCAGACCGAGATCGCCATCAAAAAAATCAAGGATTTCTTCCTGAGCAGTATCTCTACAGAGTTACGTCTGCGTAGAGTAACTGCGCCGTTGTTTGTACTCAAAGGTTTGGGTATGAACGATGATTTGAGTGGCACCGAGCGCCCCGTAACATTTCCTGTAAAGGATATGGGTGATGCAGAGGCCGAGGTGGTTCACTCGCTTGCCAAGTGGAAGAGAGTGACACTTGCCGAGTATGAGGTAAAGAGTGGTTACGGCATTATTACCGATATGAACGCTATTCGCGCCGATGAGGAGTTGGATAATCTCCACTCGCTCTATGTCGATCAGTGGGACTGGGAGCGCGTAATGGATAGCAATATGCGTAGTGTGGAGTATCTGAAGAGCATTGTAAACCGCATCTACAACTCCATTCTCCGTACCGAGTACTACATCTGCGAGACATATCCGCAGATTGAGCCTTTCCTGCCAGAGAATCTCACCTTTATCCACGCCGAGGAGCTACTGCAGCGCTATCCAAACCTAACTCCGAAGGAGCGCGAAGATGCTATCTGCAAAGAGTACGGAGCGGTATTTATCATCGGCATAGGTGGCAAATTGAGCAACGGCGAGGTACACGACCACCGTGCGCCAGACTACGACGACTACTCTACCCTGCCCGCAGATAGCACTTTTGCGGGTCTTAATGGCGATTTGCTTATCTGGTATCCGCTGCTCGGTCGCGCCATAGAGCTCTCATCTATGGGTATTCGTGTTGATAGCAAGGCGTTGGAACATCAGCTGACATTAAGTGGCAAGGGCGAGCGTCGAAATCTATACTTCCACCGTCGTCTACTCGAGGGTTCTCTGCCACAATCTATCGGTGGCGGTATTGGGCAGAGCCGTCTATGTATGATATTACTCCACAAGGCCCACGTTGGCGAGGTGCAGTCGAGCATCTGGCCAGATGATATGCGCAGCACCTGCAAAGCGGCAGGCATAGCGCTGATTTAGGAATAAAAAAAGTGTGTATCGGGCGATACACACTTTTTTGTTATCTCTTGATTCCTATCTCGGAGATAAGTCCGTTCATCTTTTTGCGCAACTGATTAAGCATTGGCATCCAGATAATGGTTACTGCTATAATTGCACCTATGCCAATACCAGCCATAACGCCCTCAAATAGGCTCGAAAGCTCGTAGTTGGTTATAAAGGCTTGCGCAAGGATTACGCCAAGGAGCAGCAGAGTAAAGACGCGCAACAGGGTTGAAAGGGTACGAATTGCATAGTCATACGCCTTATTTGTCATCTGCAACTTTGCTACCAGATCATCCTTCTCTGCAAATGGGCCATCTGCTGCCCTCTTTCGCAGATAGAGCCACTGCTTCTGCTTGCAGACAACCTCTATGCCGCACTCAGCAAGGAAGTTGCAGTATGCACTCTCATCCATTCCGTGCTCCAAGTTATCGGGCAGATCGAGTTTGTAGATATACTCGCCTGCATTACCCTTCTCAAAGACATATCGCAATAGGCAGTTTACACCAACTAAGTTCCAACCATTACGAGCCATATCGCTCAACCACTTCTCCTCCTCTTCCCATTGTGCGATAGTAAAGAAATTCCACACCTTTTTTGTAGTTCCCATAGTATTATAGTTTTAAGATACTTTTACCATTATTTACCAACTCCTCAAGTCGAGCAAACTCCTGCTCCAAGACTGCACGCCCCACAGCTGTTATCTGATACTCCTTGCGGCGAGAGTCCGCAATCGCCTCTAACTGCTCTATCCAACCCTTATCCATTAGAGACGATAGCGCGCCATAGAGCGTACCTGCAGAGATTACAAGTCGTCCTCCACTAAGCTCGGCCGTGCGCTGCATAATACCATAGCCGTGCAGTGGCGAAAGCAGCGCCAGCAGAATGTAGTAGACAGCCTCAGTGAGTGCATTGTTCGAATTATTCATACCCTATTTATTATATTGTCGTTCGTTATATTGCTCACCGTTATATCGGTTGCCGATACAAAGGTAAACGATATATTTTTAATATGCAAGAGTTTTGCAAAAAAAATTGGCTGCCAATAAAAATTGACAGCCACATTTATCTGTAACAACGACTTTTAGAACACCTTACCCTCTATACTGCTTGCATATTTACTCCAACCGGATGCGGTCTGATAACTCTCAACCGCAAGTGGGTGTACGTAGATTTTACGGTCAGCAGCATTACGGTTAAATATATTATTACCTGCAGCAGGTGGAGTTTGCGAGTGACTATAGACGCTCTTGAGGGCAGAGCAATCACTAAACGCACTACTCTGGATTGATTCTATTGACACAGGCAAAGAGATCTCAGTTAATTTTGAACAACCATAAAATGCCTTCTCACAAATAGTCGTAACTCCATTTTCTAATGTTACACTTGCGAGTGAATTACAAGTTGCAAATGCTGAACTGCCGATAGTTGTAACGCTGTGCGGGATAGTAACATTATTTAGCCCAGTCATACAAAATGCGAGGTCTAAGATTGTCCTAACACTGCTTGGAATAGTCACACCTGCGAGATTTTTGCATTCATAGAAGACGTATGCACCAATAGCGGTTACATTATCCGGAATTACAAACTCTGTAATATCTGCAGGAGCAAAGCCTTTGAGTTCGCCATCAATAATAAGGCCTCGCTTATCTGCTGTAGCCAGAGACGTATTAAACTCCTTCAACTTCTCGCAACCGTGAAATGCTCGTATGCCAACGCTATTCACATACTCGCCCATAGTTACACTCTGCAGAATCTTGCAACCAGCGAAGGCACCTTCACCAATTGAAACAAGTTTATGTGACAGAGAGATACTCTCCAGACGGATATTTTTGTCAAATGCCCAAGCGCCGATAGACTCTACATTACTACCAAACTGTACATCCACCAAGCGATAGCACTCACAAAAGGCAAAGTCCTCAATTGTCTTAACACTATCAGGGATAACAATCTTTGTCAGCTTGAAGCAATCATAGAACATTGAGCGAGTTATAGCAGGGATGCTATTACCCAAAGATACATTCACAAGAGAGACGCAAGAGTCAAAAATTCCATAGCCAAGTTCAGTCACAGAGTTAGGAATTTTAACAGTCGTAAGGGCATCACAACCATAAAAAGCGTGATCCCCAATCGATGTAATGACAGTTGGTAGTATGATGGTCTCCAGTGTCTTTATATTTTCAAACGCATCTTTACCAATCTTTGTCACATGGTCATCAAAGCAAATCTTTCCAATACCATTTTCATAGGTATTTGAGATAATATTTGCGCCAAAATCCATAGACTCTGGTTCGATGACATTACCGTCTGTTGTAGTGTAGTAGATAGTCTTGGCATCTGCAGTAATCTCGCCTCCTGTATTATCATCACCACCGGTATTGTCGTCACCACCAGTGTTATCGTCACTGTTGCCGTTGCCGATGCCTGGGATAACCACAGTGATAACTGGGAGTTTAAGATCTATGCCTCCCACTTGCTGAATCTTGGTTGATGCTGTAGTACCGTCGTCATAAGTTGCAACGACAGTCATAGCTCTTGGCAGTGTTGGCTGCGCGATGACAAAGTAGAAGGCTGTTTGCTTCTCATTCAGTTGCACACCCTCCTCGCCCATCTCGAGGGTAACCGTGCGAGAGCACTCCTCCTCGGTGAGCAAGTTTTCGTCAATCAGCGAGAGTGTATAGTCCTGATAGTCGATAGCCACACGACCTGCCATCTGCTCGCCATTATCGCCTGAGAGGGTCATTCTGACAACCTTTTTCTCACCAGTAACGTTGAGTTTGAGGCGTACGCAGACATTTTTCATCTTAAAGCTATCGCCATCGCCAGAGGCAATCATCGGATTGGCGCCTATACCGTAGCTATTCTTCACATAGTGCTGAACAGCAGGAACTGTCGCATAGACCTTCTGATCGACAACAGAGAGTGAGTTACTCTCGGCATATGGATAGAAAATAACCCTATTCTCAAGCGTCTGAGCACCCTCAACCGCAACCTGCTCGGTAAATACACCCTCTTGCTGCTCTGTATCGCCAAGATAGCCCCAACAAGCGTTACCACTATTATAATCGAAGACAGAGACCTTATCTCCTACATTCCAAAAGGTATATCCTGCAGTGCTTTGTTGCACTCGAGACTCCTCCTGTTCAAATGAGAGGTAGAGTGCACTCTCTTCCGGAGAGGGTTCAAGCCAATCCCCGATTTTATCGATAAGTTCACAAGATGTTGCGAGCAGCAATGTCGCAGCCACAAAGAGAAGTTTTTTCATATATTCGTTTTTTTGATGATATATCACCACAAAGTTAGTGAAAATTTGACCTACTAACAATAATTATCCGAGATATTTTGCTATCTTTGCAAAAATATTCACGCAACATAGTTTTACAAACGACAGATATGCCATCAATCCGCAACAATTTTCTATACAAGACGCTGCTGACAATATCGTCATACATCATCGGATTTATCACCTTTCCGTATGTATCGCGCGTATTAGGCGTTGATGGTATCGGTGCAGTCAACTTTACGGACAATACTGTAGGTTACTTTATCCTCTTTGCATCTATGGGTATCGCCATTCTCGGCACACGAGAGATTGCGGCAGCAAAAGATGACCAAGCAAAACGTAACCGCGTCTTTTCCAATTTGTTAGGTCTGAACATACTCTTTACTGTCATTACTCTGATTATCTATTTAGGCATCATTGTACTCGTTCCGCGATTTAGCCAAAGTGCGGATATGTTCTACATCGGTGCAGCAAAGATTATCGCAACGGTATTTCTTGTCGAGTGGTTTTTTACCGGTTTGGAGGAGTTTCGATTTATTACACTTCGAAGCATTGCCATAAAACTGCTCTATGTGGTTGCCGTATTCACACTCATTGACGATAAGAGCGACTACAAACTCTACTTCACGCTATCTGTAGCATCGGTTATTATCAACGCGTTGGTTAATATTGCCTACGCCCGTAAATTTGTAAAAATCAACCGTCAGGCACTCTTCTCGATGCGCTACTTGAAGGAGTATGTAACACTCGGAATATACAGCATCATGACCTCTATGTACATCACTTTCAATGTTATGTACTTAGGTCTAAGCTCCGACAATACTCAGGTTGGCTACTACACAACAGCCTTCAAGTTGTATATCATTATGCTCGGTGTATTCTCGGCATTTACATCGGTTACTATGCCTCGAATTAGCGCTATGCTTGCCGAGGGTCAGCACAAAAACTTTGAGCAGATAGTAGCCAAGTCGTTCGACGGCATTATAAAGTTTATCCTGCCACTGATTATCTGCGGAGTCATCCTTGCGCCACAGATTATATTTGTCATCTCGGGCGAGGGTTTTGAGGGGGCAATACTACCGATGCGAATAATCTTCCCTGCCGCCCTTGCCGTAGGTATTGCACAGGTACTTGCCGTACAGGTACTTATACCTCTCAAGCGCGATAAGGTACTACTTACTGCATCTATCATCGGTGCTTCTGCGAGCCTTATTATCAACATTCTACTCGTTCCACATCTGCAATCTGTAGGCTCTGCTATTGTCACACTTGCAGCCGAGAGTATCGTCACACTGACATACATAATTTACACTCTGCGCAAAAAGGTTGTCAAATTACCATTTGCCACTATCGGCAAAAATGCGCTTTATGCCATTCCACCTGCCATTGTCTGCCTTATCTGCAGCTACACAATCAAAAATCCGTTTATCTGCGTAGCCACAGCTGTAGTTGTTGGTGGCGGAATATGGATTGCATCCAACTTTAAGACTCTGAGAGAGTATCTGCGTTAGGTCGTATCACTTTTTTTACTATTTTTGCGCCCGTTATGGCAAAAGTTGTTGTAGGATTATCTGGAGGTGTCGATTCGTCGGTGGCTGCGTGGCTGCTCAAAGAGCAGGGACACGAGGTTATCGGCCTCTTTATGCGTAATTGGCACGACACAACCGGCACACTTGAGGGCGACTGTCCGTGGCACGACGACCAGGTCTTTGCCGAGCTCGTTGCCAAGCGACTCGATATTCCGTTTCACTATGTAGATCTATCCGAGCAGTACAAACAGCGAGTTGTGGACTATATGTTTGCCGAATATGAGGCAGGCAGAACCCCTAACCCGGATGTACTCTGCAATCGCGAGATAAAGTTCGATGTATTCCTCAAAGAGGCACTCAAGCTCGGTGCCGATTTTGTAGCTACAGGACACTACTGCCAAAAGAGCGAATGCGTTGTAGATGGCAAGACTATCTACTCGCTCCTTGCTGGCACAGACAAGAATAAGGATCAGAGCTATTTCCTCTGTCAGCTAACGCAAGAGCAGCTCAAGTACGCCCTCTTCCCTATCGGGCATCTCACAAAGCCCGAAGTGCGCGAAATAGCTATCAGTCAGAAACTTGCGACAGCAAAGCGCAAGGACTCACAGGGCATCTGTTTTGTAGGCAAAGTAGACCTTCCCGTATTTCTTCAGCAAAAGCTTGCCGCACGCAAGGGAAACATTCACGAGATACTTCCAACTTGGCCAAAATATGAGCGTTATGCCGCCGACACCACGCTTGAAGGTATGGCAAAACCATATAGTTACACCGTTCGCGATGGCAAGAAGATTGGCGAGCACAACGGAGCACACTTCTACACTATCGGTCAGCGCAAAGGTCTGGGTATTGGTGGTCGCAAGCAGTCGCTATTTATCATCGGCACAGATGTTGCAACAAATACAATTTATGTCGGCGAGGGCGATGAACACCCAGGCCTCTATCGCCGTGCACTAAAGATTGAGACAAGCCAGATGCATTGGGTCAACCCAGCCGAGGCTCTCCAGGTAGGCGAGAGCCGCCGTTTTGATGTTCGCATCCGCTACCGACAGCCACTTCAAGGGGCTACGATGCAGGTTACTGAGGATGGTGTCTACATCGTTTTTGATACTCCACAGCGAGGCATTGCAGCGGGTCAGTTCGCTGCGTGGTATGATGGCGAAAAGGTCGTCGGTTCAGGTGTAATTTCGGCCTAAAAAGGGTACTTTTAGCAATATCAGAACAACTATCGCCTAAAAACGATAGTTTTTTTGTCATTTGTTTAGAAGTTTGCAAAAATATTACTATATTTGCTGTTCGGAATACAAACAATTGAAAATTCAAACAAAATTCATAGTTAATTAACAAAAAATTAAAGAGTTATGACAAACGTTAAGCGTGTCTACACCTTCGGTAACAAAGAGGCTGAGGGTAATGGCAAAATGAGAGAGTTGCTCGGTGGTAAGGGTGCAAACCTTGCCGAGATGAACCTGATCGGTATTCCGGTTCCTCCGGGCTTTACAATCACTACTGATGTTTGTGCTGAGTACTACAAGCACGGTCAGCAGGCAATTATCGACATCCTCCGTCCTGACGTAGAGGCTGCTATCGCAAAGGTAGAGGCTCTGACAGGCCGTAAGTTCGGTGATGCTAAGCTCCCACTGCTCGTTTCAGTTCGTTCAGGCGCTCGCGCATCTATGCCAGGTATGATGGATACTATCCTCAACCTCGGTATGAATGACGAGGCTGTTGAGGCTGTTGCACAGCTCTCTGGTAACCCTCGTTTCGCTTGGGACTCTTACCGTCGTTTCGTACAGATGTACGGTGATGTAGTTCTCGGCATGAAGCCAGTATCTAAGGAGGATCAGGATCCATTTGAGGTAATTATCGACGAGATGAAGGAGTCTCGCGGTGTAGCTCTTGATACAGATCTCTCTACTGAGGATCTTAAGGAGCTGGTTGCATCTTTCAAGGCTGCTGTTAAGGCTCAGACAGGTTCTGACTTCCCAGTAAACCCTTGGGATCAGCTTTGGGGTGCAGTTTGCGCAGTATTCGGTTCTTGGATGAACGAGCGTGCAATTCTCTACCGTAAGCTCAACAACATCCCTGCTGAGTGGGGTACTGCAGTAAACGTTCAGGCAATGGTATTCGGTAACATGGGTGACAACTCTGCTACTGGTGTTGCTTTCTCTCGTGACGCTGCAACTGGTGAGAACATCTTCAACGGTGAGTACCTTATCAATGCACAGGGTGAGGACGTTGTGGCTGGTATCCGTACACCACAGCAGATTACTATCGAGGGTTCTAAGCGTTGGGCTGTTGCTCAGAACATCTCTGAGGAGGAGCGCGCAGCTAAGTATCCTTCACTTGAGGAGGTTATGCCAGAGGTTTACAAGGAGCTCAATGATATTCAGCACCACCTTGAGGAGTACTTTACAGATATGCAGGATATCGAGTTCACTATTCAGGACGGTAAGCTCTGGATGCTCCAGTGCCGTAACGGTAAGCGTACCGGTGCTGCGATGGTGAAGATCGCTATGGATATGCTCCGCGAGGGTCTTATCGACGAGAAGACTGCAGTTCTCCGTTGTGAGCCAGAGAAGCTCGACGAGCTGCT
Source organism: Alistipes sp. (assembly GCA_045633445.1). Taxonomy (GTDB): domain Bacteria; phylum Bacteroidota; class Bacteroidia; order Bacteroidales; family Rikenellaceae; genus Alistipes. The sequence goes on from JAZQYI010000004.1 coordinate 265,915, forward strand.
CCACCCAGTATTCGATAAGAAGGCTATCAAGAGCGCAAAGGTTGTTGTTAAGGGTCTGCCAGCATCTCCAGGTGCAGCTACAGGTCCAGTAGTATTCTTTGCTGATGACGCTGAGAAGGTATTTGCTCAGACTGGTCAGAAGGCTATCCTCGTTCGTATCGAGACCTCTCCTGAGGATTTGAAGGGTATGCTCGACGCAGCTGGTATCCTTACTGCACGCGGTGGTATGACATCTCACGCAGCTGTAGTTGCTCGTGGTATGGGTAAGTGCTGCGTATCAGGTGCAGGTGAGCTCGAGATCGACTATAAGGCTCGTACAATCAAGATTGGTGACCTTACTATCAAGGAGGGTGATTGGATCTCTCTCAACGGTTCTACTGGTGAGGTTTACCTCGGTCAGGTAGCAACTCAGGAGGCAACTCTCGATGGCGACTTCGGTAAGTTGATGGAGCTTGCTTCTAAGTACTCTGTTCTTAAGGTTCGCGCAAACGCAGATACTCCACGTGACGCAGAGCAGGCATTTGCATTCGGTGCTGAGGGTATCGGTCTTTGCCGTACAGAGCATATGTTCTTCGAGGGTGAGCGTATTAAGGCTATCCGCGAGATGATCCTCTCTGATGACGAAGCTGGTCGTCGCGTAGCTCTTGCTAAGCTTCTCCCTATGCAGCGTGGTGACTTCGAGGGTCTGTTCAAGGTTATGAAGGGTTACCCAGTGATCGTTCGTCTGCTCGACCCACCATTGCACGAGTTCGCTCCTAACACTGAGAAGGATCAGCGCGAGATGGCTGAGGCTATGGGCATCCCATTCGAGAAGGTTGTAGCTAAGGTTGAGGCTCTGCACGAGGTTAACCCTATGCTCGGTCACCGTGGTTGCCGTCTTGGTAACACTTACCCAGAGATTACTGAGATGCAGGCACGTGCTATTATCGAGGCTGCAATGAACGTTAAGGCTTCAGGCACACCTGTAAAGGTTGAGATCATGGTCCCACTGGTAGGTAACCACAAGGAGCTCCGTTACCAGAAGAACATCATCGACCGCGTAGCTAACGAGGTATTCGCAGAGCGTAACGATAAGATCGACTATATGGTAGGTACAATGATCGAGGTTCCACGTGCAGCTGTAACTGCAAATCAGATTGCAGAGGTTGCTGAGTTCTTCTCATTCGGTACTAACGACCTTACTCAGATGACTCTCGGTTTCTCTCGTGACGATATCGCTAAGTTCCTCCCAGTTTACTTGGAGAAGAACATCATCAAGAATGACCCATTCAAGGTTCTCGATCGTAACGGCGTAGGCCAGCTCGTTCGTGAGGCTGTACTTAAGGGTCGCTCAACACGTCTTGATCTGAAGTGCGGTATCTGCGGTGAGCACGGTGGTGAGCCATCATCAGTAGAGTTCTGCCACTACGCAGGTCTGAACTATGTAAGCTGCTCTCCATTCCGTGTGCCTATCGCACGCCTTGCAGCAGCTCACGCAGCTCTCAAGGAGAAGTAGGATTACACCTTATATTAAAAACAAGTGCGGCATTACGAAAGTGTGCCGCACTTGTTATTTGTAAAAAAATATTCAATTTCTTTGATATTTTGAACATATTTACTACCTTTGGTATATATTTCTGAGAAGAATTTGTTTGAATATTATTGTTTAACCTTTAATAACTGAAGATTATGAAGAAAATTTTACTTGCTTTGGCATTCGTGTTCTGCGCTGCAAGCGTATCTGCACAGGGATGGGGTCTTGGTGCCCGCGTTAATGCTGGTGTTCAGCTCCAGGCTGAGTACACATTCTCTTCTGAGAACTATCTCGATGCTCGTTTGGGCGTTGCATTCCCAGAGGGTCTGAATCTCGACCTTACTGTTCTTTATCAGTGGAATATTGGTCAGTGGGATTGGACTCCTAAGGCTGGTACTTGGTTCTTTGATGCAGGTGTTGGTCCTCAGGCAGCCCTCTTTTTGCAGGACAATGGCGGTGTATATGCAGGTCTTGCTGGTGATGCTAAGTTCGGTATCAAGTTCAACAAGGTGCCTATTAAGCTCGCTATAGACTATACTCCAGGTGTTGGTTGCCTCTTCGTTGATGGTGGCGGTTTCCGTGGCAGCTGGTATAACTTCGGTCTTTCTTGCGTATACTGCTTCTAAGAATACCGCAAGGTTTAGCTAAGTGCACTCGAAAGGGTGCACTTTTTGTTTGATTCTACAGAAAAAGTTCCGGGTAGATGCTATTTGTGAATAAATTTGACTATTTTTGTTGTGGTTTAACTAAAACATGTCAATTATGAAGAAGATTTTATTTGCTTTAGCATTCGTTCTCTGCGCAGCAAGCGTATCTGCACAGGGCTGGGGTCTTGGTGCTCGCATAGGTTCTGGTTTCCAAGCTCAGGCTGAGTACACATTCTCATCTAACAACTACCTTGAGGGTCGTTTGGGTATGGGTTGGAACAACCCTGGTGCAAACCTCAACGCAGACCTCACTCTGCTCTATCAATGGAACATTGCGCAGATGGATTGGACACCAGATGCAGGTACTTGGTTCTTTGATGCAGGTGTTGGTGTTGGCGTAGGTGGTCGCAACCATTTTGCCTATGTTGGTGCTACTGGTTGTGCAAAGATTGGTATCAAGTTCAGCGGTGCTCCTATCAAACTGGCTATTGATTGGACTCCAGTTTTCGGTCCTGCTATCGTTCACGCAAATGTTGAGGGCGTAAGTACAAATCACGCCGAGTTCCACACATACGGTCTGACCAACTTCGGCCTTAGCTGTGTTTACTGCTTCTAAAAGTTGAAAAAAACTATAAAAAGTGCGCTTTTTCAAAAAAAGTGCACTTTTTTCTTTGAAAAATTTGGTGGTTCAAAAAAAAGCCCCTATATTTGCACTCGCAATCAGCAAATGGCTCCGTAGCTCAACTGAATAGAGTACTTGACTACGGATCAAGCGGTTCCAGGTTTGAATCCTGGCGGAGTCACTGAAAAGGAGTTGGCAACAACTCCTTTTTCTTTTTATATCATCGTTTTCACCCTTACAAATAGTACTTTTCGATCTCTTCGGCGTAGATGTCGAGGCGGCCATTTTTATAAATCTCGATGGTTTGTGCAAGGAGTGTTTGTGAACCTAAGCGGGCACCCTCGATAGCCAATTGGTCGCAGAATGTCTCCTCCTCTGGATGCAAGTCGCCTGTCGCCATCTCATAGAGTCTTTCAAACGCCTCTGGACATCCAAGGAGCGCGCCCTTTGAGTACCATTTCCACGCCTCGGTAGAGCTCTGCTCGGTACCACAATCGCCATTCGTATAGAGGTCGCCAAGCAGCACAGCACCCTCTCCATAACCGCCACGAATTGCCACCATAATTGTATATAGCAACTGCTCACGATACTCACTCTGCAGCTGCTGAGGCACCTCATCATAGCGCTGTGCTAGCTCGCTGGCAAGCATATAGGCCGCAAGACCATCGCCAAGCTTAACTGCATCATTGAGCTGGTTAAGGTAGTCATTGCTATCAACCTTAAGCTCCCAATTATCATTATGACAACTTGTCAAAACGAGGAAACAATTTGCCTCAATAAATCCCGCATCGGCAGCCTGCTTAAACCACTTCACAGCCGGCTCCATACCCTGACTTGCCATAACAGCGCGACCCATAAGGTATAACCATATCGGGCTATCATCAGAGATAATAATCTCTTCAAGGAGGTTTGCAGCTTGCTCAGGATTCGGCAGCATACCATTCAGTCCCACAATCATATCGAGCAGATACTTCTGGCAGGCAAAGCTACTATCGCCATCTATCGCCTCAAATATCAGTTCGCTACCCTTCTCGACATTAACCATACCCATATCGCCAGCGTACCACATAATGGCAAGTGCCACCTTTGCATCCACAACTCCACCCTCAAGGGCCTTTGTATAGAGGTGATACGCTTGAGCAACAGAGTCGGGCTCTGGACGCACGCAATAGTGATAACGGCCATACATATAGCAGTACTGAGCATCACCCTCAGCTGCCTTCTGCTTCAGCAGTTCAATCTGCGAAGGCTCAAGGCGGTGGATATTATAACTCCACGAAAAGGTCTGCAATGTCAACTCCATAGTTATAGTTTTTTAAGATTTCTTATCTATCCAAGTAAGTTTGCGCCACAGTGCCTCAAATGGGCCGTGCGAGTGGCGTGAGAGCCACCAACGGCAGAAGATATACTGCAGTGCAACGCAGAGCATACCGAGCAGCAAACTTGCAGTATGACCCGAATACTTATAGAGGCCAAGACCCCAATTATAGAAGACAAAACCACCAATAATCGACTGCAACAGGTAGTTTGTAAGGCTCATCTTACCATACGGCGCAATCTTCTTCAAAAAGTCGCGAGCAGATGTGCGATAGTAGAGCAGAACAACACCCGAGACATAGAAGAGCATCATTGCCAAATTCTTCCACATATTGAGCATAACCTTCACGCTCTCCTTAATGCAAGCGGTTTCGACACTACCTGGCACAAGTTTATAGAGCGGGTAGAGCAGCGCAAAACCGAGAATTGAGCCCCAAAAGACCTTTTTCCAGATAGCCACATTTTTGCCCTCATCGTAGAATAGGCGCTTGCGACCAAGGTAGATACCAAAGAGGAAGAGGAATATAGTCTGCGTCATTCGGCCGTGCTCAATAGCCCAGGTAAAGTTTACGGGAAAACCATTCTTGATACCCATCAGCGCCACATCGACAATCGAGCCCTCCGCTTGTGCAGGGAGTATCCCCTTAAAGAGTCCACTGGAGCCCAAGTCGAGTGATGTGGTTGTCGGGTCAATAAGGCCCATAATTATATATAGTAGCTCTATCGGCTGCAGAGCAAAGAAGAGAGTTGCTGCAACAAGCACCTTGTTGCTTGCCCTGATAAACGGCACAACAAGCACACCACAAACAGCATAGACAGTAAGTATATCGCCATTATAGAAGAGCAAATCAAAGAGTCCGAAGAGCATCAGTAGCACCATACGCCACAGAAAGCGTGGACGAAAATCTACACCTTGCTGCGCCTGATTGTCGTGCTGAATAAAGAAGCTCAGACCAAAGAGCATCGAGAAGATAGCGTACATCTTTCCCGCAAGCAGAAAGAATGTAGTATCCCACACACCCTGGTTGAGTGTTGCCATAAACTCGCTCGACGGCTCGGGGAAGAGGTAGAAATTAAGGTGCTCGATAAAGTGTATCAGCACTATACCGCCAATAGCAATACCGCGCAGTATATCGGCAACATCAATTCGTGTATTAGGTTGTAGTGAAGGTGTATAAGCCATATTAAATAGTTATTTCGCCACGTTCGAGTTCCTCCAAGCGGTGCAAACGAGGCATATAATAGTTTTCAATTTCAGAGGCAAAAGAGTGCAAGTACCCCGCTTGATAGAGTTCGACCACAACCCTTACAAGATGCCAAGAGCCACAACGAGTACCGCAGAGTGCAGCATGCGCCTTAAACTCATCAGACTCAGTGACAATACCCTTATCCATAAGGTCATACATAGCCTCATAACACTCTATTGAGCCGAGAGTTGCGCCCTTTACATAGTACGCCCACGCAGCATCTAAATCATCCTCTTCTCTGTAATAGATTTGACCCAGATAGTAAGCCGCATTGGCACATCCCCTGCTTAACGCGCTCTCGAAATCCTCGCATATCTGTCTATACCAATCCTCACTCTGTTTCTCAGGACAAGAATAACAGATATCGTACTCATACTTAGCTACGGCGTATATCATTTTTGCACACCCCGCAGCAGCACCCTCGCAAGCAATATCTATATAACGGTCAGCATCTACAATATTACCGAAGTAATCCAAAGCAGAGACCTCAAGCAGACCTTGGTACGCATCCGACACACCTTCATCAATGGCCCTTCTATACCACTCTGCTGCCTGTGGGCATACCTCATTCCAGCTTAATATATCTGCGCTTTGGTGAATTGCAAGACCCTTAAGGTAGCACCACAATGAACTGTCTTTCTGTGAGATACGCTCATCAATAATCGTCATTGCGGTCTTAATATCCCGTTCACGGTAGATGCCACAAATCATATCCGTAAGCACAACCTTAGCAGCAAGAAGGCTACCCATCTCAAACGCCTCATCGAGCATCTGCTGACTCTTTTCGAGATCAACTATACCCATATCTCCACTACGCCACAACAGCGCGAGTGCCGCCTCTGCATCAGCAACTCCGGCATCAGCAGCACGATGTAAAAGTTCAATAGCAAACTCTACAGAGTCCGCCTCTGGACGCACCGTGCTATAGTAGCGTGCAAGAGCATAGTACGCCAACGGTTCGCCTCTTTGTACGCCCTTTTGTAGTTCTTCAAGATCACTCGAGTCAATGTAGAACTGAGTACTATCCCACAGATATAGAGTAGTAGATAACATTTTAGTCAAACATTACACCTGGATTCATAAGGCTCGGACTACGCCACTCGACACCAAACTGCTCCAAAACTTCAGCCTTCTCGTGCCAATATGCAAAGCAGAAGCCCATACCGCGTGGATGGTCAGCAAGGCGCTGCTCAACAATAGCCTCAACCTCGTCGATAACCTCCTCATAGCGTGCAGTCCACTCTACAGGGTCGTGCTTAAGGTGACCACTCTTTTTTATCTTGTCAAACTCGCCCTTATCGGCAGCAGCAATATTGCGCTCAAACTCGGAAATCTCCTCCATTATATCCTCAATAAGGCCAATTGGGTGATCCTCAATGCACTCTATGCGCTGCAGTACAAGCATTCGCAGACGGAGCAACTTAACCTTAAGGCGAGGGTGCTCGTAGATAGCATCTGCCATGCGCTCAGTTGCTCTCTGTACTACATTAAGCAGGTGATCATAACCCTCTAAGATAGTAGCATACTCAAGGAACTGCTTAGCAAGTGCTCCATTCTCACCGCTGCGCTGCTCCTGCAAATTCTCCTCTGCAAGCAGTACACAGCCGTACATACCATTCTCTAAAAGTTCAAGTTCCTCGTTGCTATATGGCTCTTCAACACTCTTAAGAGCCTCGCGGATAGAGGCCAGCTCCTCACGATAGTTAATCTTCTCTTCCATAGTCAGTTAGTTTTAATATCTACAAATTTATGAATATTTATCGGATAAAGCAACACTATCCAACAAAATTTTCATATGCGTAAACTTTCGGTTATGAACAGTTGTTTTTATTGAAAAAAATGTTTAATTTTGAGAGATTAACAAACCGTTTACAACCGAAAACTAACTACAATATGGAAAAGCGTATCATAGAGTGCGTTCCCAACTTCAGCGAGGGCCGCAACAAGGAGGTGATCTCTCAGATTACAGCTGCAATAGAGGCTGCAGCCGATGTTAAACTTCTCGATGTAGACCCCGGTGAGGCAACAAACCGTACAGTGGTAACCTTTGTAGGTGAGCCAGAGGCTGTTGTCGAGGCAGCATTTGCAGGTGTAAAACGCGCCGCAGAACTAATCGATATGCGTCAGCACAAGGGCGCGCACCCGCGCATGGGAGCAACAGACGTATTGCCGCTTATCCCTATCTCGGGCATTACCCTTGAAGAGTGTGCAGTACTTGCACGACAGCTCGCCGAGCGCATCTCTACTGAACTTGCTATTCCGACCTACTGCTACGAGGCGGCAGCCAAAAATGAGGAGCGCAAGAACCTCGCTGTATGTCGTCAGGGCGAATACGAAGGCCTTGCCGAGCGTATGAACTCTGCAGATAGTGCTCCAGACTTCGGTGCACGAGCGTTTGATGAGGCTATGGCACGTAGTGGAGCCACAGCGGTAGGTGCTCGTGATTTCCTTATTGCAGTAAATTTCAACCTCAATACAACCTCTACTCGCAGAGCCAATGCCATTGCATTTGATGTACGCGAGAAAGGTCGACCTGTTCGTGAGGGAAATCCAATTATTGGTAAGATTGTAAAGGACGAAAATGGAGAGCCTGTTATGCGTCCTGGAACGCTCAAGAGTACCAAAGGCATCGGTTGGTTTATCGAGGAGTATGGCATTGCGCAAGTGTCGATGAATCTAACAAATATCGGCGTTACTCCACTCCACATCGCCTTTGACGAGGTATGTCGTGCTGCAGAGGCTCGCGGCGTAAGGGTAACGGGCACTGAGATTGTCGGTCTTGTACCGAAAAAGGCGCTCATTGATGCAGGTAAGCACTTTCTACGCAAGCAACACCGTTCAGTAGGTATTTCAGAGAGCGAGATTATCCGCATTGCCGTTCGCAGTATGGGTCTTGATGAACTTAAGCCATTCATCCCAGAGGAGAAGATTGTCGAGTATATGGTTGCCCAGAAGGGCGGCAAGCAGCTTGTAGATATGACCTGCACAGCCTTTGCCGAGGAGACTGCAAGCGAGTCACCAGCGCCAGGTGGAGGTTCAATATCTGCCTATATGGGTGCACTCGGTGCAGCACTGGGAACAATGGTTGCCAACCTATCATCACACAAGGCAGGTTGGGATGAGCGTTGGGAGGAGTTTTCCGATTATGCCGAGCGCGGCCAGGCGCTTATGGCAGAGTTGCTACACCTTGTGGATGAGGATACCGAGGCATTTAACCGTATAATGGCAGTCTTTGCTATGCCAAAGGCTACTGACGAGGAGAAGGCTGCCCGCAGTGCCGCTCTGCAGTCAGCAACACTCTATGCGACACAAGTACCACTCAAGACTATGAAGGCGGCATTGCGCGTATTTGAGATTGTAAAGGCTATGGCAGATATTGGCAACCCTAACTCTGTATCGGATGCAGGCGTAGGCGCCCTTGCTGCACGCAGTGCTGTGCTCGGAGCGCAACTCAATGTAAAGATTAATGCTGCCGGACTCAAGGATAGAGCTACTGCCGAGGCCCTTACTGCCGAGGCAGAGCAGATTGCAGAGCAGGCAGTAGCACTCGAGGCAGAGGTACTCAAGATTGTAAACGAAAAGATTGGATAATATGACAATACAGGATTTTCAACAGCAGATTCGTGCAGGTATTCCTGCCACACTTCCACCAGTAAAGGAGTATGACGCAACTATAAACCACGCACCAAAGCGTAAGGATATTCTTACACCAGAGCAGAAGGAGCTTGCGCTGCGTAATGCACTGAGATATTTCGAGCCAAAGCACCACGAGGTACTTGCGCCTGAGTTTGCAGAGGAGTTGGAGCGTTATGGTCGTATATATATGTACCGTTTCCGCCCAGAGTATGAGATGTATGCTCGTCCAATCGACCACTACCCTGCCCGCTCAAAGCAGGCAGCGGCGATTATGCTGATGATTCAGAACAACCTCGACAAGGCGGTAGCGCAACATCCACATGAACTGATTACCTATGGTGGTAACGGTGCTGTATTCCAGAATTGGGCGCAGTATCGCCTTGTGATGCAGTACCTTAGTGAGATGACCGACACACAGACACTTGTAATGTACTCGGGTCATCCGCTGGGTCTTTTCCCTTCGCACAAAGATGCACCGAGAGTGGTTGTTACAAATGGCATGGTTATTCCAAACTACTCTAAACCAGACGATTGGGAGCGACTTAATGCGCTCGGAGTATCGCAGTATGGACAGATGACAGCCGGTTCATATATGTATATCGGCCCGCAGGGTATTGTACACGGTACAACCATTACCGTTATGAATGCTGCCCGTAAGCGCTTTGCGGCAGGTCAGACCTCTGCACGCGGTATGCTCTTTGTAACCTCAGGACTGGGCGGTATGTCGGGCGCTCAGCCAAAGGCGGGTAATATCTCACAAGTAGTATCGGTTGTTGCCGAGGTAAATCCAAAGGCAGCTGAGAAGCGCCACTCGCAGGGTTGGGTAGATGAGTTGCACTACGACCTTGATGCACTTATCGACCGTATCCGCACAGCTGTTGCGACAAAGGAGGTGGTAAGCCTCGCCTATGTTGGCAATGTGGTAGACCTTTGGGAGCGTCTTGCAGCCGAAAATATTGCTGTTGACCTTGGCTCTGACCAGACCTCGCTCCACAATCCGTGGGCGGGTGGTTACTACCCTGTTGGATATAGCTACGAGGAGTCAAACCGCATGATGGCAGAAGAGCCAGAGCGTTTCCGCGAGGCTGTGCAGGCATCGCTTCGCCGTCAGGTAGCGGCAATCAACACGCTTACTGCTCGCGGCATGTACTTCTTTGACTATGGCAACGCCTTCCTGCTTGAGAGCTCAAGAGCAGGTGCAGATATACTTAAGGCAGATGGCTCTTTCCGCTATCCATCTTATGTACAGGACATTATGGGCCCAATGTTCTTCGATTACGGCTTTGGTCCATTCCGTTGGGTATGTACTTCGGGCAAGGCAGAGGATCTGGAGAAGAGCGACCAGATTGCGGCACAAGTACTCAAAGATATTGCCGTAACAGCACCAGAGGATATTCGTGGGCAGCTTGAGGACAATATCCACTGGATTGTCGAGGCTGGCAAAAATCGCCTTGTCGTGGGCTCACAAGCTCGTATTCTCTATGCAGACTGCCAGGGTCGTACAAAGATTGCTGAGGCATTTAATCGCGCTATAGCATCGGGTGAGATTTCTGCACCGATAGTTCTTGGTCGAGACCACCACGACGTATCGGGCACAGATTCGCCATATCGTGAGACATCAAATATCTATGACGGCTCTAACCTTACTGCCGATATGGCTGTACACAATGTTATTGGCGACAGCTTCCGTGGCGCTACATGGGTATCTATCCACAACGGTGGCGGCGTAGGCTGGGGCGAGGTTATCAATGGTGGCTTTGGAATGGTTATCGACGGCAGCGAGGAGTCTGACCGTCACATTCGCCAAATGTTGCTCTGGGATGTCAATAACGGTATTGCACGCCGTAGCTGGGCGAGAAATGAGGGAGCTATAGCCGCCATTCGCCGAGAGATGGAGCGCACACCAGAGCTAAAGGTAACCCTACCTAATTTTGCAGATGACAACCTAATCAAAAACGCACTTAAATAAAGATACAACTATGAATATCCATTATATATCAACAGAGCGACTCACTATTGAGCGCGTGGGCGAACTACTTGAAAATCATACACCTATTGCACTGAGCAAGGATGCTGAAGAGCGCATTGTCCGTTGCCGAGAGTATCTTGACAACAAGATGAAAAACAGTTCTGAGCCTATCTACGGCGTAAGCACCGGTTTTGGTTCGCTCTGCAATATCAGCATCAGCTATGATGAGTTGGGTACACTACAGAAAAACCTGGTTATGTCACACGCCTGCGGCACGGGCGAGAGAGTTCCGAGCCAGATTGTAAAGTTGATGCTTCTGCTTAAGATTCAGTCGCTCAGCTATGGCCACTCAGGCGTACAGCTTGCAACCGTACAGCGACTTGTAGACTTTTATAACAACGATATTCTGCCAGTAGTCTTCCAGCAGGGCTCACTCGGTGCATCGGGCGACCTTGCGCCACTTGCACACCTCTCTCTTCCACTGCTCGGCATTGGCGAGGTGGAGGTCGATGGCATTATTCTCGATGCTGCAGAGGTGTTGGAGCAGTTTGGCTGGGAGCCAATTGCACTGCAGTCAAAGGAGGGTCTGGCACTGCTCAATGGTACTCAATTTATGAGTGCATTCGGTGTTTGGTCGTTGCTTAAGTCTATGCGTCTGAGTCGTCAGGCTGACCATATCGCCGCCGTATCGCTTGAGGCATTTGATGGTCGTATAGAGCCATTCTGCGACGAGGTACATATCGTTCGTAACCATCGCGGTCAGTTGGATACTGCACGTGCTATGCGTGCGCTACTTGAGGGTAGTCAGATTATCAGCCAACCGAAGGCACACGTTCAGGATCCATACTCATTCCGTTGCATCCCACAGGTGCACGGAGCTGCAAAAGATACTATCGCCTATGTTGCCTCGGTACTTGAGAATGAGATTAATAGCGTAACTGACAACCCTACAGTCTTCCCTGAGCAGGATATGGTTGTAAGTGCAGGTAACTTCCACGGTCAGCCGATAGCCCTTGCTATGGACTTCCTTGCTATCGCCGTGGCTGAACTTGGAAATATCTCCGAGCGCAGAACATACCGACTTATCTCGGGTAGTCGCGGTCTGCCGTCATTCCTTGTTGCAAAACCAGGACTTAATAGCGGCTTTATGATTCCGCAGTACACGGCTGCCTCAATTGTCAGCCAGAGCAAGGGACTCTGCATGCCTGCATCGGTAGACTCTATACCATCATCACAGAGTCAGGAGGACCACGTAAGTATGGGCTCAAATGCAGCCACAAAACTTGCCCGCGTAGTAAACAACACCGAGCGAGTACTTGCCATAGAGCTCTTCAATGCAGCTCAGGCGCTTGAATTCCGTCGTCCGCTCCGCTCATCAGAGGCTGTCGAGGGTCTTGTTGAGAAGTATCGCAAGGTTGTGCCATATATCGACAACGACAGGGTTATGTATCCGCTTATTGACGCCTCTATAACCTTCTTACAGAACAATAAATGAGGTTACTTATAAAAAATATCGGAACAATTGTCGGCATTGACACGGCCCGTCGTGAGCGCATTACAGGCCCACAGATGGATAGTATGGAGCGTATTGACAACGCTTGGCTAACTGCCGAAGATGGCATTATCACCGCTTTTGGTGCGATGGATTGCTGCCCTGCGGAGACGGGTTTTGAGGTCGTGGATGCTGCTGGAGGTATGCTCCACCCGTCATACTGCGACTCGCACACCCACATCGTCTATGCCGGTAGCCGCGAGCAGGAGTTTTTAGATAAAATTCACGGTCTTAGCTACGAGCAGATTGCCGCACGTGGTGGTGGTATTCTCAACTCGGCAGCGCGTCTGCACGACACCTCGGAGGAGCAGCTCTACCTTGAGGCTATGGCGCGCGTTGAGGAGATTATTGCGATGGGAACGGGCGCGGTGGAGATTAAGTCGGGCTACGGACTTACTACAGAGGACGAGCTTAAGATGTTGCGCGTCATTGACCGCATAAAGCGCTCCACTCCACTGGCAGTCAAAGCTACCTTCCTCGGTGCGCACGCAGTGCCAACAGAGTACAAATCTCGTCAGCAGGAGTATGTCGAAAAGGTCTGCAACGAGATGATTCCTGCCGTGGCAGGCGAAAATCTCGCCGAGTTTGTCGACGTATTCTGCGACCGCGGCTTCTTTACCGTTGAGCAGACACGACAGATTGTCACTGCGGCGGCAGAATATGGTATGCAGGCGAAGATTCACGCCAACGAACTCGACTTCTCGGGAGGTGTGCAGCTCGGCGTAGAGCTTGGCGCGCTCTCGGTCGATCATCTTGAGAGTAGTGGCGAGGAGGAGATTGCTGTACTCAAAGACAGCAAGACAATGCCAACGCTACTCCCTGGAGCGGCATTTTTCCTCGGTATGAGTTATCCTCCGGCACGCAAGATGATTGATTCAGGTCTTGCAGTAGCGCTTGCCTCGGATTATAACCCTGGCTCATCGCCGTCGGGAAATATGCGTTTTGTAGCATCACTTGCTGCAATACGTATGCGACTCACACCTACAGAGGCACTCTGGGCCGCAACTATCAACGGCGCAGCAGCTATGGGGCTTAGCAACGACTACGGCTCAATAACTGTCGGCAAGGTGGCCAACTTCTTTATCACCAAGCCGATATCATCATTCGAATTTTTCAACTATGCCTACAACACGCCGCTAATCACAAAGGTATTCCTACGCGGAGAGTTGTACAATAAAGAGTAAATTTATGGAGAAGATTTCACGAAAAGTATTCCTTAAGAGGGCTGTTGCAGGCCTTGCTGCACTTGCAGTAGCGCCAAACCTACTCTCTTGCGAAAATAGCAAAGTTGTCGATGAGCAGCTTCGCAAGGTTGCCCCATTAGCAGGCGAGTATGATGTGGTAGTTGTCGGTGGTGGCCCTGCGGGATTTATCGCAGCCATTGCTGCAGCACGCAAGGGTGCAAAGGTGGCAATTATCGAGCGATACGGCTTTTTAGGCGGCATGGCAACTATCGGTTATGTTGCGCCGATAAGCGTATTTGCAAAGAATAATGAGCTTGTTATCGGCGGTATTCCTTGGGAGTTTGTCGGTCGATTGGAGAAGATGGGCGGTGCATTTATCGAATGGCCAAAGGCGAATGTCGATTTTGATATTGAGCTCTACAAACTCTGCTGTCAGCGTATGGTGCTCGAGGCAGGTGTAGATCTGTATATGCACTCAGCAATGGTCGGCTGCCAGATGGATGGCAATGCTATTCGTTCGGTAATTATCGAGAACAAAAATGGCCTTGAGACACTCACCTCGAAGGTATTTATCGACTGTACGGGCGATGGTGATTTGGCATATATGGCACAGGTACCTATGCAACCAAATCCTGACGGAGAGTTGCAGCCTTCGTCATTCTGCTTTATCCTCTCGGGTGTAGATACTGATAGCGAGTTGCTCAACAAGTGTATGTACCACAATGGCATCAATGGTCCAAGTCAGTGTAAGCCTGTTCGTGAAAAGTTGCTTGCAATGAAGGCTGCGGGTGTAGAGATGCCCGACTTTGGTGGCCCGTGGTTCAACAATGTACTGCACAAAGGTAGCGTAGCGGTAAATATGACCCGTCGTGCAACAAACCCTGTAGACAACCGCAACTTTAGCGCCGTAGAGTGTCAGCTCCGCGAGGATATCTTTACATTTACAAAGATTCTCAAGGAGAACTTCAAGGAGTTTAAGGATTGTTATGTAGCCTCAACAGCTCCACAGGCGGGTATTCGCGAGTCTCGCCGAATTGCGGGCGTACACACCGTAACTGCAGATGAGTATGTTGCGGCCTTCCGCTATGAGGATAGCATCTCTCGTGGCATCCACCCTATCGACATCCACGCTAGCAAGGGTACAAGCCAGGTGAGAATAGACCTTGAGAAGCCTGCATATGTGCCTTATCGTGCACTGATTGCCCCTAACTATCCAAATCTGCTTGTTGCAGGTCGTTGTATTTCAACCGACCGCCAGGCACTGGCTTCACTCAGAGTTATGGCAAGCTGTATGGGCACAGGTCAGGCCGCAGGTGCTGCTGCAGCGCAGTGCGTGGCAAACAACCAGACCGTTCACCAGATAGATACTGCACAACTGGTATCAACACTCAAAGAGTGGGGTGCTGTGCTGTAATATTGTAACAGAGGGAATATTAAGAGACTGAAAGAGGCGTATGTTGAACATACGCCTCTTTTTGTAATAGAGTTCTTATCCGTATTGATAGTTTTTACTCCTTAACGCATCTTACAGAGTATCCACTACCACGATAGTTACCCTGCACTGGATTGATAACAGAGTCCTTAAGAGTAAGTTCAAGCACATCTCCATACTTTACTGTCTCAATATTTCCAGTTGCTCGATAGTAGCCCTTTACACCCACATTTGCAATAGCACCTGCACCACTTGTACAGCCTGCAATCGGATATACGGCAACAGTTGTACCATCTGTATATGTAGCGCAGTATGTGGTGCTATCAAATGTAAAGTTACTACTTGTAAAGAAGCTTGAACCTGCAGCCTGACCTACATTCCAAGCGTAGCTATCAGGTACTTTGTAGCCCTGTGGACACGGATCGTAAATAGTTTTACCGCCAGAGTTCCAGAGTGAGTGGTTCTGAGCAGCAGTATCGGTTGCAAACCAATCGCGAGGATCCTTATTGCGGGCAATAAGCTGCATAGGATTAGCGATAACATAGGCCTCTGGGGATGCAGGGATAGCATCTGTAACCTCTGGCCAACTACCTGTAGTGGCGATATATGTATTCTCGTTGATAGCTACTGCACCACGGAATGGGTCTTTACGGCCAAACTGATAGTAGAAACCAATATTGAGCGGATTACCAGCCTCGGCAGCAAGTGCACCAAGGTTACGGTCAAGCCACGTCTGGTTGTTGTAGTTCTGCTCCTTAATATCATCACAGAGCCAGATGTGCCAGCTCCAGAGGATATTACCCTGGCAAGCCTCATCGTCATAGAGAGCAATGACTGCATTACCATCTTTCCATCCATTAGCACCTGCTGTAAAAGATATCTTACCATCAGCATACTTCACATCTGTAAGCAACTCTGCATCTGATGCTGGTGCTGTAGCGGTGTTATAACTACTCCAAAGCACCTTTGCGCCCTTACCATTAAGCACTGCAGAGGTGATAGCAGAGCCAGACGGGATATTACCGTTACCCATAACATCTGCGCGAATAGAGTACTGACCAGCCTTGTCGATAATATAGCAGTTCGCAGCATCCTCCTTTTCAGGCTCGGGCTGTTCAAAATCATAGTGCTCCTCAACGCCCTCAAAGATTACACGCTCAGCAATATCACGAACCTTCTGTGCCAACTCCGCATCCACACCACAGTTAGACACTGACGGAGTAAAGCGTGTCTTGTAGACAAGCAGATAGTTGATACAAGCCTTCATATACGCACCAACACGGCTCTGGTGGCGGTTATCTGTAAAGAGCAGATTTATTCTCTGCTCGCGAGCTACGCGGAATCCGAGTCCAATAGGGCTTATCATAATACCCTTAGGCTCAACATCTTGCTGCAACTTCTCAGCACCAACCTTAAGCAGATAGTCCAATCTATCGTAACTTCCATAACCACGATAGTTATCATAAGGGACAGCCCAAGTACGCTCGTAGACAATCTGACACGATGGTGAAGATGCAAGTGTAAGGGCATTTATCTTGTTACAAGCAGCAAGAACTGTAGGAGAACCTGTCTCAGCATATGTTGCCGCATTTGGAGATGTATCCTGCAGGAAGGCGTAGTCAAAATTACCCTGCTTGATTGCATCTAGTGACATAAAGAGGCGAATATGCTCCTCAAATGACTGGCTACCCTTCACACCAATCACAGCATCAACCTGATGACCCTCTGTGCGGGCAATCTCCTTGAACATAAAGGCCGTGCCGAAGTAGTAGGTAAATGAGTTACCGATAAAGAGCATTCTCTTACTATCTACTACTGGAGTAGCGTTTGGATAGTTAATCATATACATACCCATATAGCCATTACCAGAAGGGACACGGATCGCTCCAGCACCTGGTGTAAGTACACGTATACGCGCCTTAACAACTCCATCAGTAACAGGCTTTGAGAGGGTAAACGACTGGGTAAAGGTTACATTATACGCCTCGTCCATAACTCTACAAAGGATTGAGTACTTAAGGCCTGGATAGTCCTCTGCTGTACGCAATGCACTCTCCACGCACTTCCACTCGCCATCATCCCAATACTCAAAGATGTAGTACTTTGGAGTAGTTGAATCGCTTGGGCCGAGTGTACACATAAAGTCAATTTGCTCGCCTGCAGCAACGCCCTTTGTAGGGATTGCATAGAGCAGATAGTCGCCAACACCCAAATTGCTAACTCTTGCGCCACTGCTAACAGAGCAAGTGAGTTTATTACCACTTGTCGGCACTACGCACAATGTAGCACTGCTATTCTTCGGTGTTACTACACCATTGCTTGCCCACTTTGATGTATCACAACTTGCTGATTGAAGTTCAAGGCGTGCCGGGAAGGCCTCAGTAATGGTTGTAAAGTATGCAGGCTGACTTACTGGGATGGCAACACTAACGCCACTTCGTGCACCTGTAACTGTTATTGTAGCAGTACGCGCAGTTGTTGAGAAGTTTGGCTCAAACCAAACTCTAACACTCTTTGCACTACCCGCCTGTACATTCTTGTCGCTCTCAACAATACCAAACCACGGCTCGGCAGTTGAGAGGGTAATATCCTCGCTTGAAGAGCCAACAGTGATAGTCTGGCAATCCTTGCTCTGTGCTGGCAGTGCAACACTCTTAGGTGCTGTAAGACCCTTAATTTCAGTTGCTACAAGTTTAACCTCGGTAGCTGCAACCTTGTAGAGGGCGCTACGCTCCAGTTCAACCTTACTATCAACATTGATGGTAAATGATTCTCCACTGTTATCCACTGCTGTTATGGTAAATCCTGTAGCCAATGTGGTTGGCAGAGTGGCAAAATAGAACTTAGTTGCCTCTGCTGCCGACTCTGAGAGCAGGACACCTCCACCGAGATTTAAGGTTATCATATCTACTGCACTCTGCGCTGCTGTAGCTACAAACATACCATTTGATGGAGAGACTGTAAGTGCACCTGCAATCTTCTCACCGCCGTTAGATATGAGCTTAATATTTTTCAGCAGTACACCCTTACCATAGAGCTCCACGCATACATAACTGCAGAGATTTTTGAAACTCAGGTGTCTATCTTTTTTAGACGATGTTACGGCAGCCATCATATTTGCACCTCGGCTGACAGAGTTCTCGACATAGCTCTGCTCTACGGCAAGCTCTGAAGAGATAACGCCATCTGAAGTGATGGTCGCACTTCTGTTGTAAGGGTAGATGGCATACGATCTGCTCAGTGTCGAGCCCGAAGAACTCTGCACACCCTCGCGAACAAACTCTCCACTTGTATCACCCTGCGTACCAACAAAGACATACTTGCTATTGGCAGTGGTCGAGAAGATACTTATCGCATCCGAAGAGTTGTAGTGAAGCGACAAATCTCCATCCATATAGACACGCGAAATAGCGTCGTCAATAGAGGCGGTATAGACCGACTTTTCAGAAGAATCGGGATCGTCATATTGACTACAACCAATTAGTAACAACGCTGCAACCCAAATAGATAACTTTCTCATAACATAAATATTAAAATTATACTATTACTATGACAAATATAGCAAAAATATTACAAAAAAAATCCCATTTCGTAGGATTTTTGTTAAACATAAATCAGGTGTTGCACTCCGCTTCATTTTTGCACGCATTTGTAGTCAGAGGGCTTGCGCTCCACCACCCTTTGGCACCTATTTGTCGTCAAAAGGTAGTAGTAGGTGCATATCGTGAAAACTCCCCGGATGGGACATACTATGCGTATTTCCCATTCGGGGAGTTGAGGGACATGCAGCTAATGCTGCCTTTTCACGACAAATGATTAGTCTTCGTATCCATTAGCAGGTGCATTCCACATAGTCAGCAGAGTAACAACACCGAGCAATGACATAATGAGGATTGTAAGGTATGCACCATTCCAGCCGTAGTGCTGTGCTACATAACCGAAACCTACGCCAGAGATAAGTGTAGAGGCGTAACCGAAGATACCGAGGATACCGTTTGCGGTAGCTGCAGCGCGGTTTGTTGCCTGGTTTGCAGCAGAGATACCGAGAAGTGCCTGTGGGCCATAGACGAAGAAGCCGATAAAGGTGAATGGCAGAATCTGAATCCACCAAGCAGTACCCTCAGGGATTGCCCAGAATACAGCCACGCTCGCTGCTGCACCAGCCATACAAAGTACGCAGGTCTGGTGTGCCTTACTCTTGAAGAACTTATCTGTAAGCCAGCCCCAGAATACCATACCGATATTACCACCGATAAACTCGAAGACGATACAAAGGGTTGTTGCCATAGCCAATGTCAGACCCTTAGACTCAGTAAGCATAGTTGGGCCCCAGTCGAGCGCTGCAAAGCGAACAACATAGACAAAGAAGTTGGTAAGAGCAAGTGTCCAAATAAGACGGTTACCGAATACCTTACGGCGTACAAATGCGTTATACTCAGCCTTCTCAGCAGCGGTCTGAACGCTCTGAGCCTTCTTCTCAACAACCTCTGGAAGACCCACCTCTGATGGAGAGTTTTTAATCAGAGTGATGATACCAAGTGAGCCAAGCAATGCAAATGCAGCAGGGATTAGGAAGCACAGACGCCAAGCGCCGAAGTGCTGTGAGAAGCTCAAAATCTCCTCATATGATGCATTTGCGCCCAAGTTTGTGGTGATTGTCTCTACAACCTCAGCATTTGCACTCATATCCAGACCAAGGTGTGGCATAATAACCCAACCGCAAAGACCAAATACAAGGCCTGCACCGATAGAGTGAGACATATTCCAGATAGACATCTTGGTAGCAAGCTGATCTGGGTGAATCCAGTGTGTATTAATCTTTGTAAACGGTGGCACACCCATACCCTGCAGGTAACCGTTGATTACCCAAACGATACCCATGCAGTAAACAAGCACAGATGAGAATGTGAGCGCAGTACCCATCTTTGCAGCAAGGACTACAATCCAGTTGGCAACAAAGTCGCTGACACCAAATATAATATTAGCTACTGCACAGAGCAACAGACCTACTGATGCTACAACCTTAGCACTACCTCTATCTGAAACAATACCGTTTACAAAACGAGAAAGGCCGTAGATAATACCGTGCAGTGTAAGGAACAGACCAAGCGACACCTTTGAGATACCAAACTCTGCAGTAAGGCCAGGCATAGCAATTGAGAAGTTCTTACGAACAAAGTAGAACAGAGCGTAACCAACCATTGTGTAGATAATGGTTCGCGTCTGCCAATTGTTAAAAGAACGAGTTGAAGTATTCATTATTTTAGGTTTTAGGTTTTTAGTAGCAAGGGGTGTCTAGCAAAACTCAGACACCCACTTTACAAAATTTCGTGTTTGCAAATAGCGGTTTAGCACTCCCAGATACCACCCTTACCGAAGAGGCGCTCCATCAACGCTGGAAGCAGACCCAGACGATATACAACATCGATATTTGTATAACGGCTACGCATATAAGGGATATAAGAGAAGGTCTTGCGGAAACGCTCACGGGTAACACCGATATGCTCTGGCTCATATGGAGCACCTACAAGACGAAGATTCTCACGAACCTCAGCAAATGGAATAATCTGCTCTGCAATTTGAGTCTTCAGAGTTGGCCAAGCAGCCTTAAGAGACTCAAGCTGAGTGCGAAGACCCTCCTTATCAACATACTTACCACGAGTCTCGTGCAGACCACGAGCAGTATGACCAGGCATACCCTCAAAGACAGCGCGAATCTCTGCCTCCTGCTCCTCCCAGCTCTTCCAAGCTGCAACGCAAGCCTCAACATCAAGATTCTCGATATCCTGCTCAAGGAGGAACTCGAGTGATGCGGTAGATGCAAGAGTACCGATACCTACCTTAAAACCGTGTGATACATGCTTACCCTCGAAGCAGAGGTCTTCCATATCCCAGCAGTGTGAGAACTGGTGCTCAGTACCTGATGCAGGGCGTGAAGACTGGATTGCCTGCATAGCAAAACCACTCATCAAAAGGCCCTCAGCAAGTTTCTCGGTCATCTCCAAATCGCCCTCATGAACAGCTGCTGGTGCAGAGAGTGACTCACGAAGACCATCCTGAACAAGATTGAGTGCAAACTCATCGATAGCCTCGTTACCAGTAGCGTCTGCAAGCATCCAATCTGCTGCAGCAGGGATCTTAGCGATAAGGTCAGCGTAACCAGATGCTGCAAGCTCCTTTGGTGCATCGGCTGCAATAACTGGATCCATAACAAAGCCATAAGGTGCTGGGCAGTCGAAGGTCTGCTTGTTGCCATCCTTAGTAATTGATGAACCGTAAGCAGTATAACCATCCATAGATGCTGCTGTACCTACGCACATATACTTACGAGAGATGAGGTGTGATACATACTTTGTTGTATCGTTCATCACACCTGAACCTACTGCAATTGCGATAGCCTCGGTCTTCTCAAGGCGAGCCTTAAGAGCCTCAACGTGCTGCCACTCAGCATAGAGCTCCTTCTCGGTAAAGATAAATGGCTCATCCTGCTCAATACCTGCCTCAACGAGTGATGCATAGACAGCCTTACCTGCAACCTCCCAAGTATTAAGGTCGGCAACGATAATCGCCTTGCAACCAGGGAAGAGCTTTGTAAACATCTCGCCAGTACGAGATACCACACCTGGACCGATCAGCAGATCCTTAGTGTCTGTTGTGCGCTCAAGGGCGCGCTGAACTTTGTTACTCATAGTTTTCTATATTTTTGATATTACTTATTTCTGACCGTAATAGGCATTAGCACCGTGCTTGCGGCTATAGTGCTTCTCCACCAAATCCTCGTTCATCTCTACTGTAGGGTTGAGAGCAACGGTGATAGACGCCATACGAGCCACCTCCTCAAGGATAACTGCATTCTCAACAGCCTTACCTGCGTTCTCGCCCCAAGTAAATGGGCCGTGGTGTGCTACAAGCACTGCAGGTGTGTGCATAGGGTTGATATCACGGAAAGCGTCTGCGATAACAACGCCAGTCTCTGCCTCGTATGCGCGCTCAATCTGCTCCTTTGTCATCTCATCGGTACAAGGAACATCGTGGTGGAATGTATCTGCGTGTGTTGTTCCCAAGCTCGGAATTGCTCGGCAAGCCTGTGCCCACGCTGTAGCATAAGTTGAGTGGGTGTGAACAACGGCACCAATACCCTCAAATGCACGATAGAGTGCAAGGTGTGTCGGAGTATCTGATGAAGGACGAAGGTTGCCCTCAACAACATTACCATCAAGATCTACTACAACCATATCCTCTACAGTCATAGTGTCATAACTAACTCCGCTCGGCTTGATGACTACCAAATTGGTATCTCTGTCAATTGCCGAAACATTACCCCAAGTAAGGATAACCAGACCGTGACGTACAAGGTCAAGGTTTGCCTCAAAAACGCTCTTTTTTAGATTCTCCAACATAATTGCATAATTTTGCACAAATGTACGACAAAATATGTAAAAAGGAAAGAAAATGACAAAATTCTTTCCTTTCGGCATTTACTTTTCTTTACTTTCTTGCCTCTTCGTCATCTTTTGCAAGCACCTCATCACCCTCCCACTCGAACATAGGGAATGACTCTTTGCCGCCCAAACTAAAGCGAGTATAGGTTATAGGCAGTCCGCGCTGCAGATAGACCGTCTCATAGGCAGTCTTAACCGAGAGCACTTCGTCTGCATAGCCACTACCGTAGATATCGTTATTTGCCACCTCGCAAGGCAGGTCGAAGTGAGAAATTACCGCCTGTGTATAGTTGTAAAGATGCTGTGAATCGGTCTTAAGGTTAATCCAGCCATCTGTTGCAAGCATCTTAGCATAGTACTCAAGAAAAATTGGCGAAGTAAGGCGCTTCTTTGCTCGGCGAGTCTTAAGTTGGGGATCAGGGAAGGTAATCCACAACTCTGACACCTCTCCTGCAGCAAAGAGTGAGGTGATAAACTCTATTCGTGCACGCAGAAAGCCGACATTGGTCATACCACGCTCGGTAGCTGTCTTTGCGCCACGCCACATACGCGCACCCTTAATATCTACACCGATAAAGTTCTTATCCGGATTACGCTCGGCAAGTGCTACAGTATACTCACCCTTACCGCAACCCAGTTCAAGTACTATCGGTTTATCGTTATGAAAGAAGTCGCGATGCCAATTACCCTTCAGCGGATGCTCTGTTCGGAACATCTGCTCAAACTCCGGCTCTACAAAGCAAGCGAATGTCTTATTCTCTGCAAATCTCTTAAGTTTATCCTTTCCCATTGTAGGTATTCTATTTAATTCCTATTCCAACCGCCTCTATGCCCTCAACGGCTCGAGTTGGTGTGATTGTAAATATATAACAGCCCTTCTGATTTAACTGCACATCTGCTCTGTATGGTACAAGCTCCGAAGAGGTGACCGCAGTAGAGCTATACTCGCGAGCCAAATGTAGTATAACCTGCTCACGGAACTGATGCGCATCGGGCAGTGATGTATGCACTACGACAGAGAGCGTATCTGCCTGAAAATCGTTATTATACCTCAGTGCAACTGACAGATTGTGCAGCGACTCGACATCCTCATTCTCATAGAAGATACTCACCGCGCGATCCCAACAATTAGGATCTACAGCCTGCATATCTACATAAGCAGGCTTCGAGCAACCCACCATCAGCAGTGCTACTATGG
The DNA here is from genome assembly GCA_045633445.1 of Alistipes sp. Classification (GTDB taxonomy): domain Bacteria; phylum Bacteroidota; class Bacteroidia; order Bacteroidales; family Rikenellaceae; genus Alistipes. Next base: position 289,674 of record JAZQYI010000004.1, read on the forward strand.
CTAAAAATAGGCGCATAACTACTCCACTTTTGGCTCTGACTTACCCTCGCTCTTACCACCATTTGGTCGGCGATTATGGTGACGATGCTGTCTGCCACGATTTGGGAAACGGCGATCACCACCTCTTCCCTGCTCAGGGTTTTCTGCCTCCGCCTTTGGCTCTGTAGCAACATCTGTAGTTGGCTGCTGACCCTCCTCAGCCTTTGGCTGGTGCTGTTTATTTCCAGAGCGCTTCTTCTTGCGTTTCTTTGACTTATCAAAGCGAGTGATACTATCCTCCTCAGTACGATATGTTGGCTCCTCGGCCTTCTTTGGAGCGCTATCACCTGCGATGCTATCAACCTTCTCGCCATTGCGATTTGCCGCCAAAATCTCCTTAACTCTCCAAACTGGAATAGTCACGAGGTTTGACATTGACTCCTTGCTACTACTGAAGGTCATCATCTTGGCAAGAATGTCGGTCTTAACAAGATAGTACTCTCCATCCATAGCCTGCAGTGGCTCCTTGATGCGCGGAATAGCACGACGAGCATCCATATAGAGGTCGTACTCATACATCAGACAGCACTTAAGTTTAGAACACTGGCCCGCAAGCTTAAGCGGATTGAGCGAAAGATCCTGCACACGCGCAGCGCTTGTTGTAACAGACGAAAAGCTTGATATCCACGATGCACAGCAGAGTTCTCGGCCACAAGCACCGATACCACCAATACGACCAGCCTCCTGACGAGCACCAATCTGCTTCATCTCGATACGGATATGGAACTGCTCGGCAAAGACCTTAATCAGCTCGCGGAAATCGACACGACCATCGGCAATGTAGTAGAAAATCGCCTTAATCTTATCGCCCTGATACTCCACATCGCCAATCTTCATATCCAGACCCATATCGGCAGCAATCTGGCGCGAGCGAATCATTGTCTCGTGCTCAAGGGCAATTGCCTCCTGCCAACGCTCAATATCGTACGGCTTTGCCTTGCGATAGATCTTCTTAAATTCTCCATTAAATGGATTGAAGCCCACGCGACGCATCTGCTTGGCTACCATATCGCCCGTAAGCGAGATAATACCAATATCGTGGCCTGGCGATGCCTCAACAGCGACAATATCACCAACCTGAAGATCAAGGTTGTTTACATTCTGGTAGAATGAGCGGCGTGTATTCTTAAATCTCACCTCGAAGATGTCGCACTGCTCGTGGTCTGGGTACTCACCCTGCCACGGTGTTTCGTGGAGCTTGAAGCAGCCGTCAGCCATCTGAGCCACAGCCTCACCAAGTTCGTTTACACCAAAGGCGCAACCGCGACCAACTTCTGGTTTCATATCTTTTTTATTATCCATAGTCGATATATTATTGAAAAACAAAGTTACAAATAAAAGATGAATTTAGTCTATTTTATGTACTATTTTTCACGTTTCAAGTTTCTATACACCCTCACAGCATAGGCGATAGCTGCTGTCGATAGGCCTACAACATATCCAGTCAGCAGTCCCGTACTACCGAGGTTGAATGTAAAGGCGCAGAGATAACCTACCGGAATATTGAGCAGCACATAGGCCACAAACGATAGTCCTGCAATAATCTTAACATCCTGCATACCCCTCAGCACGCCAATCAGCGTACCCTGCACAGCGTCTGAAATCTGGTACATACCCACCCAGACAACCATCTGCGACGCCAGGGCAATAATCTCCTCATTCGGAGTAAAGAGCTTTGGCAGAACACCTCGCAGCGCAATAAAGAGCACAAAAACGGTCACGCCATACACCGCCGCAAGGTGGGTTGAAGAGGCAACCACATCGCGCATACCCTCCCTATCGCCCAATCCGTAGCAGTGTGAAGAGCGAATTGTAGCAGCGCTACCGAGCGCAATAGTGAGCATAAATGCCGCATTACCGAATGTCAGCGCCACCTGATTTGCCGCAAGTGCCTCAGCACCAAACCAACCCATCATAATGCTTGTCACCACCCACGCAGAGCCCTCGAGCAACATCTGACCCGCAAGCGGAATACCGATAGAGAGCAGTCGGATGCTATCCTTAACATAGTTAACGCCACGCGAGAAGAGCTTAAGATAGTCGCGATACTTCGGCTTAATTACAAAGTATGCAAGACCCAAAAACGGCAGCATCCATCGCGCAATAAGGGTCGCAAGACCTGCACCATAGACACCCATCGCCTCACAGCCACAATTACCGTAGATAAATATCCAGTTGAGCACGATATTTGCCACATTTGTAATAAGCGCCATTACCATTGGCGAGACGGTATTTCCCACACCCTCAAGGAATTGACGGAAGCAACCGTAGAGCATAATTGCTGGCAGGCTATACGCCATCAGTCGGTAGTATGGCACAGCCATATCCACCACCTCAACGGGCTGTCCGAGCTTATAGAGCAGCGGAATAGACCAGAGTTGCAGCGCCATAAGGAACAATCCGAGTAGCGGATAGGCAACCATAGACGACTGCAGGTAGTGGGCTGTTCTGCGATACTCGCCACGGGCAAAGTGCTCGCCCACAATAGGCGTCATACCCAGCGAGATGCCCATAGCAAGGCTGAACATTACAAAGCTCATCATAACGCCAAACGATACTGCCGAGAGTGGTAGCGGATCCTCCCCGCCATAGGTGCCCACCATAGCATTATCGGCAAACTGCACAACGATATAGCCCAACTGCGAGAGAGCAATGGGGAGTGCCAAGCGTAGATTTGCCTTATAGTGCTCTATATACTTGCTAAAAATCAATCCTCAACAACTGTTTGACGTTCAAAAATATTGGCAGCAAGTTCGCTGACGCTGTGTATTCTCACAACCTCAATACCTGCACTCTTTTGCTGCAGTTTCGGGGCATAACCCGAGATAACAATTCGCTTAAAGCCCAAGCGAGCCGCCTCCGCCACACGCTGCTCTGTACGTTGCGCAGGGCGCACCTCGCCTGACAGACCAATCTCGCCTGCAAGGCAGAGTCCATCACGAAGTGGAGTGTCAAAATATGACGAGAGCACTGCTGCAACAACGGCAAGGTCAAGGCCCGTATCGGCAACCTTAAAACCACCCGCAAAGTTCAGAAAGACATCCTTCTGGAACATCTTCAACCCTACCCTCTTCTCGACAACGGCGAGCAACATATTCATTCTACGAGAGTCAAAGCCCGTAGTATTTCGCTGTGGAGTACCATATGCCGCCTGACTGACAAGTGCTTGCACCTCAATAAGATATGGTCGTACACCATCCACTGTTGCACCCACAGCAACGCCGCTAAGTGGCTCGGCATAGTGGGTCAGCAGTATTTCTGACGGGTTGTCAACACACTTTAGTCCCGTGCCTACCATCTCGAAGACTCCAATCTCGAATGTAGCACCAAAGCGGTTTTTAATGCCGCGCAGTATTCGGTATGTGCTATTATTATCACCCTCAAACTGCAGCACAACATCGACGATATGCTCCAGCACCTTCGGACCTGCAATTGTACCCTCCTTTGTGATATGGCCAATAATAAATATCGCCGTACCCGTACTCTTGGCATACTTAAGAAGCGTTGCGGCGCACTCTCTAATCTGCGACACGCTACCTGGTGACGACTCAAGAAGCGACGAGGCCATAGTCTGTATAGAGTCGATGACCACGATGTCGGGGCGCAGTGTATCTATCTGAGATACAACATTTTCGAGCAGAGTCTCTGTATAGACGGTACAATTCTCGTTATTGATACCTATACGGTCAGCACGCAGTCGAATCTGCTCGGCACTCTCCTCGCCCGAAACGTAGAGGGTCTTCATGCCGTTATCTGTCAGCGCAAGTTGCAGCGAGAGGGTGGACTTTCCAATTCCTGGCTCTCCACCAAGCAGAATAAGCGAGCCTGGCACCACACCACCGCCAAGTACACGGTTGACCTCGCTATTTCCCGTATCTATTCTAACTGTCTTGCCGCACTCAATCTCCTGCACCTTCTGTGGGCGAGCTGGCTCGACAGCACGACTGGCAACAAGCGCAGGAACGCTACTCGGCGCGGCGATAACCTCCTCGGCAAAGGAGTTCCACGCACCGCAAGATGGGCACTTACCCATCCACTTTGCAGTATCATAGCCGCACTCGCGACAGAAATATGCCTTCTTAACCTTTGCCATTGTAGTTTAGATTATCTGTTTATAGAAAATATCTGAAAATATCGTTTCCGTTTGCAAAGAGTAGCAGTGCAAGCAGTAGCGCAAGTCCAACATACTGCGCAATCTCAAGCACACGCTCACTAACCTTGCGGCGGGTAATCATCTCCCAGAGTGTAAAGAGAGTGTGGCCGCCATCAAGGCCTGGAATAGGAATGATGTTCATTATCGCCAGGATAATTGACAAAAATGCGGTCATAGACCAGAACATATACCAATCCCAACTACCTGGGAAGATCTTACCGATAGAGATAAAGCCACCCACCTGCTTATAGAGGCCTGTGTCTGGGTTTACGATAAGTTTGAGCTGGCTCCAGTAGTTCTCGATTGTTCTACCTGTAAGGCGCAGACCAGCAGGGATAGACTCAAGCAGAGAGTAGTGGCGAGTTCTAAGTGTATATGGCAACGGCTTGATAGTAACACCAATCTTACCCTCGCCATTTACCGGCACAAGTATTACTAATCGCTCACCCGCGCGCTCAACAGTCAATTCTGCAGTCTTATCTGCACGCTCTGCAAGCAGCGAGTTATAGGCACCAAAATCGAGCTCATCCACACCATCGATACCCACTACTCTATCGCCACTCTGAAGGCCAGATGCAATAGCACCCTCAGAGGCAAGTGAGTCGATGATAAATGGCTGCAGCACACGGCACACCTCGCCAAAGTTCTCCTTTTTACGAAGCTCGTTAATCTTCTCATACGGCACAACAATACCCGCAGGAATACCCTCTCGAGCAACCATTACATTAAGGTCGCCATCAGCAAGGATAATGCGAGAGAGAACAGATGCGCTATTCTCGATATTTTCGCCATTAATCGAGATTATACCGTCGCCATCTCGGAAGCCGAGTGACTCACCATCTGCATTAAACGCATAGCCATAACCCGCTACAACATCCTCATTTGCAAGATACTGGTCGCCCCACGCATAACTAATACCGCAGTAGATGATAAAGGCTGTGATAACATTCATCGTAACACCCGCTACAAGCACACAGAAGCGCTGCCAAGCCGGTTTTGAACGAAACTCCCACGGCTGTGGCTCTGAGGCAAGATCCTTGCTTGTCTGATTCTCGTCAATCATACCTGCAATCTGGCAGTAACCACCCAGTGGCAACCAACCCATACCGTACTCCGTCTCGCCACGCTTAAACTTAAAGAGCGAGAAGCCCCAATCAAAGAAGATATAGAACTTATCTACGCGAATTCTAAAGAGTCGCGCCATAATAAAGTGACCAAACTCGTGAACAGTCACAAGCAGGGTCAAACTCATAAAGAATTGGATAATTCGAATTACTGTTTCCATTATTTACTCTGTTATTTTCAAATATTCACAAGCTAAACGGCGAGACTCGATGTTCGCTGCTGCATAATCTTCAAGTGTAGGATTTTTTACAAACTCAGCCTTCTCAAGGGCATACTCTATCGAACGAACGATATCTAAATAGCCGCACTTATGGGCGAGGAAGGCCGCTACAGCCACCTCGTTTGCACCATTCATAGTACAAGCTGCCGTACCACCAGTGCGAAGGCAGTTGTAGGCAATATCGAGTGCTGGATACTTCACTCTATCCACCTCAGCAAAGGTCAGTGTTGGATTTTCAGCAAAGCTGAAGTGCTCGCCACGCACTGCACGCTGTGGGAACATCAGCGCATACGAAATTGGCATGTGCATATCAGGTGTTCCGAGTTGCGCCTTGATAGAGCCATCCTCAAACTCAACCATTGAGTGGACAATAGACTGCGGATGCTGAATAACTGAGATTTTATCTGCATCAAGTCCAAAGAGCCAAGCCGCCTCGATAACCTCAAAACCTTTATTGACAAGTGTCGAAGAGTCGATAGTAATCTTTGCACCCATTGTCCACTGCGGATGCTTAAGCGCCTGCTCTGGAGTGACATCCTTCAGCGCCTCAATAGGCAAATCACGCAGTGAGCCTCCGCTACAAGTGATAATTAGTCGGCGAAGTGGTGAACGCTCACCAACAAGGCACTGGAAGATAGCCGAGTGCTCCGAGTCTATCGGAAGGATTGGTGAGTGATACTGCTCAGCCAACTTCATCACAACCTCGCCTGCGACAACAAGTGTCTCCTTATTTGCAAGGGCAATCTTCTTTGACTTCTTAATCGCCGCGACGGTTGGCAGCAGACCCGCATAACCTACAAGGGCGTTGACAACAACGTCTACATTATCATCTGCCGCCACTTGAGCCACAGCCTGCTCGCCAGCATAGACCTTTATCGGATATGCAGAAAGTGCGGCACATAGGTCGTTGTAGTAGCGCTCATCAGCAATAACTACGCTATCGGGCATAAACTCAACAGCCTGAGCTGCAAGCTGTTGCCAATTTTTATGTGCGGTGAGGGTTGTAATCTCAAAGCGCGAACTATTTTCGCGAACAATATCTAATGTCTGCACTCCGATTGAGCCGGTTGAGCCGAGTAGTGCAATTCTCTGTTTCTCCATTTAGTAGAACTTTTAGAAGAGTATATATGTCTCTGGATTGAGCGGTTTTCCACCCATCCACATCTCAAATTCAAACATCTTCTCAGCCTCCGCCTCGGCTGCTGAGTAACCAATAACCTCGCTGCTACTTACACGATGACCCTTTGTCACGATAGCTGCTGAGAGGTTGCGATAGACCGAGTAGATACCGTTATCGTGCTGAATGGCAACCGTATTTCCTCCCTCTGGCGACCAATCCACAGCCACTACAGTTCCATCGGCAATAGCCATAACCTGTGCCTCTGGCGATGAGGCCATTCGAACACCAAACAGACCCACCTTTGCATCAAATCGCTCCGCCACAATACCCTCCATAGGTTTTACTGCATTGATTGTTGCGCGCTGCTGACCACTACCCGCATTAAGGGCATAGCGACGATCGTTCTCCATCTGTCGACGGAAGAGAGAGTCTGCAGCTGATGGTGGTACAACACTCTTATCGAAGGTGGTGGTATCACTCTTGATAGAGCTGATTGCTGGCATCTTGCCATCCACAACGAGGATACGATTCTCATTGTAGACAAGCATATCGTTCATCTTACGTTCCAAAGAGTCCACACGGATAAGTGTGCTAATGAGTGTCTGACGAGATCGGGTGGCATCTGTTCGGTAGCCTGGGAGCATATCGAGCAACGGGGTGTAGGCCACAAGGGCGAGCAAAATAGCAAAAATAATAGATACCAACGCCACAAAACTCATAGCCATAGCTACGGGCGAGAGGTGGGTATACCAGCTCTCGGTATTGGTGTTAGGCTCGATGATAGCGACCCTTCTTTTACGAAATATATTGTGCCACCAAAGTGAAATTTTCTCAAACATTCTCATACAGGCATAGTTTGTACAAAGATACAAACTTATTTTTGAAATAACGCCCGTTTTCTGAAAGAAAGTATCCGATTTTGGGAAATAAAATGGCAGATCTAGTACTCCAATTGCCAAGCCACCTCGTCGCGGACAATTTCTGCGCTCTTATTAGCAGGAAGAGCCGAAACAATCTCCTCCACCGCGCTACGATTTGTCGCAATCTTTGCACTCAGCAGACGAGCAATACCTTGTGCCGCAAGGTGGTTATCTGCAAAGCGCGTAACAACACTATTTACAGCACTTTGCATAGAGACTTCCGAGACCTTTTCACTACGAGATGCAGCAAGAAGTGCCGTGTAGGCAAGCAGCTCGTTATCAGTATTGCACCAGCAATCAAGCAGTGCATCTATTGCATCGATTTTGCAGAATAGCCCCTGAGCCGCCTGCTCTGCTATCTCAGAGTTTACAATCTTCGACGCCCACACCTCAAAAGTATCCGCAGTCACCGCAGCACTATCTGCAATCCAAAATGCGATAATCTGCAACTCACGCACCTGCTGGCAGAGCAGAAACTGCGACAACTCATTGTCCGTACCTATCTCGCGTGCCATTTCGCGCAACGAGTGTATCGCCACACCATAGTTCATACCATATTTGGCACCGTAGTAACGGAACGTATCGAGCACCGCCCCGTTCATCTGCTTACGAATTTTTCCGAGCAGGGCGACCATCTTTGAGGTATTGTTCTGCATACTATTTAACTGCAAGAGTGACAGTTACACCATACTGAGGAATTGACACCTCTCCCTTGCAGAGGGTCTGTGTACCGAGCAGAAGCTCTACAGCACAAGTTGGCACTACCAGATAGTCGCTTTTGACCTTATCCTTTACTGTAGCGATAGGCAGAGCAGACGTATCGACCTGTGCCGGTGTAAAGATGAGCATCAGCGGCTCTGCAGATAGGTCAGATATAGGCAGTATACCCTCACCCTCACGGTAACGGCATACGATATAGTTCTTCTCATCTGCTGTTGGAGTGACGCTATAGCGATACTCCTCAACAGTTGTAGTTGTAGTGCCATAGAACATATCGAGACACTGCTGCTCCATTGTTGCAATCTGGTTGAGAGCAGAACGAAGACCCGCACCAAAGACATTCTCGCCAGCCTCGCCAGTAATAAGCTCCTTACGATGACGACGCAGACTAAAAATCATATCGGCAGCAGCCTGAGCCTGTTGCTCAACGCTCAGTGCACGATTATCTGCTCTAAAAGCGGGCAAAATATAATCCGCATCACCGCCCTTAACACTCTTCTGAAGCGGCGCAGTAGGCGCTACGTCATAGATAGCCGAAGAGAGAATCTTACTCTCAATGCGCTCGGTAAGCGAGGCACGAACACCTAACATCTTCTGTGCATAACGGGCAAATACACCCGGAGCAAAGTGACTCTTTTCAACTGTTACACTGATAGTTACGCTACCCTTTGGATTAGCATATACAGCCTGACCATTATCCATATAGAAACCTGCACGAGTGATATTCTGTGCAGATACCGCTCCGGCAAAGCAGAGCATCAAAACGGTTACAAAGATATTTTTCATATTGCGAAGTTACTTCTTTTCGGCTAATTATCAAAATTTTAGGTAAAAATCCTTTGTCAGAGCCATATACTGCTCAGTATAGTCACCACGCTGACCCTGCTCGATTGCAAGATTTTCAACCACCACATCAGCTCCCTTTTCAAAGGCAAATTCAGCCATTACCCTCTTCACCTGACCACCCACAACCGGGTAGACATCACAACGGCGCACAAGGTGCAGTTGGGTCATTGAAATATAACGCTCCATCTGCTCTACGGGCAGTATTAGAGCGAATTTTCCACCCTTATCCAGCAGTCGGCAAACTGCTTTATCAAGATCTTCAAAGGTAAGACTCGTTGTATGGCGAGCGGTAGTTCTCTGGCTATCTGGACAGAGTAGAGAGTCGACAAAATATGGCGGATTAGAGATTATCAAATCGAACTTTTCGCCGACAAACTCTTGTACCGAACTCTGCTCTGCCTTAAGTGTCGTACTCCACGGAGAGCAAGCAAAATTATGCGCTGCACAAGCGGCCGCAGAGTCATCTATATCTATACCCACAATACTCTGAGCATCACTTCGTTGCGCTATCATCAGCGCAATAACACCAGTACCCGTTCCGATATCCAAAACACGCTTTGCCTTTGAGCAATCTGCCCACGCTCCGAGCAGCACGCCATCTGTGCCGACCTTCATCGCCACGCCATCCTGCTCGACTGCAAACTGCTTAAATCTGAATGCCGCCATCGTCCGTTATTTTGAGTTTACGCCCGCACCAAAGAGGGCAAAATCGTACTTTACAGGATCATCGGCTGAGAACTTTTTGAGGGTGTTTGTCACCTCCACAGTAGCCTTCCAGTCATTCTGGCGACGGGTAAGCAGACCCAACTCTCGTGCCATATTTCCGCTATGAACATCAAGCGGAAGGTAGAGTGCCGACATCGGAATTTTTTGCCACAAACCAAAGTCCACGCCTCGATTATCTCTACGCACAAACCAGCGCAGATACATATTCAGGCGCTTACAAGCTGCACCCTTATCTATTGACGAAAAGTGCTTTGTGCAGTGCGCTCCGTGGTCGATAGAGAAGAACTCACGGCGCACCTCAGAGAGGACTGCAGCGATATTTTCGTGGCGAATATAACTATCTTGAAAGAGCGTTCCGATAGTGCCATATTTACGGCAAATGCTCTGCAGAGCACGCAAAAAATCGACAAAATCATCGCCATTAAATGTGCGATAGACATAGCTTCGCAGCGGTTCAAGGTCGCTTTCGGTAGCATTGACCACAAAGTCATACGGAGCATAATCCATACACTCGACCATGCGGCGAGCGCTCTTTACAATCGCCTTACGATTTCCCCACGCGATTGTGGCTGCCAAAAATCCCGCTATTTCGCGGTCATTATCTGCCGAAAAAGAGTGTGGAATACTTATCGGATCAGCCTCAATAAACTCCTCACAGTTATATTTATCGTGCAGAGCCTCAAGCAGTTCATACATCTGCTCGTAGCTATAATCAGAGTATTCTGCCATCGCTCATCACTATTTTACGATCCACAGAGTCGGCAAGTGCCATATCGTGGGTAACCATAACAATTGTCTGGTCAAAACGATCTCTTACATCCATCAGCAGTCGCTGTATCTCGTCACGATTTGTCGAATCAAGGTTTCCCGTAGGCTCATCTGCAAGCACAACAGATGGTCGGCAGACAAGCGCTCGAGCAATAGCCACACGCTGTTGCTCACCGCCCGACATCTGTACTGGTTTATGTGTAGCACGGTCTGTAAGTCCCACAAGGTCAAGCAGTTCCATTGCCCTCTTACGAGCCTCAGCCTGACTCTTGCCACCAATAAGGGCTGGCATCATCACATTCTCCAACGCCGTAAACTCTGGCAACAGATGGTGGAACTGAAATACAAAGCCGATATGCTGATTACGAAATGTAGCAAGTTCTCGCTCAGCAAGTGTCGAGATATCCTTTCCTGCAATCTCAATCTTACCGCTATCTGCTGGCATAAGTGTACCCAAAATCTGGAGCAGGGTACTCTTTCCTGCGCCACTTTTGCCGACAATCGCCACAATCTCCTTTTGAGCGACCTCCAGACTTACCCCCTTCAGTGCCTCGACTGTCGAAAATCTCTTACAAACCTCTGAAATTCGTATCATATATCTTTGCAATTTGTACAGCCTCTGCTACATCGTGCACGCGAAGAATTGTTGCACCCTGGCAAATCGCCTCCCAATTAAGGGCGATTGTTCCCGCCAATGCATCCTCAGCAGTACCTCCTAAAACCTTATATATCATCGACTTACGCGACAATCCCGCAAGCACAGGATAGCCCAAATCGACAATCCTCTTAAGCCCAGCAAGCAGGACATAGTTCTGCTCTATACTCTTGGCAAAACCAAAGCCCGGGTCAAGAATAATATTCTCACGGCGCACCCCATTCTGCTCAAGCTCAGCCGCCTTTGCCGCTAAATAATCGGCAACATCTGCCACAACATCACTATACTCTGTCTGGCTCTGCATAGTCTGCGGAGTGCCGCGCATATGCATCGCAACATAGGGCAAGTCAAGGGCTGCAACAGTTGCAATCATCTGCTCATCACCCTCACCGGCCATAATATCATTGACGATTATCTTGCCATACTTCTCAACCGTACGGCGCACAATCTCCGAGCGGAAAGTATCTACCGACACCGCCACATTCGGTGCCACTCTGTGAGCAACACCAACGCCCAAGTCGACTCGACGCCACTCCTCCTCCAGAGGCACATCGTCAGCACCAGGGCGTGAAGAGTAACCGCCTATATCTATAATCGTTGCACCCTGCTCCACAACCTCGGCTATGCGGCGTTCAAGTGCTTGTGTGTCAACCACTCGCGAGGTCGCATAGAAGGAGTCGGCCGTAACATTTACTATAGCCATCACCTGCAATGTATGTAGATCTGGGAAGGTCATAATCTGCGTAAAAGATTATCAACACGCGCTACCTGGTCTGGCAGAGTCTGCTGACAGATATTTTCTATCGTAAAATCGGCCTTTGCACTAAGCTGCTCTGCACTCATCTGCACAGCCATACGTGCCCTTACGGCCTCTATATCCACACCATCACGCGCTGCGGCACGCTCAAGAGCTATCTGCTCTGGCACAACAACGGCAACAGTCTTATCAACCACCTTATCGAGTCCTGACTCAAAGAGAATTGCCGACTCAACAATAGTGTAACTACTCTGCTGCAACTCTGCCCAGTTGACAAAATCGGCACAAACCGCAGGGTGGACTATAGAGTTGAGTAGCAGGCGTTTACTATCATCGCCAAAGATTTGCGATGCGAGGTATCGTCTGTCCAGCGTGCCATTATTATAGCAATTTTCGCCAAACGCCTCGGTGATTTTCTGCATCAACTCCGAGGATGAAGTCATAAGCATCTTTGCCCTATCGTCAGCAAAATAGACAGGTATGCCCATATCCTCAAAGATATGGCATACCGTACTCTTTCCACTGCCTATAGTACCACAGATGCCGACCTTAAACATTACCTCTCCTCCTTTGGCATCTCAATATCTGGAATATCGCCCACCGAACGGATATTGATATCGCTAAGGCGTACAGATATTGCATTTTTTAGTGATTCTGGCTTAAGGTGCAGACGGACATTATCACTCGGAGCAGAGCCCAACTCTGTCACCTCTCGCATAATGGTATATTCCAACTCCGACAGCGGAATATTGAGGCGCGAGGTAGATATAACGTAACCAAACAGATTGGCGCCCTTACCCTCAACCACGCACGGCACAGAGAATCGGCTACTACCAATACGAATCTTTACATCCAACTCTGTAGTGTAGTTGTAGTTTAACTTTGCAATATACCACAACGTAAATGACGCCACAAAGAGCATTATAAATACAGGTGAGATATAACTCTTCACCTTGACAAGAAATCGCTTAATATACTCCCAAAGTCTTTTCATAGTCACAAAGGTAGTAAATTTTCAGCAGAGTTGCTCTCTTTTATAAAAAAAGTATCCAACAAGTTGTTGGATACTTTGAAACTATTAAAATTATCTATCCCAGCGCTATTACTCCTCTAACCAAGCGCCAAGCTCGTTATAGATCTTATTTGCCATAAATACCATAGCCTTTGAGCCTGGGTGACAACCGCCACCAGTTGCTGGGTTATAGTCGTGCTTTGGCATATAAGTCTGGTCATTGAAGCCATTTACAGCCAAAAGGTCTACAACTCTTGCATTGTCGCCATAATGAGCCGCAATCTTATGGATTGACTGCTGTACGCCAACGCCTGTATAGTCACCCACGATACATACAATCTTTGTATCAGGTCGGCGCTCAAGAATTAGCTCAATAAGCTTGATATATGCCTCACAGAAGGTTGTATCATTCAGAGCCTCAACCTCAGCGCGAGTTTTAGCAGCAGCTGCTGCAGCAAAATATGGCTCAAGGTCTGCATCAGATGGGCCCTCTGTTGCCTTGAGTTCAACAGTGCCATAGAGTGGTGCGTGGTTCTTACTCCAGTCGTTTGTTCCACCGTGGATAATAACGATATCAGCCTCACCAACACCCTGCTGGTCAATAAAGCGCTTAGCATAGTAAGTCTCTGCCTGTGATGAAGAGTTTGCCACGCAAGTACCTGAGTATGAGATATTTCGCTCAATAGCAGCATCAAGCATCAAATCGTTAGCCAGAATCCACCAGTATGTCTGTGAGAGTGATGTCAAATCACCATCTGATGTTGGATAGTGGCAGCCATAGCCATCAGGAACAATACCTCTAAAAGTTGAGATACTATCACCAATAACGCTGATACGCTTCTGAGCCGTTGTCAGTGTACGGTTTGTTGCCATACCCTCGATTACTGGGTAGCCATCTGCATCCTTAACCCAGTTCTTGAGTGGATAAGTGCAGCTACCGTTATATGCAGCAACTGCGGCATTCATCTTTGCAAGCAGGTCGTCTGGTGTAGTGATAGCTGCGATATTGCTACCCTGTACAGGCTTATTATTTGTTGCACTTGGGTTAAAGCTGCGTGCAGACTCATCATAGTAAGCGTAGTCTACACTTGCGTTATAGATTCGTGAACCAATACCTGCTGCGAGGGTAGACGGAGTAGTGTATGTAGCATAGCTGATACCGTCAGTATGGAAACCATCCCACTTAATTGTTGAATATACACCGTGGATTGTCGCGCCCTTAATCGAAGCTGCAGTACCATTCTGGAAACCGATGATACCCGCCATAGCGTTATTCTTAGATGCAAAGCCATCAGTAGCTGTGCTGATTGTATGAATCTCATCTACTCGAGATGCACAGTTAAGGATATTAAGTGTACCCGCTGCAATCTGCGTCCAAGCCGCAATACCTGCTGCAAGGGTATAACCATTGTTTCCGTTATTTCCACGAGCCTCAATACGGCGACCCGCGTAGACTGAGTTGATAATATTAACCACACAAGCTACATCATTAGGCTTAACATAACCAACGATTCCTCCAATAGAGTGCTGACCTGCAAGCTTTCCGTATGCAATACAGTTGTTGATAGTAGTCTCAACCTTTGTAACAACAGAGCCCACAATACCACCGACACTATTCAGCGAGCAGGTTACATTTCCATAGCTCTTACAGTCGAGAATATTTGCTGTGCCATAGCTTGAGATATAACCTACAACACCACCAGCACAAGTTTTGTAGCCATGTACATCGCCATAAGATACGCAGTTGATTACATTACAAGTACGGTCAGCTGTGCTATTGCCCTGATAACCGACAATACCACCAACGTTATCCTCACCAGTGATAAATGCGTAGTTGACACAGTCAATAACGTGCGCTGTGCCGTTAGTACCCTCTGCATTCAGTGTCTCGAATGGCTGCAAAGCACCTACGATACCACCTGTATGGTCACCACGAGAAGAGATACAAGCGCTCTGTGAGATAATACAGTTCTTTGCATATCCAGATGTCAAGTGTGATGTAATACCACCAGTGTAGTTATCTACAAAGTTAGATACGCAACCGTCAATAATACAGTTATCAAAAGTAGATACAAATCTTGCGCGTGCAGCAATACCACCGCAGAAGTGGCTACCTGCGTCAACAGTAGCACCCTTAGCAAGAGTACACTTGTTAAACTTTGTGCCGGCTGCGTATGCCACAATACCACCACAAAGCTGAGAAGTAGACTTTGCAGCACCGCTAAATGTAACGCCATCCATTGTACAGCCGTTTACATAACCAGCTACACCACCAACATAACTACCTACATAGTCCTTACTATCTGCAGGCTCAACAAACTTAACTGCAGCAGTACCATTTACAGTAGCATCTACATTGATAGCCTCAAATGTAGTATTGAATGCAACACCAACGAGCGCACCAACGTGGATGTGCGAAGAGGTAATCTGGCTATCCTTAATAGTGATATTCTTCAGAGTTGCACCCTCTGTATAGCCAAACAGACCACACGCTACAGTTGCGGTATTGTCAATAGTAATACCAGAAATAGTATAGTTACCACCGTCATAAACACCCTTAAATGGCTGAGTTGAGATGTTCGGCACTGGTGTTTCTGCAGTGTAATCGGTATTGTCTACATAGCTACCAATTGGAGCGATAGCAACACCTGTCATATCGATATTTGCTACCTGACGGTAGTGCTTGTCTGCATAAGTTGCATCGCTAGCACGAGTAGAGAGCAACTGAAGATCAGAAGCAGTGCTAATCAGATATGGATTTGCAGCCGAACCGTCACCACCACCCCACTGGCCAGAGATCTCACGACGAGAAGTGGCATTGCTTAGGTTGATATAGAGGTCATAGTAGGTGTTACGAGCGAGCTCCTTATTATAAGTATAGGTATAGATTGCCTTGTCGGTTGTAACCTCAACTGTTCCAGTATAGTTACCTGGAGCAAGCACCATATAGAGTGCCTTTGCCTCAGCCTTAGCTGCACCAACTGCATATGGAGTATCCAAAGTTGTAGTTACACTACCCTTATCACCACCAGTAAGGGCAAGGCCCGCCTCTACACCACCATTTGCAAGGTCTGCAGTAAACTCACCAGCGATAGAGCTTGATGCGCTATAGCTGATAGAGAGCACCTTCTCACCAGCATAAGCACCTGATGCATAAACCTTTGCCTGCAGCAAAGAGGCCATTGGACGCATAGTCACTGATGTACCAAGCTCGCTACCCAAAGCTACTGGATAGCCAATCATCGGCATATTAGTAACATTGAAAACAGCCGCCTCACTCTGGTTCTGTGCGCTCGGAATTGTCAGCGACACATTGGAGATGCTCTTAGCATCGTTTATACCGTTGTGCGGGAAGTAGACAAACATCTTATCACCAGCAGCAAAGTCCTTAGTGGTTGTCGAACAGAAGCCGCGACCATCCTTCAACGCCACAACAGCCTCAGCATTTACAGTTGGGAGAGCAGATGCAATGTAAACGCCCAAAACCTCCTCACCATTGCCCTGCCAAGCATACAAACCATCCTCAAAGAGGATACGGGTATTCTCGTCCAAATCAACATAGAAGTCCAACTGCTTGTTTGCAAGATTAGTCTCCTCAATAGCATCTCTCTGACAAGAGCTCAATCCAAAAATTGCAGCAATAGCCACAATAATAGTAAACAATCTCTTCATAGCAGTAAATTTTTAGAGATTATCCTCGCCGCCAAACTCTGGCTGCTCGAAACTGTCTGATACTTCAAATCCGCGCTCAATCATCACTGAGCAGTAATTAATTTCAGGAGCCATATAGCCCCCTCTCTCTACAAAGGTTTTCATAGTACAAGTTATTGGTTTATTTGCCCAAAGTTACGATTTTTACTGAATATTTACAATTTTCCGCACAAAAATTCAATTATCACCCTTTATTGATGAGTAAAAATTTGCACACTGCGTATTACTTACACCCATTTGTCGTTAGAGTGGCGTAGATGTGTGCTTTTCACGATACAACCCCATTTTGTTAGCTCGGCAAAGCCGACCTTTCCTCCTTCGCACCTCGGCATAGTCTGCAAGCAGCCTCTGCTCTCGGTTTGGCGTCGGTTGTCAGAATGTGTTAGGTATGGTACATCGTGAAAAAAATCAGCGACGGATAGTACTAAAACGTACAGCCGTCGCTGATTTTTAAGGGATGTGCCATAGATGGCACATTATCACAACAAAATTACTTCTTATCCTTCGCTGGAAGCATATCGTATGCCAACGGAGTTGCAATAAAGAGTGATGAATAAGTACCAACGATAACACCCACGAGCAGTGCAAATACGAAACCACGGATAGTTGCACCACCGAAGATGAAGATCGCGAGCAGGGTTACCAGAGTTGTACCTGATGTATTGAGGGTACGAGCCAAAGTTGAACAGAGCGCGTTGTTGATATTCTCGCGGATGTTACGCTTTGGATAGAGTACGTTATACTCACGGATACGGTCGAAGATAACCACTGTATCGTTGATAGAGTAACCGATAATTGTCAGAATTGCAGCGATAAATGCCTGGTCAATCTCGAGGTTGAATGGCATAAATGCGTAGCAGATAGAGAACATACCGATTACAATAAATGCGTCGTGTGCAAGTGCTGCAGTTGCACCTGTTGCCCACTGCCACTTCTTGAATCGCAGAGTGATGTAGAGACCGATAGCAAGCAGTGAGAAGATTACTGCGAACAGAGCGCCAGTAGTCATATCCTTTGCAATAGCAGGGCCGATCTTATCTGCAGAGATAATACCGTTTACATCCTCCTGAGTATTCTTAAAGCCATCGAGGGTAATCTCGTAGCCATAGAGTGACTTAAGAGCGTTGTAGATAAGTACCTCAACCTCCTCAGTAGTAGCCTCTGAAGTATCATCGTGCTTGTACTGAGTAACGATACGCATCTGGTTCTTCTCACCATACTGCTTAACCTCGAATGATGCATTTGCAGCATCCTCAGCGTCAGCAAATGCCTCAGTGAGCTGTGCACGTACCTGCTCAGCAGTTACATCCTGATCGAAACGTACAACGAATGTACGACCACCTGTAAACTCAACACCGAGGTTCAGACCCTGGATAAAGAGTGATACTACAGATACAAGGATGATAACACCTGATACGATGTAAGAGATCTTACGCTTGCCGATGAAGTCAAACTTGAAGTTTGTAAGCCAATTCTCAGACCAGCTACGAGAGAATGATACAGAACCCTTCTTTGCAACGATCCACTCAAGAAGCATACGAGTGATGAAGATTGAGCAGAAGAGTGATGTGATGATACCGATAATCAGAGTTGTAGCGAAGCCCTGTACTGGACCATTACCGAAGATGTAGAGAACAATACCGGTAATGATTGTAGTAAGGTTACCGTCGATAATTGCTGAGTATGCGTTAGCGAAACCATCCTTAATCGCAGCAGAGATACCCTTACCACCACGAAGCTCCTCCTTAATACGCTCGAAGATAATAACGTTAGAGTCAACCGCCATACCCATAGTAAGCACGATACCTGCGATACCTGGGAGGGTAAGTACTGCACCGAATGATACAAGAACACCCATAAGCAGGAATACGTTGGTTACCAGCGCTACAGAAGCCATCCAACCTGCAGCCTTATAGAACAGACCCATATAGAGCAGAACGAGGATGAATGCGATAACGAATGACATCAAACCAGCGTTGATAGACTCCTGACCGAGTGATGGACCTACTACTGTATCCTGGATGATACGTGCAGGTGCAGGAACCTTACCAGACTTAAGAACGTTTGCAAGGTCCTGAGCCTCCTGGATAGTGAAGTTACCAGTGATTGAAGAGTTACCACCCTCAATCTTGTTACGAACTACAGGAGCTGAGTATACATAACCATCGAGAACGATAGCAATACACTTACCAATATTGTCAGCAGTAAGCTGAGCCCACTCAGAGATACCGTTTGAGTTCATAGCCATAGATACCTCAGCATCAGCACCATTCTGTGAGTATGTTGCACGAGCGTCAGAGATTACACCGCCATCGAGTGGAGCCTTACCATCAGCGCGCTCTACCTTGATAGCGTAGAGGCACATACGGTTGTCAAACATAGGCTCACCCTTGATACCCCACTTGAAGTCTACGTCTGCAGGGAAGCAGTCACGAACCTCAGGAAGTGCGAGGTACTTGTTGATAGCAGCAACGTCAGCTGCAACAGCAGCACCGAGAACTGCGCCACCAGCGTAGTCTGGGCTAAGGAGTGCCAAAAGTGGATTCTGCTCACGAGAGAAGCGGCTTGCGCTCTGCTCAGCACCCTCTGCAACCTCAGCTGCGAGAGTGGTATCAGCAGCAGCCTCAGCAACAGTCTCACCCTGGAGTGACTTAACTACAGCATCTGCGCGGAGCAGTGACTGAAGAAGATCCTGACCGTTGTAAGTTGTCCAGAACTCGAGTGATGCAGTACCCTGAAGGAGCTTACGAACACGCTCTGGCTCCTTAACACCTGGAAGCTCAACCAAGATGCGGTTTGAGTTTGGCAGACGCTGGATATTTGGCTGCATTACGCCGAAGTGGTCGATACGGCTACGGATGATGTTGAATGATGCAGAGATAGCATCCTCAGTCTCCTGGCGAAGGATCTTTACAACCTCGTCATCAGACATACCTGGAGTGATGTCCTTGCGATCTGGGCTGAGGAAGATATCTACGAGCTGACCGCCGTTGCTTGCCTGAGCATAAGCCTTAGCAAAAGTACCGATATAGTCGCCAGTACCCTCCTTAAGAGCCTGAGCAGCAGACTCGATAGCTGCAACAAATGCAGGATCGTTCTTGCTATCACCGGCAAGTGACTTTACTACATCCTCTACCTGAATCTCGAGCATTACGTTCATACCGCCCTTCAGGTCAAGACCCAAGTTAATCTCCTTCTCCTTGCACTGCTTGTAAGTGAACTGTGCAAGACCAATGTTGTACACTACCTTGTTCTGAATAGAGTCGAGGTAGTACTGCTCCATTGCAACCTGCTCCTCTGCTGGGAATGCAGCTGCATACTCAACAGCATCCTTCTCTACGCTACGAGTCTTGAGCGAGAAAGTAAGCTGGTAAACGCACGCAATTGCAAGCAGGATTGCAACCAATTTGATAAAACCTTTACTTTGCATTTGAGTTAAAATTTATTAAGTAATTATTGTTTTGTTTCGTTACTATACACAAAAGCACGCAAAGATAATAAATTTTTTTCAATTTACAATCTATAACACCTTTTTTAATGCTCTTCAGTGAATTTTCATACCATTTTATACCCCATAGGGGTTATTCTTTGGCTAATAGCCTTTCAGAGGTATCCGCTATGCGGATTTATATTTAGTCGGCAGAGCCGACACCGCTTAAAGCCAACGCTGCGATTAAGCCGAACGTAATCAAACTTGTTTGAATTGCTGAGGCGGAGCAGTGGAGGGTTGCTGAAAGCAAGCCAATGGCAAATCAGAGTTTGCACTACACTTAATCTATGCACTCATTTGTCGTCAAAAGTGCGTGGCTGTGGTATATCGTGAAAAAAATTAGTTTCGGATAGTTCTAAACAGTACATCCGACACTAATTTTTGAGGGATATGCCGCAGATGCGTGCTTTTCACGGCAAATGCCGTTTTATTGTCAAAATGCGGTAGTGGGCGTGCATCACAAAAGAAACCCCTTTGGGATAGTAGTAAAACCTACAGCCCAAAGGGGTTTACTTTTAGGGATGTGCGGCTAATGCCGTATTTTCACAATAAAATTAGTCAAGATTTTCGAATGTATACGCCTCCCACGGATGCTGTGCATCACCACCCTTCTCGAGGATATTCTCCACGTGAACGAGCATTGGGAAGTCCTTAAGGTCTACCTGACCGAGCTCTGCCTTACGGTAGATAGCCTTAGCTACGCGACGAGCAACAACAAGTGACTCGAGGGTTACTCCAGCGAGGATATCCATAGCCTCCTCATATGTCTTACCCTCACCGAGGAGGATACCAATCTTACGTGTACGACCACCATATACAGTTACATAGAGGTCACCGATACCGATATTCTCGCAATCGAATGTAGCACCCTGGATAGCGAGCAGACGACGCATCTCCTTGACTGCCTGATAGAAAGCAGCAGCCTGAGAGTTGTAGTGCAGGCCTGCATCAGCACCGAGATATCTGTTTACCAAGCCGATAGTAAGGGCAACGCCAAGAGCATATGCGTTCTTAAGTGCAACTGCACTCTCAAGACCGATAACATCGTTTGTAAGCGAGATGTGGTAGTAAGAGGTACGGAGTGTCTCGCGCATCATACGGAGTACATCTGCATTCTTACCGCAGAAAGCAACCTCAGTCTGATCCTCAAATACGAGCTCATATGAAGTACAAGGGCCACCGATAGCGCAAACCTCACGCTCGATACCCTTCTTTGCAAGGCCCGCCTGCCAATAGTCAGGATAGCTGATAAGGGTACCATCCTCAAGGTTGATAAGACCCTTAGTTACAGAGAGTACTGGAGTCTTTGGGTCGAGGTTAGTGAGAATCTCGTCAAGGAACCAATCCACACCGAAAGAAGAGACACCACCGATAACGAAGTCACAGCCGTTTACAGCCTCTTTCCACTCCTCAATCTGGTAATACTTGATACCTGCAGGGAAATCGCGATCAAACTTAGGATGACGATTTGTAGCCTTGCACGCGTCAATAATATCACGATCCAGTGGAGAACCAACAAGACGCACCTCGTGGCCATTCTGTGCAGCAGGGAAAGCAAGGGCTGAACCCATCATACCCGAGCCGATAATTGTTACAACTCTTTTCATTTTGTTTGCTTTTTTATGTTTATATATTAATAGCCTTTGCTTTTATTTACTTTTTAGCACAAAAGGAAACTTTTTTACTTCCATTTCACGCCACAAAGGTAAGCAAAAATTATTAAATATTTGTCTTTGCTTTCCTTTTTTTACATAAAAAAGTACATTTAGAGTTTCCTTTGATGTTTCACCAATTTGTTGTCAGAGTGGTGTAGTTGCGGTGCATCGCGAAAAAAAATCAGTCACGGATAGTACTAAAACGTACAGCCGCGACTGATTTTTAAGGGATGTGCCGCAAATGCGCCACTATCACAACAAATTACTTGATGTTGTATTTTGCAAGAATCTCAACGATAGATGGCTGGATAGTATCTGCCCAACGCTTGTAGCCCCAAGAGCATGGGTGAACACCGTCTGCAGAGGTAAGACCGTCTGTACCAGTCTGATCTGGAGTGTCAACAAAGTATACATCTGGATACTCAGCGCAGATCTCCTTCATCAACTTATCTACATACTCAATACGAGTAGCCTCCTTCTTCTCTGCAGCTGTATCGAAGAGTCGACCATCGCGGTAGATAGTACGCAAGAAGATAATAGGAGCCTTAGGGTTGCGCTTACGAATCTCGTTAAGGAATGGACGGATACGCTCGCCAATCTGAGTAACAGATGGGTTAGAGAATGCATCACAGATGTAAGCGTCAGCCTTTGTACCACCCAAGATCTCACCCATTACGCGCTGCAACTTACTGTTACCGCTCATACCGAAGCTAT
Source organism: Alistipes sp. (assembly GCA_045633445.1). Taxonomy (GTDB): domain Bacteria; phylum Bacteroidota; class Bacteroidia; order Bacteroidales; family Rikenellaceae; genus Alistipes. Next base: position 312,305 of record JAZQYI010000004.1, read on the forward strand.
TGAGGTTCAGGCCAGTCTGACGCATGAGGAATGCAGGGTATGTCATACCTGCGCAAGTTGCACCAGAACCGTGGGTAAATGATGAACCAAAGATAGCAATATTGTGACGGAATGGGTTCTTCATACTCTTAATCTTTGCCTGCTCAGGAACACCAATCTCAAGCTTCTTAAGCTCCGCAAACAGAGGCAGATAGAGGATGCAACGGTGAGTAGTACCATCCATGTTCTTAATCACGCGCAGAGGCTTCTCAATCTTAGCGTTACCGTCCTTGTCGTGACCGTCTGCATTAACAACAGAAGCAGCCCACTTCCACTCGCCCTCGTGCTCGATAAAGAGGTTGAAACCGCAACCAGCAGTAGCTGGCATAGCGCGGTTATGACCACGGTAGCCATAGTCTGCCTTAACCCAAATCTCCTTAGCGTCAGTCTCAAACATAATAGCCTGACCAGCACAAGTCTTAAGCAGATTTGCCTCAGTCTTATTGAGTTCTGGATAGTCGTTAACCTCTACACGGTTGTAAGGGTTCTTAGTCTTGCACATCTTACCTGTATGGTTAAGCTTCTGTGCGTCAATCCACTCAACATCCTTCTGTGCATATGCCGAGAATGAGAGGCAGAGCACAGCAATAATCAAAAGAAATCTTTTCATTGTATATTCGTTTTTAGGTTTATAGTCTATTTTTTCCTAAAAAGAGCCCATACACAGAGTGCAGGGCTCTAAATTCAGAGTCGTTATGACCTATTTCTGCTCATTCAGAATGCGCATAGCTGCATCAAGAATCGCAGTATCATCCAGCGTAACAACACCACCATCAGGGCCCTGCTCAAAGTGAACACCAACACCTGTCTTTGCATCAAAGTGCTTACCACCGAAGTAGTTACGAACTGACTCTACATCAATACCGAGTTCATCTGCAATACGCTGTGAGCTACCGCTTGGGAGGCGATCCTTAATGCGGCGCAATTCATTAAATGTGATAATCATAATCGTTAAATTTTAGTGTTATTTCCGTTAATTGTTTGTTTCGCACTACTAATTTACGACATTTTCCCGAAAGTGCAAAATTTCCAACCGCTTTTTTCAAAAAATTTATATTTTTTATGATTATCGCATATCTATAACTTCAAAGTCGGCATACTTTGACCTATCAAAACGAGGTATTCCTGCTGCAAGCGACTCTATAGAGTCCAGAACGATTGTCATACGCTCTTCGCCGTAGATATAGACTATCATCTGAGGCAGCGTTCCGTTCTTATCGGCAACTACCAACATATCCCCTGCTCCGCCATTACGTTCAGAGAGTCGAACTGCTCGACGAGAGTCGATAGTAACCTCATTCTGTTCAAAATCCCGAGCAAGAATAGAGAAGGCCTGCGCTGGATTGCTCAATAGATCTCCGCCTAAATTCTGGGCGCTGTCGATAACAATCTCCTTTCGCTCACTATTTATCTCATACTTCACCCCATCTGCCACATAGTACTCCGCGCCATAAAGGGTAATGTAGAAGTCATTGCCACTGATAGCATAGTTGCCCTCCGTTACCATATCGCCCATAGTAACGGTAAAGGCTACGCGATAGTCACCCAGTGCAGCAAGCGAGCGCTCAAAGCAACCAAGCAGAGACTCAGCCGATGCACTAAAGCAGCCTACTAATATAAATAAGGTAAAGATTACTCTTTTCATTCTACACCAAGCTCCTGCAATTTTGCCTCCAAAGTAGGCAAATCATATATCTTAACATCACGAGACTTTGCTCCAGGCACCTGCGGGCCGACAATACCTGCACGCTCAAGCTGCAGCATAATACGACCGGCACGCACAAAGCCTACCTCATATGTTCGCTGGATATACGACACCGAGAAGTTATCTCCACCACCTACGGCATCACGCGCAATCTCAGCAAAGAGTGCATCGTACTTCATTGCAGGGCCACTCTCGCTACCCAGGCCGCTATCCACTGCAGCACCACCAGCAGAGGCCGAAGCACCACCACTCTCCTCATAGTCTGGCAGAGAGTATGGCATACCTGTTGGAGATGGCTGAGAAGCGATATAGTCGACAATACGCTTAACCTCAGGGGTATCTACAAAGGCGCACTGCACACGAGTAAGGGCGCACGGTTCAGAGAAGAGCATATCTCCACGACCAATAAGTGCATTTGCACCAGGCTGGTCGATAATAGTCTGCGAATCGACACGTGACGATACGCGGAAGGCAATTCGTGCAGGGAAGTTGGTCTTAATTCGACCAGTCAGAATATCTACAGAAGGTCGCTGAGTTGCAAGAATAAGGTGAATACCCGCCGCACGAGCCTTCTGAGCAAGGCGCATAACAGGCTGCTCGACGAGTTTCGACTGAGTAACAAGGTCGGCATACTCATCAATCACAACAACGATATATGGCATAATCTCGCGGGCAGCAATCTTACACTTACGCACAAGGTCGTTATACTCTGTGATATTTCGCGTACCAACAAGGCGGCACTTCTTAAGTCGCTCCTCCATCTCAGCACAGAGTGAGTAGAGGGTATAGACAGCCTTCTGAGCGTCGATAACGATATTCTCTTCCTCGCTCTCCATACGGGCAAGGAAGTGGCTACCAAGTCCTTCATAGAGCGAGAACTCCACCTGCTTAGGGTCGATAAGCACCAACTTAAGCTGTGACGGGTCTTTGCGATAGAGAAGCGATGTAAGAATAACATTCAAACCTACAGACTTACCCGTACCAGTTGCTCCCGCAACAAGCAGGTGCGGCATCTTGGCAAGGTCGAAGACTATGCACTCGTTCTGAATATTTCGACCCACAACCACTGGCAGTTCACCCTTAAAGTCGAGGAATCGCTCGGTCTTAAGCGCCGAGCGCATTGATACCATAGATGGTTTTCTATTTGGCACCTCAATACCGATTGTTCCACTCTGCGGAATAGGTGCAACACGCACGCTACTTGCCTTAAGCGCCTGTGCAATCTCCTTTGACAGACCCTCAATCTTGGCAACCTTAACGCCACGCTCCTGCACAACCTCATAGAGGGTAACGGTCGGGCCAGTAGTGGCGGTAATATTTACAATCGGAATCTTAAAGTCTGCAAGCACCTCACGGATGCAGCGAGTATTCTCCTCAATCTCATCATTTCCGACCTCTGATGTACTCTCACGCTCATCCAGCAACTCAATTGATGGGATATGATAGCCCTCTGTGCGGTCTGGGTCAAATGGTCGGTGGTTGGCCTCTCTATCCGACACCTCCTTGTCGCCCTCTGGGTCAAATACCTCAACTACCAAAGTATCATCCGAAATCTCTGGTTCAACCTCGGGCTCAGGTTCTACAATTGGCTCGGGTTCTGGTTCCACAATCGGTTCTGGTTCTGGTTCTGGTTCTGGCTCTGGTTCAAGTTCTGGCTCTACCTCTGGTTCATCATCCTCTGGCTCAACAGCAGGCTCTGCCCCTGGCTCATCTTGGGTATCATCCTGGGTATCATCATCCTCACGACGACGCGTTACCTTATCTACAAGACCCTTACCCTTATTTGCAATACCACTACCGAGGCTATTGACAAGTTCAATAACGCGAATATTGATAAATACGGCGGTAAGTATCCACGCAAGAAGTATCAGAATAACCATTCCTGGATTTCCGAGTTTACCCTTAATAATTCGAGAGATCTCTATACCAAAAGTACCACCCCAGCCACTATTGAACATATCGAAATCTGTATCAAAAGCGGCACCAAGAGTAAGTGAGCCCAGGATAGTAACAAGGGCAAACGAGATAAGTGTATGGTCATACCACTTAAGGCGTTTGAGTAGCACCTTAAATGCAAAAATCACAACCATAATAGGCACCAGCACACCAAACGCACCGAAGCTGTTACCTACAAGCAGCGATGAAAACCATGCACCAATATCGCCCGAAGAGCCATCACCTGTAAGCTCGCTCTTCCAGTTGAATAAGTGTGAGGCTACAGTAACAAGCAGATAGACACCAAAGGCGAGCAGAGTGATACCAATCACCCAGCGCGCTGTGCGGAATTTTTCATCATTATTTCCCTTTTGACCCTTTTTCGGGGTGACCTTTTTAGGCTTTCTCTTTACTACAACATCCATAAGCTCTTCTCTGTAGCTGTTTCAAATAATTTTCATCTCCGAGTGTTATAAATCGGTAGTCAGGCATATTTCCCTCGGCTGCACGCAGACCATTTTCATCCAACAGCTGCGCCACACGACGAGAGATAGCACTACCCGAGTCGATAATCTCGACATCTCTATCCCCTATAACACCCTCTATTGTCTTACGCAGGAACGGATAGTGGGTACATCCCAGAACAATTTTATCCGCACCCGCCTCTATAATCGGCTCTACAACACCCCTCACAGCCGCCTCGGCAGCAGGAGTATTCTCCTCGCCTCGCTCGACAATCTCGACAAAACCTTCTCCGACACTCTTTATTATCTGCACCTTATCGGCATACTTTTCCGATGTATGCAGAAAGAGTTTTCCCTCCAGCGAGCGTTCGGTGGCAAGTACCGCCACAACGCCGCTCTTTGTTGTCAGTGCCGCAGGTTTTATTGCAGGCTCAAGACCCACAAACGGGATGTTTGGATAGCTATCACGCAGGGTATCTATAGCCACTGCGGTAGCAGTATTACAAGCAATAACGATCAACTTACAACCCTCGGCAATAAGTCGCTCCACCGCCTCAACGGTGAACTGCAGCACCTCGGCCTCTGGTCGTGAGCCATACGGACAGCGCACCCCATCGCCGAAAAATATCAGCGACTCTGCTGGCAGTGCGGTTCGTATCTCTCTCCAGACACTCAGTCCGCCCATACCGCTGTCAAACAAGCCTATGGGGTTATTATTGCTCATATCTACCCTTTAGTAACTCTTATTGAGCTCCTCGCGCTTGATAAGGCGCAGTTTGTTTGTAAGCTCTGTCTCAGAGTAGTCGAAAGACTCTGTAAACTTGGTCTGCTCGTAGACATTACCATTTGTATCCTTTGCAACAACCTTAATCTGCTTTGCATTAGGGTTCTTCAACTTCAATCGGTACATATGGTTACAGCCTGTAAGATAGCCCTTTCGACCACCGCCATTCCACTTACTCTGACAGTCGGTAACATCGCCATAACTACGACCAATAACGCCAAGGTGGTAACCTACTGCATACCAGTCGCGGCTTGAATCTGCCTCAGGAACGCTATCCTTAGTAACTGGGATACGCTCCATCTCGCCTGTCAGCTCACCATCCTCATAGAGGTATACCTTCCACGCAGGGTCTGCCATAAATACATTAGCAAGCACTGTATCGTGGGTGTATGGATACTTAAACTTCTCGAACTCACCACCAAACTCTGCATCACCGCGATACATACGAATCTGATATGAGATATCGTGACCGGTACCCTTATACCACCAATTCTTGATGTGTGCACCATCTACATCATAGATAGCATAACCATTTGGCACACCGTCACCATTGAGACAACTCCACCAGAAGGCACCACTTGCAGCAGCGTGAACGTGCTCAAAGACGCCGTCCTCATTCACCTTGTGGTTCATAAAGTGGGTGTGGCCAATCATAATATGCGCCTCGTCAAACTGCGCAATAAGGTCACGAACTGCATCTACATTCTTCTTCATACGGTTATAAAGACCGATGTGCAAACAGAGGATAACCATCTTATTCTTCGGTACTGCTGCCAAATCCTGACGGAGCCACTCCAACTGCTCATCTGTAAAGCAAGGGTTACCATACTCCTTGTGGTAGCGGAACTTCTTCGGATTATCATCGGCGATATAGTCCTTCATCGAAACGATATGCACATCGCCACGATTCCACGAATAATTTACAGGGCCAAAGACCTTCTCAAAGGCACGCTGATATGCAAGATTATAGGTACTTGTACCCTTATCCAGTGTTACTGGAGGCTCGTTAAAGTCGTGATTACCAATAGTCTGGAAGAATAGCAAGTGTGAATTATCATAACCCATAGCACGACGCATAGGCTCCATAAACTTATTGGTCTTATGCTTACCCTCAGTATATACCACATCACCCAGAGTAACACCATAGCAAGGCAAGGTCTGAGCATCTACATAAGCACGGATATCAGGCACAGTCTCGCGCTCGAAACGCTTGATGTGGAACTCGCACTGAGCCTGCGGATCGGCAACCATCAGAAGGCGGAACTGCTTCTCCTCGGTTGGGTTTGGAGTGAGGGTAAAGTCATACTTCTTTACGCCCTTCTCAAGCTTTTGATAGAAGTCAGGGTGACCATCCTTTACATTTACCTTGTATGCAGAAGGGATTGAGTAGAATACGTGTACTGCATCTGAAGAGGTGGTCATCTTGTAGCGACCCTTTGCGTCGGTTGTAACACAAGTAAAGCCATCACTGACAGTAACACCTGCAATACCCTTTCCATCAGTACTACGCAGTGTACCCGAAATTTTCATCTGTGCCGAAGCTGTAAAGAAGAACATCAGCGTAGCGGCAACAACCATTAATCTTTTCATAAGTTTATCGTTTTTAGGTTCTTTATTTTGCTCATTATCAGGTCTATAATATCACTATCGGCCATCGTATCGCAATCGATAACAATATCGGCCTTAGAGTATACAGGCTCGCGTTCTGCCATATGCGAGGTCATAAATGCAAGCAGCTCCTCGTCATTAAGTCCTCTGAACTTTGGGCGCTTCTGACGACCATATGGAGAGAGTCTGGAGAGGATATTCTGCGGACTGCGACGAAGGTATATCGATACTCCCAACTGCCCTATTCGCGCCATATTATCCCCCCAAATAGGAAGACCGCCACCTGTTGATACAACAAGATTATCCTCCTCTGCAGTACTCTCAAGCACAGCCTGCTCTACACAGCGGAAGTGCTCCTCCCCCTGATAGGTTATAACATCGGCTACCGTCGCCGCCTCGCGCTGCTCAACAAGCGAATCGGTATCGACAAAGCGGAGGTGAGCAAATCGAGCAATCTTTCGCCCAATTGTACTCTTACCACAGCCCATATAGCCTATCAGGTATAATCTCATAGCTTTTTACACCAATTACGTCCATTATTTTGCACTCTAAAAAGATGTTATTTTGAGTGTTTTACAACGCTGTCAAGTCGAGCAAGGCAGGAGCATACAACGCGTATGTGACTGTCTTGCGAGATGCAGACAAGGCAGTAAAACCTCAAAAGAACGCTTTTTAGAAGAGGTTGAGTTGCTCTGTTTTATACTCCTCGTCCTCAGTCATCAGGATTGTTGTCTGCTCCTCCTGATCCTCCTGCTCGTCTATCATTGGCTCGTCACCCTCAATAGTCTCATCAGTTGGTAGAGTCTCATCCTCAGCGATCTCCTCCTCTTCAGGCTCTATAAAGGTCAGAGTATCAACATCATATGTTGTAAGTCGCTTACCCTTAGCCTTGCGACTCTTAACACCTACAAAGTCATCAACAACAATCTCATCTGCTGGGCGGGTTGCGTTATTACCCTTGTAGGTAATCTGCAGCATAGCGCCATTCTTTGAGCAGATAGCAACGAACTCTGCATTTCCCTCCTCATCGAGGAATGGGAGCAGACGGTCGGTCATATCGAGCTGGAAGCGCTTCATATAGTAGTAGCCCTGCTCACGATCGAAGTAGCAGAGGTTGTATATTTTCGAAGCGTTATACTTCTCAACCTTAACTGTATCGTCTGGGAAGTGCTGTGCGGTATCAAAGCCAGTGATATAGTACTGGTGCTTTGCTGTCCAGACAACTATCTTATCCTCGCCCTTGAATAGGCCAAGCAACTGACCACGACCCTCGGCATTGAGACGGCGGATATCCTCATCCCAGTAGATCTCCTGTGCGCTGAGTGTAGATGTACCCTTCTTCTTGATTGCAATCTTGTGGATTGGATAGCGCGAGAAGAGGTTACCCTGACTCTGACGGCCCTTAATAGCCAACTCGGCAAAGTCGAGGTCTACAATTACCTTCTTCAGGCGTGGGCGTGGCTTGAAGTAGATCTTCAGCACCTCTGCCTCGCCATTAGGGTTGACAGAGAGGTGGAGAATCTCACTCTTAGCAGTACCCTTAGTCAGGTTATACTCCTTATCGCGGGTAATACCCTTAATTGCGCAACGCTTCATAAGCAGTGGGCCATTCTTGCCACCGTCACGATAGAGAACATTGTATATTGTTCGCTCATCGTTGCGCTTGAATACACCTATATATAATATATCCTTATCAAAGAAGCTCTTGTCAGCTACCTTCTTGATAATATAACGACCATCCTTAAGGATTACAATCACATCGTCAATATCCGAGCAGTCGCATACATACTCAGCATCCTTCATACCCTTACCGATACCAAAGAAGCCCTCCTTGCGGTCAACATAGAGTTTTGCATTTGACACTGCAACCTTTGTCGAGTCGATAATATCGAAGCTACGAATTTCGGTGAGTCGGTTGCGACCCTTGCCATACTTCTCGCCGATGTGCTCAAAGTATGCAATTGTATACTCCACAAGGTGCTCAAGGTCGTAGTTTACCTGCTTAATCTCGGCATCGATACGCTTAATCTCATTATCCGCCTTCTCCATATTGAAACGAGAGATACGGATAAATGGCAGACCTACAAGGTGCTCAATATCGCTATCATCTACAGCGCGGCGAAGCTTCTTGGCAAATGGAGTAAGTGCCTCTGCAACAGCTGCATGTGCCTCCTCAACCGACTTCTTACCCTCCAGAACCTCGTAAATCTTATTCTCAATAAAGATACGCTCAAGCGAGATCTTATGCCACTGGTCATTCAGCTCGCCCAGTTTAATCTCAAGTTCCTGACGCAGCAGATCCTTTGTATGCTCTGTAGAGTGGCGCAAAATATCACTCACACCCATAAACTCTGGGTGACGATCCTTAATAACGCACGAGTTTGGCGAGATAGATATCTCACAGAGTGTAAAGGCGTAGAGGGCGTCGATAGTCTTATCGCACGACTCACCCGATGCTACGTGGACAACAATCTCGGCACTCGATGCAGTATTGTCATCAAAGTTCTTAATCTTAATCTTACCCTTCTCCTGGGCCTTTGTAATAGACTCCTTGAGGGTCTCGGTAGTAATCGAGTATGGAATCTCCGAGATAACAAGTGTGCTCTTGTCAATCTTAGAGATCTTTGCACGCACCTTCACTGCACCACCACGAAGACCGTCATTATAGCGTGACACGTCAATCATACCACCCGTAGGGAAGTCTGGATAGAGTTGGAACTCCTCTCCCTTAAGGTGTGCAATAGCGGCAGAGATAAGTTCGTTGAAGTTGTGCGGCAAAATCTTCGATGCAAGACCTACGGCAATACCCTCTGTTCCCTGTGCAAGCAGCAGCGGGAACTTTACTGGCAGAGCCACAGGCTCCTCCTTACGACCATCGTATGAGAGCATCCACTCTGTAGTTTTACGGTTAAAGACCACCTCAAGGGCAAACTTCGAGAGGCGCGCCTCAATATAACGAGGTGCCGCAGCAGGGTCACCCGTAAGGATATTACCCCAGTTACCCTGACAGTCAATCAGAAGCTCCTTCTGACCAAGCTGTACAAGTGCTGCACCGATACTCTGGTCACCGTGTGGGTGGTACTGCATAGTCTGACCCACAACATTTGCAACCTTATTGTAGCGGCCATCGTCAACAACCTTCATTGCGTGGAGAATTCGGCGCTGAACAGGCTTTAGTCCATCGTCAATATGCGGTACTGCACGCTCCAAAATTACATAAGAGGCGTAGTCCAAGAACCAGTTCTTGAACATTCCCGTAAGACGACTCACGCTCTGCTCGGCCATCAGTCGGTCATACTTTCCCGTAGAGCTCTCCTCGCCTACAGGCATATCATCCATCAAATCTATCTCTTCTGCCATAATCTCTCAATTTCTTCTCTTTTACTCAAGTTCCTCGTCATCAATACCAATCATCAGGTGCTCCTCAATAAGATCCTCCTCAAAGCGGAGGTTGCCCATAATAAATCGCTGACGGTCGAATGTATTTGTACCCATATAGAAGGTGAGTAGGTCGTTTACAGGGTCGTCCTTTGTAAGACGCACTTTGTCAAGTCGAATATGCTCGCCAATAAAGCCTGCAAACTCATCTGGCGATATCTCACCAAGACCTTTGAATCGGGTAATCTCAGCCTTAGCACCGCACTTTTCAACTGCATCCACTCGTTCCTGCTCTGAGTAGCAGTAGAATGTCTGCTTCTTATTACGAACACGGAAGAGCGGGGTCTGCATAATGAAGAGGTGACCGTTGCGAATAAGGTCTGGGAAGTACTGCAAGAAGAATGTGAGCAGCAGCATACGGATATGCATACCATCGACATCGGCATCGGTTGCGATAACCACCTTCTCGTAACGCAAATTATCTATATCGTCGTCAATATTGAGCGCATTGTGCAAAAACTTGAACTCATCATTTGCATAGGCCTGCGCCTTCTTCTTACCGAACGTATTGAGTGGTTTTCCTCTAAGCGAGAATACCGCCTGAGTAAGGGCGTTACGCGACTTGGTAATCGAACCCGATGCAGAATTACCCTCGGTAATGAAGATCATTGTCTGTGAAGCAAGTTCGCTCTTATCTCCTCGGTGAATCTTACAATCACGCAGGTTCTTATTGTTGAGCAACAGGCGCTTATTTGCCTCACGACTCTTCTTCTGCACGCCCGCCATAGCCTTACGCTCCTTCTCGCTCTCAACAATCTTACGCTGGATGGTTTGAGCCACCTCTGGGTTACGGTGCAGGTAGTTATCTAGCTCCACGGCAAGGAACTCGCCGATAAACTGACGCATAGAGATACCCTCGACTGCATCCTTACTACCAAGTTTCGATTTTACCTGGTTCTCAAAGACTGCATTTGATACACGCACCGAAACGGCCGCAACAATCGAGGTACGGATATCTGCTGGATCGTAGTCCTTGCGATAGAAATCCTTGAGCACCTTTACGACCATCTCACGGAATGCCGCCTGGTGTGTTCCTCCCTGCCAAGTATTCTGGCTATTGGCAAAGGTGTAGTAGGTCTCACCATAACCCGTTGAGTGGGTCATTGCAATCTCGATATTCTTGCTTGACAGGTGGATTGGAGGATAGAGCATAGTCTGATTCTCCATACTATCGTTCACAAGGTCGAGAAGACCATTCTTTGAGCTATAAGAAACACCGTTGAAGTTGAGGGTAAGACCGACATTGAGGTAGGCGTAGTTATGCACCATCTGCTCGATGTAGTCGATATTGAACTGGTAGTTCGGGAAGATCTCTGGGTCGGGGATAAACGATACGAAGGTACCATTCTTCTCCTTTACGCCACTCTCACGCTCATCTGAGAGCATAATACCCTGACTGAAGGTCACCTTACGCGCCTCGCCATCACGCACCGAGCGGACAATAAACTCTGTTGAGAGGTAGTTTACCGCCTTCACACCAACGCCATTCAGACCTACGGTCTTATCAAATGCCGAATCCTCGCCCTGGTCGTACTTTGCACCTGTATTAATCTGCGACACTACGCTATCGAGCGAATTGAGCGGAATACCACGACCGTAGTCGCGTACCGTTACACGGTTGTCTGCAAGGGTAATCTCGATACTCTTGCCATAGCCCATTATAAACTCATCAATACCGTTGTCAATTACCTCCTTAACGAGCACATAAAGGGCATCATCTCTCTCCGAGCCATCTCCTGGTGTGCCGACATACATACTTGTACGACGGCGAACGTGCTCACGCGGGGTGAGTTGTTGTATGGCGTCATCGCCATAGCTGTTTTTCTTCTGCACTTCTGCCATATATCTTCAACTTTCTCTTATTTTCTAATCTTCTCGTACTCCTCGCACATCATCTGGTGGGTCATCTCCATAGCCTCAGAGATCTCCATCGCTGCAATCTTCTCAGCGCTGATTGGAGGAAGAACGCTCACTGTAAGTACATTGCGCCAGTTCATCAAGAAGTTCTTCTTCAATACAGTGCGAGTTCCGTGCATCACAACCGGAAGAATCTCGACACCCGCCTCCTTTGCAAGTGCAAATGCACCCTGCTTAAAGCGACCAATCTCGCCATTTTTTGAACGAGTACCCTCTGGGAACATTGCAATCGATACTCCGCGACCAATCCACATCTTACCCTGCTCTGTCACCTTACGCATCGCGTTTCTACCATCCTTACGATCGATAGCAATATCACCGTGAATAGTGAGCAGCGGGCCGATGTACGGCATTCTAAAGACCTCTCGCTTGCTTACCCAACGGAAGTTGAGCGGTAAGAAGTAGAGGGCAAGAATATCCGCCATAGAGTTGTGATTGATAGCAATGACATAGCTCTTATTTTTATCCACATTCTCAAGGCCCTTAATATTGCGTTTCCAAGTGAGTGGTGGATACCAAAAGGCCATACAGATACCCCTCGACAACTCGTGAATTATGCGACGAGGCTTATCAAATGGCAATAGGAATATCCACGCCAGCACTGACAAGATGAAAAAGAATGTCAGCTGGATAAGCGTATAAATGTAAAAAATCAGTGATAACATATTCAAAGGGTTATAATAGTCCAACATAGTTATATCCGTGCAAAGATAGAATTTTTTGCGGGTTTTAGAAACAATTCCGAAAAAAAGTTATTAACAATCTCAATAAAACCTATCTTTGAAGAAGATAGAGAGCAAAAATTCAATAAAAATTCTTTTATTTTCCCGCGTCTTTCACTATCTTTGCGGCATGAAATTCAAAGAAGGATACAAAGTTAGAGAGATTGCAGGCGAGCACGTTATTATCAAGCAGGGTCGCTTTGGTGCTGATATGACTCGCGTAATTGCACTCAACGCCACCTCATTGCTGCTCTGGGAGCAGTTGCAGGGCCGAGAGTTTGAGGTTTCGGATGTAGTTACAATCCTTACCGAAAACTTTGAGGTAGAGACCACAACCGCTACCACTGACGCAGAGGCGTGGATTGCAAAGCTCAATGAGTGTGATTTAGTTGAATAAGCGGGGGGGGTAAAAATGAGAGCAAAGAGAGTTTTATCATCCTTAATTCTTGCCATATACCTGATGGCAAGTTGTGGTGGTATGCTTTCAGTAATTCTCTGTCATTGCTCTCGTAGTCAGCACGTTGCAACTCACCACTGCTGCGACCATTGCTGCCATCATCACGACTCTGGTGACGGCATTAAACTTCCGACAGATTGTTGCAACCACGATCACTCCACCGAGATTGATCTCTACAACCACGAAAAGTCTCTTTTTAAGACTCTTATTCCTGCTATCTGTGCGCTCCTTCCAGCGCTGCAGGAGGATATAGATTTTTCGGCAAAACAAGACTCCGCATTGAGGCATCTTGACCGTCGAAAAACGCCACTGCTCATATCCGAATTTGCCTCTATAAAGGGGCTTAGAGCACCTCCAGTTATTGCATAAATTCTTTACGGATAGGCAATCCGCTAAACTATTTATGTTCAATAACTTACAACTATGAAAAAATCATTTTTTACACTCTTTGCAGTACTCTCTACCCTGAGTGTATCTGCACAAAATATCACAGGTCGAGTACTCGATGCTGCGGGTAATCCACTGCCTGGTGCATCGGTCTATTGGGCTGAGACAAATGTCGGCGAAGCGGCCGATATGAACGGTAATTTCCGCATCCATCGAGTGAAGGGTTACGACAAGCTTGTCGGCTCTTTTTTGGGCTACACAAACGACACAATTACCACCGACAAAACCACTACCGAGGCAATCTTTAACCTTATTGAGGGTGTTGCCGTAGAGAGCGTTGTTGTAGAGGGTAATATGCGTGGAAATTATATCTCTCACGAGGGTATTTTGAAGAACGAAAATATCTCATTTGCAGGCCTCTGCAAAATGGCTTGTTGCAACCTTGCCGAGAGCTTCGAAAACTCTGCATCGGTCACTGTCGGTTACTCTGACGCCATCTCTGGTGCTCGCCAGATTAAGATGCTCGGATTGGCAGGTACATATACCCAGATTCTCGACGAAAACCGCGCCATAATGCGCGGATTATCAGCCCCTTATGGTCTTGGTTACACTCCTGGCATGTGGCTCAACTCTATCCAGGTTTCAAAGGGTATTTCATCTGTTACTGCCGGTCACGAGGCGGTTACTGGACAGATTAACCTCGAGCACCGCAAGCCTACAGACGAGGAGCGATTCTTCCTCAATCTCTACCTTGACAACGAGCTCAAACCAGAGGTAAACCTCTCGACTGCCCTGCCTGTGACAGAGGACAAGCGACTCTCAACTGTCATCCTTGCCCACGCATCGGTAGATACGCACAAGTTCGACCACAATGGCGATGGTTATCGCGATCTGCCAATGGCGCGTCAATTCAACATCGCTAACCGTTGGCTCTATCAGGGCGAAAATGGTATTCAGGTGCGTTGGGGTGCCAAGTATGTCAACGACCAGCGAGTAGGTGGTCAGATGGACTTCAACAAGTCCATGATTGAGGACAAAGATGGCAAGGCGTGGTACAACTGGTGGCGCGAGGAGGGTCTTTATGGCTCTGTGGTGGCAAATCAGGAGGCTAATGCCTACTTCAAGATGGGTAAGCCTGTTGGTGCGGCCGTATTTGACAAAGAGGAGAGCAGTGAGATGCGCTCAAATGTGGCAATGATTATCGACTACGACTTCTTCACTGAGGATGCTATTTTCGGTGCCGATAAGGGCTATCTTGGCGGTCAGCACATGACCAACCTCAACCTGATGTATACTCACTACTTTACATACAACTCGTCACTTGCAACAGGCCTTACAGCATCATCACGCTGGGTTAAGGAGACCCTTACTGACCGTCTGTGGAGTGACAGCAATGCTCTGCGCAACTTCGACCGCAACGAGAGTGAGGTGGGCGCATATGCTGAGTATACCTATAATATTAAAGAGAAGTTCTCTGTTGTTGCAGGTGTGCGTTACGACTACAATGCCTACTTCCGCAAGCACCTCTTTACTCCGCGTGGACACATCAAGTGGAACATCACCCCAACAACCGTATTGCGTGGTTCTGCGGGCCTTGGATATCGTCCAACAGATATTATTACCGACAATATCGGCATTATGGCTACAGGTCGTCGCATCGTCTTTGACACTCCATTTGGCAGAGATTTCGACCGTATGGAGAGCGCTCTTACTGCAGGTGGATCGCTGTCACAGACAATCTCTACTATAAACTACCGCGATATGACCATCAGCTTCGACTACTTCCGCACAGAACTCTTCCATAGCGTAATAGTCGACCAGGAGCGCGATGCAGAGAATATCTACATCTACACCACCGATGGTAAGTCATACACTAATACCTATCAAGCTGATTTGAGCTGGACACCGGCCGAGCGCCTTGACATCTTCGCCACATTCCGCTATACTGATAGTAAATATACTATCACACGTGCCGATGGTACACAGCAGCTCGTCGAGCGACCACTTGTAAGCCGTTTTAAGACCCTGCTCAACATCCAGTATGCAACTCGTATGCGTAAATGGACCTTTGATGTCACCGCGCAGCTCAATGGCAAGAGCCGCATACCGACACAGACAGGCAATATCGAGGATAGCGAGCTCTCCCCTATCTACCCTATGTTCTTCGCGCAGGTGACTCGCAAGATTAAGATGTGGGATATCTACCTCGGTTGCGAGAATATCGCGGGATTCCGCCAGAACAACCCTATTCTGGGCGCTGACAACCCATACTCGCCAGCATTTAACTCGGCTTGCGTTTGGGGTCCACTGATGGGTCGCAAAATCTATATCGGCATACGATTTAACTTGTACTAAACGTTATTAACTAAAAAAACATATCAACAAACCTATGAAAAAGATTATTATCCTCGCAGTAGCCCTGTTTGCAATAGCAGGTACTGCAGTAGCACAGAAGGCTGCAAAGCAGATTGTAACAACCGTATTTGTCACAGATATCGACTGTGAGGGTTGCGCAAAGAAGATCTACGACAACTTCTACGGCAAGGGCGTAAAGAGCGTTAAGTGCAACGTTGCGACCAAAACCGTAGCCGTTACTTACGACGCAACAAAGAACACCCCAGAGGGTCTTCTTCCTGCATTTAAGGACCTGAAGGTCAAGGTCTTCAAGCACATGAGCCAGGAGGAGTTTGCAAAGCACAAGGCGCACGGCCACAACCACACCTGCACCGACTGCACTGGCCATAACCACAACCACAACCACGCCGGTCACAAGCACTAATCGACCGATAGCATAAAAAAACAACAACTATTCTAAATAAATAAAAAGGACATCGAATATTCGACGTCCTTTTTAATATCATATACAATTTCTCTACTCGGCAGCAGGTTTTGCAAACTCAAAGCCTAAGTAGATATTCTCGTACTGCTTGATAAGATTGGTGACGGTTGAGAGCGAAGACACGCTTGAGCCTACATTTACCAAGAAATCGGTCAACTTATTGATTGGAAAGACCAGCTGCAGGTTTGCGCCGCTGATATAGGCAAAGCCCTTAACATCCATCTTCTTCTCCTGGCCAATAGACATTGTAAATGAGTGGTCCTCATTATTATAGGTGTATGTACCTGTGAGGTTGCGGTTTTTAATCGGCATAGTAAATGTGCCGTCGTTATTAAATGTCACCGAACAAGCGCCCTTGACAATACCCACCTTTGAAAAGATGCTCTCCATCTTTGTACCTAAGGTTGCACTTAGGGCCGAGCCGCTGAGTGATGTCAAAGTATCTTCACCATCGAGTTTTACGGCAGGTACAGAGTAGCTCCAATCGCCCACAATAGCAAGTTGTGTCAGTGTACCATCGGTGGCCTTGTCTACCGCCTCTGTAGCCACCTTCTTCAGGGCATCGAGCCAACCTTGTGCGCTAACGGTCGAGAGGGTAAAAAGTGCGATAAGAGTGATAAAAATTCGTCTCATAGTGGTCAATATTTATGTTGTACTATGCAAATTTAAGAAATATTTTGTAACTTTGGAAACAAAATAGAGATTAAGAGTATGAAAAAGGTTTTGAAGATTGTTGCGATAGTGCTCGCAGTATTTGTTGCGATTATAGTTGCCGTTCCTGCACTGTTGAGTGGCAAGATTGGCGATATTGTCAAGAGCGAGGCAAACAAAATGCTCAACGCGAAAGTTGAGTTTGAGAAGCTCGATATATCTCTTATCAGCCACTTCCCGAAGGCATCGCTTGAACTTGTAAACTTCTCTGTTACAGGCATAAATGAGTTTGAGGATGTGGTGCTTGTGGCTGGCGAGCGCATTGAGGTTGCAGTTGATGTATTGTCGCTCTTTGGCGAGAGTTTTGAGATTAGCAAAGTGTGGCTGCTATCCCCTCAGATAAATGGTGTTATTGCAAAGGATGGCAAGGCAAATTGGGATATTATGAAGCCATCTGAACCAGAGGTTGAGCAAGTAGTTGAGGAGGAGCAAAGCGAGTCAACTTTCAAACTCTCGATAAACTCTGTAAATATCGAAAACGGAGCAATATGCTATGATGACAACCAGGGCAATATGCACTTCAAGACCGCCCCAGTATCACTCAACTTGTCAGGTGATTTATCGGCCGCAACAACAACCCTCAACTTGAAGGCATCTGCTGGCGATATTACATTTATCAGCGAGGGCGAGTCGTTTGCATCAGGTCTTACAATGGCTCTTGATGGTGCTATAGGTGCCGATTTTGAGACAAGTCGCTATACACTCTCGCATCTTAATCTCTCTGTAAATAGCGTCAAGGCTGCCCTTGATGGTTGGGTAGAGTTGGCGGGTGATGATATTATTACTGATATTACTTTGGACTGCTCGGATAATGACTTTAAGAGTATCCTTTCACTTGTTCCAGTACTCTACACAAAGGATTTCAAGGATTTGACAGCCTCGGGAGATGTCTCTCTTACAGGTGATGTAAAGGGCCGCCTGAGTGGTGATAATTACCCTGCATTTAACCTTAAACTTGATGTGGCAAAGGGTAGCTTTAAGTATGCCGATCTACCAAAATCTGTATCAGATATCAATATCTCTGCTGCAGTGACAAATAAGGGTGGAACTCTCGATGCAACGATCGTAAATATTCCAAAATTCACCGCCTCGTTTGGTGGTCAGAATGTCGCTGCAACACTTAAGGCTACAACTCCGCTCTCGGATATTGGCTTTGATATAACACTGAAGGGCAAGATTGATCTGGGCGCGATAAAGGATATCTATCCGCTTGAGGATATGGCTCTTCAGGGTATTATTACTGCTGATGCGGCTGTAGCGGGTCACATGTCAGATATCGAAAAGGGTGCGTATGATCGCCTTGCAGTAAATGGAGAACTCGGTGTTGAGAATATCGAGGTTGAGTACGGCTCTTTCCCTACAATCGAGGTGGGCAAGGCCTTTGCAACACTATCTCCATCAAAGATGGCGCTTGAGACACTGGTTGTAAAGATTGGTAATAGCGATATCTCTGCATCAGGAAATCTGACAAACTATTGGGGCTATCTGCTCCACGACAAGACCCTCTCTGGTCGTCTGAGTTTAGAGTCGAAGTTGCTCGATGTGAACGAGCTTATGGCATCTATCTCAAGTGAGGAGGAGCCAGCTGAGGAGCAGAGTACAGAGCAGCCTACGGAGCAGAGCGCAGAGGAGGCAATGTCAGTTATTGAGGTGCCAAAGAACCTTAACCTTACACTCGACTGCAATCTTGCTAAGGTGCTCTATGACAAGATGGTTTTGGAGAGTTTTGCAGGCACTGCATCGGTTAAGGACGGTGTACTGTCGCTCGATAATCTGGGTATGAATATGTTTGATGGCAAGGCCAAGGCTGATGCGGCATACTCTACTGCAAATGCTGACAATCCCAGGCTCAGACTCGATGCAAATTTCTCGCAAGCGTCGTTCAAAAAGACCGCGCAAGAGCTCGAATTAGTGGAGAAGTTAGTGCCACTCTTTGAACAGATTTCTGGTAATTACACAATGTCGCTCAAGTGTGATATGTCACTTGACAAGAGTATGTCGCCAGTGCTTAAGAGTGTCAATGGTAGTGGAAAGATTACATCGGGTAACTTCAGTCTCTCTGATGTTCCGGCGCTCAATATGCTCTCAAAACTTGTTGGTAATGGTGTGGATTTGAATAAGATTGATGCGTCAGAGCTGACCGTAATCAGCTTTGTGATAGAGAATGGAAATGTGATTACAAAACCGTTCGACATTAAACTCGGAAAGGCTAAACTCACCATGTCAGGTCTTACAGGTCTTGATCAATCGATAGACTACAGTGTAGCAGTAGCCCTGCCGCAGATGACACTCCACGGCAAGATTGGCGGCACATTCTCTAAACCACAAGTTTCTCTCGATACTGCAAAGAGCGTAGAGGCTGCACTCGAAAAGGCCGGCATCGACAAGGAGGTTGTTGAGCAAAAGGTTGAGCAGAAAGTTGAAGAGGTGAAGGAGCAGGTGTCAGAGGCTGTAGACAATGCTAAACAGAAGGCAATAGCCGAGGCTGAGGCAAAGGCTGCACAGATTGTCGAAGCGGCTCGTACTGAGGCAAATAAACTTGTCGAGAAGGCATCAAATCCAATTGCAAAGATCGCAGCAAAGGCGGCCGCTGATAAGCTGATTTCCGAGGCCGAAAAGAAGGCTCAGAGCCTAATTGACGAGGCTAAAAAATAAATTTAACGACAGAGAGTGTAAGATTGCCTAAAAATTACTATCTTTGTCCTTGATTGTGTACAAACTTTATTTATTAAAAATAAAAACTCTATGATTTATTCACACGAAGTGCAGCAGATGTGCTGCGTAAAGAAGGGTGCTAATCACGAGTCTGCTCCAATTCCTGAGGAGGGCAAGTGGGTTCGCGCCAAGGAGATTAAGGACATTTCCGGTCTTACTCACGGTATTGGTTGGTGTGCACCACAGCAGGGTGCTTGTAAGCTGACCCTCAATGTTAAGGACGGTATTATTCAGGAGGCACTCGTTGAGACTATCGGTTGCTCTGGTATGACTCACTCTGCAGCTATGGCTTCAGAGATTCTTCCTGGTAAGACAATCCTCGAGGCTCTTAATACTGACCTTGTTTGCGATGCTATCAACACTGCAATGCGTGAGCTGTTCAAGCAGATCGTTTACGGTCGTACTCAGTCAGCTTTCTCTGAGGGTGGTCTTGTTATCGGTGCATCTCTTGAGGATCTTGGTAAGGGTCTTCGTTCTCAGGTAGGTACAATGTTCGGTACTCTTGCAAAGGGTGCTCGTTACCTTGAGATGGCAGAGGGTTACTGTACTCGTATGGGCCTTGATGCAAACGACGAGATTATCGGTTATGAGTTCGTTCACCTCGGAAAGTTCATGGACTTTGTAAAGAAGGGTATCGAGCCAGTTGAGGCACTCGAGAAGGCAAAGGGCTCTTATGGCCGCTTCAAGGATGCTGTTAAGTATATCGATCCACGTCACGAGTAAACCATATTGTTAAACCCTTAAATTTTATAGAACTATGGCATTATTTGAGAGCTATGAGCGCAGAATAGATAAGATTAACGCTGTGCTTGCACAATATGGTATCAACGGTATTGAGGATGCAAAGGCAATTTGCGACGCAAAGGGCATCGATCCTTACACAATGTGTGAGGAGACTCAGCCAATCTGCTTCGAGAATGCAAAGTGGGCTTACGTAGTAGGTGCTGCTATCGCAATTAAGAAGGGTTGCACAAACGCTGCAGACGCAGCTGAGGCAATCGGTGAGGGTCTTCAGGCATTCTGTATCCCAGGATCTGTAGCAGACGATCGTCTGGTAGGTCTTGGTCACGGTAACCTCGCTGCTCGTCTTCTCCGTGAGGAGACTCAGTGCTTCGCATTCCTTGCAGGTCACGAGTCATTCGCAGCTGCTGAAGGTGCAATTAAGATCGCTGAGATGGCTAACAAGGTTCGCCAGAACCCACTCCGCGTTATCCTTAACGGTCTTGGTAAGGACGCTGCTAAGATCATCTCTCGTATCAACGGCTTTACCTATGTTCAGACTCAGTTTGACTACTACACAGGTGAGGTTCACGAGGTAGAGACTATCGCTTACTCTGACGGTCTTCGCTCAAAGGTTCGTTGCTACGGTGTAGACGACGTTCGTGAGGGTGTAGCTGTAATGTGGAAGGAGGATGTAGACGTATCAATCACTGGTAACTCTACAAACCCAACCCGTTTCCAGCACCCAGTAGCAGGTACTTATAAGAAGGAGCGCGTACTTGCAGGTAAGAAGTACTTCTCAGTAGCATCTGGTGGTGGTACTGGCCGTACACTTCACCCAGATAACATGGGCGCAGGTCCAGCTTCTTACGGTATGACCGATACTCTTGGTCGTATGCACTCGGACGCACAGTTTGCAGGTTCTTCTTCGGTTCCTGCTCACGTTGAGATGATGGGCTTCCTCGGTATGGGTAACAACCCAATGGTAGGTGCTACTGTGGCTGTTGCAGTGGCTATCCAGCAGGCAATGAAATAATAATCAGTAAGTTATCTCTTTTGTAGAGTACAACTTATAATACAGTAATCCCCGTAATTCTTTGTCGAATTATGGGGATTTTTTTGTGTGGTTGTAGGTGATAGCGTTTGGAGCATTCTTGCTGCTGAAATAAAGAGATTTTAGTGAAAAATGCGGCTTAACTGCGTCCTTTTTTGGTTGTCGCAGAAAATGGACGCAGAAGTCGGTGTAATCAGCAGTGTATCAGTGAAATATACGCTTCAAAATTAGGTCGTTCAGATTGAAAATAGAGATCTAATTTATGGAAAGAAACAGATTTTCTGCGACCTTTTTTGTAAGTCGTAGCAAGGTGAGACGAAATGGGCTATCGCCAATCATGATGACAATTAGCTGTAATGGCCGTCGAGCATCGTTTGTAACGGGTCGGCAAGTCGCTGTTACAGAGTGGGATGCAAAGCGACAGAGGGTAAGAGGTACAAGTGAGCATGCTCAACTAATCAATGAACATCTGCAACTATTGCGCAATAGGCTCGCATCAAAGGAGAATGAGTTACTCGGTAAAGGGTATATAATCACGGCTGAACTTTTGAAAGATGCAATGACAGAGAAGATAGAATCTCTACAATCCAAGACCTTATTGCAACTTTTTGCTCAATTTCTCGCAGATCGTAGGCGAGATATGGAGTGTGGTAAGATAGCAAAGGATACCTATCGAAATAATGAGAGGGCGGAGCAACTGATTAGAGAGTACCTTCGGTATCGCTACCAACGAAATGATATGACGCTGTTAGAACTCAACCATTCGTTTATTGCCGCTTTTGATACCTATCTACGAACAGATAAGAAGATGAAACAGAACACGACTGTTAAGTTTCTGCGTATTCTAAAGCAGGTAATCAATGTGGCAATAGCCGACCGACAACTTACGGTAGATCCCTTCTGTAAATTTAAGATACAACGCGAAGTTGTGGAACGAGATTTTCTGACCGAAGAGGAGTTGCAGAAGATTATCAATCATAACTTTTCTGCTGCGAGATTGGAGCGTATAAAAGATCTATTCCTATTTGCGTGCTATACGGGATTATCATATAGCGACCTAAAGACATTAACAAAGGAGCATATTGTTGGCGATGAGTGTGGTAGACTATGGATTAAAAAGAGTAGGGTAAAAACAGGTGTGCCATTTCGTGTACCATTACTACCTATTCCGAAGATGATTTTGGATAAGTATAGAGGAGAGGAACAATTACTACCCGTGAGAAACCTTTCTACTGTTGATGAGTATCTGAAGGAGATAGCTGCTCTATGCGGAATAAATAAACATATCTCCTCGCACACGGCACGATATACATTTGCGACAACAGTAACTCTTACCAATAGAGTCTCTATAGATGTGGTTGCCAAGATGATGGGACACACAAATACTCGTATGACCTCGCACTATGCCAAAATTGTAGATAGTTATATTGCTGAACAGATGGATCGCCTGAGCGAAATGTATTCTGCGTGATATACATAAAAAGTAAAAACCTGTTAGAATGCCTAACAGGTTTTCTCTTGCATACTAAGCGGCTGGATCGTCCACTATGGGTTGCTCAATAACTTCTATGGGTTGTACATTGGCTTGTTCCACATTCTCGTTACATATCCTGCTCCCAATACAGTCCTCAATCTTTATAAGATATGGATTGATTTTGCCATTTGTGAAACTCTCCTTGTACAAATGGATGGTTCCTTTTAGAACAATATCAATACCCTCTCTAAGAACTTTGCGCATTGTCGTACTACCGAGGAAGACAATATGCTCAGCTAACGTTTCAGGCTCAATTTCGTGTTTAAGGCAGTCTTTGCAGAATCGTCGGCTATCAACAAGGGTGTTTACCTGATGGGCATAATCTGCCCAAAACTTTTCGATGTCGTCAAACATTGCGTTGGCGAATCTTTCGAGGCAATCCAACTTGACTGCGTTGTTTTTGCCGACCTGTACAGCGAAGATTTTATTCGCCTTGTTCAATACGCGCCAAAGCTGTGGCACTACTCGCTTAACTGGAGCCTTCTTTGGCTGCTCAAAATTTTGATTTTGTATGTTTTGCATACCTAATTTACTCTGCCTTTGCAGAGGGCGTTAAATTTCCGCGCGACCTTTGCCAGGGGTTTTGCAGGCATCCTTTCGGCTTGCAATAGCAAAGGTATGATGAACAAATACGATATTTAGAGAGAAAAATATGCGGCAATTTACTCTTTTTTAGAGATATACTTTTGACTGTTCCATAAATGGGTATTGTTCATACTGCTTTATGATTCCATTCAGTGTTGCCTCATCTGTTAGATAGCTCTCATTTACAGTTAAACCACAAAAATAGATTAATCGTGAGATGAGGAGCTTCTTATTGTAATTCGTAACCTCGCCACTCTTCTTTTTCTTATGTGGCAATTTCAAAGCCTCAAATAGTGTCCTGAAAGTTTTGTAAAACAATATAATTTGATGAGAGTTTGAGAGTGTCCTGGTATATCCGTGGTAGAAACTAGTGTCTATCCAATCTCTCTGTTCGGGGTGCTCTTCAATATCTGAAAGTACTCTATTAACAAATCCTTTGATGAGATTAATAAGGGAAGGGCTTGCTGTAGAGTATCCATTAGAAAAACACTCTTTGGCATCCTTATAATCCTCGTAAAAGAGAAGTTTTGTGTCAGCGTGGTTGTCTAGGTAAGATTGTAAAGCGATCATATCCGAGTATATAGTCTTGTTATATTCGGCAATGTTTATTGTTTTGCTAATAGTAAGGTCATATATGAATAATATAGCATACCAGAATTTCTCTATATCAAGATTGTATCCCTGAATGGTATCAATTACCTCTTTGTTTGCAAGGAATTGCTCAAATGTAAAATTATGTTTAATCTTTTTATTGTTATAGCGAACTCTAAAACAATTTGCCCAATCACCAATACTACACCCTCCATCTTCATATACTTCCAGGTTGATGATGTAACATAACTCTATAACATACTGCAGACGGTCGTCCTGTAGAGACTCTATTTGTTGATTAGTTGTCATATAATCCGATTTTCTTACCCAAAGTTACAAAAATATCTTCAATGCAGGGTATAAAGAGTGGTTTAGAATAGTGAAATCATGTTTTTATGTTCTGATAGTCGCAAGGAGTTGTGTTTTTCAATTTGTGTGGATAGGATACCTAATGCAATGGTTGTAAGGTTTTATTATTCGCATTATTGAGCAAAAATAGTAGTTGGTTTTTTGCTGAAAAATTTGTATCTTTGGGATAGTAATTCAAGATGAAATATTAGGTTTTGTTCAAATATGAACTCCGCACATGGAAGTTTATGCATATCCATGACCCATATATACATTACCTAATATCTAATACAATACCTATATTATACTAATCGAAATGTATTTTAATCCTAGAGACTCTTTGTGATTCAAAAATCGCAAGGAGGCAAAAATGTATTATGGGGCAGCTCTATTTCGAAAAATGCTCCGAACAAAAGAGATTATTTTTACAGATGTAAGAGATTAAAAAGATGTCAATAACACCAATAAATCTATAGCAAACTATGAGTTATATAACTATTCCCAAGAGAATTAGCTCTATCAAGAGCATTAGTAAACTAACAGATGTATATGTATGAGCAACTATCAGATTGTGTTCAAATTTTAAGAGTGGCAAGAGCCAAGTGACGATAGATAAACTATCTAAACTTACCACATTATCAGAGAGTACAATTAAGCGTTCTATCAAAAGATTAAAAGAAGAGGGTATGTTGGAGGTTACCTGCCATTATGATGGAGTTATTAAGCATAATACATACTATACAAATCACCGAAAACATAACTTCTTTATGGTTGATACACAGTTCTTTCACCAAGGATATTCTTACAAAATAGCGGGTTTTCTGCTGCTTATGAAGTCCATTTGTTATAATGACACTGAGAATATAGGCTGAAATATACAGCGTATAGCAAGTGTATTGAGTATGCCTCGTAATACCATATCAAAATATATTGCGGAGTGTATCTCTTTGGGATTAATGACAAAAGGTGATAGATGTTATAAAATTACAGTACCTTTCTTTATAAATAGTGTTCTTAATGACTATCAGCATGAGGCTTATGTGGAGATTTGTAAATTCTGCGAAGCTAATGGGGCTGAAATCCCTGTTGCGAATAATCGATATGCTCTGACTATTATAGCGGTATATATAAATGCTCGTCCTTTTGCTACCTACCAAGATTGATTTGCAAGTTGCATCACAAAACCTCGAAAGAAAATGACACTGCTATATTTTGTTCACGCTTTGGGATTGATACAACAATACAATGAACTTTTGCGAAGTAAGGCAAGCCTGAAGAGAGAGCGTTTTGAAGGTTTCGCCTTTGTATAGTGTCTGTATACCAATACTCAAACTAATACCCCCCCGATGTTTTATTGTGAAGAGATGTATGAATAGGACTAAAACAGCTAAAAGATGGTGAGTATATTTTATTATTCACTTAAACTGTTTGTACTATGCAATTGAGAAAAACTATGCGTCAAGCCGCCAAAATGAGGTTGGCTCTGACTGGAGCGAGTGGAGCAGGGAAAAGTTATTCTGCTCTACTTTTGGCTTATGGGATGACTAATGATTGGTCGAAAATCGCTGTTATTGATTCGGAGAACTGTTCGGCAGATCTCTATGCTCATTTAGGCTCTTACAATGTCCTTACTTTGGACAATTTTTCGCCAGAGACCTATATTGAGGCAATAGATGTTTGTGAGCGTGCGGGGATTGAGGTAATTATTATTGACAGTATCTCCCATTGCTGGGATTATCTGCTCGATTTCCACGCCTCTATGCAGGGCAACTCTTTTACCAATTGGTCAAAGGTAACACCTAGGCAGAATAGCTTTATACAGCGTATTCTATCATCTTCGGCTCATATTATATGTACTATGCGCTCAAAACAGGATTATGTGCTATCGGAGAAAAATGGCAAAATGGTGCCTGAAAAGGTCGGTCTTAAATCTGTGCAGAGAGATAATGTCGATTATGAGTTTACAGCAGTTCTCGATATAGCAATGAATCATCGAGCAACAGCGTCAAAAGATCGAACAGGACTATTTGTAAATCGTGCAGAGTTTCTTATCACCCCAAATGTGGGTAAGACTATTTTAGCATGGTGTAATAATGTTCAAACTCAAATACAAAATGGTTATGAATCAACTCGCATATCAGCTTAATGATTTTGAAGAGAATCCTTTTGCTATTCAGATTTCGCAGCCTCCAAAAATTCACTCTCGCCATTTTATCGAGGCGAATACAAAACCTGTAACCATTGATCATCTACGCGATGATTGTGTTGTTCCTGTATTTAGCAAGGATAACGAGGTGACTATCTCTCATCAGACATTTATTGATACAATTTTGGGTGCAGCTTGCAGAGTTTTTCCACGCGAAGCTATTGATATGCCCGATATAGTTGTTTCGCATATTGTTAAGGGGCGTATTCCTGAGGCTATACATAAGCCCGTGTCGCAATTGTTAGAGAGTGACAAAACCATATACTATGAGCGTATGGCTTTTTGCTTTGAGATTCCGACAATATATCAAGACATCGCAGGTTGCCGACTTAATCTCTCTATCGGCGGAGTACGAGCATATAACCATGAGAATCTATATGCCCGAAAGGGTGTAGAAAAGTTTAAGATTTTTATTGGATTTAAGAATCTTGTCTGTTGCAATATGTGTGTTTCGACGGATGGTTTTAAGAGCGACCTTAGAGTTATGAGTGTGCAAGAACTATTCGATGCGGCTCTGCTATTGTTTCAGAGTTATAGTGCCGATAAGCACCTAAATTTAATGACAGCAATGCAGAGCTACTCGCTAACGGAACATCAGTTTGCACAGCTTATTGGTAAGGCTCGTCTATACCAATTTCTACCAACTTCGGAGCGTAAAAATCTGCCGAATATGGAGTTTACAGACTGTCATATAAATACGGTGGCTAAATCCTACTATGGCGACGAGAACTTTGGTCGTAGAGAGAACTGCTCGGAGATAGATTTGTGGCGCGTGTACAATCTATTTACTGGAGCAAATAAGTCGAGCTATATAGATACTTTTCTTGACCGCTCGCAGAACGCAACCGACCTGATTACAGGCATATTCCACGCCCTTGATGGCGACTCTGCTTACCGCTGGTTTATCGAGTAACTTTTCAAATACCCTTGCAGCATTCTCTGTGAGGGTATTTTCTTCCAATCGTGAATATACTACTTACTCTGTTTCTTTAATATTTAGGTGTTGATTTACTGGGTTTTAATTCTATTATTGATAGCATTATTGGGCATATAGCCGCTAAATTTAAGATATATTAAGCCAATATACTAATAACAAACTTCTGTTTCAATATTGATTTTTAGGAATGTTTTTTGGAACTTTGTATAGAGAAATATTAAAATAATTTTTTATCGACAATACCCCATTTGGGTGTTGCGTATTGCCGAAACATTTTTTAACTTTGTGATGTCGGATAACCGACTACATATTTTAGTGAAAGTGTTTCGCTATCCTTGACGATAAAATTTGGCGATTTTAAGAGCATAAGGAGGCAATACAAACACTCATCACCGTCGCAGATATATCTCTCAATATATTCTGTTCGGTGTGGGGTATTGTTTATTTATGCTCAGGCTACGCCAAATGCCTATCGTCAAATAAACGAACGACTCCACACTTTCTTTTTTATACCATGTTACATAGGAGCCGAGTGACATAAAAGTATTATATATTATGGCTACGGAGTTGCAACCTATTTGGCGTCAGATTCTATCTGATGAAGGGCGAAAAAAGTTTGGGCTAAAATCAGGCCCATCAATTCCATTCCTTATTGGAGTATATCACTATCATGGTAAATTATCGGATAAAGATTTGGAAAGTAAAATATGTTTGCAAAAAGTTTTCTCTGAGATATTATCATCAGAGCATAAAGTAAGTATTACATATTGCAGAGATCTGGGCGTAGAAGTAATTAGGAATTCTACGCATCAAAATCATATGCCAATTACGAGTGACAATATAAGTGGGGTGATAGATAGACTATGGGGCGCGTATGGGAAATATATTCAAGGACATAGATTCTCTTGTGATAAGGCAGATAACTCTTGGAGAGAGTTCGATCCAATAGAAGAAATTAGCGTGATAAAAACTATAGAAATATAAACTATGAAAAAACTAATCCTACTTGCAGCTACTGCTTGCTCTATTTTAGTTTCTTGTTCGCAGAATACAGAGACTATTTCAGATGAAACTAAGACCCCAATAAACCTCTCTATTAACTGTGTAACTCGTGCAAATGATTCCACTTTTGAGGCAGGAGACAAGGTTGGAGTATTTGTTGTTAATCAGCCTAATGTATTAGGTATAACTGGCAATCACGCAGACAATATTTGTTTTACATACTCAACAAGTTGGACTCCAGCCGAGCCAATCTATTGGAAGGACAAGACTACAAATGCAACTTTTTATGCGTATTATCCTTATGATCCATCTTTAAATAGTGTGACATCTTATTCTTTTGCAATACAGGACGACCAAAGCAATGAAAATAATTATTGGAAGAGTGATTTCTTATGTGGAACACTCGCAGATGTTGAGCCGACAGAGGACCCTGTTTTAGTAAAGGTATATCATCTATTTAGTAATCTCCTTATTTATGTTAAGCCAGGTAAAGGCTTTTCAGAGGAGACTTTTGCTACTCTCTCTAAATCTGTAAAGGTTAATAATGTAAAGACTGTTGCCAATGTCGCTCTTGAAACTTGTACCGCAACTGTAAATAGTGGAGATACTGCGACTTCTATCATTCCGTGGAATACAGGAAACTATTATCGTGCAATGGTTATCCCACAGACTATTGTGGCGGGCGAGAATTTTGTTACAGTCACAATAGATGGTGTAAGTTATACCCTTAAATCACCAGGCGTAACATTCGTGGCAAATAAGCAGCATAAGGTTACCGTTACAGTAAATAAGACCAATAATGGTGTAGATATAGGTATCGGTGGTTGGGAAACTGGTGAGGGTGACTTTGGCGGCTCTGCTGAGTAATTATAATGATAATGACTATGAAACGCACCTATATAAATCCTATTATTGAGTTAGACATGATGAATGTCGAATATGGTTTTGCTCTATCAGAAAATGCCAATATGAATTTTGGTATTGACGATTGGGAGGATGGTAATGAATATGCAGGTGATGCAAAATAACTAGTATACTATGAAAACGCTAAAACTAATACTTTTCACGACGTTGGCAGTTATGCTGAATAGCTGCTACACAGATGAGCACTTTATTGTGCCCGAAGATGACTCTTATTTGCCTATAGAGTTGTTTAATGAGATTATTCAGACGGCTACTACGCGAGTGAATGATGAAGGCTTCTGCAATGGCGATGCTGTTGGTATCTATGTTGTTAATTTTGAGAATGGTCAAAGTGGTACCATGCAGGTTGAAGGTAACCAAGCTGATAATGTGAAGTATGTATATGATGAGGTTAACTTCAAATGGGTGCCAGAGAAGGAGGTATATTTCCGTGACCGAAATACCAAGGTTGATATTGTCGGCTATTATCCTTATGCAAATCCGCAGTCTATTGCTACATACCCATTTGAGGTGCAGAAAGATCAATCTACCGCAGCTACTAATGGCGCATTGGGCGGCTATGAAGCATCAGATTTCCTTTGGGGCAAGGCTGCAGAGGTTACTCCAACGGCTTCTCGTATCAATTTGAAGTTCCATCACCGTATGGCAGGTGTGCATATTTCACTTGTCGAAGGTACAGGTTGGAATGCTGGTGAATGGGCTCACGTAGAGAAGTTTGCACTTGTAACGAATACTAAGCGCAAAGCGACTATTGATTTGGCAACAGGAGAGGTCGCTGCTACGGGTGATGTGCCTACAACAGGCACTGTGCCATATATGAGTGGCGATGAATTTTGTGCTATTGTTGTGCCTCAGATGGTTTCAGCAGGTGCTGCGATGTTCTCTATTACGGTAGACGGAATACCTTATATATATCGCTATCGTGTAGATGGAGCAACCACTGATTTTGAGTATATCTCTGGCAAACTTCATAAATTCTCAATAGAGGTAAGCAAAAAGCCTGCAAGTGGAGGTGTGGAGTTTAAACTATTGGGTAATAGCATCACGGCTTGGGAGGCTGATCATACCTCTCACGATGCATCGGCGCGTGAGTATATTGTTATTGATGTACCTGAGGCAAATACTGATGAGAGCGCATTGAAATTGGCGATAGAGCAGGCCGGCTATGATTATACAAACATCAAGAACTTGAAAGTTACGGGCTATATCAACAATCGCGATTTTGTATTTATGAAAGATAAGATGACTAAGTTGCAGTCACTTAACTTAAAGGGGGTATCTATCACGGAAATTAAGCAAGGAAGTACTACTTATCCTGCGAATGAAATTCCTGTAGATGCATTTCAATCGAAAAAGACCCTTGTTCGATTTGTTTTTCCTGATAATATTACAAAGATAGGAAATTTTGCTTTTAGTCAAAGTTCTCTGACAGGCTCCTTAATTATTCCAAATGGAGTAACGGAAATAGGAAAGAGTGCTTTTATGTCTTGTATGGGATTGAATGGAACATTAACCCTCCCTAAAAATCTTAAGACAATTACAGAATCTGTATTCCATGATTGCTCATCCCTAACAGGTACATTGGATATTCCAGAATCCGTTACTTCTATTGATCGTAATGCGTTTGCTGGTTGTTCTGGTTTTACCGGCACCCTTAATTTACCTGAAAATTTAGAGACCATTGGAAAGCAAGCTTTCGCAGGTTGTAAAGGTCTTTCAGGCTCACTTACTATCCCTAATAAAATAACAAATATTCCTGAAGCTTGTTTTCATAATTGTGGATTTGATGGTCAACTAACCTTACCACCAAGCCTACTTTTTATTGAGAAGCAAGCATTCAATATCTGTAAATTCCGAGGTACATTGAAACTTCCTGAAGGTTTGGTGGTTATTGGAAGTAGTGCATTCCAAAGTAATCTCTTTGGTGGAGAGTTGGTATTGCCTAAAGAGTTGGCTTCAATTGGTGCGAGTGCATTCGCAGGCTGTTCTCGTCTTACAGGGGTTGTTGAGATTCCTAATGATATAATTGCTCTTCCTGAATCGGCATTTTCGGGATGTAAGCAGTTGGAGGGCGTTGTTTTGCCTCGTACGATGGAGGATATTGGTACAAATGCATTTGCAAACTGCTATCAGTTGGGCACAATTATTTGTAAGGCAACAATTCCTCCTACAATGGCTACTTCGGCGTTTAATGGTGTGGCAAAGGATAATTTTACCGTAGAGGTTCCCGAGGCTGCGGTGAATGAGTACTCGACAAGTCCAGGTTGGAAAGAATTTAAGCGCTTTGCTGCACATCGCGACTTCTCAATCTCGCGTAATCTGTTCCGCACACTCAATGCAAGTGACAGTAAAACGCTCGTCTTGCGTGCCGATGCAGATGCAGCGTGGACAGTTGAAACACCCGAATGGATTACCGTAACTCCGTCAAGTGGCATGGGTAAAGCAGAAGTAACCGTTACTGTAAATGAAATGAACGCAAGCGATGTTGGCGCATTCATGGTGCAGTCATATAACTCAAACGGCAACATCGTGGGAACTTCATACGCAGGTCGTTCGGGTAAGGTCGTGTTCCACCTCACTGGCAAGGATTATAGTTCGACAACAACTGTTGAGCAGTATGATTACCGAGAGGGAACTAGCTATAAGGGTGATGGTTATGTAATCACCAATCAAACTGCAGAGTTGGGCGACGGTGTGAATATCGTGTTTATGGGCGACTGCTTCGATGCACAGGATATTGCTACTGGCAAGTATCTCAATGGTGTGAATGAGGCAATCGAACATTTCTTCGCTGTTGAACCTTACAAGTCATACAAGAAGTATTTTAACATCTACACCGTGATTGGTTTATCGCCTGATAGCGGTGTCGGTTCGGTAGACACAATACGCGAGGCTAAGTTTGGTTCGCAGTATGGTTTGCAGGCGGCTAGCTCGGTAGGTATTGATGAGAATATCTGCTTTGAGTATGCTTGTAAAGCCCCAACCGTTACAGAGGATAACATCTGCCAAACACCTATTGTATTGGTGGAGAATACAACTGACTATGACGGAATCACCTATATGTGGGGTGATGGCTCAGCTATTGCGCTATGCCCGATGAGCGAAGATGTATATCCGTACGATTATCGCGGTATCGTTCAGCATGAGGCAGGTGGTCATGCATTTGGTAAGTTGGGTGATGAGTATGTTTATCACAATGCGTTTATTCAGACTTGCACATGTACCTGTTGCGACCACGTGGATGAGTTTAATCGTATGAAGTCCTACGGTTTCTACGACAACTTGTCACTCACTGGTAATATGTATGATGTACCTTGGAACCATATGATTTTCGATCCGCAGTTCTCTGGTACAGTGGATATTTATGAGGGTGGTTTCTTTCACACACGCGGCATATTCCGCTCAGAGCAGAACTCATGTATGAACAACAATGTGCCTTACTTCTCAGCTATCTCGCGAGAGGCGATTGTAAAGCGCATTATGAAGTATGCTGGTTTACCATATTCATACGATGCTTTTAAAGCAAATGATATTCCTTTGGCAAAAGATGATATTGAAGCTGCTTCTGTGATAGAGCTCAGCCGTACTAAGAGTGGTGTGCCGTATGCGGTTAAGGATCAGTCTGCTCCTGTGTTTATGGGAGAGAAACCTAATTTCAATGAGTATAATAAATAATCATAGGAGGAGTAAACTATGAAAAAGAGTATTTTGATTTTGGTCGTAGCAACTCTTTTGGTATCAAGTTGCAGTCAGGTTGATGGAATTTCAATACCAGAGACGGAGTTTATGCATATATCTGCATTTCATCCTGCATTAACGAGAGCAACAGTTAATGGTTTTGAAAGTGGAGATGAAATAGGTGTATTTGTAACTGACTATATAGATGATGTAGCTGCTCCATTGCAGATTTCAGGTAATTGGGCGAATAATGTGATAGCTACTTACAATGGCAAAGTTTGGAGCACAGCCAAGAAGATATTTTGGAGCGAAAATAAGATGGATGTCTATGGATATTATCCATATATGAACCCAATATCAATTGACAAACAACCATTTGCTGTTGCACTTGATCAATCAACAGAGAGTACCGGTACGGAGCTGGGAGGCTATGAAGCTTCAGATTTCTTATGGGCAAAAGCGACTAGCGTATCAAAGACTAATGAAACTGTAGATTTAGAGTTCAAACATTGTTGTTCGAAACTGATTGTGAAACTGATTAAGGGTAAGGATTATATGGGAGATTTCCCGACAAATGCATCACTCTATATACACAATGTCGTACCTACTGCAACTATAGATTTTACTACAGGAGCTGTGGTTAAGGATATTTTTGGCGAGCCGACAACAATTAAGGCACGCAAAGTTGCAGATGATACATATGAGGCTATTATTATTCCACAGCGAGTAACTTCTCGCCGCCCATTTATTGAGTTGATAGCTGGTAAAGTTTCCTATTTATTAGAGGATACTTTCTACTTTAAGGCAGGTGTTCAGCATACAATCTCTTTTACTATTGACTCAAATCCAGATCAAATTAAGGTCGATATTGGAGGTGAGATTGAGGGTGGATGGTAAGACTCACTACTCCTGTAGCGAAATACTACAGGAGTTAACTTATAATGATTATGGAAATTAATACTGATAATCTTGGTATAGAAACAGTAGAAGATACTATAGTATATCACATATCTACAGCGACCATTGCTTGCGGACAAAAATATCTCACATCTGATATCCATATGTATAAACAAAATGTATTAGATTGTGATTATAAAGGACATATTGAGAATATAGCCGAGAATGATAGAAATACCCTACTTGCAATAGGTCGATCTCTTCCATCTAGATCAAATTGCTTATTTGTGTGTAAAAAGGAGTTTGTTAAATACTGGTATACTTATTTTGAAAAACGGAATAAATTATCTCCCCAAATCTACGAGCTAAAAGTCAATGGTACTATTTTGTGGACTTATGTTGAGTTTCTTCGATCTTTAATATATTGGGATATTGGTACTCTTACCAGATTGCATGAGCATGAAGGATTATTTGAAGGAGAATACGAAGTAATTGGTACGGGTAATATTGACGATTTTTAATTTAATAATAGATGCAAGCTAATGATTATGCCAAATGGGGTGGATATGTAATTAAAGTAATCTCTGGAGAGCCATATAATTACACTGTTTATATATTAGAGAGGGGGAAAATACGAGAGAATGTTAGTTGCTATCATATAAGTCTTTTGATAAAAGGTGTGCTTGAAGCATGTGGTTTTACTAAAGTTGGTAATACATATAGCTACACAAAAGATGATGCTAATATTGAGATTGAATATACAAGCAAGATATTCAATCGGGAGTGTAAATTAAGCTGGTGGAAAGATGGAGCTCGTTTTGAAGAAAAAATGCATACTTCAATGCTAGATGATTTGCAAGGATTTATAAGGGAACACTTGCAAATAGAACTACCTATTCAGGAAGAACAACTAATTAAGGCTGTTAAGAGAAACGAATTTTTGTGAAATTTATATCTTTACACTGTCAATCTCGCAATTTTTCCTACTTTTGTGGCTTAACTGCGTCCATTGACTGATAATAAACAAATTTTTAATCCCAATCTGAGACGGGAACTATTTTGTGGCGTTCTTATTTTATTGATATACGGAGATTTACGAATTACTCTTGAGCATATGTTCCATGAGTGCGGTAGGAACCTTACGGTATGACCGATACCCTCGGTCGTATGCACTCTGACGCACAGTTCGCTGGTTCGTCGTCAGTTCCTGCACACGTTGAGATGATGGGCTTCCTCGGTATGGGTAACAACCCAATGGTAGGTGCTACTGTAGCTGTTGCAGTTGCTATCCAGCAGGCAATGAAATAATTTCTTGTGAAAAGCCGCAACCTGCGGCACCAAACTCAACTCCCCGAATGGGTAATACGCTTTAGTATGACCCATCCGGGGAGTTATTATTTGGCACCGCATCTTACGTCTTTTGACAAGAAATCAGGAGTAACTATCCGCCACTGATTTTTTAGGAGTATACTAAACGGTTGCAATCCGCTCAATCCACGCACTCATTTGTCGTCAAAAGGTAGTAGTTAATCCATCTTAAAGATGAATTTCCCTCCTCGCAGTTCGGCATAGTCTGCAAGCAGTCTCTGCCCTCACGAGCAGCGTCGGTCGGTGTATATCGTGAAATATCCCCAGATGGGCTGTACTTGGGGTACTGCTCATTTGGGGATATGAGGGATATGCAGCTAATGCTGCCTTTTCACGACAAATTACAGCCAGTCGGAAGCGCTATAATTACTCTTCGGTGCATTAGGCACATTCTGGAAGTAGGTAAATCCAGTGAGGCGCTCAAGGTCGGAGATAGACATCATATCTGCAGCCTCGGGTTTATGGCCCTTTGCCATCTCGTGACAGATGGTAAATGCGGCACACTGGAGCTCAGATGCAGAGCAATCGCGAACGCTCTTACCACTATTTCCACTCTTTGTACGCAGTAGTGCGTAATAGTACATTGTAGGGCAACTAACATCGTTACGACCACCAAAAGAGATAGTCTTTGGGGATGCAGAGGCGCCATTTCTTGAGAAACTCTCGAAGTAGCAACCAACAACTACATAGAGTGTATCTGAATATACAAGACCATCGATATGGTCCTCAAGATTATTCCACGCTCCACCGCCCGTATTAAATGTTGATGAGTACTGTGGAGCGATATTGGTATAGTAGAAGACCTGTCGGTTGGTTGCCGCCGAGCAGAGGCGCTCTGCACTACCGAGCATATGACCCTTATTACAACCGCCGCCTGTACTTTTACTATTATACTGCACAGATGACGGAATTTTTGGGTCTGTGCCGTATGCATCTGTACGGCTGGTATTCTTCTGCTCGTACATCGAGTGGCGAGGTGCAGCTACCCACAGCGGACAATGGTGCTTAGCGCTATAACATACGGTAAAGTTGCGCGCTGTACCGTTTCGTTGCGCATTTTTCTCGCCACCTGCACATAGGTGGTGAGCATAGTAGATATTGCTATCCGTATCGTGAACACCATTGCCATCAGCATCATTTATAACTGGTAGCTCTACCCATCCATACTTGCCACTTGTTGGGGTTGGAGTTGGAGTTGGGTCTGGTGTCGGATCTGGATCTGGTGTCGGATCTGGATCTGGTGTTGGGTCTGGTTCCGGAGTTGGGTCAGGAAGAACTGAGCCACTATCTGCTCCGTATACAACCGAGATTGAGGCAATACGCATACAAGCACTCGAACGGATATAAAACGAGCTAAGATTAAGGCTACTGATATCGGCAGTAACGCTTGTTCCGCTAACCTTCACGGTCTTAACAATACCTGTAGCGCTTGTACCACCTGCCGCAGTACAGATATAGAGGTCGCCAGAGTATGACTCTGTAAGGTTTACGCTAACCTTTGTCGCTGCAGAGGCAAATGTTGGGGTGCCGACATATGCCACCTTGCCGCTATTGAGCTGAATAGCCTCTTTATTGTAGTTATAGGCACAGATTGTCCAAGTGCCATAGCTATTTTTATAGCTCTTTGGTGCATTATATGCCGAGAAGACATCTGCACACTCGCTATAAGTCAATGTTGCTGTGGCTGATGTTGTTGCGCCAATAGTTTTTCTGTAGAGGGCCTTACTTAAATCAATATTTACGTCGTAATATCTATTTCGAGCAACATCTACACTATAGTTGTAGCTATAGATAGCCGCATCTGTTGTAATCGTAAGCGTTCCTGAGTAATTCCCAGGAGCTACGACCATATAGATTGGGGTTGCCTTATCAAGAGCCGTTGCTATAGCATACGACGAGTCAAGCGATGTAGATACAGAGTAACCACTCATTGATGCAAGAGTGAACTCCGACGAGGTTATATCGTGCGAAACAGTACCCGAGATAGCCTTAGATGTAGCATAACGCACAGTACGCACCTTCTCACCTGCATAGGCACCCGAAGTGTAGATATTGTAGCGCAGAAAACCACCAAGCGGATAGAGTTTGAGTGCTGTCTGATTCTGCTGCACAAGTTGGCACGGCTCGGCAACCATTGGCATAGCACCACTTGGGAAAGTTCCAGCGGCGGCAACACTCTGCTCTGCTGGGATAGTGAGCGATACATTATGCAAATCGCTACTCTGCGCGCTATACGGCATATAACCATAGAGCATATCGCCATTCTGATACTGAGCATCTGCGGTTGCATAACCAATACCATCTCGCACCTCGACACGACTCTGGAGATTATTCACAGTAGGTGTAGCATCGATGTAGAGGCCCAGTTGCTCATCGCCCTGCCATACATAACGATTATCCACAATCTCTACCCTACTACTCTGATCAATTTCGAGTCGAAGGTTGATATTACTCTTACCACCCTGAGGTGTATCGTTGTTGTTACACGCAAAAACAAGTAGAGCCGAGACTAAAAGCAGTGCAAATCTTTTCATCGTTTTGGGAATTGTAAAATTATAGACACAATAACCATCACAAAGATAAGAAAAGGATAGTATAAATGCAAGATTATATCCATTGGACTGACCGCTGCGAGTCCTGCTGCCATAAGCAGTTGCGCTCCATAAGGGAGAAATCCCTGCACAAAGCAGGAGATAGTATCCATCAGCGAGGCGCTCTTTCGAGCAGGTACTGAATAACGCACAGACAGGTCGCGAGCGATAGGGCCAACCGTAAGAATGGCAATAGTATTATTGGCCGTACACATATTTGTTATCGCTGTAAGTAACGCAATAACACCCTCTGCGCCACGACGTGACGAGATATTTTTAGTCAGTCGAGAAATCAGATAGTCAAAACCTCCAAGCTCTCTTACTATAGCCATCACACCGCCAGCGAGCAAGGTTACAAGGATTAACTCGCACATAGAGTTAAGGCCCTCACCTGCCGCCGTAAAGAGAGTGAGCGGCTGAAAATCACCACTTATAAGACCCATAAGGTCGGCAAAAACTGTTCCCGAAATGAGCACCAACAACACATTGAGTCCAGCGAGTGCAAGCACAATGACAAGCAGATACGGGATGGCCTTAAACCACTCTACACTCTGCTCAACGATAGTATACTCTGTTGCCTGATTACCAAAAAGATAGATGCATAGTGTCGCTATTGCTGCAGGGAGGACAATGGCGAAGTTTGTCTTAAACTTATCCCTCATCTTACACCCTTGACTCTGTGTCGCCGCAATGGTCGTATCGGAGATAAATGAGAGGTTGTCACCAAAAAATGCGCCTCCAACAACAATCGCCACTAACCACGCCGTATTGCAACCAATCTGCGGAGCCATAGCCGTTACAACGGGTGTCAGCGCAACGATAGTACCGACAGATGTTCCGATAGCCATCGAGATAAAGCAAGCGGCAATAAATATTCCCGCAGGCAGAAAGTTGTTTGGCACAATCTTGAGCGTCAGCGCCACCGTAGCATCTACAGCGCCCATAGCCTTTGCAGATGAGGCAAATATTCCCGCCAAGCAGAATATCCAAATCATATACATAATGTCTGGATTTGCTGCGCCACGTGAAAATACACCTACTCTCTCCTGTAAGTTATAGCCTCGCATTATAATGAGTCCATATACCGCCGCAACGACAAACGCCACAGCTATAGATACGCGGTAGAAATCACCCGCCAATAGCGCCCCACTGAGATATACCGCCAACAATACAACTACTGGCGAGAGAGCTAATATTCCTCGAGAATTCTTCATTTTCAACACTTTGCCGCAAAGATAGTAATTTTTTCAACACTTGGAAATATGCTGCACTCCCCATTTTAGCGTCAGAGTGTAGTAGCTGCAACGCTCGCCATAAAAAACAACGAAGGGCTGTACTAAGTACCATTTTGGTGTCAGAGTGGGGTAGATACTCCGCTCGGCATATAAAACAACGAAGGGCTGTACTAGGTACCATTTTAGCGTCAGAGTGTAGTAGCTGCAACGCTCGCCATAAAAAACAGCGAAGGGCTGTACTTGTGGTACCGCCCTTTGCTGGAGTTTATGGTAGCGGCAGCAGATGCTGCGCTATCACGCTAAAATTAAGGTACGTAGTTGAAGTAAGCATTATCACGGAACAACATCTCCTTACCTGGAGTGTTGCATGGCTTACCAGCACCACCATAGATGTAGTCAGCGAAGTTAGACTCGTCGAGAACAACACCGTTTACTGAACCACCGACTGCAGCAGCCTCAAGACGTACGATGTACTCGAGAGTACAAGCTGTACCGATTGAAGAGAAGTGCTGAGTACCGAGGATAGCACCGATAGTTGACTCTGGGTGAGTTGACTGGCTTGATACAGCACCACCGTTGATGTCTGCCTTAAGCTCACCATAGATTATCGAACCACAAACACCACCTACGTGTGCGATAACAGTCTCTGGGTTGTCAGTAAGGAATGTTACATTACCAACGTTAGAGCTACCGTTTACGTAGAATACATAGTCTGCAGAGTAGCGGTTAGATGCCATCTTACCCATCACACCACCGAGGAATGCCTCAGAAGATGCCTTGTTAGTCTTCAGGGTTACGTTACCCATGTTAGAACAAGAGTTGTAGTGAGGGTTGTAAGCATTTGCACCAGCACTTGCAATAGCACCACCGACGCAGATACCGCAGTTATCAGCGTAACGCATTGAGCCCTCGTCAAGCTGAGTTGCAGTAGTGTCGCACTCTACATAGATATCACCCTGGTTGATGAGGAATGTGTTCTCGCAACCTACAGCGATGTTACACTGAGTGAAGCAGAGCAGACCACCTACGCAGAAGTAGTCGATAGCATTGGTTGTACCAGAGATCTCTGCATTCCAGTCAGCCTTGTAAGTGTACTCCTTAGTATAGAATGGGTCATAATGTACAGCGTAAACTGTGATATCACCCTCGTTAGTCAGACGAGTAAGGTTAGCCCACTGTGTACGACCTACACCACCAGAGAGTGCGAATGTGTGAACCACTGCAGGATCACCAGCCTCACCAACTGTGATGTTACCATAGTTCTGACAGTTGTTGATGTTACCGAACAAGTTAGTAGTGTTAGAATCCACACGGTTAGTTGCATAACCTGCGATTGCACCGATGTAGAATGTACCGATATGACGCTCAACGTTCTTATCAACTACGATCTCACCATAGTTCTGACAGTTTGTAACCTCGTAACCTGCTGCACGACCGATAAATCCACCAATAGTAGTGTAACGGTAGTAAGCGTGGCCCATCTGAACACCGTTAGGAGTCTGATTCTGAGTTACATCGTGAACATAGATCTTACCGTAGTTCTTACAGCCTGACATATGAGTTGGAGTATCAAGATCTGTTGGAGCACCAGAAGCCTGACCCACGAATGCACCGATATATACGTTATCGTTGCCGTGGTCGCCGAATACCTCGATCTGAGCGTAGCTTGTACAGTTCTCGATATTACCAGTAGCCTCGTGGTCTGATTCCTCCGTAGAGATTACACCTGAGTTAACGAGCAGTGCCCAAGACTGAGTAGTATTAACATAGTTAGATACATCAACCTTCAGCTTACAGCTCTCGTCGAATACTACGTTAGTGATAGTATTGCCATAGAGCAAGTTACGGAACAGTGAGCGGTTAGGCTTGTCAATAACCAGGTTCTTGATTGGAATACCACCACCGTTGAAGTTCTCGTTGAGCTTAACATCTGGCCAAACAGCCATTGAGATACCAGACATATCGATTACACCACCGTTCTCAGCAGTTGCTACGAAACCGTAGTCACCGTCAAGGTTACGATACTGAAGCATATCCTCACCAGACTTACCAGCAGCAAGGTCAGTAACGAACTGGAGGAACTTCTGACCAGAGTCGATACCAGAGATAACTACATCTGGAGCAAGAGTCTTAGTGCAGTCGTCAAGACAAACTGTAAGTGAAGTAACACTACCAGCAGCGAAGTCTGCAGCAGGCAACTCAGCTGTGTAGTAGTATGCACCTGCATAGATCTCAGCAGTGATTGTGCGCTGCTCAGCTGGCCATACACCAAAGTAGAGCTTAACTGCGTCGTACTCGTTGCTTGGGATAGAGATAGCCTTCTCAGCAACTGACTCGAGTGAAGACATTGGAACCAACTCACTTACATCCTTGCGGTTATAGAGGTTAACGGTGTGTGAACCTGCGATATTATTGCCACGGAGGACTACGCGAGATATCTTGTCGTTCATACGCTCCTTAGAGTATACATTGAGCTGGAGTACAGAAGAGATGATTGACATATCGCATCGCATCATACGAGTTGTACGATAGCTCTGGTCGTTAGTCATAATCATTGGAGTACTATCAAGAACCAATGCATTCTCTGCAAGACGCTGAATAGAAGGAACTGAGATAGAGATATCACCAGCCTTGTTGTCGTTTGAAGCATCATAAGGGTTGTATACATATACTGCACCACCTGCTGTACCACCAGGGTTAGAACCTACGAACTGGTTGTTACCAGAAGTAGTTGATGGAAGGTTGTTAGTATCACCTGCATACAGACCAAGCTTAGCCTTGCTTGAGAAGTAGAGGTCACCACCAGTATAGTACTGCTGAGCGCCGAAGTCGTTGACAATAGCAAGCAACTTGTAACCGTCAGTCTGGTCAACCACCTCACCACAACCTGCAAAACGGAAGTTTGCAGTGTTACGCAAGTAGTTAGTACCGTTGTGGTCTACCTTATTGATACGCTGGTAGTTAGTTGAGTTACAAGGACCGCAAGTAAGGTTAGAAACCAGACGCAGACGCAAGAAGTAGTAACCATCCTCCATAGCATCAGGGAAGTTGATGATAAGCTTATCAGGGTCAGTAGTGCAAACCTTTGAGCTCTTACCACCCTTGAAGCCCTCAGAGTGGGTAATAGTACCCGTCCAGTAACCTGCAGGTGAAGATGCATTACCAACTGGAATACCTGAATATTTAGGATTCTTAACGTCTTCATCATTAGGTACCTCAACGTCAACAAGATTCCACTGAGTCCAGTCGAGAGAGTCATAGAACTTATCCTTCTCAGTATCATCCATCATAATGATTGGACGACCGTTGAGCTGATACTCGTCAGCAGTACACTGTGCCCACTCAAAGATGTGGTACTTACCACCTGCGTCAGTACCCATAAATGAGAACTCACAAGCAAGGTTAGTATTTGCAGAAGCGTTGTGAACTGGGATAGTCCAAATCCAGTAGTCACCCTCGTACATACCGGTTACCTTTGGAGAAGAAGATGTTACGAGCAGACCGTCGTTACCAGCACGCTTCTTAACGATAGAAGCCTCAGTACCCATAATGAACTGAACGTTTGCAGCAGTCTGAAGGGCTGTAGAGAACTCTACTGGCTCCTCCTTCTCGTATGCACCAGACTCCTCAGAGAGTACGATACCGAATGCCTCCCACTGGTCACCCTTAACCTCACCCTGCTTCAGGTCGTTGAACTTGAAGTTTACAGGAAGACCGATAATATCTGAACCCAGCTCGATGAGTGGGAAGATGTTGTCAGATGGGTCATACTCAGA
Organism: Alistipes sp.; assembly: GCA_045633445.1. GTDB lineage: Bacteria > Bacteroidota > Bacteroidia > Bacteroidales > Rikenellaceae > Alistipes. The sequence continues at coordinate 355,472 of JAZQYI010000004.1, forward strand.
GAAGAAGATATCGTCGATACGGTATACATCCTCAGAAGTATTCTCAAAACGGAAGTAGAGAATCTTGCTCACATTTGCAGCGATAGAGAAGTCAAATGTGTTGATAGACCAGTCATTTGTAGGGTGCTGAGCGTGAGTGTAATCCATCTCTGCCCAGTTTGCATTGTCGTGAGAGATGTAGAGCTTAAGGTCGTTCTTGCTGAACTTACCGTCGCTGTTCTTTGCACCGAATGAGAGGTAGAAGTCAGTCTTATCCTGGTTGTTGAAGTTACGGATATCGAAGTGACCCTTACCGTCAATCATAATGTTAGCACCACCTGAAGCTGAACGATCGAAGATTACATCGTAGTAGCCCTTAGAAGGCTCTGCAACAGATGCATAAGCATTGTCTGAACCTGCATAAGCATATGCATAGAGATCACCGGCAGTAGCAACACCCTGATAAGACTTAGAACCGTCTGTCTCAGAGAAAGTGTAGAACTTAACTGGGGTATTCTCCTTAATCATATCACCACCGAAAGTATCCTCAACGAATACCAGACGGCTCTCGTTGATGTTGGTCTTAGGACCACGCTGGCGAACTGATACAGTGTAAGTAGTCTCCAAAGTCTTGAATACAACCTTTGCTGTACGATCCTCACCGCGGTTCTCACCCATTGTAAGGTAAACGTTGGTTACAGATGTTGCAGGCAGCGGACCACCAAGTGGAGATACCTCGAGCCAAGGCTCAATCTCAGTTACCTCACCAGTCTCAGGATCGGTAATAGAGGTCTGGTCGTACTGAACTGAAACTGTCCAATAAATGCTTGAGCTAACCTCAAGATAAGGCACAGTACCTGTTACACCTACACCGAGCTTGTTGAGTACCAACTCCTGATCTGGATTCTCTACGCTCCACTGAGCCTCACCAGTCGAGTAGTCGATATCAAACGGAACGAAAACATAGTCATCATCCGTTGTCTGGTTGATACATGCCACTACAGCAAAGAGTGCTATAGCAGACATAACCACCAAATTGAAAAGTTTTCTTAAAGTTTTCATATAATTAGGTTTTTATTTAGTCAAGTGTCCAAGTATTCTCAATCTTGCTACCATCGTAGAACTTCTTAGGACGCTCCATAGTCTCCTGATAGACCTTACCGAAGCGATCCTTGACCTTGATTATAAGGGTACTCTTTGCATCCTTAGCAACTACACGGAAGAGGTGGTTGTGGTTTACAGAGCTGCAAGAGTTATTCGAGAATGTCGAACTCTGGCCATACTCATAAATCTCACCACACAGAACCGAGAGCGGATCACGATAGCCACCCTGAAGCTGCTCAACTGGAAGCTGCTGACCATTCTCAGTTACGGTAATCTCCCAATTGCCATAATCCTTGAATGGGCCATTCTCATAACCCCAAACGTTAAGCCACACTGTATTTTGCGCCTCCTCAAGACCATACTCCTTACGCTTGATAGTAACAGTTGTATTACCACCATTCGCAGTATTGGTATACTTACCGTCTGTAATGAAACGGTTTGCTGGGGCATAAGTAGTGTAGAACTTCTGTACCTCATTCATATCGTAGCTCTTGAACTGCTTAGTAGCAGGCTCGCCTACATACTTGTAGTACCACTGGCGTGTTGTACCGCTTGCCTCGTATACATAGTAGCATACAGGTGTACCATCTGCACAGAGGTTAAGTGCACCTGGCTTACCATTAGCACCCTTAGTACCTCCAGAACGCTGGCTAGTATTCCACCAAACACCACTACCTGCACCGATATTGTGCTCGTACATATTTGTACCATAGCCAGGAACAGTGCGGAAACGTGACTGGTGAGTATGACCAGTGACAAAGTTCACCTCCTTAAAGTCCTTGAACAGATCCATAAAGGTTGTCCAGTTAGCAGTAACATTGAACTCGTAGTTTCGTGATGTTCCGTTCCAGTTTACAAGCGGAATATGCAGACCAACAACAATCGGAGTATTCTTATCCACATAAGACAGATCCTTCTTAATCCAAGTGAGCATCTCTGGACGGAAACCTGCATTGTAGTTGCAGTCTCCCATCAGAGGATCTGAATTAGGCTCTGTAAAATGGTTCAGATAGAGAATATCATCCAACAACATGTAGTGAATCTTACCGATATTCATCGCCACGTGTGTAGGGCCAACCATCTTACGGAAAGGACCTGATGCACGAAGATCGACATCATCACCAGCTGGAGTACGACCATTGTTATCGTGGTTACCCATTGTTGACCAGAACTGGCAAGGCAGACCGCTGATATCATCCGATGGATGGTTATTCAGACTCTCAGCCCAACCCATATCGTTTTTATACCAGTGTACATCGTGTGCAAAGTCACCCAGATTGAAGCAGTATACATTCTGCTTACCAGTATAGTTTGCGATAAGCTCCTTAACAAAGCCCTCACGGAACTGTATGCGATCATTTGGATACAACTCACGGTTGGTAAGGTGGATATCTGTCACAACAAGCACTGTGTGGTTGTCATTCGATGCCTGAACGAGCTCAAAATTATGCTGCTCCTCATTGTTAACATCTGTAGATGTCTGTGCCCAGAACTTAGGCATAGCAGCCTGTGTAGGGACATTGTAGCCAGATGGGAGGATTACATAAACAACCTCGTAAATCTTGTTTGACTTGAGCCAGTAGTGACCATTTGCATCAGTCTTGGTAATCTCAACACCGTCGGTAACAAGGACATCCTTAACACCCTTAGTGCCGCAATATACCATACCCTTAATGTTATAGCCAGTCTTGCTCTCCACTCTCAGACTTACACTCTGAACAGTTACGTTGGTAGTAAAGAGCTCTTGCTCTCTCTCACCACGACGAATGCTCAGTGTATACTTGCCTGCAGTAATATCCTTAGGTACTGCAAAACGGAACCAAGTACCACTAAGGCGTGTGATAGCACACTCGAATGTCTTGCTACCAGCCATTATGATAACGTCACTCTGCTCTGCACCAGTTGCCATTATACGATAATCGCTCTCTGGTGTAAGAAGCATTGAAGCCTCTGCCTGAACATTGGTTACGATTGCTGTATCTCCCGGGGTGTCTGGGCCTGCAGGGTTAGTGCAGGCAACAGACCCGAGAAGTAGAACTATCGAAAGAATGAAATTCAGTATTTTACAATCAATTCTTTTCATTTCGCGAAAATTGAAAAACTCTAAATGCTATAGTAATCAATTGCTTACGCAGCCTGACGAACAGATACTACGATATTATTGTTACCATTAGTGTTCTGATACACTGTAATTGTACCCTGACGCTCCTCACCAGTTGTATTTGGCTCAACTGAGATATCGAACTTAGCCTTTGTTACGCCAGAAACTTTAATCCAATCTACCGGATCACCATTTGCATCGTCGTCTACACGTGCACTCCAAGCCACGTTAGAGTCGAGTGGAATAGTCTTAACAACAGCCTTACCTGCGCTATCACCCTCCTCGTATACACCTGATGCAGTAAAGTTCTGCACCTGGAGGAATGGCTGGATATAGAACTGTGTGATAGGAGCCTTCTCCTGCTCAACCTCAATGGTCTGGATAATCTGACCGTGAGAAACAACGTTTACCTTAGCAAAACGGGTATCACCCTGCTTAGAGTTTGCCTGGAAGTTAAGTGTGAAGCGACCGTCGTAGTTACCCTCACTTGGCCAGCTCTCAATCCACTTATAATCAGGATCGTAGCACTCAGAGTAGTCAGGAACAATCTGCCACTCGTCAGCGTTAGTATACATATCGTAAGTGACAGAGACAGCGTAAGTCTCACCAATATAACCATCGGTGGTTACAAGCAGACGGGTAGTAGTAGTACCTGTACCGCCAAACTTGACATATATCTCGCCACCTGCACCCTCACACACGTAAGGGGTCTCCTCCTTACAGCCTACAAAAGCTGCTGCACAGAGAGCAAGTGCCATCAAATATTTGAAAGTCTTTTTCATATCAGTTTCTCGCATTAAAATTAACGAATCTCCTTAGCAAGACCAGCCTCGCTCCACCATACAGGAGTGAGCATATTGTCGGCACCGTCATAGTAGGTGTTACGCAATGTCTCAACTACTGCCTGATAGTTATCAGGGTTGGTAGTCTTGGTTGTTGTAGGATACTCAAGACGGAGTGGAAGGATACCATTGTTCTGAGTACCAGTACCAATTGTAAGTTTTGGATAACCTGTACGACGGTAGTCATTCCAAGCCTCAGTCATAATACGGAAGTTTGCAACATACTTCTGATTCATAATGCACTCCAGACCATTCTTGATATCGAATGGTACAGATGTGGTGATGAATGTGTCGATAGATGCATCATCCATAACTGGCTGCAGCTCAACGTGGTTATAATCATCATACATTGGCTCAACAGCCGCGAAGTTACGGTAGTTGTTGTTGATGTTACGACCGTTCTGCTTGAAGTAGTTTACGTAGAGATCACGCCAGAACTCGATAGATGCGCGAACACCCTTGTTGTACCACTCTGTGATACGAGCCTCGCCACCTGCGATTGCTGCCCAGTGGTCATCGTCGTTACGAAGGTAAGCCTCAGCAATGATGAAACATACCTCATCATAGTTCATAAATGATACAGGGAGCTTATAGCTGATAAAGATCTCATAGTTCATAAGTGGGTAACCTGCTGTTGCAGTATCGTCACCTGGCATACCTGACTGAACACCCATCCAAGCGATAGACTGGCTCCAAGGAATGAACCAAATCCACTTACGAGGGTCGTTCTTACCGTTGAGCATACCAATAAAGAACTCTGCACCACGGTGACCTGCGAGAGTTGACTGCTGGTAGCCACCCCAGTTGTTCTGGAATGGAGCCTCACCAGAGAACTTAACGATTGCGTTATCCTCCCAAGAGGTCATAATTGGATACTTAGCTGGGTTATCCAGAATCTTCTTAATCCACTGAGCTACAGACTCACCGAGAAGAATCTCCATATCTGTAGAGCGGTTAGAAAGACGCATGAGGATACGAAGCTGAAGTGAGTTTGTGAACTTCTGCCACTTCTTTGTATCGCCCTGGAAGAGCTTATCCTTTGCTGCGTTGCTCAACTGCATTGAGGTATCATAGAGGCTGTTAGCAAGATCAAGGTCCTTGATAAGCTGAGCATAGATATCCTTTGGAGCATCGAACTTAGGCTTGTTGATGTTCTGATCACGAAGCTGGAATGCCTCAGAGAAAGGAACGTAGCCGAAAGTAGCTGTAAGCTGATCCATCCACAGGGCACGAAGAGTAAGTGCTACTGCCTGATAGTTCTCGCTCTCAGACTGCACAGCAAGCTGATACATATGGTCAGCATTTACTGCCCACTTTGCAGGGTTGTTCCAGCAGTTGATAACATAAGAAGGGGCGATGTAGTAACGGTGGATAACGTTTGCGGTCGAACCTCCTGCGCAAGTATACTGCATCAGCTCGGCAAATGTATCATAGAAACGCTGCTGATAGTTAAGTGCACCATTACAAATGATCTCATCCATCATATCGCAAGGCTCTACACGACCCACCTCAATCTGGTTTGGTGACTGGTTGAACTCCTCCAGTGTACGGCACTGGCAGAGAAGGAGCACCAAAAGAACCGATAAATATTTCAAAGTTTTCATATTGTATACCTATATTTATTATTAGAAGCCTAATTTAATAGTGAAACCATAGGTACGAGTCATTGGGTATGCACCGGTCTCGATACCACGGCTGATAGATGCACTGTTGAATGTAGCAGCCTCAGGGTCATACTGTGGGAAGTTGTCGATAGAGAAGACGTTAGTTGCGAACAAACCTACTGAGAGGCTACGCAGCCAGCCAACCTTCTGGAGGGCCTTCTTACCAAGTGAGTAGTCGAGGTTAACCTGCTTGAGCTTCAAGAATGAAGTATCATAGGTATTGGTCTCTGCATTCTTACGGTTGTAGTAGTAGTCCTGGTAGTAGAGAGCTGCAGACTGAGTAATGGTAGTATTCTTTGTGTAAGTACCATCTGCCAGAATGTTTACACCCTCCTGTACAAGACCGTCGTAACGACCGTAGAGAGTATCCTTAGTCTTACCTGATGATGCAAGGATTGCGTGTGTCAGTGAGTAGCAGTTACCACCATACTGGTATGTGAAGTTCATACCCAAGCGCAAGTTCTTGTAGCGGAGAGTTGTGCTGAAACCACCCTTCCAATCAGGATAGATAGAACCCAAGTCAATAAGGTTCTGAGAGTCGATCTGTGGATAACCGTTGTTATCTACGATAATCTGACCTGAGCAGTCAACTGACTGACCTGTCTGAGGATCTACGTAGTAAGCACCCTGTGGAGCACGCTGGAAGCCATAACCATAGATACGACCGAGCTCCTTACCAGGATAAGCATAGATAAATACGTTGTTAGACGCGGTGAATGAAGTATTGAGCTGATAGAGCTCTACACCTGGAGCCAACTCAACGAGAGTATTCCAGTTACGAGACCAGTTGAAGTTGAAGTCCCAGCTGAAATTACGCTTCTGAATAAGCTTTGCACCGATAGAGAACTCAACACCGTGGTTGTTTACCTTACCTGCGTTGATGAGCTTATAGAGCGCACCTGTAATTTGGTCAGTAGGAACTGAGAGGATCTGGTTTGTAGTATTTGAATCATAGTAAGCCAAATCCAAAGAGAGACGCTTCTTAAACATATGTGTCTCGATACCAACCTCCCAAGACTCAGTATTCTCAGGCTTAAGCAGTGGGTTGTTCAAAGTACCCGGAAGCACGTAAGAAGATGAGAATGCAGAGTTAGTGTAGTAATCGGTAATCTTGTAAGCACCTGTATCGTTACCTACGTTAGCCCAAGAACCACGAATCTTAAGCATATCAAGCCAATTTGTGTCACGAAGACCTGGGATAGCCTGATCGATAAGCACTGCAGCAGATACTGATGGGTAGAAGTATGAGTTGTTACCCTTAGCAAGAGCTGAAGACCAGTCGTTACGAGCAGTAAAGTCGAGGAAGTAGGTATCGTTATAGTTGAGTGACAACATACCATAGAGAGAGTAGATCATCTTCTCTGTCAAAGTGTAAGATACCTTTGGACGGTCAACAGAGTTTGCAATCTGGAACACATTAGGTGTAGAGAGCTTCTCTGCAGTCAGAGTCTCGTTACGGTGGTTGTAAATCATATTGTTACCACCGAAGTTTACGCCGAGGTGGAAACGGTTGAACTGCTTCTTGTAAGAGAGCAAGAAATCAGTATTAACCTCATAACGGAAGATGTTCTGTACACGGTACCAACCCTGAGCATAAGAAGTTGCATACTGTGGCTTACGAGATGTACGGTTATCGACAAACATATCGATACCAGAACGAACCATCAGATCCAAATCCTTTGTAAGGGCGAAGTTAACCTGCATATTACCGTAAACACGGTCACGAATCTGAGTATTCAGATAGTCGTATGCCAACCAGTAAGGGTTGTTTACGTTAAGTGATGTACCGTTACAGTTAATCAGGTTGTTCAGATAAGCTGAGTCACCACCTGTACGAGCATCGAGAGCCTCGAAGATACGACCGCTGCTATACTCATCCCAGAATGAAGAGATATCTACTGAAGGGTAGTTCCACATCAACTGGTAAACAGGAGAAGCGTTGTTGTAACCTGTTGTTGGGAGGTTATCAGACTTCTTACGGTAGTAGTTAACCTTTGCCTTAACAGTAACAACCTTATTAATCTTACTGCTAACAGAGAATGAAGCAGTCTCCTGGTTGTAACCCATGTTAGGAACGATCCACTTATTACGTGTATCCTGGAATGAAGCACGAACTGAAGTACCCTTACCGTTGTTACCGCTTATAGATATATTATTCTTAAAGGTAAAGCCTGTCTCGTAGAAGCCCTTGTAGTAGTCCTGAGCCTCGTAAGGAACAAGGTCATAGAACTTTGTAGAAGCTGGCTCGTAAACAGTTGCACCAGAAGCATCGCGGTAAGTATCAAGGATGATTGAACCTGGCTTATCAGTACGCTCGTTACGGAGACGATCGAAGTCGAGAGAGTGGTACATATAGGTCAAACCTACACCACGCTCGTCAGTACCATAGCCGAAGTCTGTACCATACTTAGGACCCCACATGTTACGAGACCAGAGACGGTCAGCAACCTTAGTAGAACCCTCATATACGCTCCAGAATGAGAAGTACTCCTGTGGAGAATACTGCTTACCATTAAGTGAAGCGTAAGTTGTAAGAGCTGCAGAACCAGCACCATACTCCTCCTGAAGCTCAGGCCAGTAAGATGCCTGCTCAGCTACCATTGAGAATGAGTAGTTTACACCAATACCCTTCTGCTTAGAACCAGACTTGGTAGTGATGATCACAGCACCGTTCTGTGCACGTGAACCGTAAAGTGCAGTTGCCGCAGGACCCTTGAGGACTGATACCGATGCGATATCGTCTGGGTTGATATCACCCACACCGTTACCGTAGTCGATAGGAGCATCATCAGAGTCGTTAGCACCACCTGATGCAGTCTTCTCATTACCGAGAGGCACACCGTCTACAACGAACAGTGCCTCATTGTTGTCGTGTGACAATGAAGACTCACCACGGAGTGTTACACGAACTGAACCTGCAGGACCTGTAGCAGCAGACTCAAACGACATACCGGCAACCTTACCGTTCATACCGTCGAGCCAGTTACCTGACACGGTCGATGCGATATCATCACCCGACACCTTTGATACGGCGTAACCGAGTGATTTCTCAGCACGTGTAATACCCAAAGCGGTAACTACGACCTCATCGATCTTCTGTGTACTCTCCTTCATCACTACGTTGATAGAAGTACGAGCGCCTACAGGCTCCTCGTGATTCTGGTAACCAACATAGGAGAACTCAAGAACTGGGCTAGCGATACCAGCCACATCGATTGAGTAGTTACCATCCAGATCTGTGAGGGCTGCACGAGTTGCAACACCTTTGACCGAAACAGTCACACCGATCATAGGACCTCGCGCATCAGTAACCTTACCTGTTACTGTGCTCCCTTTACCCTGTGCAAATGCTTGAGCAGGGCTAAACAGCGCGCAGCAGATCAACAATGACAATGATACAACCGTCATCGCCAGCTTTCGAACGCTGTTAGAAACAAGAAGTAAATCTCTTTTCATAGGTTAGTTATTAAGTTTATAAAAATTTGGTTGCATAATCTACACAAAGATAAAAATTTATTTTTATTCACACAACATATTCTGCAAGAATTTCACACTATTTGCAAACAAATTCGCTTTTTGACACTTTTTATGCTTTTTTCTGATATCCAATTGCTTTTTTTAGACACATTTTTGACACATTGTAATTTTACATTTTTTTTTATTTTTTTCGCTTTCTGAGTCGATTTTTTCAGACATTTAAGGTTATGCAAATAACTTTTCAAAAAAATCATACCTTTTCAAAAAAATTCATACCTTTGCCAGCACTATGAAAAAGCTTTTGTATATACCAACTTTTGGTGAGGAGGTGGCAAACACCATCTCCCACGGAGTGATGGCAATCGCAATGCTGCTCGCACTACCATTTGCAGCCATCTGGAGCTACACTCACGCAGTGGGCAACAACATCGAATCGGCGATAGGAGTCTCTATCTTTGTAATCTCGATTTTTATGATGTTTTTGACCTCGACTCTCTACCACTCAATGAGTCCAAATTCAAAGCACAAAGATATCTTTCACATCCTCGATCACATTATGATTTACATCGCAATTGCGGGCTCGTATACCCCTGTTGCACTGACAGTTATCGGCGGATGGCAAGGAGTTCTAATTGTGATTGTTCAGTGGGCAATGGTGCTGTTTGGAATATTCTATAAATCGCTCTCAAGACGCTCAATTCCAGCAATTAGTCTGACGATTTATTTGATTATGGGTTGGACTATTATCTTCTTCCTTCCGCTCTTTTTGAGAAACTCGTCACTCCCTCTGCTAATCCTCATTGCAGCGGGTGGAATTTTCTACACAATTGGAGCTTGGCTTTATGCAAAAAAGGGATTTAAGTACCACCATTTAGTGTGGCATTTGATGATAAATATCGCCGCTTGTTGTCACTTCGCAGCGATAGTTTTCTTCCTCAATATGTAGCAGAAAAAATGCAATAAAAAAGGTGGTTGGGACGTCAACCACCTTTTTTGTTCTTCTATTTTTCTACGGAATTTCCCCTGACCGTTATGTAGAAAATTCCCGCATTTGTATTCACTTCTACAACACGATTAAAGACTCCAGGTTCCATCTTTGCAGCCTCCAAAGTCATCACAATCTCAGTGCTCTGACCTATCTTCAGCGGACGACGCACATAGCTGGCCTTAAGGCACGAACAAGAGGTCTTAACGCTAAGCAGCACAAGTGGTTTATCTGTCTGATTTTCAACAATAAACGTGCAAGTATAATTTTTATTTTCTCTCAATACATCTCCAAAATCAAAGACCTTTTTATCGAAGAGGACACCCGATTTTACGGCGTTATTTTCACCCTGAGCAAACGCCGAAAAAGAGAGCACAAGCAACGAAAGTATCAATAAGATTTTCTTCATAAAATATTACTTTTCAGCTTTAAGTTTGAATATGTATGTAATTGTACCGCCCTGCATAAATGCAGCACTTTCGGTAAATCTCGCGCGTTTGGCAGCAGCAATAGCCGCCTCAACAAGGGCAGAATCGGAGGTGGTTGAACCCGTCGGTTCAAATGTTGCAGAGGTGACCTTTCCATTCTTATCGACAGCCACACGCACGACAACTTTTCCGCCCTTATTTCCACCTGGATAGGTCGGCATAGGCAGTTCTCCTGCAAGTCCTCGGCCCTGCAGACCTTCGTCAAGTGCATCTGTACCTATAGGATTTAGTCCGTGCGAAGTGCCACTTGACTGCTCCTTTTCGCCCTTCTGAGCAAGAGGATTTCCACTCTTTTCGGCAGTTTCAGCCTCGCCATTATTCATCTTAAATAACGCTCGCTGATTGACAGTCTGCGTCTTTGGTTCCTCTCCACTAACCTGCTGCGTAGACTCTTGCTCAGCTGGCTGCGGATGATGCGGAGCCACCTCTGGCTTAGGCGATGGGCGTGACTGCGCCACCACGGGCACAGGGTCGGGCTTTGGCTCTACCAACTCGATAAAGAGCTCCGCCTCCTTAGGGGTGTGCACATCAAACTCCACAGCACCATAGAGCAGCGAAAGCGCCACCGCTACGCCATAGAGAAGCGTTACGAGTATTGCCCAATGTTTTGAGTTCATTATTTTGGCTATTGGCCATTAGCTATTAGCCATTGGCTTCTTATTTATTCGTTTATTTGGCTCGCAAAGAGCACACCCCTGCAATAAAACAGGGATATACTACCCGTTTTATCGTCAAAAGTGCGTAGCTGCGGTACATCGTGATAATTCCCGGATGGGACATACTCCTTGTATTTCCCATTCGGGAAGCAGAGGGATGTGCCGCAGATGCGTGCTTTTCACGATAAAACTAGGGTTGGGTGGCGAGGATAAGACGGTAATCATTATCCTTCGCAACATTCATCACCTTAACCACCTCATCTACGGCGACGGTTTTATCGCAGTGCAGAGATATGGTTGGGGACTCTTGTCCGGCAAGGCGCTCACGCAGAGCCGCCTCAACGCCCTCAATACCCTGCACGCGGTCAAGCTCTACGTAGTAGTTATAACCAGCAGGGGTTTTTTGTATTGACACGGTAGTTATCGCCTTATCTTTCAACTGGTTACTACTCTTTGGCAGCATCAGTTTCAGCGCATTAGGATTGATGAGCGTTGTTGCGATAAGCATAAAGATAAGCAACAAGAACATCAAGTCCGTCATCGCCGAGGCTGAGTAAGACTTATCTACCTTTGAACCTCTCTTGATTGCCATAATTACTTCTGTGCAGGTTGGTTAAGAATATCCATAAAGGCGATAGAGTTAGCCTCCATACGGAATACGAGCTTCTCGATAGCTGCCACCAGGTAGTTATAGCCGAAGTATGCAGGGATACCGACCAAAAGACCACCTACGGTAGTTACCATGGCCACATACATACCACCAGAGAGCAGTGCCATATCAACAGTACCACCTGCTGCAGACATATCCATAAAGGTCTGCACCATACCCATAACGGTACCCAAGAAACCGATCATTGGAGCACCACCTGCGATAGTTGCCAGGAATGGGAGGCCGTTCTCCAGACGAGATACCTCGAGGTTTGCCACATTCTCAATAGCGCTCTGAACATCAGCCATCGGGCGACCCAGGCGCTCAATACCCTTCTCTACCATACGCGCAATAGGGGTATTGCTACGACGGCACATATCAATAGCTGCACGGATATTACCATCAGAGATAGCATCACGAATACGGTTCATAAAGCCCATATTCATACCCTTTGATGCCTTGCGGATAGCCAAGAAGCGCTCCACAAAGATAAAGATAGTAACACCACCGAGTGCCAAAAGCACCCACATAAGCCAACCGCCACTGTTAAAAAGCTGCCAGAGGCTCATCTGTCCCGCCTCGGTAACCTGCTCGACCACCTCAGCTGTCTGTAAAAGAGTGAATTTCATAGTTTTTTGTATTTATTTAAGTTAATCGTAATTACCTACATTATCCTCTGCTGGCGGAGCGTCAAGTCCATTTGCCATAGACTCTAACGCCTCTGCATCCCTATCTGTCTGCATAAAGTCCACCTGTTCCCTCTTTTTGCGGCGAGAGAAGCGAGTTTTAAGGCGCTCTTTCAGATCCCTCGCATTGTCAAAGTCCTCCTTAAAGTAGATTCCCAAGCCCGTCTCCTGCAGACCCTGATTCTCATCAAATCGGTCGATAGTATGGGTAAATCCCCTTGTACGGAGCGTTCCTGCACGATCTATAAGCCAAGTGATATATGCCTCGCCCGTAAATGAGGATGTAGCATTAACCACACGCGACTTATCGACCAAATAGTTACCCTCAACCTCAATGAGCAGGCGGTTATTAAACAGTCCCTGCGAGAGTCCAAAGTCCACCTCATCGCTCATCATCTGCTCTGTCTTTGGTCGGTAGCGCAAAATGATATTTGAGCTTTCAGACGACAGCCAGTTACTCAACTGGTTCGACAGCAACTCAAAGCCTGTTGTTGCTGCGGATGATACGCCGATAGTCGATGCCTCTGTAGTATTCTCCGAGAGGAATGAGTTGGCAATCAGCAGATACAAGAACTGCTGCGACAATCGCTCTGGAGTGCTAAGCACATTGGCAATAACGGCCTGAATACTTGCATCTGCACTCGGCACCTCGACATCAAAGTTCACCGTCGGCTTTGTCAGACGATCTGATAGGTTGATAATACAATTTACCGGCACAGCTCTATTTGGTATCGAGCTATCCACATATCCCTCTAGCAGAGGCTGCAGCGACGCCTTAACCTTATAGACCGCATCAATATTCAGCAACGCATCGAGCGGCTCGCCCGTCCATTGTATAGACGATCCCCTCTCAATAACGAACTTTTTATTGATAATATTTTGTAGCGTAAACAGATAGCTACCCTCTGTGATGACATAGTCGCCATACATCTCAAAGATATCTGCACCCTCATTTATGCGCATATTGAGCAATCCATTACCCGTAGCCTTGATAATATCACCCACCGTAGGATCGATAACAAGCTGCACCTCGGTATTATCCTTCACATCGAGCGACATATTGATATCCATACTACTACCGGATGATGTGCGCTGCTTCTGTCGTCGCTCAAACATCATCTTCTTACGCACCAAGTAGTTCGTAGTATCGACTGCTGACGGTTTGGCAAAGGTTACAAAGTCGGCATATGTAATATTACTCTTATCTGTCAGTGGCATAAAGAACTTAGAGTTATCGCCCGACACACCTGTAATATCCATCTTCACACCACCCTTATCTCCGCTGAGTCGAACATCTCCCGAGGCGTAGATATCACCATAGAACATATCGTTATCACGCGATGTTGTATTCATCACGTGCATATTATTAAACTGAGCCTCAAGCGAATACTCAATATTTGACAGATGATCCAGGCTCAAATCCATACTGAGTTGTCCACTATTACGGCGAGAGTCATAGATAGGCACTTTGTCTATCTGGAAGTGGTTGTTATGCACCTTTATCACAGCCTTTGGCGCGGAGTAGACACACTTTGTATAGTCAAGTGTGGTCTTCATATCATGCACCAAAATCTCACCATTTAGCGATGCATTACGGCGCTCACCCGTCAGCGAGAGGTCTACATCTGCCGTACCCTCAGTATTTACAAGTACGCCAGAGAGCAACGGATCTATGAGCGACACATCAAGACCCTTCAAGCCAAGACGAGCAAAATATCTCGAGCGCGACGGGAAGAGATAACCGCTTGCCACCTGCTTGCCATCTCTGCGAGTTGTTACATAGAGATTTGCAAGAGAGCGTGCGAAGTTCCAGCGCGAAGTAAGGTTCATATCGGGCACAGGGAGTGAATTGACACGCACCGAATCCAAATCGACATTTGCCTCAATTCGAGGATTGTTAAAGGCTGAACGAACGGTTGCATAACCATTTGTGCGACCCTCTATCTTATAACCAATACGCTCGGCGAACTGTGCAAATGGCGTAAGGGCGAAGTTCGAGAGGCGCAACTGCAGCGAGTCACTCTTCAGGCGCGAAGCGACACCATCAACCTCCAAATTTTGATTTTCAACACTATTGAAGACTCTGAATTTATTAACGGCAATACGCGAAGAGTCAATCTCTATTCCATCAGATGTTATTCGCCATACATTCTCATCCTTACCAATCTTTGACGGCAGGATATCCACCGACACGTGGCGCAGACCATTTCGGCGCGAAAGCAGAGCCTTTGCTGCCAAATTTCCACGGATATCACGCAGAGTATCGGCAAACTCACCATAGAGATTTACCTGATTGCTCTTTGCGCCGCCGTGCAACTTGAAGTCTGACAGGCGCATAGCACCGGCCCACAACTCAGACGAGCCGAGATTTAGCACCAACGAGTCGCCCTTGTTATTCGCATTCAGAGCCACCTCCGAGATAAGATATGGGTACTTCTCCACACACTCAGAGTTTCCGCGAACCATAAATATATTCTCCGCTGGGGCCATATAGACCTTGATATTTGACTCTGGAGCAACCTCAACACCATTTGAGAAGCAGCCAAGCAATGGAGAGATATCCTTTGCCGTTACAGAGAGCAGTGCAACCTTATTTTTCAGCACCTCCTGCTTGCTCTCGATACGATCCAGTGCATCCTGGTCATAGAGCTGTGGTAGATAGCGAGCCAACAATGTAGAGACATAGTAGGCCACATCCTTATATGGACAACGGCTCTCAAATATTGCGTCGATAAACTCTGATGTAAGGTTCATTCGGCGAGTATCCTCATTGCTATCCAGTGTCAGATTGACAAGATCGGACTCAAGTTCTGTTCCGTTGTAGTTATACACAGCGTCGGCAATGCTAAGTCTGCCGTCCATATCATCAAGGGTATTACCCACTGCATCTAACCACACAGAGGCCTTGATTGTTGAAATAGAATCTCGGCGATTGATATTCAGCGCGTGGAGGTCTGCGTGTTTAACCTCCGCCTCGGCGCTATAGTATGGTGCTCGACCAGAGTTTCTACTCATTGCAGCACGAATAGTGGCCATAAGGTTTTTATCACGACTACTAAGGTTGACCATACCACCCGATGGGTTATAGTTTCCGTCAAAGGCGATAGAGTTATAGTTGTAGCCGTTGAAGAGCATATTATCCACCGCTCCGCTCACCTGTGCCTCCAACTGCTCACCCAACAGAGCCGATGCCTTGACATTGAAGTCCGCCACCATCCTCTCAGGCTTTGCCAGTAGCTTATTTATATTGAGAGAATCGGCCTCGAGTGATGCTGTAATACCCCTAACACCCTCCTCAGGGTGCATACCACACTGAGCCCTCAGAGTTCCGCCGCTACCCACATTAATATCGGCAACAGCGTCGAAAGAGGAGATATAACCCTCAAACTTACCCTTAATATTGAGGCGATTTGTGCGCTCTACATAGCTGCGTACATTGTCAGGAATCTCCAGATGCGCAATCTTCGATAGCAGCGATGTAAACTCCGCAGTTGTAACATCCACCTCTCTTACACGAACGTTAAATCGAGTACGATTCACATCGACAAGACCGCGAACTGTTGCATCGGCTCTAATTTTACCACCATCTGCAAGGCGCAAGTTATCAATCTTGGCCTTAAAGTTAGCCACCGTACCGTGCATAGAGGCTGTAATGCCCTGCAACTCCGTATCCCAACGCCATAGTTCAGGGGCAAAGTAACCAACCATATCGCTGCAAACAGATGAGTTTACGATATCTACATCTAATCGCACCTTGTTGATAAAATCGCGATAGCACTCCCAGTCTGGACCCGAAATAAGCAGTGACGGCACATTTATCTGTGAACGATCTGCCGTCAATGTCATATTGTCTAACGAGATTTTTCCATTGTCGACACAGAATGTTCCTGTAATATTCTCAAGCACAAAACCACTCTGCTCTACAAAGTTCAGCGAGGCGATATCTCCACCCACAACCGCACGACCTGGTGAGGTTGAGACATAGAAGTTGTCAATACGAGTATTGATGTCGCAGATGTATATATCGTCATAATTCCAGCCGCCCTCATACTCTCGCTGACCTCGCTGTGTAATTCTGAAGTCGATACTATCAGCATCAATCTTCTCGATCTTCAGCTTAAAATTACCCCTCTTTTTCCTCTCCGGATTGGTAATTTTGTCCGTCACCTCCTTAATATTGATAATATCACGCTCGGTTTCGCGCAGATAGAGCACAGCCTTGTTCAACTTTGCTGAGGAGATAGTAAACGCCTCCTTCATACTTGCCAATGGGCCAATCTGAGCCACAACAGAAGAGGCGTAGAGCAGTGTGTCACGATCCATATCCTCTACATAGAATCCTCGCACCTTGATATGGTTGAGCATTCCGATAGTGATATGGTCTATACTTACCTTTGTACCTAAATGGTCTGATACAAAGTCAGTTGCATAACGCACTGCACGATTTTGAACATTCGGAATTGAGAGTACCAAAGTTGCAAAAACAGGGAGTAGTATCAACAATAAGATTACTGATGATACTATCTTTGTAAATATTTTTGTAACTTTGCGCACGGAATATCCTTAAGTTATATATTTTATAACTTACAAAGATAGTACTATTTTTTGGAATTTACGAATTTTTATGGAGAATAATATCATGATCCTCGGGATTGAATCCTCTTGCGACGACACTTCGGCCGCAGTTTTGAGGGATACGGTTCTACTTTCAAGCGTTATTGCCTCACAAGCGGTACACGAAAAGTATGGCGGTGTAATCCCTGAGCTTGCCTCACGAGCACACCAGCAGAACATCGTTCCTGTAGTAGATACAGCCCTCAAAGAGGCGGGTATCTCTATCGATAAGGTTGATGCTATAGCCTTCACACGCGGCCCGGGCCTTCTCGGCTCGCTAATGGTCGGCACATCTTTCGCCAAGGGACTCTCGATTGCAAACAATATCCCAATGGTCGAGGTAAACCATCTCCACGGACATATCCTCTCGCACTTTGTGGATCTTCCAGACCGAGAGTTACCACATCCAGCCTATCCATTCCTCTGTCTGCTTGTCAGCGGTGGCCACACCCAAATTGTCAAGGTTGACGCACCAGATAAGATGGAGATTGTCGGCACAACGATTGACGACGCTGCGGGCGAGGCACTTGACAAGTGCGCTAAAGTTATGGGACTCCCATATCCTGGAGGTCCAATTATCGACAGACTTGCCAAAGAGGGTAATAAGGATGCATTTAAGTTTGCCAAGCCACGCGTGGAGGAGTTAAACTACTCATTCTCAGGTCTTAAGACCTCATTCCTCTACACTCTGCGCGATGCTATGGCCGAAAACCCAGACTTTATCGAGCAGAACAAGGCCGACCTCTGTGCATCGTTGCTCCACACCGTCGTAGATATTCTCGTTGACAAACTCATTAAGGCTTCTAAGCAGTTTGGTATCAAGGATATAGCACTCGGTGGCGGCGTATCAGCAAACTCGGCTCTGCGTGCACGAATTGAAGCAGAAGGGGCGAAACGCCACTGGAGAACATTCCTCCCAGAGCTGAAGTTTACAACCGACAACGCAGCGATGATTGCCGTTGCGGGCTACTACAAGTATCTCCGAGGAGAGCTCTCCACACTTGACGCAGCTCCGATAGCGCGATACGAGGAGATGATATAAAAAAAATGGAGGCCGCAGCCTCCATTTTTTTTGCTATTAGTTGTTTGCTACTCCAAGGTAAAAGTCTCTCCAGAGTTGAGCAAATCGTCAACACACTGAATCTTCGATGCAGCCTTTACACTCTCAACCTGAGCCTCTACCTCGGTATCGTAGCAAGGTGCCTCAACGTCACGAATAACACCAAGAGCTACCGGATACTCTGGGAACTTCATCGCCGCGAGCATACAGTGGAGCGTTGTATCCTCAGCGTGTGCATCGTGGATAAGAACATCATCAATAGTATAGCCATCCTCACCAACAGTAACAACCTTAAGCTTCAGACCCTCAAGGACAAGACCCTTGTTGTTATCCTTACCAAAGAGCATCTTCTCACCGTGACGCAGAGTGATAGTATTCTCTGCTCGTGTCGCCTTATCTGCTGCAAATGATGCGTGGGTCTTGTTATTGAAAATCATACAGTTAACAAGTGCCTCGACAACAGATGTACCGCGATGTTTTGCCGCCTCAATAAGCAGTTCCTTTGTCAACATAACCTCTGCATCGACAGTACGGGCAAAGAATGTACCCTTAGCGCCAATAGCGAGCTCGCCAGGGTTGAATGGGTGCTCCACTGTGCCATACGGAGAGGTCTTTGTGACTGTACCAAGCTTTGTGGTTGGAGAGTACTGACCCTTTGTAAGACCGTAAATCTCGTTATTGAAGAGGATAATGTTAAGGTCGATATTACGACGCAAGGCGTGGATAAAGTGGTTACCACCGATAGCAAGGCTATCGCCATCTCCTGTACAAACCCATACAGAGAGGTCTGGATTTGCAGTCTTAATACCAGTTGCAACAGCAGCAGCACGACCGTGGATAGTATGGAAACCGAAGGTGCGCATATAGTAGATAAAGCGTGACGAGCAACCAATTCCCGACACAAAGACAAACTTCTCGTGTGGTTTATCCAGCGCATCTGCCACCTCTGGCAATGCACGCTGCACTGCATTCAGAACTGCATGGTCACCACATCCAGCACACCACTTCACCTGCTGATCCGACTTAAAATTTTCGGGGGTATATTTATACTCTGCCATAGTTTAGTTCAATTTTTCGTTAAAATTATTCACAAGTTCTGCAACGTTAAATGGCTGACCCTCAACCTTGTTGTAGCGCTCAAAAGTAAACTGCGGGAAGAGACCCTGCAGGTAAGATGCTGCTTGACCCTCGTTGAGCTCGCAGACAACAATACGCTTGAATGATGCAAATATATCGGCAAGATTCTTTGGCAGCGGATTGATATAGTTCAAGTGGCAGTGGCTAACGCTCTTACCCTGCTCTCGAAGCTGTGCTACAGCCGAGCAGAGGTGACCACGAGTACCACCCCAACCAACAACAAGCAGATCGCCAGAAGCTGCACCCTCAACACTCTGCAGCGGCAGATCCTCAACGACTGCAGCAACCTTTGCAGCACGAGTCTTAACCATCAGCTGGTGATTTGCAGCGTCGTGAGAGATATTACCTGTTACTGCGTGCTTCTCAAGACCACCAATGCGGTGCTCAAGGCCTGCTGTGCCAGGGAATGCCCAACTACGAGCGAAGCGCTCATCGCGCTTATATGGCATAAATGGCTCGTCTGTTGCAACAGCAATCGGAGGTGTAATGGTCGGCATATCAGCCATCTTAGGGAATGCCCACGCCTCAGAAGAGTTTGCAATAAAACCATCGGTCAAAAGAACTACAGGGGTCATGTGCTCCATAGCAATCTTTGCTGCCTCAAATGCATAGTTGAAGCAGTCTGAAGGCGACGAAGCAGCGATAACTGGCACCGGACACTCACCATTTCGACCATAGAGAGCCTGAAGGAGGTCGCTCTGCTCAGTCTTTGTCGGAAGGCCTGTAGATGGGCCACCACGCTGAACATCCACAACAACGAGTGGCAGCTCTGCCATCACAGCAAGGCCGAGAGCCTCGCTCTTGAGTGACAAACCAGGGCCAGAGGTGGTTGTAACAGCGAAGTTACCAGCATATGCAGCACCTACCGCAGTACAGATACCTGCAATCTCATCCTCAGCCTGTACAGTCTTAACACCCAGTGACTTATGCTTTGCAAGTTCCTCAAGGATAACGGTTGCAGGGGTGATAGGATATGAGCCGCAGAAGAGTGGTCGAGAGCTCTTCTCAGAGGCTGCGATAAATCCCCACGCTGTAGCCACATTACCATTGATTGTGCGGTACTTACCCTTTGGAAGTCCTGCAGGCTCAACAGCATAAGCATTGTGCGAAAGGTGGTTATTTGCCGCATAGTTATATCCAGCCTCAATAACGAGGTTATTTGCCGCAGCAACTGCTGGATTCTTCTTACCAAACTTGGTATTGATATAGTCGTGTGCATGGTCGGTCGCTCTATCGGTGATATAGAGGCAGATACCGAGCGCAAACATATTCTTACACTTCACCTTTGACTTATTGTCAAGCTCGCTCTCTGCAAGCGCCTCACGAGTCATTGTGGTAATGCGCGCGATGATTACGTTGCGATCACCCAGACCTAACTCCGCAATCGGGTCATCTGTCGCAAAAGTCGCTTTTGTGAGGTTATCAGCAGTAATCGAATCGCCATCAACAATGATAGTTGCATCAGGCTTAAGGAAGCGTGCATTAGCCTTAAGTGCAGCTGGATTCATCGCCACAAGCACATCACACTTGTCGCCAGGATTGTTGACAGATGTCGAACCAAAGTGTACCTGAAAACCAGATACTCCAGCTACCGTACCCTGAGGAGCACGAATCTCGGCTGGATAGTCCGGAAATGTTGAAATTGCATTGCCCGCCAATGCGAGAGTCTCTGAAAAGAGAGTTCCCGTAAGCTGCATACCGTCGCCCGAATCGCCCGAAAAGCGAATCACGACATCTTTAAGCAGTGAATGTTTTTGTTCCATTTATGTTATTTTTAGGTTTTTTCCGTTGGCTATTAGCCTTTTACATTTTAATCCACCATCCAATTCCCGACCGTTTTGGGGAAGGGGTCAATAGTTGCAGATGCTATGCTATCACGACAAATAACTACTGTGGGATAAACACATACGTTATTGTTCCCTCCTGCTTTGTCGGTGCACTATCGTTGTGGTCAAAGGTTGAGCCCTTTGCAGAGGCGATTGCGGTCTGGCGCATACACTCATCGCCACCGCTGACAACCACCGCCGAGATAACCTTTCCAGTGCGGTCGAGAGTGGCTTTAACCACCACCTCACCACCGCCCTCACAGCGATATGCAGGCTTTACAAGGCTACGCGAGTAGCGCACAGGATTTTTGAAAGAGAAGGAGACTGTGACCGTTCCCTTCACCTTTTTGTCGCTATTCGTACTCTTGCTATCCCCTTTACTATCTTCAGTGCGTTCCCCCGCACGTTTTGCATCCTTAAGACCCCTCTCATACGCCTCACGATTGGCTCTCATACGAGCCTCAACAGCCTCAGCATCAGAGTTGAGCTCAGCCGTTTTTGTACCGCGATCATCGGCGAGGTTTTCGTTCAGCGCATTCTCGTTTGACGAAGTATTACGAATTTTACTCCAGTCAATCTTCTGATTTGCACGACGCACCTCTTCGGCAAGACGATCACGCTCCTTCTCGAGCAGTTCAACCGTCTGCAGATCGATATACATTCCCTGCTGAGAGACTTTGCGACCAATAACAATCTTTGAAGCGAAGAATCCAATACCAATAATCAGATAGATGATAATGGTAATAAACAGCCCCACACGGTGGTCATACGCCCAACTACCGATATCTTGCTTGCGGTTATCAAACGGTAATCGCAACGGTTTGCGGCGTGGTCGGACAGGCTTTTTTGTGCCATCCTCCGATGTTGTAAAAGTCGCTTTTTTATCTTGTGGTTCTATACCCATTATCTACAAAATTGTTTTGTCACCACAAATGTAGCATTTATTCCGAAAATTTACTATATTTGTACCCAAATTATTTTACAGAGCATATTATTGTTTGTCATGACAACAACATCTAATACAAAGCAGCAGACACTTGCCGCACCACTAACCTTTTCGGGCAAAGGTCTGCACACTGGAGTAAAGGTAACGATGACCGTAAACCCTGCTCCAGCAGACCACGGAATCGTATTTCGTCGCGTAGACCTTGAAGGTCAGCCAACTATACCAGCACTTTGCGAATATGTAACAGACACCTCTCGTGGCACAACTATCGAGATTGACGGTGTACGAATCAGCACTATCGAGCATATTATGTCTGCACTCTGGACTATGGGTTGCGACAACGCACTGATTGATATCGACAACACCGAGACCCCTATTATGGATGGCTCGGCAAAGGCTTATGCTGAGGGTATTGCTCGCGTAGGTCTTGTGGAGCAGGCTGCAGAGCGTCGCTACTACGAGGTGCGCGAGAAGCAGGTATACACCATCCCTGAAAAGGGTGTAGCAATTGTCCTCTACCCAGATGAGGAGTTTTCAGTATCAGTACATATCGACTTTAACTCAAAGGTCGTAGGCAACCAGTATGCAGTATTGGTTCCTGAGGATGACTATGCATCGAAGATTGCACCTTGCCGCACATTTGTCTTTCTGCACGAGCTTGAGCCGCTCTTTAAGATGAACCTTATTAAGGGTGGTGACCTTGACAACGCCATTGTTGTTGTTGAGAATCCTGTATCTGACGAGCAGTTAGAGCACTTGAAGGGTATCTTCGGCAAGCAGGATATTCGTGTTACTGGCGGATATCTGAACAACCTTGAACTTCGCGCAAACAATGAGCTTGCTCGTCACAAGCTGCTCGATCTACTTGGTGATTTTGCACTTCTCGGCATGAGAATCAAGGGTCGTGTATGGGCAACTCGCCCTGGCCACTTTGCCAATACAGAGTTTATGAAGCAGATTCGCACCACCATCCGTCGTGAGGGTGTAAAGCCACGCTTCAAGTACAACCCACGCACAGCACCAATCTACGATATCAACGATATTCAGCAGATGTTGCCTCACCGCTATCCATTCCTGCTCGTTGATCGCGTATTCCACATCGATGGTACATCTATCGGTTGTATCAAGAATATCACCGCCAATGAGCCATTCTTCCAGGGTCACTTCCCAGGCGAGCCTATTATGCCAGGTGTACTGATTGTTGAGGCGATGGCACAGTGCGGAGGTCTGCTTGCAATGAGCAGCGTTGAGGATAAGAGCAACTACTCAACCTACTTCCTAAGAATTGACAATGTACGCTTCAAGCACAAGGTAACTCCAGGCGATACGCTGCATATGGAGTGCGAGCTGGCTGCACCTATGCGTCGCGGCATTGCATCACTCATTTGTAAGGCATTTGTCGGCGGAACACTTGTTTGCGAGGCCGAGTTGATGGCACAGTTTGTTAAAAATAGATAATAAATAGTATAGATTATGATTAGTCCACTTGCTTATGTGCACCCAGATGCACAGATTGGAAATAATGTAACCGTAGAGCCATTTGCATATATCGCAGGCGATGTTGTTATCGGCGATGACTGCTGGATCGGCCCAGGTGCAGTTATTCACGACGGCGCACGCATCGGTAAGCGTTGTAAAATTCACACCGCAGCATCTATCTCTTGTCTTCCACAGGATCTTAAGTTCCGTGGCGAGAAGACCACTGCCGAGATTGGCGATGACAACGATATTCGCGAGTATGTAACCATCAGCCGTGGTACAGCCTCTCGTGGCAAGACCGTTATCGGCAATGGTAACCTCTTTATGGCTTATGTACACGTTGCACACGACGACGTTATCGGTAGCCACTGCGTTGTAGCAAACCGTTGCTCATTTGCTGGCGAGGTAGAGGTTGGTGACTGGGTAGTTATTGGCGGTCACTGCGCTATCCACCAGTGGGTCAAGATTGGCGACCACGTAATGCTCCAGGGTGGTTGTATGCTTTCGAAGGATGTTCCTCCATATATCACCGTTCGTAGCGATACCTCAAGCTACGCAGGTCTAAACCGTATCGGTCTGCAGCGTCGAGGCTTTACTGACGAGCAGCTCGAGAGCCTGACAAAGACCTGCCGCATTCTATTCCAGAGCGATATGAACTACCTCAACGCCTGCAACGAGGCAGAGGCTCAGGTTCCGCAATCTGCAGAGCGCGACTATCTGATTGAGTTTATCCGCAACTCTCAGCGCGGAGTAATCAAGCCATATACCTCTAAATAGGGGTAATGAAAGTGCAGATTGTTAAAAAGTCTGCACTTATTTTTTTGCCGAATTAATCGATTTATTAAAAAATTTGATTAACTTTGTGGCATATAATTACAACGATTTAGGTTATGCTTAATGTAGTATTATTTGGTGCTCCTGGTTGTGGTAAGGGTACACAGTCAGAGCTTTTAGAGAAGAAGTTTGGACTCTCTCACATCTCAACCGGAGAGATTATCCGCTCACACATAAAGTCACAGACAGAGCTTGGCAAGCAGATGCAGGAGTACATCAGCCGTGGTGAGCTCGCTCCAGATAGCGTAGTTATCGGTATGGTTGAGGATTACCTCGAGCAGAACAAAGGTATCAAGGGTACAATCTTCGACGGTTTCCCTCGCACCACAGCTCAGGCAGAGGCATTTGACAAGATGCTCAAGAAGATGGGTGACGACGTAGATGTTATGATCTACATGGATGTTCCTGAGGAGGAGCTGGTAAAGCGAATTCTACTCCGTGGTAAGGACTCTGGTCGTGCCGACGACGCATCGGAGGATGTTATCCGCAACCGAATTGAGATCTATAATCAGCAGACAGCTGTAGTTGCAGACTACTACCGCGCACAGGGTAAGTATGTAGCCGTACCGAGTCTCGGAACTATTGAGGAGGTATTTGAGCGTATCGCTGCAGAGATAAAGCACATTGACGAGTAGTCAAAGATTAATATCAAACAAAAAGTCACTTCATTTGAGGTGACTTTTTTATTGCTTTGCGCGAATCTCAAAAAAAATGTATCTTTGCAAAAAATAAGATAACATGGGAAAGATTAAGGGAAGAACAGAGATTGCCGAGTTGGGCGAGTTTGGATTGATTGACAGACTGACTGCACCATTCACTCCGAAGGTAAAGAGCACCATTAAGGGTGTGGGCGATGATGCTGCGGTTATTGAGGCGTCAAAGAGCACCGCTATGCTCGTTTCAACCGATACGATGGTCGAGGGTATAGACTTTGATTTGACATACTTCCCACCAAAGCACCTTGGTTATAAGGCAGTTACGAAGGGCATTAGCGATATTGTTGCAATGAACGCAATTCCCGAGCAGATTACAATCTCTATTGCTGTATCTTCTAAGATTTCGGTAGAGTTCCTTGACGACTTCTATTCGGGCGTTGAGTTTGCTTGCCGCGAGGCGGAAGTTGACCTTGTCGGCGGCGATACAAGCGCATCTATCAATGGACTTGTTATCAACATTACCGCCGTTGGTCGCGCAAAGAAGGAGAGTGTTGTCTACCGCAGCGGAGCAAAGGTTAACGACCTTATATGCATTACCGGTTCTCTCGGTGCACCATTCCTCGGATTGAAACTTCTGCAGCGCGAGAGTCGCGTACTTGAAGGAGTTGTGGGAGAGAAGCCACAGTTTGACGGCTTTGAATATCTGCTCGAGCGCTACCTCAAGCCACGCGCAAGATACGATATTGTCCGCTCACTTGCCGAGGAGAAGGTTGTTCCTACCTCTATGATTGATATTACCGATGGTCTTGCTTCTGATTTGATGCAGATTTGCCGCTCATCACTCTGCGGTGCACGCATATACCTCGACCGTATGCCAATTGCCCGTCAGTGCACAGCACTTGGCGAGCAGATGCACATCGACCCTGTTACAGCAGCGCTCAATGGCGGTGAGGACTATGAGTTACTCTTTACCCTACCACTCGAGATGCGTGAGAAGGTTGCTGCAATCGGCGCAATTGATATTATCGGACACATCACCGAGCCACAAACGGGACTCTTCCTCGTAACCCCAGACGGAGGTGAGATTGAGTTAAGAGCTCAGGGATTTGTAAAGAAGGTTGAAGAATAAAAAAGTGCCGCAAAAAAATGCGGCACTTTTTATTTTGCAGATAATTTCTCAATATGACATAGCAGCAAATTGCCCTCTCCATCACGTAGGTGCATCGCTCCACCCTTGCAATAGCGGAAGAATTTACACTCTGCACAAGCACCCTTTTTCATCCATTCGCGGTTACGATAGCTCTCAAAACGGGTATTCCAGACCTGCCAGAAGTCGTCGTTATAGATATTTCCCTGATGGTAGTCAGCGCGGATACTTGCACACGCAGATATTGCACCATCAACAAGCACCGAGCCTACGGTAACGCCCGCCTGACAAGCAAAGAAGCGATCACGCACCTCACCCTCATATGCACCAAGGAAACCCTCACAACCATATTGAGCCGATATTCTACCCTCCTTACGGGTTGCTGCAATGTACTCCATCAACTGTCGCATCTGCTGCGGAGTGAGTTGCAGAGTACTATCCGTAGCGCCACGACCCACTGGAAAGACGGTAAACAGTCGCCAATGTGTACAACCGAGCGAGAGCAGATGCTCCTTAATGGTGTCGAGTTTGTCGATATTGCGCTGAGTTACACAGGTAACCACATCAAAGACAAAGTCCTTCTCTGCCGCCATCATTGCAATTGCCTCAGAGGCTGTGCGGAAGCTGTGTGGATTGCCTCGCATATAGTTATGGTCATCCTCCAATCCGTCAAGAGATACCGTTGCCGTATGAAGTCCAGATGCAAGCAGTGCATCAAAACGCGCACGTGTCAGAGCCAATCCATTGGTAACCATACCCCACGGAAAACCGCGATCGTAAATCGCTCTACCGCACTGCTCCAAATCTTTACGCATCAGCGGCTCGCCACCCGTAACAATCACAAAGACCTTGTGCGGATCGGTGTGCGCTGCAATATTATCAAGCACTCCGAGAAAGTCCTCAAGCGGCATATCCTTCTGTGTAGCAACATTTTTGCAATCGCTACCGCAGTGACGGCAATTGAGATTACAACGCAGTGTACACTCCCAAAATAGTTGGCGCAGAGGGTGACTCTTCGCATTGTCACCCTCTAAGTTTCGCCATATTTCAAGCGCCAAACGACGCCTTAATCCAAGTTTTTCTACCTTACTCATAGATATTTTCATCTGCAGAGTTCGGCTCTACACGGTCAGTACTATTATTGCTGCCCGTATGCTCCGCATTCTCAACATTCTCCTTCTTGCTCTCGTCATACTCCACTGGCGGACAACCGTACTCAACTCTGCACGATGTAGCAACGGTAAAACCGAGCATCGCAATTAGAAAATACAAAAGCTTTCTCATACTACTTCTTTATCAATTTTACATCGGCAGTAACCTCGTACTCGCCACGATACCAGCTACCATCACCCTCTTTGGTCTGACTCTTCGGGAGTTTGCCCAGATCAACCTCAAGGGTTGCAAAATCTCCACCATTTGCCTCGCCATCGGTATCGGTAAAGATGAGTGTGCCTATAACGCCAAACTCCCTCATTTTATTGGTAGTAAAGGTACCATCGTCTGCCGTAACAGCACTAAGACCCGAGCAGTCAATAAACGACGAAACATCCTTTGAGCTGACCACAATACCCTTAATAGGCACGCCTGCGCTGTCGGTAACCTTACCCTTTACAATATAATCTGTTGTCGGAGTGCCGTATTCGCATACCATTCCGCCTCCGCCACCTATACCACCCTCTTTACAAGCGGTAAAGCCGAGGATACCAAGCAAAAGATAGAGCAACTTTTTCATAATCGTACTATTTTGACCTCTACAAAGTTATATTTTTAGTTCCAAAAATCCAAATATATCCAACAAAATGTAATATACTGCCCATTTTTTGGTCTTTTGCAGAACAATCAGAGATATTTTTTCATAACTTTGTAGTTATAAGTTTTTCAAATTCGGAGGAATACCCTATATGATTGACTATCAAGCACAGATTGATCAGAGTATAGATACGCTTTTTGAGAGTATCTCACGCCGCCTCTCTGCAGACGATATGGTGCGTGTAGAGAGAGCATATCTCCTTGCTGCCGAGGCACATTCAGAGCAGCGTCGCAAGAGTGGCGAGCCATATATCATCCACCCTATTGCAGTGGCACGTATTATTGCCGAGGAGTTGGAGCTGGGTGCAAATCCGATTATTGCAGCCTTCCTTCACGATGTAGTGGAGGATACAGACTACACGATAGAGGATATTCGTGAGCGTTTTGGCGACGATGTTGCTCTACTGGTCAAGGCTGTAACCAAGCAGAAGAAGGCTAAGTATCAGCACTCAAAGCAGGTGGATAACTTCCGCCAAATTCTTGAATCTGTAAGTTTTGATATTCACGCCCTGCTCGTTAAACTTGCCGACCGACTGCACAATATGCGTACACTGAGCAGTATGCGCTCAGATAAGCAGATGAAGATTGCCGGTGAGACCGATTACTTCTATGCTCCGCTGGCAAACCGTCTTGGACTATATCACGTCAAGAGCGAGCTTGAGAATCTATCGTTCCGCTATCGTTGTCCTCGTGACTACTCCGAGTTGCAACAGCTCGTGGAGAACGATATTGAGCAGAAGCGCCCACATATTGAGGCTTTTATCGCCAAGATGGAGGAGATTCTTACTGCCAAAGGGCTTGAGGCGCGTACCGAGGTACGCTATCGTCGCCCATACAGTATCTGGCGCAAGATGCAGGCAAAGCACTGCGACTTTAACCACGTACCTGGTCGCCACTATATCCGTATAATCTACCCAGATAGCCAGACCTATTCAGAGAAGGAGTATGCGCTCAAGATATATGCTGCCCTTACCGACTACTTCAAGGAGCGTCCAGGTAGCGTATCAAACTACATCAACGCACCAAAGGAGAATGGATACCAATCTTTCCACGTAAAACTACTGCGCGAGCAGGGTGTGTGGGAGGAGATACACATCTCTTCAGAGCGAATGGTGCGTAACTCACGCCTTGGCTGTGCTGCCGAGCGTACCGAGCAGAATGTACACAAGTGGCTCGAGAAACTCAAGGCTATACTTCGTACTGATGTGGCGGTAAATGGCATTCAGTTTATGGAGGGTGTCACCTCGTCATTCTACAATGACGATATTATGGTCTTCACCCCTACTGGCCAAGGTATCATCCTACCAAAGAATGCAACAGCCCTAGACTTTGCCTTTGAAATCCATAGCGACATTGGTCGCCACGCACACTACGCACGTATTAATGGCCGTCTGTGCTCGGTAAAGAGCCAGCTAAATCGCGGTGACTGCATCGAGATTGGCACAAGTGACGATATCCACCCTGAGAAGGATTGGCTCAATGCCGTAAGAACATTTAAGGCAAAGAAGTTCCTCCACTCATACTTCGCAGCCCAACCAAAGTTGGAGTATCAGCGCTGCGAGCACTGCCACCCACTACCAGGCGATGAGGTTGTAGGATTTAAGGGTGATAGTGGCACCATAACCCTCCATAAGCGTGGCTGTGCAACAGCTATACGTCTGGCATCAGAGGAGGGTGATTCGATTGTAAACGACCTGACAACATTTGCCGAGCGCGAGGATCTACTCTACCCTGTTCGTATCCGCATACGTGGTATCGACCGCTATCACCTGCTCTCAGACCTTATCTACTGCATCACCGAGCAACTACAGCTCTCAATGAGCGGCATTACAACCGAGACTATAGACCACATCGGAGTCTGCACAATCGACTTCTCGATCCACTCCTCAGGCGAATTAGAGGCCGCTCTGCGCTCTATCGAGGCCATTGAGGGCGTTGATGAGGTGTCGAGAATTGATATTGAATAATAAAAAGGATAAGCGATTGCTTATCCTTTGTGTTATTAGCTTAAACATCCGCAAAAGCGGATGTTTTTTATTTACTGCGACACTCTGACACAGTATTTGGCGTCAGAGTATGCCAGATATGGTGCATCGTGAAAAGAATCAGCGACGGATAGTACTAATCGTACTGCCCTTTGTTGCACTACCCCATTTTGTTGTCAGTGTGGGGTAGCTACCACGCTCGGGTTATAAAACAACGAAGGGCTGTACTAGTCGTACTGCCCTTTGTTGGTTTATAAGCTAGCGGAAGTAGATACCCCGCAATCACAACAAAATTAGTTGTTGTAAGCCTTCATTACAGAGATGAGGTCAAGCACCTTGTTAGAGTAACCCCACTCGTTGTCATACCAAGAAACAACCTTAACGAATGTGTCAGTAAGAGCGATACCAGCCTTCTTATCGAAGATAGAAGTGCGTGCGTCGCCGAGGAAGTCTGAAGATACAACGTCCTCCTCAGTGTAACCGAGAACACCTGCGAGCTCACCCTCAGAAGCAGCCTTCATTGCAGCGCAGATCTCTGCGTAAGTTGCAGGCTTAGCGAGGTTTACAGTAAGGTCAACTACAGATACGTCGAGAGTAGGAACGCGGAATGCCATACCAGTAAGCTTACCGTTGAGCTCTGGAAGAACTACACCTACAGCCTTAGCAGCACCAGTTGAAGAAGGGATGATGTTGCCAGCAGCTGCACGGCCACCACGCCAGTCCTTAAGAGATGGACCGTCTACAGTCTTCTGAGTAGCAGTTGTAGCGTGAACAGTAGTCATCAAACCGTCAACGATACCGAAGTTGTCGTTGAGAACCTTAGCGATAGGAGCCAAGCAGTTTGTAGTACAAGATGCGTTAGAAACGATAGTCTGACCAGCATATGTGTTAGTATTAACGCCGCAAACGAACATAGGAGTCTTATCCTTTGCAGGAGCTGACATAACTACATACTTTGCACCAGCCTTGATGTGAGCCTCAGCCTTCTCAGCAGTGAGGAACAGACCTGTAGACTCTACTACATACTCAGCCTCAACCTCATTCCACTTAAGATCCTCTGGGTTACGCTCTGCAGTTACGCGGATAGCCTTACCGTTGATGATAAGAAGGCTCTTCTCCTCATCGAACTCGATAGTACCCTGGAACTGACCGTGCATAGTGTCATACTTAAGCATATAAGCCAAGTAATCTACTGGGCAGAGGTCGTTAATACCTACTACCTCGAACTTCTCAGGCTGATTGCAAGCAGCACGGAACACCATACGGCCGATACGACCGAAACCGTTGATACCAATTTTAATTGTTGCCATAGTTTTTAATGAAATTATAGTTAAAAAAATGAAACTTTTCCTTCTTTTGCAAATATCGCCACAAAATTACAAATATTACGCAAAACAACAAAGAAAATCAAAGATTTTTTATAGGTATGTCCTATAAATTAGGATAAATGTTTTTCGTTTTTGAGCAGATCTCATTTCGGTCGCTTTTGGGTCTATTCCCGTCTATTTCACACCTTTTCTCGGTCACAATAGACTATTGCTCCCTCAAAAACCTGCAAAATAGCCACGAAATATACTCCAAAATCGTCTCGACCTAATTTATAGGACCTACCTTCTTTAGCCATTAGCTATTAGCTTTTCGGATGTATCTACATAGCAAATGGTTTCATAAAATTGATTTGCACTCTGCTCAATCAGCGCACTATTTTGTCGTCAAAAGGGATAAACACTTAATCGCACACGTTAATTAATGCACCATCCTATTTGTTGTCAGAATGGTGTAGTTGTGGTGCATCGTGCAAAAAATCAGTGGCGGATAGTACTTATTTGTACAGCCGCCACTGGTTTTTAAGGGATGTGCCGCAAATGCGCCATTATCACAACAAATTATTTTTTGCGCGTTTGGCCATAGCGGATGCAAACACAAAATCATTCAACTCCTGATTATCAGCATTGAGAATATCATCTTTAGTGCCCTCCCACCACTTATAGCCGGTGTGGATATAGACGATTTTCTCACCAATCTCCATTACGGAGTTCATATCGTGAGTATTGATGATGGTTGTGATATTATACTCTCGAGTAATACTCTGGATAAGGTTATCGATAACGATACTTGTCTGCGGGTCGAGTCCTGAGTTAGGCTCATCGCAGAAGAGATAACGCGGATTGA
Organism: Alistipes sp.; assembly: GCA_045633445.1. GTDB lineage: Bacteria > Bacteroidota > Bacteroidia > Bacteroidales > Rikenellaceae > Alistipes. The sequence continues at coordinate 387,768 of JAZQYI010000004.1, forward strand.
GCACGATAGCGCGAGCAATAGCAGCACGCTTAATCATACCACCCGATAGCTCTGACGGATAGAGGTGTGGTGCGTGAGAAAGCTCTACACGCTCAAGGCAGAACTCTACTCGCGCGCGCTTCTCCGCCTCACTCTGCTCAGTAAAGAGATCAAGTGGCAACTTGACATTCTCATAAACGGTCGACGAGTCGATAAGTGCGCCACCCTGAAAGATCATACCGATATCTTTGCGGATAGCCTTACGAGCCTTAAAACCTAAATCGGTATAGCAGATATCGTCGAAGTAAATAGAGCCAGAATCAGGCTCGTGCAGACCGACTAAAGTCTTGAGCAACACGGTTTTACCCGAACCACTTCGGCCGATAATAAGGTTTGTCTTACCAGTCTCAAAGGTGACAGAGATATCGTTAAGCACCGTACGGCCATCAAACGACTTAAATATATTCTCGCACTTAATCATCGCATCAACTGTGTTAAGAGGAGGTTAAAGATCATAATCATAATAGAACTTACCACCACCGCAGTAGTAGAAGCCTTACCTACTTCGAGCGAATTACCCTTAGTGTAGTAGCCATAATAGCCTGATATTGAGGTAATAAGGAAGGCAAAGACGGTCATCTTTACAAGTGAGTAGAATATCTCGTAACTATCGAAGTAGTAGAGAAGTCCGTCGATATAGTCGTTTGGAATCATCACGCCCATACGAGCCACTAAGAAGCCTCCAAACATACCCACAATCATACTAAATGCTGCAAGAAATGGGAAGAAGATCATCGTTGCGATAATCTTTGGAAGGATAAGGTATGCAGCCGAGTTGACACCCATAATCTCCAGAGCATCAATCTGTTCGGTAATTCGCATAGTACCAATCTCCGAGGCGATATTACTACCTACCTTACCCGCAAGAATAATGGCAATGACAGTCGACGAGAACTCAAGAATCATCGTCTCCTTAGTTGCATAGCCAATCATCATCTGCGGGATAAATGGAGTATCGAGGGTAATTGCCATCTGGATAGTAATTACCGCACCAATAAATATCGAGATGATTGCCGTTAGAGGGATTGATCCAACACCTAACTGATCCATCTCTGATATCACTCGCCTATAGTATATGCTCCACTTCTCAGGGCGAGAGAAGACCTTGCCCATCAAAATAATGTAGCGACCAAAAGCTGCTAAAATCTTCATAAACAATATATTACACCAAGTTGGGTCTATTACTCCTCCTTAAAATCGACATACTCACCCACATCGTCACTCACCTTTGGTTCCTGGTGCGGAATATGTACAGTCACCTTACCATCTGGCTTTGTACTACCAGAGTTGGCACCCGTAAAGCCACCACGACTCTGTGTATCCTGCATATCTCTCTGCGCCTTACGCAGACGAACAAGCACAATCGCTGCACCGACAACAAGGATAATTATCGGCACGAGCAGCAACAACGCAATAAATCCAAACAACTTAGGTGCTGCAACAAGAAGCATAATCACCAGCAGAGTTGTCAGTGGATTGCGACGTATGATATCAATCAAATTACTAAAAATTCCCATATTCGTATAACGAACTTTTCGTCAATATAGTGCAAAGATAGTAATTTTTTTGCAATTTGTCATCTCTCGTCAACGATTGCCCTTTGAAAGGTATCCACCTGTGGGGGATTTATGTTTATTTTGGCATCAAGCGGGACAATATAATGAAACGGGAGTGACTAAATTTTGGCGTGATAGTATAACCACATAACGAAATGCAATTCATAACGACAAAAGAGCCGCTCTGATTGCAAGCATAAAAAAAAGTTGCTTGATTTCTCAAGCAACTTTTCTATGCGGTTTCGTAAAATTACTCTGCGGTAACAGTAAGAGCCACCTCAGCCTTAACCTCGCGGTGAAGCTTAACAGTAGCCTTGTACTCACCTACAGTCTTGATACCCTCAACAGAGATATTCTTCTTATCAACCTCGATACCCTTAGCAGCGAGTGCCTCAGCAACGTCTGCAGAGGTGATTGAACCGAAGATACGACCCTCCTCAGCCTTAACAGCGAAAGCGAGGTTGAGGTTCTCGAGAGTTGCAGCCAAAGCCTGAGCGTCAGCAAGGATCTTAGCATCCTTGTGAGCACGCTGGCGGAGGTTCTCAGCCAATACCTTCTTTGCAGAAGCGGTAGCAGCCTTAGCGAAGCCCTGTGGAATCAGGTAGTTGTTAGCATAACCCGGACGAACATTTACAATGTCGTTAGCGTAGCCCAAGTTCTCTACGTCCTTAATCAAAATAATCTCCATAGTGCCTCCTCCTTATTTCATACAATCGGTTACGAATGGCAGAATTGCGAGGTGACGCGCACGCTTTACAGCCTGAGCAACCTTCTTCTGGAACTTCTGGGAAGTACCTGTAAGACGACGAGGAAGGATCTTACCCTGCTCGTTGAGGAACTTCTTCAAGAACTCACCATCCTTATAATCTACATACTTAATGCCGAGCTTCTTAAAACGGCAATACTTCTTCTTCTTTACATCAACCGATACTGGGTTGAGGTAACGCAGCTCACCTGCCTGATTTACTTCCTGTGCCATAGTTTACTCCTCTGTGTTTTTGTTAGCAAGCTTAGCACGACGACGGTCAGCGTACTCCTTAGCGTACTTGTCCTGCTTGAAAGTTAAGAAACGGATAATGCGCTCGTCGCGACGGAACTGAGTCTCGAGGGTGTTGATAATTGAACCCTCGCCAGTGAACTCTACCAGGAAGTAGAAACCGGTGGACTTCTTCTGAATTGGATAAGCGAGCTTACGAAGGCCCCAGTTCTCCACATTCACAATAGATCCGCCGTTCTCGGTGATAACGCCCTGGAATTTGTCAGCAACCTCTGCTACCTGAGCCTCAGAAAGCACTGGAGTGACAATGAAAACGGTTTCGTAATTGTTCATAATGTTTTAATTTTTAGTTATTTGCTACAATAGCGGGGCAAAGGTACGCAAAGTTTTTTAAATATTCAAAGGTTTTACAAAGTTTTTGTTTAATAATCTTTGAATATTGGCTATTGACTCACCTATGGTGACCCTTCACTGCTCCGCCTAAGAGTTTGCTCACCGCTCCATTTTTGCACTCATTTGTCGTCAAAAGTGCGTAGGTGCGGGGCATCGTGCAAAAAATTAGTGGCGGATAGTACTAAAACGTACAGCCGCCACTAATTTTTAAGGGATGTGCCGCAGATGCGTGCTTTTCACAACAAATGTCGCACGAATTAGAAGAGCAAAGGTTTTATAATTCCAAACAACACCCACGCCGCAAAGAATGTAAAGATAATATTAAACAACTGCGCACCAAGGAAGGTGTAGAGGATGTTACGGTTTTCGCGGCTGACAATATCTTTGAGGCGAGTATCCATACCGATACAGACGAATGCGAGCGAGAAGAAGAAGCCCGAGAAGTTCTTTGCCATAGAGGTCTCAGCAAGCTTCTTAGCGGCAAAGTCTGGGAAGATCTCATAACTCTGCAACAAGCTAAATACTGCCGATGCGAGCACGAAGCCCAAGACAAACTTAGGGAACTTCTCCCAAACAATCTTGAGCGATGGACGGTGTAGTTTACCATCTCCCGCACTCTTAGAAGAGAGGTAGAGGGCGATGAAGAATGCCACAACACCGATAAGCACGTTCTGTGTAGCCTTAACGATCATTGCAATCTTATTAGCTTCATCGCTATAGAGAGCCGATGCAGCACCAACACCGCTGGTAGTATCGACAGTTCCACCAATCCACGCGCCAGCAATCTCCTGCTGAATAGTGATATCATCTGTAAGTAGTGGCACAACGAGTTTTGCCAGGTAAGGCATTATATATATCATAGGTACGACAACAATCAGCACCACAGATACGATATAAGAGAGCTTCTTACCATCTGTATTTGCCACACCCGCAGCAGTAATACAAGCCGAAACACCACAGATTGACAGTCCTGATGAGAGGGTCATCGCACTGCGCTCATCGACCCCCATCCTCTTAGAGAGGAAGAAGGCAAACATCCACACACAGAAGACCACAACACAGCCTTGTATGAGAGCCAACGAGCCTGCAGCGAGAAAATCACGGAAGAGGATTGTCGCACCGAGGCAGACAACACCTATCTTGATGAAAAACTCACCCTGAATAGCGGGTTTAAGCCAATCAGGAATATGAAATACGTTACGGATAATCAGACCGAAAATGACTGAGAAGAATACTGCCTCAAAGCCCCACGCCTTGATAAAACCGACCTTGGCGGTCAGTTGTGCCAACATCGACACGGCAAAGACAACAATAAACGATCTGAGTAGACCTCTCAACGGACGAGAGAGCAGTCTATTGCCGATATAGAGCAATACAAGTGCAATCAAAAAGAGTGCGCCCACATTAATCCACGCCTCTGCATTAAGCAGATCTGACGGAATTTTAAGCGCATTCTTAGGTAGCAGGGTTGCACAACCTGCGATAATAAGTAGAGGAATAGAGAGAATAGTCACCACCCAGTCCTCAACCAGGAATTTCTTGAGTTTTTCCATATACATATATAATTATAATATATAATCAAATCTCGCAATTCGCAGGTCGAGGCATATCTGGGGCAGGAGCTATCCTACCCCAATATGCTAAAAGAGCGCTGTAACCATAAAGTAGAGGCAATTCTCACTCTTCTTTATATCAGAAGAGGCCACTACTGATGGCAGATTCTCATAGACCTGACGAGTATACTCCGCTTGCAAACGCAGATGTTTCCACGGGTGATATGAGAGAGCCACTGAATAGGCGTTCTGCACTGGAACGGTACTCTCACCATTAAGGTTCTCATCAAAGTATGAGTAACGAATACCGACAGAACACTTATTGAGGAATTTATAACCTACCAGCGCATAGACACCGCCTGAGAGGTAATCTCCTGTCTGTCCACCCAGATACTCTGCACGAGCAAAGATATACTTATTGTTGTAATCAAATCCACCACCATAGCGATTATAGTCCAAATAGGTTAGATTTATGCCCGAACCTGTTGGAACCATCGCCGGATACTTAGTAACCAAAGAGGTTGCATTGGTCTCACCACCCATATAGTAGGCAGCAATCTTGAGGTTTTTAATTGGCTGAATAGTCAAACGAGCAGCGATATCCTTGCTCTTGTTGTTATCCTTTGTATTAATGCCTGTACCATTAAACACACCAACCTCATAGTTGATAATACTAAAGCCGTCGCGCTTGATAAAACCGCCATAGAGCTGCAGACCAATATCGCGACCAGATGAGTTTACACCCTGCAGGTCGCTACTTGACAGACGAGCAAGTCGCTGCACAGGCTGCGAATAGGTGATAAACTCCAACTTAGTAGCTGCATAGTCGGTATTTTCGATAGAGACTGGCACCTTAAACTGACCCGCCTGGATACCAAACTGATTTACTGGCTGGTACTTTGCCCACAAATCCATAATAGGCAGCTCCTTGCACAAGTCAATCTGCAGACGATAGCTCGCCTTTGCACCCTTCTTGCCCTTATATATATCTCCCTGCAGCGACACACGGGCACGACGAAGGTGGAAGGTTGATGTAGTTGTACCATCCTCAGTCCACAGATAGTCATAACCCGCCTGGAGATAACCAGACAGCTTAAACGCCGGCTTTAGTTTATCCCAAACCTCAGAACGCTTCTCAAGCTTAGCAATACGCTCGTTGAGCGCATCAATCTCTGCCTGCTGATCCGAAGTCTGTGCCTTTACAACTCCGACTGCAATAAGGAGTATAATGGTAAATAAATATCTCTTCATACTTTTAACGACAATGCAAATTTATACCGTTTCACACTAAATTTGTTAGGTAAAAATACCTAAAAAGGGGCTGTCCAACAGCGATGTTGAGACAGCCTCTTCTATTATGATTTTAACTCTATCGAGTAACCTTAACCTTGAACTCGAGTGGCTTATTAGGGCCAACGAAGAAGTTTGTTGCTACAAAGTTAACCTCGCACTTCTTAACATTCTTCGCGAATGCTACAGTCTTGTGATCTACAAGCAGAGGGCGAACCTTGTATGTGAAGGTTGTGAATGGAGGGATAACGACGTGGCGAGCGTACCAAGTATCCTCAGAACCAGAGCCCTTCTCAAGGGTTACAGGGATAGACGATACATTCTCGAACTCAATAATAACCTCCTTCTCCTTAAACTTAGTGCTCTTTACAACAAGGCAAGCCTCGAGAAGCGGACGGAGTTCCTGCTCACGACCCCAAACTGTACCCTCAGCAAATACTGCAGAGCGACGAGCATCCAACGCCTCGCGAACGCCTGCAAGGCTCTTCTCCTTTGCAAATACGAGGGTTACAGGGCGGTGTGCACCGTGCAGATAGTCAACCTCCATAAAGAATGGAGCGTGGCAGTCTGAGTTACCGAGCATAGCAAGGTTGTTATCCAAAGCCCACTTGTGACCCTCTGGAGTGTAACCGCAAGCCATATTGTAGATCTCGATAGCATCCATATAACCAGCCTTCAAAATCTCCTTATGCTCCTTCCACATCTTAGTCTCATTTGGAGCCTGCTTGCACCAGTTAGGGTGGTTCCACATAAGGAATGCGCCCTGCTCACGAGCCTCCTTCAGTCCACCCTGCATAGCAAGATAGTGGTCGTGGTCAGTAGCCTCAGCTGCTGCGCAGATATCATCATTATCCTTAACAAAGAGGCAGTTGAAGTGTCCTGGAGGCATACCGCGGGTAATCTCACCACCGTGGATAACAAGGAGTTCCTTACCTGCAGCCTTCTTTGCGAGCTTGTAAGAGTAGTCACGATCGCACTTCTCCTTTACAAAAGTACCATTGTTTACCATCTTCTGATGACGAGTGTCGATGTGCTCAGTCATAGCAATAACATCCAAACCCTCCCAGATAGCCTCGTGAACACGAGTTACAGGCCATACGGTCGCATCTGAAAAGACTGTGTGAATGTGAAAGTCACCCTTCAAGGTCTTGTAGCCCTCGATATCAGGGATTACAATCTTGTTTGGCGTAAGCTGTGCAGAGGCGGTCAATGCGCCAGCAACAGCAACGAGTGTTAATAAAAATCTCTTCATATCAGTTAGAATTTTAGTTGTTTCTATTCACAAAGGTAGTAAAAAAAAATAACACATCTTAACAGATGTGCCACTTTTTACCAAAATTTCTCTTTCAACTTATCAACAAGTCCAGTTTTTACACTATGTCGGGCCGAAAGTATCATATTCTTAACAGCTTCTGGTGTCGATTTACCGTGGCCGATAGTAACCACCTTATCCACGCCCAATACTGCTGTTCCACCAGTGCGCTCGTAGTTGAGTCCATGCCAAAAGTCGTTCATAAGGTCCTGCTTAACATTGATCGAATAGAGGCCCTCAATAAGTTTAAGCACTATATTGCCGACAAAACCATCACAGACAACAACATCTGCCACATCACCTGCAAGAATATGCGAAGACTCCACATTGCCGACAAAGTTGTATCGGCCTTGCGTTGCAGCCTCTGCCATAAGCGAGTAGGCGACCTTTGCTTGTGCATTGCCTTTACTACCCTCCTGTCCGATATTGAGCAGTGCTACACGAGGATTTTCAACACCCAACACGTCCGAAGCATATACAGAGCCTATGACTGCATACTGCTCAAGCACCTCTGGGCGACAATCTACATTTATGCCTATATCAAGAATAGTGACCGGCTTGCCATTTACAGCGGCAATAGAGATTGCGATAGCCGGACGCAATACTCCGTTTAGCGGCTTTGCAACCATCATCGCACCAACCATCATCGCACCCGTAGAGCCCGCACCTGCAAAGGCATCGATATCTCCTGAAGCAAGGTGGTTGAAGCCAACGACAATACTCGAATCGCGCTTACGACGGAAGCCTTCAGTAGGATGGTCGCCCATCTCAATACGCTCCGAGGTGTGGACAATATCGAACATATCGACACTACAGCCCTCAGCCTCAAGCACGCTCTCAATAGACTCTCTATTACCAAAGAGGACTATGCGATCATCTGCGCTGATATGCTCTAATGCCAATATCGCACCCCTAACAACAACCTCAGGGGCATTATCTCCGCCAAAAGCATCTATACCTATTCTTGCCATAATTTTGCGTTGTAATAAAACCAATAAAGCATCGCCGAAACGATGCTTTATTTGGAATTGGTTTCCCAACTACTCTACTACCTTCTTCTCGATAGCCAGCTTACCACGGTAGAAGCCACACTCAGGGCAAACTCGGTGGTAAAGAACTGCTGCACCGCAGTTAGAGCAAGCCACTACTGTAGGAGCTACTGCCTTGTAGTGGGTTCTTCTTTTGTCGCGTCGAGTAGACGAGACTTTGTGTTTTGGATGTGCCATAGTTATTCTTAATATTAAGTTGTTAAAATTTATTCTGTTACACCGCTAATGCGAGCCAACATCTCTGGATTACAATCCTCTGGCTCGTGTGCTCGTATAATCGGAAGATCAAGCATAATGCTGTCGTAAACAAACTGTGCTATCGACAACTCGTCACCACGCTGAAGAGTCACCTCCTCACCATCGAACGGTTTTGCCTCATCTCCGAAGTATACAACCATAACACCCGCTGCTTCTGCATTGATAGTCACATCATCAAGGCAACGGTCACACTGGGTAACTACGCTACCCTCACCCTCAAGCTCAATCTCCAACTTGTTGGTAGTCAGACGAGTACCAATTACTCGAAACTTATAGTCTGCACCCGAAATATCGGTTACATCCATAGTCTCAAACAACTCCATACCCACCTCGAGATCAAACTCAAAGTTCTGCTGCTGCAGTGTTTGTGCGTCAATTATATACCTCTTCATACAAGCTTTGTACGCTTTTAGTCCGCAAAGTTATGGCAAAAATTTTTATTTAACAAATTTTTTCAAAAATTAGTCATCACTTTGCCTCAAAGATTATTGCGCCTTCTTCTCTGCCAAGTAGTCAATATCAAATGCACCCTTCTGTGCCTTGTACTTATCCAAGTTGGAGCCAGAGTGCCAAGTTGTGTAGCCACCAAGCAGACCTGCATCATACAGACCACGAATCTCCTTCTCTACATTTTCTGCATCGTACTTAATTCCGTTACGGTCTACGTGGCGCATAACATTGTATGCCTGAATCCAAGTACGAACAACTGCCGGAGTAGGTGTTACAGCCTGACGACCCTGCACACGCTCACCCCACGCCTTGAGAATCTCGTATGGGTGGTTCCACGGCTTCTTGATACCATAGTAGCCATTTGAGAAGTGGTCTGGGTAAGGCATACCGCAGATTACATCTGCAATATTTGAGATTGCTGGCCAATACTGACCATAAGCTGTTGTATAGCCAGGATTTGCAGCCTCACCGAAAACATCGATAGAGACATATGCACCTACAGCGTGAATCTCGTCACAAGCATACTGCACAAAGCGCTGGATTGCCTGCACCTTGCTCTCGTTGTACTTATTGTGGTAGTCGATAAGCTGCTCAACCTTTGTCATACGGTCTGGGAAGCGAACATAGTCAAAGTTAATCTCATTAAAGCCGAACTTTCGCACAGCCTCCTTTGCCAGCTCGACATTGAACTGCCAAACCTTACGGTCGTACGGACTTGGCCAGTAAGCCTTATTGTGCTTAAATGGCTTACCTGTTGCCTTCTCGGTAATAGCGACCTCAGGGTGATCCTTTACAAGATAAGAGTCCTTAAAGCAGGTAATTCGACCTACTACATAAAATCCCTCCTCGTGCAGACGACGAACAGCCTTCTCATACATAGCCTCCTTTGTCGAGCCTGCGCGAGAGTAGTTGGTTGGCGAGTAGAGTTTCATCGCCTCAGCCTTGTAGCCAGGACACTCGTTATCCTTAATGTCAATGACGAAGGTGTTAATCTTGGTCTGCTTTGCAAAGGCGATATACGACTCAATATTACCAATAACTGCAGGCGAGATATTGAGATAGAGTGAGTAGCACGCCTCTGGCATCTTGTTGTTCTCAAAGACAACGCGCTCGGTTGGATAGAAGTCGCAACCAATAGCCTGACCTCCACCAAAAGAGTCCTTTACAGCCTTGTGTACCTTATCGTAAACCTCAGCCTTGTAGCGCTTCAACGCCTCAGTCTTGTCAAATACGGTGTACTTTGCGTAGATATGGCCCTCGACCTGGCCCTGACGCACGATGTAGCGGTTTACGCGACCATTTACATCGATAGTATCATAGCCGATCACCTCGAGCTCCTCGCCCTTATCTGCATTGCCACCGACCTTTGATGTAGCAACATCCGAGATAATAGATGCAGGGGTACGCACAAAGATGCTCTTCTCCTGCACAACCTCGCGTGGCTGAGCCACAAGCTGCGAGAGTAGAGCATAGTAGCGCTCCTTGCCAACCTTTACAGGCAGATACTCTGTATCCTCAACCTTCTTTTTACCATTTACAACAACATCGAGCTGCGCACCACGCACCAATGTATCTACCACAGCAACTGCATCGGTCTCGGCATCAATCGAGTAGAGATATGCAGTGTGTACGGGCGATGCAAGATAACGCACCTCAACAATCTCCTCTGTGTTGCACGCAACAACCGCTGCAACTACACAAATAAGGGTTAAAAGCTTCTTCATTTTTTATGTATATTCTACAAATTCTACAGAAAACAGATTTTCCGCCGCAAAGGTAATACTTTTTTTGCCACCAATATACACCTATAATAAAAAAAGAGGGTGACAAAATTAAATTTGCCACCACTCCTTATTCTATGATTGACCATAGAGTGGTTAAAAAAGATGAAGTTCAAGGCTTTCGCAGTTCTCGAAACCGCAGCATACCAAAGCGTATGTGAGGATTTCGGGAACAAGAGTAACGCAGAAATTCGCCTTTTTTACCGCTCTACCTCTTAGTCTTACCAAGCAAACAGATAGCGGTCGAAATAATACCGCCAATCGGAGCCCACCAAGTCCACGCGATATACTGGGTACCGAAGAGCTGTTTCTGGAACATGAGCGGCAGGATAATCAAGGCGCCGACAACGATTGCAGCAAGAACGGTTACATAGTTTCCACGGTTCTTAGTAAAGATTGCTGTGAGGAATACACCGATCATACCTGCGTAAGCGAAGCACATTACGCCAGTTGCAAAATCTACAAGGTTAAGGCCGCTTGCCTCCTGCATAACTGCTGTAACGATAGCAAAACCAGTAAGGAGCATACCCATAAGGAATACCATCTTACGAGATGATGAGAGCTGATCTGCATCACCCTTCACCTCCTTACCGTGCTCTGCACGAATAGGCAGATATAGGTCGGTAACAAAGCTCGATGCCATAGCGTTAATAGCAGAGTTGAATGATGAGAGTGCTGCAGCAAGCAGGCCTGTAATCATCAAACCACGAACACCCATAGGGATGTGGTTCTTGATATACTGAGGGAAGATATCGCGCGCATCAGTAAAGAACTGCGACAACTCACCACCAGCAAGGAACTCAGCCTTATACTTAGCAAAGAGCAGTACGCCAATCATAAGGAATACAAGCACGATAGGCAGTGAAATGAGCTGTGACCATACAAGCGAAGCCGATGCCTGCTTAACATCACGACAAGCGAGCTGACGCTGTACAAACTCGTGGTCAGTAGTGTACTGGCAGACCTTGAAGAATGCCACACCAATCATACCACCAAGAACGGTGTATGGAGATGCCCAGTTAAGAGAGAAGTCGAACATCTTAACCTTACTACCCTCCTGCCAACCAGCAATCGCGCCATCTGCAGTAAGGCCACCAGCATTTGCGCCAGGAACCTTTGTCAGTCCACCGTCAGTAATGGTTGCCCAGATATCTGCAAGCGGCATATCGAGCGAGAAGTAGACCATAATCAGTGCAACAACACCTGTACCGACAAGGAGCAGAGTCTGGAAAGTATCAATATAGAGCAGACCCTTAATACCACCCATCATAGTATAGATTGTCGAGACAAGACCCAGAATGATAATCGAGTAGACCATAAAGTCAAACTTGATACCACCAAAGACAATTACCGAGATAGCAATCGCGGCAATAAAGAGTCGTGAACCAGATGTAAAGAGCTGACCCAGGAGGAACATTGCGCTATTCACACGCTTTGACTTCTCACCAAAACGGTCACCGATAAAGCCATAGATAGTAATGGTGTTGGCCTTGTAGAGTTTCGGCATAATGAGCGCAGCTACAACCATACCACCGACAATCGAACCAAGCAGATTGAGCACATAGGTAAGGTCTGTATTAAAACCAAGCTCTGGAGAGCCTACGAAGGTTCCTGCAGAGATAGTTGTACCTGTAGCAGCAATAGCCACAATCCAACCTGGCATAGAACGACCTGCCACAAAATAGTCCTCTACATCTTTGTTGCGGCGAGAGAAGGCATAACCAATCGCCATCAGTGTACCCAAGAATAGGGCAACAATTAACCAGTCAAGAATAGTCATATAGTTTAGGTTTAAGTTTTCCAAAAGGCAAAGATAACAAAAAGAGCGCAAATACCAAAATTTATCGGTTTTACTCTGTAAACATCATTTCTATTTAATTAATGTAACGGCCAATTTGTTGTCAGAACGCGACAGTAGGCGTGCATCGTGTAAAAAAAGCAACGGCGGATAGTACTAAAAGTACAGCCGCCGTTGGTTTTTAAGGGATGTGCAGCAAACTTGTTCTCCGCCAAATCTGCACCCATTTGTCGTCAAAAGTGCGTAGCTGTGGTGTAGCGTGCAAAAAATTAGTGTCGGATAGTACAAGACGTACAGCCGACACTAATTTTTAAGGGATGTGCCACAGGTTTGCGCTACGATTATACTCTGCACTCATTTGTCGTCAAAATGCGGTAGTAGGTGTGCATCGTGAAATATCCCCGGATGGGACATACTAAGCGTATTTCCCATTCGGGGATATGAGGGATGTGCAGCTAATGCCGTATTTTCACGACAAATGCACGGCAAATGCACAACAAAATTATCTATCTTCTGCCTGATGACCAGTACGATCAACCTGGTGGTAGAACTGAGTATAAGGAACATCGGTGCGGCCGGTACCCTTGCGCATCAACTCCTTCAGATCCTCAAAGTAGGTTGTATAGACATCGCGAGGCATTGCATCACGGCGTGCGCAGACAGCGGCAGCCATACCTACAACCTCACCGATAAGTCCACAGGTACGCATAACACGGGTAGAACCGAGGGCGATATGTGTTACAGAGATATTACGGCCTGCCATAAACATATTCTTGATATCCTTTGAGTAGAAGCAGCGATAAGGCAGAGCGTAGAAGTCGATTGGTGTCAGCACACCATAAGAGAGCCACTCCTGATTTGGATAGTCCTTGCTATTCTTCTCCATTGGGTAGTGCTGGTCGATACGCCAAGTAGTTGTACAGGTCTCATCCTCGTGGCGAATAGGACGTGTAAGGTCCTGCTCACGGAGGATGTAGTCACCCATAATACGGCGAGACTCACGCTTACCTGACACGTGGCTTACCCAAGTAAGGTGTGTGCAGGTCCAATCCTCCTTCTTTGAGTAGCGATTCTTGCAGTATGAGAAGGTCGAGTAGGCAACATACATACCGTAGTCACGAATCTTCTCAGCATCGGCAACCTGATCATCCATCATACCAACCTCCCAATACCAATTTGCACGGTGTACAGGCTCTACGGTGTACTCATCAAGGCGCAGACCCCAATCGAGTGAATCTGGGAAGTCGCAAGGGGTATTCCAATCCTCGCAGTACCACTCAATAGAGACACCCATAGTCATATCATCAGCCTTCTCAGGAGCCAGACGCTCATCGAACTCCGAGCGAGCCTCACGACCCATACGGCACTCAGCACCAGCCATATAGCCGAGGTGAGCATCACCTGTACAGTCAGAGAAGTAGTTACCAGAAATCTTAATTCTATTCTGTGCGGTAGCCTCCTGAGCCACTACAGATGCGATTGCATCGCCATTCTTCTCCACCTCGATTACGGTGTAACCCATAAAGAGTGAGATATTCTTCTCGGCAAGCACAACCTTCAGCTTCTTATCATCTTGATAGTGGTGTGCACCGCGAGCATTACCGATACGGTCTGGACCAATCTCGTTGAGCAGATAACCGAGAGATGGGTATGGATCGATATTAATCTGACCACCAAGACCTACGCGCACCTCAGAAGAGTTGTTACCACCAAGCACATAGCGATCCTGAATAAGTGCCACCTTAAGACCCAAACGAGAGGCTGCAAGTGCTGCGCAGATACCAGAGATACCGCCACCAACAACCACAAAGTCGTAGCTACCCTTATCCTCAACTACTGGCTTGCCGAGCAGTGCCTCACGCAACTCAAAGTACTCCTCAAGGCTCTCTGATGGAGTGTAGTCCTCGGTTGTAAGGATAACTGCGTCGCAACGACCATCAAAGCCTGTAAGGTCGTGGAGTGCAATGGTGTGCTCACCAGCAGTAAGAGCAACCTTGCCACCACGCTGCCAGTACCAGTTCACAGAGTCGGTACCGTAAGTTGTACCATCGCTCTGACCGTCAATCTTCACCTCGAAGATACCTGGAGTAGGGCCATCAGACCAATGCTTTGTCCAGTTTTTTGTACGAACGAGTACATTATACTCGCCATCACAAGGCACAGATACAGTTGTCACCGCATCCTTCTGGAGTGGAGTACCAATTCCGTGAGCCAAAAGATAAGAAGAGCCCATCTGCAGAACAAACTGCTGCTCTACTGTCCAATCGCCCTTATCTGCGAAAGTTGTCGCAAGGGCCATTACCGAATTTGAAGTGTTCAGTTTCATTGTTTGTGTATAGTTGTGTAAATACTTATCATTCTATCCCCTTCCTGTTGAGCCGAAGCCACCCGCCCCGCGCTCTGTTGAGCCGAGCTCCTCGACAGCCTCCCACTCGATTGTCGCATGCTGTGCCACCACAGCCTGGGCAATACGCTCACCTGGAACAATCTCAAATGGAGTATTTGAGAGATTTACAAGGATTACCTTAATCTCACCGCGATAGTCGGCATCGATAGTTCCCGGGCTGTTGAGCACCGTAATTCCGTACTTTGCCGCAAGACCGCTACGAGGACGAATCTGCATCTCATAACCCTCAGGAAGCTCAACATAGAGTCCTGTTGGAACTAATGCACGCTCAAGTGGCGCAAGTGTTATACTCTGCTCCATAGCTGCTCGCAGATCCATACCTGCCGAGAGTGGAGTGGCATAGTGCGGAAGCTCCATACCCGATTTGTTAATTACCTTTACCTTCATAGTCTGAATATTTTTCTACTTCGTTTTGCCTTTGCTTGTAAAATTTGAATAGTCTTTTCAAGGTTTCTGCCACCCTCGGTCTCAAAAATCTGCTTAACCTCGCGAAAACCGTCACCATATATCGGATCGGGATTTTTCATCATCTGCTCCATATGTATCTTCGACAACTCGTTGTCAAGATAACCATAGAATAGGTATGTACCCAAATTACAAAAACCCTCGCAGTAGTTCTGCGGTAGCGATGTGCGGTGCTCATTCTGCCACACATGCAGCAGCTCGTGCGCCAGCACACCACCAAAGAGTACTTTATGCTGATAGTCAAGCATATAGACCTTATGATTCATCTTTGCGCCAAACAAACCTATACCTCCCGACACAGTTAGTCCAGATGGAAAGCGACCGCCATAATCATTACGACTGAGCTGAAGAATTCGTTCAGGAGTGACAATCTCGACGGGTATTCGACCAGGCAGACGCAGAAAATTCTTCTCAAAAATCTCCTGCACACGGTCATAGACCCACTGCACGTGGGCATCCTTTCTTACAACCTTATCTATGCAGTGTGAGCAGACGTGGCGATTGTGTGGCAGATGGGTATCGCTATTAGATGTCACTCTACCGCAATTTATACACGGTCTAAACTCACACTCATTATGAAACAGCTGTCCCCACTGGTCCACACGGCACCTACCAACGACCAGTTTACCACACACTGCGCAGTTTTTCGGAGTCAACTCTCCAATTATATTTTTTAGACCGTCTAACATATCACAAATGTAGTATTTTTTGCAATTTCGTGCAATAATTAGTTCAAAAAAAAGAGACCTCTACCACCATATTTTTACCATTTATGCAATTTTATTCACAAACACTTGATTTCTTAAGAAATATTACCTATATTTGTAATCAATTAGACTATTAACTTAAATTTCCAATAACTATGGGTACAGAGAGATTTGCCGGCGAATCAGCCGTAAACCAGGAACAAAAATGTATGTGCGTATTTGTGCTTGACGTTTCAGGCTCAATGCGTGGTGAGAAACTCGACGCTCTTAATCAGGGCTTGAGAGATTTCTATAACGAGATTAAATCAGGCGAGGGAGGCATCTCTGAGAAGCTTATCGAGCAGCTCGAGGTTGCTATTATCCAGTACGATGAGGAGGCTAAGATTCTCCGCGAGCCTAAACTCCTTGACGAGGAGGAGATTCCACCAGTACTTGAGGAGCGTGGCTCTACTACCGAGACTGTTGTAGCAATGGAGGAGGCTATCAAGATGGTTGAGGATCGTAAGGCTTGGTACAAGGAGACTGGTCAGAAGTACTACCGTCCTTGGATCGTTGTGATGACCGACGGTGAGCCTTATGGTAATCGTGCTTCACAGTCAGATATTGATGCTATCTCTGCTCGCGTTGCTGCTGATGCTGCTGCAAAGAAGTATACTATGATTGGTATCGGCGTAGGCGAGGCTAATATGGAGCTGCTCGGCAAGATGTGCGGTGGCAAGGCTCTGCCTCTTAAGGGTACTAAGTTCACTGAGTTCTTCAAGTGGCTCAGCAACTCGCTCTCTATGGTCTCTACCAGCAAGGAGGGTGACAAGGTGAACATCAGCCAGGGCGCAGATGCTTGGATGGACTCTTTCGAGATCTAAAATTTTAACACATATTCCGAAATAGAGGCGTAGCCGCTCAAGCGGATACTCCTCTATTTTGGCAAAATAAACCCTTAAAACTGTACTACTATGGGTAAATTAACCTCTCTATTCAAGAATATTCTAAAGAGCGATGTCGAGGACAATCCAAATCCTACAACAGCGCCTACAGTAGAGCCAACGGCAGACGATACGTCTAAGAGCGACGACGCCCCTACTACAGATGTCGAACCAAAGGATGACGATGCGCCAGCTACAGACGTTACGCCAAAGGCTGATGACACTCCTACTGCAGAACCTAAGGCGGATACCGAACCTGAGCCGGAAGCAGAGCCAGAGGCAGACGACTCTCCAGAAGTTGAGCCAGAATCAGAGCCAGAGCCAAAAGAGGATGAACCGAAGAGTGACGATACTACAGATGTTGCAACCGAGGCCGAGCCAGAGCTTGACACAGACCCTGTGACAGAGCCTGAGCCAGAGCCAGAGGTTGTTATCGACCTTGACAAGCCCGAGCGCCGTTTGGTAACGAGCGTTGAGGAGGATTGGGGTTATGTTGTCGGCTTCTCTATTCAGGGTCGTAGCCACATTTCGGGCGGCACACCTTGCGAGGATTACCACGCATACAAGGAGCTTGCACCAGGTTGGAAGCTACTTATCACCTCTGACGGTGCAGGCTCTGCACGTGAGTCAGCACGCGGTTCAAAGGCAAATTGCGACCTTGCAGTACGCCTTGTAACACAGCTTGTAGAGCAGAAGCAGTGGATAGAGAAGAACTATATGCCGACAGAGCTTGAGTGGTTTGCCGAGATGCGCAACCTCTTTGCCGTAATGCAGCACCTGATCATTGCCTCTGCAGCAAAGCAGGCTGATGCTTACAAAGCAGGTAAGGAGGAGGAGCTCAAGGCTCTTGAGGAGCTGATTGCCAAGACTACAGACGACATAAAACTCTCGAAACTAAAGGTTAAGAAGTCTGACATCGAGAAGGATATTGCCAAGCCACTTGAGGCGCGCGACTTCAACGCAACAATTATCCTTATGTTGCTCACCCCGCAGGGTATGCTCACAGCGCACATCGGCGATGGCCGTATGGGCTACAAGGCACAGGATGGCAGTTGGAAGGCGCTGATGACTCCACACAAGGGCGACGAGGCATCTGCAACCGTATTTATCCCGAATAATTGGAACGACCAGCGTTGCGTACCTGCATTTACTATGTCAGATGTCTATCTGCCAGATGTTCGCGTAGTACACGAGCTGCCACAGGCGGTTGTGCTGATGAGCGATGGCTGCGAGAATATCACTTGGAACTGCTATGCACGCAATGAGGAGACAGGCCGCTACTACGACCCTAACCTCCCATTTGCAGGCTTCTTCGAGCCACTTTTGGAGGAGATGAATGGTGCTGCAGATAAGGATGCACGCGCAGAGCGCCTGATTGAGATTATCAATGTCGGCACACGCGCAGGTAAGCAGGAGCACGACGACAGAACAATGCTCTTCGGTGTGCTAAAGTAACTCTCTCGCCGAGGGAGGGGTAAGACTCTCCTTCGGCGCAAATTTAATACTCTGTAGATAAAGATGAAGGTATACATAAAGAAATCATCGTCTGCTAACTTTGAGCATATAGATATCAAAGATACTCCGCTCGGCAAGGGTGGTCAGGGTGCTGTGCACAACATTACCACGGCTGCGTATAGTGCCGAGTACTGTATCAAGATATACATCAAGGAGCCTGAGAAGAGCTTTGAGAAGATTCGTTACATGGTGGAGCATCAGCCGCAGAACATCAACACCAATCCGAGCTTCCGCATCTGTTGGCCAACTGCGCTGGTTTACGACACAAACAAGAAGTTTATCGGCTACATGATGCCTTTGGCATTCCCGAAGGGTCACGACCTTACAATTCTCTCGGTCTATCAGCGCCGCCCACTTGCTCAGATTAAGCGCTACCAGAAGTACACCGAGTGGCACGGCAAGTACGAGCTCGACTCCCCTATCGGCATCCAAAACCGTATCAAGATGCTCTGTAATGTAGCCATTGCGCTGCACTGCATTCACGCTACGGGCAAGTATGTGCTTGTCGATTTGAAACCAGAGAATATTGATGCTACGGGTACCGGTAAGGTCTCGATTATGGATACTGACTCTATCCAGATTTCAGAGGGTGGCCGTATTCTCCACCCTGCCACAGCCTTTACCCCCGACTACTTCGCACCAGAGGGTAAGGGCATACAATCAAAGGGGCTTCCATTCCCCGTTGAGTGTGATTATTTTGCTGCAGCGGTCTGCTTTTACCAGATTTTGACGGGTACACACCCATATGCAGGTACCGTGCTCAAGCCACCTTACGACAACTGCAACGAGCTTGCAGAGTGTATTGCCAATGGCCTGTTTGCCTTCGGTGATAAGCAGAAGTATATCTCTCTGCCAAAGGGATTTAACCTACAACAGAACTTTTTTAACCTCCCTCTACCAGTTCAGGAGCTCTTTAAGCGTGCTTTTGGCTCAAATCCGAAGAGCAGACCATCTATGGAGGAGTGGGGCAAGACCTTCTTTGGTCTGATTAAGAACAATATCAAGGTGGGCGCATCGACCGTAAAGCGCGACACCTCGAGTGCTATTCCTATCAAGATTACGGGCGTACAATTCAGCGACGAGGACCATAACGGTAAGATTATTCGTAGCGTAGGCAGTAAATTGTACAACGACGTATCATATCTCTGTCCTCACATCACATATCAAGTGATAAGTGCAGTAGGTAAGGTTGATATTCACTACAAGATTATCAGTCCTGAGGGCTCTTCATCTACTAATGACAAGACCTTCGGCACTATCAACCTCACCAGTTCGGGCACACACACCTCATCGCTCGGCGGTTGGGGAAGTGATAAGAAGACCTCTTACAAGAAGCCTGGAGACTGGACCATTGAGTTCTACTACAAGGGCAAGTGTATCTACCGCACCAAGTTTACAATCTACCAGCTTGGCGCAAGCACTACCTCTACACCTACCCCTCGTACCACAACAACTACAACTACCACAACAACTACCCCATCAGGTGTACCAATTCGCATTACAGGTGTACAGTTCTGCGACCAGGACTACGATGGCAATATACTGCGCCAGTATGGAACAAAGATGTACACCGACACCTCGTTCCTCTGTCCGAAGATATCGTATACCGCCAACAGAGCGGGCACATTTGAGGTGGATATGAAGATTATCTCTCCAACCGGATCAGTCTTCCGCAGTAGCAATCCAAACGGCATGTTTACCCGCAAACTCAACCCAACGGGTGTGGGTAACTTCTACGCAAATTGCTACGGTGTAGGTGGCAAAAACAAGGAGAGTTACAGCACCCCTGGTTCTTGGCGTGTAGAGTTCTACTACAACGGTAGCTGCATCTACACAACAAGCGTCGAAATTCATAAAAAGAGTGCGTTTAGCGGTTTTGCTCCGAGCAGTTCAAGAGCAAGTTCATACTCAAGCGGAGGTCTCTTCTCTAAGATCAATAGCAAAATTAAGTCGCTCGGAGAGTGGATTGACGACAATCGTGACGATTGGGCAGACGAGGATCTGTGGGAGAAGATCTTCAAGATTGGCGGTGGTATACTCCTCGCTCTTATCGCCTTAGGAGGCCCTGACACTCTAATTGGCAAGGCGGCTGTTCTGCTGATTGGTGGAGGTATTGGATATTTCCTTGCTCCGCTTGTCGGAGTGGCGCTATCCTACGTTGCGGCCATCTTCCTGTATGGTGTCAGATACATATTTTACAATATGTGGACTCTTCTGCTCACGCTACTGGTTATTATCGGCCCATCTGTAGCAGACAACCTCGACATTAGCTTAGGCGACATTAAGAGTAAGATAAACATCAGTTCGACCAAAACATCTGATAGCGATCAGAGTATCTATTACTACTGCATCTCAAAAGATGTGCTCAACGTTCGCAAAGAGCCAAGGGCAGACGCTAAGGTTATCGGTGTATTGCAGCCAGGAGAGAAGGTTAAGGTCTACACAACCAAGAATGGCTTTGTCAAGATTAAGTTCCATGGTGGCATAGGTTATGCGAGCGAACAGTATCTATCAAAAACAAAACCGACAAAGTGATAGATAGTAACAACATATTTACAATATCCGACTCTGAGCAGTTCGAGGCTATGGCGATGGAGATTTTCCGTTTCCAGGCAGAGAATTGCCCACCATATAGGGAGTATCTGCATCTTATAGGTGCAGATATAGAGGGCATTACCTCTATCGAGCAGGTGCCGATGCTACCTATTGAGCTATTCAAGAGTCACAATGTCTACTCTGCAGCATCTGAGCCGCAGATTGTCTTTACCTCGAGCGCAACAACGGGTATGATCCCGTCACGCCATCCGGTGGCTGATGTTACAATATACGAGCGCGACTTTATCGAGAGTTTCCGACTCTTCTACGGCGAACCAGAGCACTGGAGCATATACGGACTGCTGCCAAACTACCTGCAGCGCAGTGGCTCATCGCTTGTTTATATGGTCGATAGACTTATCAAGTGTTGCGGCCGAGGAGGTTTCTATCTTGACAATTACCAGCAGCTGCTTGACGATATGGCAGCCGACCCTCGACCAAAGATACTTATCGGCGTGACATATGCTCTGCTTGACCTTGCCGAGCAGTATACCCCAAAGCTCGAAAATACCATAGTTATGGAGACAGGAGGAATGAAGGGTCACCGTGCTGAGATGTCAAAGACAGAGTTGCACAGAGTACTCTGCACCGCCTTTGGTGTCGATAAAATCCACTCGGAGTATGGTATGGCGGAGCTAATGAGTCAAGGTTACTCTGTAGGTGAAGGTCTGTTTGCTACCCCACCGTGGATGAAGATTATGACACGTGACGTGAACAACCCATTCCGAGTATTGGATGCTGGGCAGCGTGGCGCAATAAATATTATCGATTTGGCAAATATCTACTCCTGCTCCTTTATCGCTACACAGGATATGGGTATAGCATATGCTGACGGCACTTTCCGCATTGAGGGCAGAGTGACAGATGCAGATATTAGAGGATGTAACTTACTTGTGCAGTAATGAAGTATAACGATCAAGATTTACAGAGACTACATACGGTACTCTACCAGATTTTGGCAGAGATTGACCGCGTGTGCAAAAAGCATAATATCCCCTACTTTATCCAGGGCGGAAGTGCCATTGGTGCCTTCTACAACAAGGGCGTAGTGCCGTGGGATGACGATGTGGATGTGGGTATGACCCGCGAAAACTACAACCGTTTCCTTGAGGTTGCCCCTGCAGAGCTCGGTAGTGAGTACTTCCTTGAGTGGTTTGGCACAGAGCCAAATACACCATTCTACTTTGCAAAGGTAAAGATGAACAACACTCTGTTTGTTGAGAGTATTTGGCGCAATATGGATATTCACCACGGCATATTTGTCGACATCTTCCCTTATGACCGTATTCCAGACAACAAACATTGCGAGAAGATGCACCGTTTTGCCGCAAAGTTCTGGATTAACTGCTTTATGGGCAAGCAGATATGGTTGTGGCGTCACTGCGGCAAGTGTGAGATAGACACTCCACTGCCAAAGTCGTGGATTGGCTGCGCAGCAATCAAGGCTATATGTGCACTGATGTCACGAGAGGCAATCTACAACAAGATGTGCCGCGTGCTTGGCCGTCATAACGGTAAGGATACTGAGTTTATCAACATCGTTCGTATGCCGAAGGACCAGATTCGTCGTCGCTATGCCGACAATCCAGTGCTTATGGAGTTTGGCGGCATGATGATACCTGTACCTGACAATGTAGAGGAGTACTTGCGCCACCACTACCCTAATCTGCGACCTGTATTGCCTGTAGAGGAGCAGATAAACCACGCACCTTATAAATTGGTATTCGATACAAGAGATGAGAAGTAGAAAAGAGCTATCTATCATTATCCCAACCTACAATATGGCAGCACTGCTCCCGCAGTGCTTAGACTCTCTTGTCCGCTCGGCTGCCGCAGCGGCTCTTGATGTTGTGGTTGTAAATGACGGTAGCCGTGACGCTTCGCTCTCTATTGCACAGCGCTATGCAGATCGTCATCCCGACATTGTCCGTGTAATCGACAAGCCTAATGGCAACTACGGCTCGACTATCAACGCTGCACTGCCAACTCTTGTAGGTAAGTATGTAAAGATTCTCGATGCAGACGATACCTTCAACTGCTCGGCAGTAGTTCGTATGGTCGATTTCCTGAAGAGTATATCGGGCGTAGATATTATTGTCGGCCCATTTATCGAGATTCATCACAAGGGGGAGTATAAGATAAACTATACCCTTACAAAGGAGCAGCCATATGAACTTGGCAAGATATACAATGCCGAGCAGGTGCTCAAAGAGGGGCATATCCCGTTCTTTATGATGCACTCTGTGGCATACCGCACCGAACTTCTGCAGCAGATGGGTTATCGCCAAAGCGAGGGTATCTCGTACACCGACCAGCAGTGGTGTTTCTTCCCTATTTTTGAGATAAAGACCATCGCCTTTACCGATATTCCGCTCTACCGCTACAACCTGACACGCGAGGGGCAGACAATGGATCTCTCTGTACAACTCAAGAGCATCAACCAGATGACAGAGGTTGTACTCACTATGGCTCACTACCTAAAGGAGTACCAGGGTAATATCACATCTGCTCGTCGTTACTTCCTTGCAGGGATTGTTACGCGTCGTATGCAGGGCGTACTACGAAAATTCCTGCTCGATATGGACGATACGCAGTTTGAACAGTCGCCATTTGCAACTACATTAGAGAGATTTAAGGCTGTGGCTCCTCTACCGCTTAAGGTAACTATAAATCGTAAACTTGACATAGACCTTTTGGAGTCCTGGCAACTCAACGGCTGTCGTTATCCGCAGTGGAAGCGCAATCTGCTCATCAAGGCCGACAACTTTATGCAATGGGTCTACCGACTAAAGAACTACTAAATACCGACTATGAAGAGATTTTTCACAATACTACTCACTACTGCAACCCTGCTCTGCTCTTGTATGCAGAGTACTGAGGTCGATACAAACATCGCCTCAACACCTTTTAGCTTCTATGTAGATTTTGACGGCACTCGCATCGAGTTTTCTGATGAGAATAGATATTGTTGGGAGGGCAACGAGGTCTTAGGCACATACATCACCTCAACGGCTACGACCATCAATGTCCCTGCATCCGTCACTCTCAAAGATGGCAGGGCTATCTGTAATACAATGGTCAGCGGCATTAACTCGGGCGACAAACTACGCGTATACTACCCGTGGAACGAGCTGAACGATATGAATAGTTTCGAAAACATCACCGTCACTATTCCAACCGTTCAAAAGCAGGCTAAGGCTGGCGACTTTAATGTTGAATATATGCCTATGGTCGGCTCAACCATCACAACAGACGCATCTGCTGCACCTACGGTATATATGCGACCTATTGCAGGTTTTATCCGCGTAAATGTCTACTCGTCAACAGCTACTACCGAAAGGCTCCTCTCTGTAGCCTATACAGATACCAATACAGCGATTGCGGGCAACTGCAGTGTCGATATGACCCAAATTGACACTACGGGCAGTATTGAGATTAACGGCAGTGCCAATAGCGTAACACTCTCTGTTGCTGAGCCATATACCGTTGTCACCTCTCTTGAGCAGACAAAGTCTCTTTACATGGTACTTGCACCGAGCCGCGCAGAGGGTACACTGAGAGTCACTACAGACAAGGCTCTCTATACCTACCCGAATTATTCTACGAATATTGAGCGTAACAAGTACTATGACCTTAATATCGACCTTAGTAAGGCTACCGTTCGCCAAGCAATCGAGAGCGAATGGGGTGGTGGTGATGGTAGTATCAGCAATCCATACATCATCCGTACTGCAGAAGATATTGTTCGACTCTCTGAGGGTATAAATAGTAGCGACTATACGACATACTACAAAAAGTACTACCGACAGGTCTGCGATATTGATATGTCGGGCATCGTTATAAACTCTATCGGTGCTATCTCAAACCGAGCCTTCCAGGGCCACTATGACGGAGGCGGTTTTACTATCTCCAACGCCACAATGACCCAGAAGCGCACCTCTACGCCGTGTGCGCTGTTTGGATACACATCTGACGCCACTATCTGCAATCTAACGGTCAAGGATTTTACAATCAACAGTAGCGACATCTACCAATCTGCACTTGTTGGTTATGCCGAGAATACGATTATCGACAACTGCACCTTTGAGGGTAAGAGTTACTTCACAAACCTCTACAGCGGCGGACTTATCGGCCATATGGATGGTGGAGTTATCAGCCATTGCCGCATTGAGGGCAGAGTTGAGAATAACGTCAATGGCATTACACTCGGCTCCGAGACCAATGTTGCATATACAGCAGGTGTTGTGGGCTATGCGACTAATGGTGCGTTGATTGAGGATTGCACCCTTGCGGGCGATGTAGCGACAATGGGTCGCTATGCAGCCGGTATCGTGTCGCGCATAGATAACTCAACCGTTCGCAACTGCACCGTTCTAAATACCGCCGAGGTGTCAAATGTATCGCACTATTGCGGTGGTATTGTGGCACTTATGACGGGTAATGATAGTCTTGTCGATGGTTGTCGTTTCGAGGGCCGTGTCAATACCAGCTTCCCTTTTGCTGGTGCTATTGTAGGCTCGATTGTAGCCGGAAAGGTCTACGGCTGTATCTCCACACTCAACTCTATGACAACAAGTTACGAGGGTTACTCGGGCGGCATTGCTGGCCAAATTTATACCGCTACCGCATCAGATATCGCCATTATCGACCACTGCGCAGCGTATGGTCAGGTTGAGGGTGCGTACAATGTTGGCGGTATCGTGGGCTATATCTATCACCCTGTTGCAGGTGCATACGCGGGCATTACCAACTGCGCTGTTGTGGGCAGTAAGCTCATCTCGCGTGGTGCAAACTCAAACGGATACAACCTTGTCGGCGGTATTGCCGGTTGGCTGAAGGGAAGTGGCACAATTGTCATTGCAGCCTGCTCAGCACGCCCTTATGAGGTTCACGGAGCACCGATAAGCAAGGGCACCACAACCAAAGAGCTCATCTCAGGTCTTGTTGCCTGCTTTGATAGCAGCGGTATTGTTATGGATGGTTGTTATACAGACCTTGCCCGCACAAATACCCTTTGGGGCTTCGAGCCTATCGCCGTAACTACCTCAGGCACAGTACGTCACGGAGCGCTCTTCGGCTACTCATACAACAATGCAGCAGTCAATAGCTGCTACTGCGGCGAGACCCTCCCAATTCACGGCAGCGTGGGCAGTGGTAAGAGCGTTACTACAACAAATTGCTCTATCTTCGCCCCTACACAGATGACCGACGGCACACTGCTTGCCTCGCTCAATGCTGCATCTGCAGCCTACACCCCTGCGACAAACACCCCTGCGGCGGCACGATGGGTAGCAGGAGTCGATGGCTACCCTATTCCTGAGGGTCTACCTACAGATACCACGCCTGCAAATGCCGAGCCAAAGAAGGTAAGTGTTATTGGTGATAGTATCTCAACATTCCGCGGCTATATACCTTATTCATATAGCACTTACTACCCTCGCACCGACGGCACATTTATCTCTGTGGCCGATATGTATTGGTATCAGCTTATCTATAAGCACATGACAAATGCCCGCCTGGAGCGTAATATCGCCTACTCGGGCTCGTGTGTTACCAATACTGATGCAACAAAGGATACATACTTTGCCAAGCGTTTTATGGATCAGCATGGAGTTGGAGATGCAGACATTGTACTCATCCACGGCGGCACAAACGACTGGCGTAAACTCTCTGCAGACCTCGTTCCAGGTTTGGTGATTGATGCCACTAAGGGGCCTACAGATGCACAGCTCGCTCCGCTCTTTGCAGCAGCCGATGCTGCAACCACTCGCGCAGAGATTGAGGCGCTGAACGATACAACCTTCTGCGAGGCGTACATCAAACTTATCAAGCTTATAAAGGAGCGCAATCCGAAGGTCAAAATTGTCTGCATTATCGGCGACTACATTAATGTAGGTATAGAGCAGGCAACCCTCAAGATGGCTGCACACTACGACAATGTAAAGTGTGTCAATCTGCTCGCCATAAATGGCTACAACGACCAGACATATATGCCTAAACTCTACTACAGCGCATCAAATAAGAATCAGTGTCACCCAAATCAGAAGGCTATGGCCTTTATTGCCGAGAGAATCTACAAAGAGCTCGGCAGTTGGCTTGAGGAGTAGCAGCTCTATTCACAAAAAAACAGACCATCGGACATCGATGGTCTGTTTTTCTATCTTATAAAGGTCTACTTACTCTGCAGATACTCATCTATTGCCGCAGCAGCCTTACGACCTGCACCCATAGCGAGAATAACTGTCGCTGCACCAGTTACAGCATCTCCACCCGCAAATACACCTGGGCGGGTTGTACGACCAGTCTCATCGGCGACAATACAACCACGACGAGAGGTCTCAAGGTTCTCTGTTGTTGCAGCGATAAGTGGGTTTGGAGAGGTTCCAAGAGCCATAATTACCACATCGCAAGCAATCTCAAAGTCAGAGCCCGCAACCTCTACTGGAGAGCGACGACCACTTGCATCTGGCTCGCCAAGCTCCATCTTAAGGCAGTTAAGGCCCGTTACCCAGCCCTTCTCATCACCAAGCACACGGGTAGGGTTTGTAAGCATACAGAACTCAATACCCTCCTCTTTAGCGTGGTGCACCTCCTCTACTCGTGCAGGGAGCTCCGCCTCCGAACGGCGATAGACAATAGTAGCCTGAGCACCAAGACGCTTTGCTGTTCGCACGGCATCCATAGCTACATTTCCGCCACCTACAACAACTACTCGCTGACCAACATAGATTGGAGTATCGTACTGCTCGTCATATGCACGCATAAGATTTGCTCGGGTCAAAAACTCATTTGCCGAGAGCACACCATTGAGGTTCTCACCCTCAATGCCCATAAAGCGTGGCAATCCCGCTCCAGACCCGATAAATACAGCATCAAAGCCCTCCTCGTCCATAAGTGAGTCGATAGTAACTGTTCTGCCGACAATAACATCGGTCTCGAACTTTACACCCAATGAACGCACGCTCTCAATCTCCTTTGCAACAACACCCTTCTTTGGGAGTCGGAACTCTGGAATACCATAGACAAGCACACCGCCAATCTCGTGAAGTGCCTCGAATACGGTAACCTCATAACCAAGCTTTGCAAGGTCACTTGCACAAGCAAGACCTGCAGGGCCACTACCGACAATAGCCACGCGGTGACCATTTTTTGCTGGCAACTCCGTAGGCTGCGGATTATTCAGACGCCAATCACCGACATATCGCTCCAGTTTACCGATAGCAACACTCTCGCCCTTAATGCCCAGAATACAGCTACCCTCACACTGGCTCTCCTGCGGACATACACGACCGCAGATGCTTGGCAGTGATGAGTCCTTTGCGATAATCTCAGCTGCACCCTTTACATCGCCACTCTTCAGAGCCTCAATAAAGCTCGGAATCTGAATACCTACAGGACACGCTGCGATGCAACGTGGATTCTTGCAATTCAAACAACGTGATGCCTCAAGAGTAGCCTCCTCAAGGCTATAACCCAAACAAACCTCCTGGAAGTTTGTGGCACGAACTGCCGGATCTTGCTCGCGCACCGGCACGCGCGGTATCTTATTTGCCATAACTACTTATCCAATCCAATGTTACACTTATGACCCTCGGCTCTCTCCTTAGCAATTGCCAACGCACGCTGTTCCTGGGTGCGGTACATACCCTGACGACGCATAGCCTCATCGAAATCTACATCATAGGCATTAAACTCAGGGCCATCTACACAGGTAAACTTCGTCTTACCAGCAATAGTTACTCGACAAGCACCACACATACCCGTTCCGTCTACCATTAACGCATTGAGCGATACGATGCATGGCAGATTAAACTTCTTTGCTGTAAGGGTGACAAATTTCATCATAATCATCGGGCCGATAGCCACGCAGCAGTCATAACTTTTCCCCTCTTCAGTAATTAACTTCTCGAGCAGTGCAGTTACAAGGCCGTGGAAACCCTCACTACCATCATCTGTAGCGATATAGAGATTTGATGCAACAGCCTTCATCTGCTCGGTATAGATAAGCATATCCTTGGTCTTTGCACCGATAATCACATCGGCCTCTACGCCGTGCTCCTTGAGCCACTTTACCTGCGGATATACAGGCGCAGTACCCACGCCACCTGCAACAAAGATAAATCGCTTACCACGCAACTCCTCCAACGGCTCTGCTACAAAGTCTGATGGGCGACCGAGTGGGCCTGCTACATCAGCAAAGAACTCGCCTGCGCCCTTTGCTACAATCTTGCGGGTCGATACACCCATAGCCTGAGTAACCATAGTCACAGAGCCCTCTGCAGCGTCATAATCTGCAATGGTCAGCGGAATACGCTCACCCTTTTCGTCTGCCCTTACAATAAGGAACTGACCCGGTTTTGCTGACTTGGCAATACGCGGCGCAAGCACCTTTGTCTGCCAAATGCCCTCAGCAAGCAGCTGTCTGTCTAAAATCTCTACCATATTTTTTAGTTTTCTATTATTGCACTAACTCTAAAGCTCTTTGTTGGGTAGTGCGGATCGTTGCTAACTATAGTTATGCGACCAGTCACTGCACCAAACTCACATCTCGACGGGTCAAGAGTAATCAAAAGTCTTGAACTACGGTCGGTAGTAATTGTTGTTTTGCCCTCTAATCTAACCTTAAAAGCGGCGTTGTTACACTCAATCTTTCTAATTTTCAGTGGCTCAATACCCACATTACTAATACTGAGTGCTCTTGCAACCTCTCTTGAAGAGCGCTTTAGAGTGCCAAATTTAATAAAATTTTCGCTCAGTTGTATCTTTTGCCACTCTTTATCTGATGACGTTTCGCGTTTATCTATCGCTATTCCGCTGATTATCAGCTGATAACGACTCTCTTTTTTATTCACCTTTATTGCCAACACATCCTCGAGAGAACCATAGACACCACTCTTGCTGTCGATATTATAGCCAAAGTCTATCACCCCGGTCTGCATTGGTTGTAGAGTCTTTGGGTAACGGATATCCATCGCACCACTACTTGTAACTGCCACCAGTTCCAGCGTAATTGACTTTGTTGAGTTATTTACAACACCAATACTACTCCTTATCGACTCTCCGTGCTCGACATATCCAAAGGCGTGAGAGTTACTCTCTATACGAACACCATCGCCCAAAACTATCGGGTACTGCTCCAATACATCCTTTTTGCGAGGGGTAATAGTACCCGTAAAGGTTATAAAGGCATTACCCTCGGTTGTTGTCACAATAACTTTTCGGGCCAATGTTCCTGCAGGTTGATTCATCGGATCGAAATGGATAGTTACCGCACTCTGCCTACCTGGCAGTATCGGCTCGCGAGAGAAATCGGTAGTAGTACAACTGCATCCACCCGAAACACTGAGAATAACAATTGGCTTTTGCGAACTATTTGTGCAGACAAAAGTATGACTTACCACCCCGCCATCCTCTGCAATTGTTGCAAAGTCATAGCGTGGAGTAGCAAAGGTAAGAGCCTTGCTCTGGGCAGCTACTTCTCCCAAAAATAGCAGACACACCCCCAATAATAATATAGGTAAAAGTCGTTTCACGCTACAAAGTTACAATTTTTTCAATTTTTTTAATTTTTTTTTGCAAAATATTTGGTGGGTAAAAATATTTGCCATATATTTGCACCACGAAAAACGCAGAACACTCTGCGATGGTTCTTAAAAATGCCTGAATAGCTCAGTCGGTTAGAGCACATGACTGTTAATCATGGGGTCCTAGGTTCAAGTCCTTGTTCAGGCGCAATTGCGCGAGGGTTGCAAGAGCGATGCCGAAGCGGTGTGGATAGCACTTCGGTTGAACGCAACAAATCTTGTAGTCCCAAGCCATTTTTCGGGAGTTTAGCTCAGCTGGTTCAGAGCATCTGCCTTACAAGCAGAGGGTCGGCGGTTCGAATCCGTCAACTCCCACGAGCGAAATAAAATCGCAGACAAAGCCACTCAATTGAGTGGCTTTTGTTGTATATGTGGCAATGGGAGCTTGCTCACAAATTGCCATAGATACAACAAAAACAGTCGTACGTAGTACGGCTTTGTCTGCGACTTTCTTTCCGAGGGGACAGACGGATCGCGGCGCAGATTATCACGTTAGATGATAACCTGCGCCGCAATCCTCAACAGAGTACCGCCTGCACTCCGCTGCGCACAAAAAAACGCGCAGAACCTCTGCGCGTTATTATTCAAACAGTACAATCTACTCTACCAGTTCAAGAGGATAACCCTCGCGATCTACAAACTTATACAAAGTTGCAGTACAGCTCTGATATGGTTTATTGCGCTTACGATGAGAGATGTAAAAGTAGTTCTCTCCCAGAGCGTGGATACCAGTTGATGGCTTATCAAAGTGCCAGCCACGGATAGTTGGATGATTTGCATCAACCTTACCACTATTTGCAAGGGTAAGCAGATTGCCCTTCTTGCAGTAATCAACACCCTTAAGCGGCTGCTTTTTCGGTGCGATATTACCATCAACGGTCATAAGAGAGAAACCAGCGAACTCGCTCTTTTTGGTCTCATAAGTAGCTAAGAACCAGAGGTTATTGCTCTTGTCGTACTCCATATTCTGCACACCCCAATTTCTATTTCCAGTATAGACAAAGTAGCGGCCGGCCGGTTTTTTAGGACCTAACTGATGCATATTATCCTGCGAGAGCGGCTGCTCATATTTCGCCCAATCTGAGGCATCATACTGGAGCAAAACCTGGTGGTCATTATCGCTACGATTAGCATCGCCATAGATACCGTAAGCGATTGTAAGATAGAACTTTCCATCGCTCTTACCGAACTTTGGCCCAAAGGTTATACCATCAAAACCACTACAGCCGAACTTGTGCTCAAGGCTCTTGCCACCACACTCAACCTTTGCCTTAAAATCCTCGACAACGGTAGGTAGATAAACGGTTGTCATAATACCGTCTTTCTCAGCACTCATACCCTCGCGGGTAATCTTATCTACATCGAAAATTGCGACGTAGAACGCTGTATCAAACTTCCTATTCGAGTTCTCCTGCTTGAGAATTCCGCGGCCAATAGAGTCGTCCTTATACTCAAGCGAACCATAGATTCTACCATCCGCATCGTTAAACTCAATACAACCAAGGTGACCAAGAAGACCCGTTACAGATCCGACAATATTACCCTGCATATCCATTTTGATAAGCATAGTGGTAAATGAGAAGTAGATATACTCTCGCTTAGTATCAACAGCAAGGCCCTGCACGTGACCCGCCTTCCACTCACCTGAGTAGATCTGTTTTGGCAGCTGCTCAATTGGCGTAGCAGCCTGAAGCGTAACCACTCCAAAGAGGAGTGCTACTGCGGTTACAAGTAGTTTTTTCATAAGTATTTAGGCTATTTATTTGCAATAGAATGGTCGATATCACAACCTGCACAGTTACCTGTACAGACGCTATCTGTATCGCAATTCTCGGCAGCAATATCCTCTCGTGTCTCCTGCACGGCACACTTGATACCGAGTTTTTTCATATTGGGATTTGTAGAGATCTCCGACTCAATATGATGACCCTTTGTAATAAGGGTTATGGAGAGTGCCACTCCGAAGAAAGCAACCGCTCCAATAGCAAAAAGTATAACAACTAACCAGTTGGGCATAAGCAAGTTACAAAATTTACTTAAATTTATTTTCTATCAAATCCTCGCAAGGCTTTGAAATCTCGCTACAAATTTATAAATTTGTCTGAAATTTTGCAAGCCTATGAGAATCGTAATTTCAGGAGTTGAGGAGATGGGTACCCATCTTGCCAAGATGCTCAGCGGAAACGGACACGACATCACCATTATAGACCAAGATCCAAAGCTACTTGCCGAGCTCGGTAGTTTTGCTGATGTTATCACCATTGAGGGTGAGGCGACTACATTTGCCACGCTCCGCAAAGCCGCTGTGCGTAAATGCGACCTCTTTATTGCCGTAGACTCTATTGAGAACGACAATATCCTCTCGGCGATGATGGCCAAGCAGTTGGGCGCCAAGAAATCCATTGCCCGCATCGACAACAACGAGTATTTAGAGCCGAACAACAAGGAGATGTTTATCAATATGGGCATCGACTATCTGCTCTACCCCGAGAAGCTCGCTGCCGAGGAGGTTATCAATCTATTGGGACACACCGCAACAACGGAGTTTGTAGACTTTTCAGGTGGCAAACTTTCACTTGTTGTATTCCGTCTTGAGCCAAACTCTTCGCTCGTAGGTCAATCTATTACTGGTGTTGACCAGGAGCAGAACCCAAGCTACCGCACTGTGGCAGTGATGCGCGACGGTGTGACTATCATCCCAAAGCAGGGTGATAGCTATATGGTGGGCGATATGATCTACGCCATAGCTCGTCACGACTCTGTAAGTGCCGTAATGGAGCTATCGGGCAAGGGCAATGTAAGGGTGAACAATATGATGATTCTGGGCGGCTCTCGCATCGGCGTACAGATTGCACAGGCGTTGCAGGATGATGTAAACATCAAACTTATCGACTACAACGCTGACAAGGCGTATCGTCTTGCCGAGATGCTCGACCGCACACTGATTATCCACCAAGACGGTCGCGACACTGATGCGATGATGGAGGAGGGCCTTGCAAATATGGATGCCTTCATTGCCGTTACTGGCCGTAGTGAGACAAATATTCTTACAGCGATGCTTGCCAAGCGTATGGGCGTAAAGCGAGTGATTGCCGAGGTGGAGAATATGAACTACATCAACATTGCCGACTCTGTTGGTGTTGATACGATAATCAACAAGAAGATTGTCACAGCATCTAACATCTTCCGCTTTACAATGTCAACCGACGTGCTTGCCATCAAGTGTCTTACTGGTAGTGAAGCAGAGGTGCTGGAGTTTATCGTCAAGCCAAACTCTCCTGCCACAAAGACAACTATTGGTCAGATGGGATTGCCAGAGGATGTAATTATTGGCGGCATTGTGCGTGGTGATCGTGTATTTATCGCCACAAACGAGATGCAGATAAACGCCTATGACCGCGTAGTGGTATTTGCTATGCCATCGGCAATTGCAGATACGGGCTACTACTTCAACTAAGCAAATTATTAACCATTATAGAAAACACCTCCAATATGTACATTGCTATTGCGGGAAATATCGGTAGCGGCAAGACAACCCTGACCGAGATACTTACAAAACATTACGGTGCTAGAGCCTACTATGAGGATGTGGACAACCCATACATCTCCGACTTCTATGAGGATATGAATCGCTGGGCATTCCAGTTCCAGGTACACTTCCTTGCAAGTCGTATTCGCCAGACAATTGACATGCTCTCAGACGGCTCTGAGAATGTATTCCAGGACAGAACTATCTATGAAGATGCGCATATCTTTGCGGGTAATCTGCACCAGATGGGTCTTATGTCAGGTCGTGATTTCGGAACGTATATGAAGATTTTCGATATCTCTACCGACCTTATTCCGAAGCCAGATCTGCTCATCTATCTCAAGTCGAGCATTCCGACACTCGTTCGCCAAATTCAGAAACGCGGCAGAGAGTATGAGCAGAATATCGACGTTGACTACCTCAAGCGTCTAAACGACCGTTACGACGAGTGGGTATCGAACTACGAGGGTGAGGTATTTATCATCGACAAGGACAACACAGACTTTGTAGAGAATATCAAGGTCTTGGACTCTCTCTACAAGCGTCTTGACGAGATTCACGCCGAGCGTCCTGCAGTACGCCAGTCGACCT
This sequence comes from Alistipes sp., assembly GCA_045633445.1. Classification (GTDB taxonomy): domain Bacteria; phylum Bacteroidota; class Bacteroidia; order Bacteroidales; family Rikenellaceae; genus Alistipes. Next base: position 422,560 of record JAZQYI010000004.1, read on the forward strand.
TTAAGTGGTAACCATTGACAGACTACAGATGCAACAACTCCCTGCGGATTTTATCCAGAATATGCGCCAGCAGTTGGGCGAGGCGGAGGCGGAGCGACTCTTTGCTGCGCTTGACGGCCCATCGCCTGTATCGGTGCGTATAAATAGTCAGAAGTGGCACAGCGGTCAGTGGGGAGAGCCTATACCGTGGTGCGAGTGGGGTCGATATCTTGACTCTCGCCCACAATTTACCACCGACATCCCATTTGCAGCGGGTGCATACTATGTTCAGGAGGCTGGCTCGCAGTTTATATCACATATCTTCAGCACAGAGGGTATTGAGGGTGGTAAAATTCTTGATATGTGTGCAGCCCCTGGTGGTAAGAGCACTCTTTATGCTTCGGCAGTCGGCAATCGCGGGCTTGTCGTTGCAAATGAGTATGTAAGAAACAGAGCAAATATTCTTGCTGACAATATCCGCAAGTGGGGATTGGGCAATGTTGTTGTAACAAATAACGACCCATCACACATCGCCGCCTTTGAGAGTTGGTTTGATGTGGTTGCGGTCGATGCACCTTGTTCGGGCGAGGGTATGTTCCGCAAAGATGAGGTGGCACGCACAGAGTGGAGTGCAAATAGTGTCGAGATATGTGCTGCACGACAAAGGTCGATACTTACCGAGGCTTGGCAGAGTCTTAAGGCGGGCGGACTACTTATCTATAGCACCTGTACCTTCAACACCACAGAGGATGAGGGAATACTCGAATGGATGAACAACGAATGGGGCGAAGATATCGTTCCAAGTGCGCATATCACACTCCCTGACGGATGCGATGCTGAGCGAGTGGAAGTTGGTAGTTTTCAAGGCTTTAAGTTCTTTCCACACCGAGTAGCGAGCGAGGGTTTCTTTGTTGCCGTAGCGCGTAAGAGTAGCGAGGCAGCAAGTCGAGCAGTAACACCAAAATCGCGCAAAAAGATTATGACAGATGCGCCAAAGGAGGCTGTAAAGGAGCTATCGAAGTGGATTGCAGAGGGTAACGATGTACGCTTTGCTGCCGTTGCCGATAGTTACTACGCCTACCCTGCTAACTACTACGAGGATATAAAGGCGCTAGCACACAACCTAACTGTGATATACTCAGGCGTAGAGATGGGTCAGATATTCAAGGGCAAACTCAAGCCCGAGTGGCCACTCTCGCAGTCGGTTTGGTACAACAAGGAGGTTGTTCCAGAGGTAGAGGTTGACAGCGAAACGGCACTGGACTATCTGCGTAAAAAGGATATTACAGCAGCACAATTTGAGGAGGGTATAAATCTCGTAACCTCTGATGGCTACCCTCTCGGCTTTGTAAAGAGAATAGGCAACAGAGTAAATAATACCTATCCTAACTCGTTGAAAATAAATAATTTATAGATATGGCAGAAAAACTTTTTTACACAATGGGCGAAGTGGCAGAGATGTTTGACGTCAACGCCTCGCTTATTCGTTACTGGGGAACACAGTTCCCTGCACTCAAGCCGCACCGAAACAAGAAGGGCAACCGACTCTTCACACCTGCGGATATTGAGACGCTAAAACGCATCTATCACTATGTCAAGGAGTGCGGAATGACCCTTGAGGGTGCAAACCGAGCACTGCGTGGTGACCGCTCTCAAGCACCAGAGTCTAGTGCAGATATGGAGCTTCTCGACCGTCTGCACAACTTGCGTTCGATGCTTGTTGCCGTACGCGACTCTTTGGGCGAGGATACACCACAAGTTGCTACCCCTGCAGCTACAGTCGCTCCACAGCCAACCGCAGAGGTTGCTCCTGCACCTGAGGCGACTAAGCCAGAGACAACAACTGAGCCAGCACAGCCTGCAAAACCGATGTATCGAGAGCAGACACTTTTCGATTTCTAAAGTTATGAAAATCAAAGATATAACAGCGAAAATAGAGGCATTTGCTCCCCTTGCACTGCAGGAGTCGTATGACAACGCGGGGCTTATCGTAGGTCGCTATGATGACCAACTGCAGGGAGGTGTATTGCTTGCTGTAGATGTTACCGACGAGGTGATTGACGAGGCGTTAGAGAAGGGCTGTGGTATGATTATCACCCACCACCCTATCGTCTTCCACCCTCTCAAGCGCTTCAACTCGGCATCTGTTGTCGAGCGTTGCGTTGAGCGAGCTATCCGCCACAATATTGCACTCTATGCCTGCCACACCAACCTTGACTCAGCACCGCACGGTATGAGTTGGCGACTAGGTGAGATGCTTGGCGTATGCAATATGGAGGTATTAGAACCTACTGCGGAGGGTGTTGGTTTTGGCACTATCGGAACACTCGTTGAGCCTATGGCTACAGAGCAGTTTTTGGCGCAGATTAAGGCCACTTTGGGTTGCGGCGCTATCCGCCATAGCAAGATTGACCGACAGAGTGTTCAGAGGGTTGCAATATGCACCGGCTCAGGCAGTTCTATGATTAACGCCGCCGCTGCAAAAGGGTGCGATATCTACATTACAGCAGATTTGAAATACAACGACTATTATCTGCCAGATGGTCGCTTTATTCTCTGTGATGTAGGCCATTTTGAGAGCGAATTTTGCGCAATTGATTTATTATTCGATATTTTGGCGGATTTGTCAAATATTTTTTGTAACTTTGCGCTCCATAAGAGCGCTAATACGAAAAACCCTATGAATTATTTTATATAATTCGTTGGTTACAAGTATTTTAGGATAAACGGAATAACAAAAAATAACTATATATGGCTACAACAAAGAAAACCGCAGAGGTAGATTACTCAATGTACGAGAAGATTATGGCTCTTTACGAGTTGCAGAAGATTGACTCTCAGATCGACGAGATCAACAAGGTAAAGGGTGAGCTTCCAGATGAGGTACAGGATCTGGATGACGAGATTGCAGGTCTTCAGACTCGTGTTGATAGCATCAATGCCGAGATAGAGGAGCTGGGTGCTCTGACTCGTCAGCGTCGCCGTCAGATTGACGAGGCAAATATGCTTATCGCTAAGTACAACGAGCAGCAGCAGAATGTTCGCAACAACCGCGAGTTTGATGCTATTGCCAAGGAGATTGAGTACCAGGAGCTTGAGATTCGTCTTGCAGAGAAGCACCTGAAGGAGTATGCTGCAGCGGTAAAGGTTAAGAAGGCTAAGGCTGAGCAGACTGAGGCTCAGATTGCTGAGCGCAACGTAGACCTTGAGGCTAAGCGTGCAGAGCTTGCAAACATCGAGGAGGAGACTGCCGATCAGGTTGCTGAGCTTACTGCACAGGCTGAGGTTGCAAAGAAGAAGATTGACGACCGCCTGCTCACTGCTTATGGTCGTATCCGCAGCAAGGTTCGCAATGGTCTTGCAGTGGTAACCGTACAGCGTGATGCTTGCTCTGGTTGCTTCAACCGCATCCCACCACAGCGTCAGGTAGAGGTTAGCCTCGGTAAGAAGTTGATCGTTTGTGAGTACTGCGGTCGTATCTTAGTTCCAGGTGATAAGGAGTAATCTCCGATAACTACAGTAGCCGAGTTGTCATAAGCAGCTCGGCTACTTATATTATAATATAGGTATAACAGAACACAAGATTTGGTTATTTCAAACTAAATGCCTATCTTTGACAATGTTATGAGAAATATGCACCGCTTCTTTCTACTATTTTTGTCTCTATTCTGCCTGAGTAGTTGTTCTGCAATGATGGACGCCGAAACAGCAGAGGATTATAAGAAGACAACCCTTGTGCGCGTGGGAGATATGGCTCCAGACTTTACCGTTGAGCTACTCTCTGGCGAGCAGGTTACCCTATCACAGCTACAGGGTAACACCATACTGCTTGTGCTCTTCGACTCTACTTGCAATGACTGCAAAATTCAGTTAAGTCTACTCAATAGCGTAATGGATCAGTTCGCCGAGAAGAATTTCCAACTGCTGGCTATCTCTCGTGGAGAGGACAAACAGACCCTCGAAAAGCTCGTAGCAGAGAATGGATATAGATTTGACATCGGACTCGATATAGATAAGAGCATCTACTCGCTCTACGCAACAAAGTTCGTTCCTCGTTGCTTTATCATCGACCCACTCGGCCACATCATCGCTACATCTGTCGGCTATAGCGCCGAGGACTTTGCACAGCTACTGGATGTAATTATTAACAATCTGCAGAACTAAACGCTAGGCAGTACTGCCCGCTTTTTCGAGAAAAAGCAGGGCGTGCAAAAAGCTTTCTGCGAAACTCTGTTTCGCTTGTGGCTGTTGCGAGAATAACGCTGTCTGCGACAATAGAAAAACAAACATAGCACTTCACTTTCAAGCAAGCTTGAGTGAGTGCTATTTTCATTTTTACTATCCTTGCGGATAGCTGTTATTCTCGAAAACAAGTCAAGAACGGAGTTTTGTTCTCCGCCAAATCCGAGAACAAACGGCTGATAGTAAAACTATACAAAATATTTACATTCCCTCCAAACCTCCCTTTGAAAAAGGGAGGCTTAGTCGCAGAGTTCCTCTGCTCCGGGTGCAACGATTAAGCGGGTTTCCTGGCTACGCAGTACGGCTAACGCAGTAAAAATAGCCAAACTAAAAGCAAATAAGAGTTTGCACGCTTCTTAATATGTGCACTCATTTGTCGTCAAAATGCGGTAGTAGGTGCATATCGTGAAATATCCCCGGATGGGTAGTACTCGATGTACGTCACATTCGGGGATATAAGGGATGTGCAGCTAATGCCGTGTTTTCACGGCAAATGCCGCAAAATTATACAAATGGTAACTTCACAACCTCTGCCTTAAGCAGTCGGCCACGCACCTCAACAGCGATAGTTGTGCCAACCTTTGAGTATTCGGTCTTAACATAACCCAAACCGATACCCACATTGAGGGTTGGGGACATTGTACCAGAGGTAACTACGCCGATAGAGTTACCCTCGAGGTCTGCGAGTGGATATTCGTGACGAGGTATACCGCGGTCAATCATCTTAAAGCCGACGAGCTTACGGCTCACGCCCTCAGCCTTCTGTGCTGCAAGCAGGTCGCGATCGATAAAATCCTTACCATCAACAAACTTAGTAATCCAACCCAGACCCGCCTCAAGTGGAGAGGTGGTGTCAGAGATATCGTTACCATAGAGGCAGAAGCCCTTCTCAAGGCGCAGTGTGTCGCGAGCACCAAGGCCGATATTCTTCAGACCATACTCCTCACCTGCAGCCCAGAGTGCGTTCCACATCTTCTCTGCATCGGCATTATGGAGGTAGATTTCGCAGCCACCAGCACCTGTATAGCCGGTAATTGAGAGGATAGAGTCGCAACCTGCAACCTCCATCTGACGGAAGGTGTAGTACTCCATATCCTCAACAGGCTCCGCGCACATCTTCTGCACAATCTTCATTGCAAGTGGGCCCTGAATAGCAAGCTGACAGATGCGGTCTGAAGCGTTCTCAAGCTCCACGCCCTCACGCATACCGAACTGCTCGCCGTACTTGAGGATATGTGCCCAATCCTTAGCAATATTTGCAGCATTTACGCAGAGCATATACTTTGTCTCGCTAAAGCGATAGACAAGCACATCGTCGACAATACCGCCCTGACCATTTGGCATACAAGAGTAGAGCACCTTGCCGTCGTAGAGCTTTGAGCAGTCGTTAGACATAATCTTCTGAAGCAGAGCAAGAGCATTGCTGCCCTTAACCCAAATCTCGCCCATATGGCTTACGTCAAACACGCCTGCGCCATTACGAACAGTTGCGTGCTCATCCTTAATGCCAGAGAACTCGATTGGCATATTATAACCCGCAAACTCTGCCATCTTGGCACCTGCGGCAATGTGATAAGAGGTAAAAGGTGTAACTTTCATAGTTTATAGTTTTAAGGTTTTTCTATTCTCAATTATTCGGTTTTTGGCTCTGTTTTAGCAGGGCGCTTGAAGCCTACTCGCGGACAACGGGTAAACTCCTTGGTGCGATCGAAGAGATAGCGATATGTAGTGTGCATCTTGTGCTGTACTGCACAAACATAATTCCTAATCATCTTGTTCATAACAGGGTTAAAGTCACCAATCCACGCAAATTCAAACGATTTATACGGGCTGCGACCCTTCTGGATATAATTCTCTAGGATATAGGTCATAATGGCGCTCTCGATACCCTTACCCTGGAATTCGGGGGTTATACCGAAGATGATACCAAACACTCTGTCGCACGACTTGCGCACCTTCAATTCGTACATAAGGCGCAACTTATTAATAAGACCGAACTTACCGTTAAATTTACCTATTACGCAGTTAAGATCGGGCACCATAACAAAGAAACCTATTGGCTTGTCGTTGTGATAGGCGAAATATATCAAATTAGGGTCGATAATCGGACGAAGCGTACGCATAAGAGTCTGCGCCTCCTCCTTTGTCATCTCCTTAACGCCTGTAAAGAGAGCCCACGCCTTATTGTAGATAGTACGCAGATTTTCAGCCGCCTCTTCAAGATTTGTATTGCTGATATCCTTGATTTGATACTCCGGATTGGCAAGTACACGATGTGCCTTTTCAAGAGCAATCTCGCTCAGCACGCCATCTTGTGCACGCCAAACATAGGTATTCTGGTTAAAGTAGTTCTGGAAACCATAGTTCTCAAACAGAGCCTTGTAGTAAGGTGGATGGTATGGGTTGGTATAGAGTGGCTGATAGTCATAACCCTCAACGAGAAGGCCCCACCAAGCATCGCGTGAGCCGAAGTTTATCGGGCCATCCATAGCCTCCATACCCTTTGACTCAAGCCACTGCTTGCAGGCATCAAACATCATATCTGCCACCTGCTGGTCGTCGATACTCTCAAAAAAGCCACAACCACCTGTCGGCTGCTCGTAGTCATCTGAGCCATTCTTGTCGTAAAAAGCAGCTATACGGCCCACAGCCTTGCCCGACTCACTATCCTCGACATACCAACGGATAGCCTCGCCGTGCTGAAACTTCTTATTCTTCTGAGGATCAAATACAGCGAGTATATCGTTATCCAATGGGCATACCCACTTATCATAGCCCTCATATATCGGACGATCTACGTGCAACCACACCTTCTCATCCCCTCTACTTACAACCTCTCTAAGAATGTACTTTGCCATATTAATACTCAACTTTGAAACTTTTCAATAACTCTTTAGACATCTTATGCCCCTGACGAGCTGCGGCGATATACCACCTTACAGCCTCCTCAGCACTTGTCTCAACGCCCTTGCCCTCGGCATAGAGGCCCGCCAGTTCAAACTGTGCACGAGCTATACCTTGCACTGCTGCTGCAGCATACCAACCTGCAGCAAGGTCATAATTTTTCTGCACTCCGTGCCCCTTATGGTAACAGATTGCCAAACAGCACTGGGCATAGGCATACCCCTGCTCCGCAGCAAGTCGATACCACTTCACCGCCTCGCCATAGCAACGATTAACACCTCTGCCAACCTCAAAACACCAACCAAGATAGTGTTGCGCCGCAGCATAGCCTGCAGTTGCAGCCTTATAGAGATAGGTGGCAGATGTACGATAATCTCCTGCCGCCATAGAGTTTGCTCCGCGAGCATAAATCTGCTCAACCCTCCACTGTGGCTCAAGCTCCACAAAGGCAAGAGATGCTTTAAGCTGTGCTATTGACGCCTCTGCACTCTGCACACTATGTTCTCTACGTCTGAAACACATAGTTTTTATACTAGTTGGGCAAACAAATCGTACTGATCAGCCCCTGTAATACGCACATCGTAGAAGCGGCCCTTAAAGAGTCGCTTGCCCACAGATGCAACCTCAATAAATATCTCCTCATCCACCTCTGGCGAGTCATATTGGCTACGAGCAATATAGTAGTCACCTCTACGCTCGTCAATAATCACGCGCTCAATACGACCGATACGGGCAGAGTTGTTATCGAGTGAAATATCGCTCTGAATACGCATAATCTCCTCAGCGCGGTAGTTCTTCACACGCTCTGGGACATTATCCGAGAGCTTCTCGGCTGAGAATGTTCCCTCCTCCTCCGAATATGGGAAGACTCCAAGACGCTCAAAGCGCTGCTCACGCACAAAGTCACACAGCTCTGCAAAGTCCTCGGCGCTCTCGTTTGGATAGCCAACAAGCAGCGTAGTGCGGATAGCAATATCTGGAATTGCAGCACGCAGGCGAGCAAGCAGATCAATCGCCTCAGCCTTAGTATGACGACGATGCATCAACGAGAGTTGATTGTCCGATATGTGCTGGAAAGGGATATCAAGATATTTACAAATCTTTGGCTCGCGAGCCATAACATCTATCACCTCCTGTGGAAAGTCTGTCGGATATGCATAATGGAGGCGAATCCACTGCAGTCCCTCAATTCGACAGAGTTTCTCAAGGAGCTGAGCAAGGCAACGCTTACCGTATAAATCGACACCGTAGTAGGTGGTATCTTGGGCGATAACCATAATCTCCTTAACACCCTTTGCCACAAGCTTCTCCGCCTCCTCAAGCAGTTGCTCCATAGGCACAGAGATATGCTTACCGCGAATACCAGGAATTGCGCAGTAGCCACAACGCCAGTTACAGCCCTCCGAAATCTTCAGATATGCATAGTGCTTAGGTGTTGAGAGTGTACGCTCGGTAGATTTTACATCATACTCCGCCTTCAGAGCCTCAACAACTCCCGAAAGGTCGCGTGCACCGAAGTACTCATCCACCTCAGGAATCTCCTCACGCAGATAGTCTGCATAACGCTCCGAGAGGCAGCCGATGACAAATAATTTTTCGATCAGACCCTCATTTTTAGCATTTACGGCATTGAATATCGTGTCGATACTCTCCTGCTTAGCATCACCGATAAAGCCACAAGTGTTGATAACAACCACCTTTGCATCTGTGCTGTCGCTATCAAACACAATCTCATACCCTGCCGCAGCAAGCTGTGCCGCAATATGCTCAGAGTCAACTCGGTTTTTTGCACAACCGAGGGTTATAACGTTGATTTTATCCATTACTTTCCAAACAAAGCCTTAACAAACTCGTGACGGTCAAATATCTTAAGCTGGTCAATACCCTCACCTACGCCGATATAACGCACAGGTACGCTGAACGAGTCGCTAATTCCGATAACCACACCGCCCTTTGCCGTACCGTCAAGCTTTGTGATAGCAAGCGATGTAACCTTAGTAGCTGCAGTAAACTGACGCGCCTGTTCAAAGGCATTCTGGCCTGTAGAGCCGTCAAGCACGAGCATAACCTCGTGTGGCGCGTCTGGAATAACCTTCGCCATAACGTTACGAATCTTTGTCAGCTCATTCATCAAGCCAACCTTATTGTGCAGTCGGCCTGCAGTATCAATCAGCACAACATCTGCACCATTTGCAACAGCACTCTTGAGGGTATCGTATGCAACAGATGCAGGATCAGAGCCCATCTGCTGGCTAACCATCGTAGCACCTGCACGCTCTGCCCAAACTGCAAGCTGGTCAATTGCCGCTGCACGGAAAGTATCGGCAGCACCGATATAGACCTTCTTGCCAGCACGCACAAGCTGCGCGGCGAGCTTACCAATAGTTGTTGTCTTACCTGCGCCATTTACGCCCACAACCATAACTACATAAGGCATACCCTCCTTAACATCAAGACCGAAGTTTTCGGTTTTGCCCTCAGCCTCCTCCATTAGCAGTGCTATCTCATCGTGGAGAATATTCTGCAACTCCTCAGAGTTTATGTACTTATCGCGAGCAACGCGCGCCTCAATGCGCTCAATAATCTTTACAGTGGTATCTACACCAACATCCGACGTAATGAGCACCTCCTCCAGTTCATCCAATACCTCTGCATCAACAGTCGAACGACCCGCAACGGCGCGTGCTATCTTTGAGAAGAAGCCCTCTTTAGTCTTCTCCAAGCCGGCATCCAAATCCTTACGATCCTGCGCTACAACATCTGGCTGCAGCTGCTCATCACTCTTTTTCTTACTCTTAAAAAGGTCAAAAAATCCCATAACAGAAACTATATTCGTAAATCAACGCAAATATAGTAAAAATTACTATATTTTCCGCCATTTTTCACAACAAACACTCTACGGATAGGTTATTTCGAGCTTAAACAACGGATGTTCAGACTCTGTGTGCGACTCTTTTACCGCCTGCCACATAGCCTTTACCACCTGAGGATTCTCAGCCGCCAAATCTCTCTCCTCACGCGGATCGTTCACAATATCAAATAGTTGCATTGTTGTATTTCCATCGGCGACATCTGTCACAAGGCCCTTCCACGGCCCCATTCTTACGCTCAGCCAACCCCTATCCTTCTTAAATAGCGGAAACTCCCAGTAAAGGTACTTATGTTCCTTCTGTTTCTTACCTAAAATAGTCGGCAAGATAGATATTCCATCACTCTTCGGGCTCTTCACCCCCGCTATATCACATAGTGTCGGCATAATATCTGGGAAGTAGCCGATATGATCACTTATCGTCGGGGTAATTCTATCACCCCACGAAACGATAAACGGCATACGAATACCACCCTCGTGCAGCGAGCGTTTTGTCCAGCCTCGATCACTACGGAATGGGTGTGCACAATCAAACCAGTTGGTATTGGTATAACTATTATGAGTAGGACCGTTGTCGCTGGTAACCATTATTATCGTATTGTCATACAACCCTTTAGCCTTGAGCAGTTCGACAAGTTTTCCTATCTGAAAATCAAGATATGATATCATTGCCGCGTATGTCGCCTTTGGGTAGCGAGCAGGGAAATATCCCTTACCAGTGTAAACAGGGTCCTCATCTCCGAACTTATCGATATACTTTGCTATCCACTCGTCAGGTGCTGCAAGAGCACTATGCGGAATGGTTGTAGTCCACATCAGAAAAAACTCCTTATCAGCGTTACTGCTAACAAACTGCTCAATTCGCTCATAGATTGCATCCGGGCTATATGTCGGACCAGTAAACTTTTTATAACTCGCTGTATCATATGGATCTGCACCCTTGTCGAGTTTATCGCCCAAATTCATCCTCGGATTGGCCGTATACTCACGCTCTAATCCGTTATATAGGAACGGTGGATAGTAGCACTGCGCCATACGCTGACACAGATAGCCGTAAAAGTAGTCAAACCCCATATCAATTGGTGTACTCTTTGAGTTCGGGCCACCCAAACCCCACTTACCAATCATCGCTGTACGGTAACCCGCATCGCGCATAACGGTTGCAACGGTCGTTGTTCCTGCAGCCATCGGTGCCTGACCCTCAAGCTCTGGATTGGTACGCATAGCATCGATGCTCCACACATCGCCACGGCTGAGCATCTCGTCATTTGAGCGAATCTGAGCGTGTCCCGAGTGGAGGCCCGTCATCAGCGTACAACGCGACGGAGCCGACACGGGCGCACCTGCATACATATCTGTAAAACGGATACCACGCGCAGCAAGTGCATCTATATTTGGCGTCTCGATTTTGGTCTGGCCATAGCAGCCAAAGTCACCATAACCGGCATCGTCCAAGAGGATAAATATCACATTTGGGCGCTGATTATCGCACTTTTTTGCACATTTTTCACCATTTGACGCCTCTGCAGTTGATGCCACAACTGCAGCACAAGTCATAGCCGCAACCACTACTCTACTATCACACATATTGTCTATAGTTATGTGTCACAAATATAACATTTTTCGATAAAAGATTTGCACTGTTTATACATTTTTCCTATCTTTGTGCCCGTAATTTAGTAGTTAGACTCATTCAGGACCCATAGCTCAGTCGGTTAGAGCAGCGGACTCATAATCCGAAGGTCGTGGGATCATGCCCCTCTGGGTCCACAAGGCTTCGTCTTTTGACGAGGCCTTTTTTATTGCTGTATGCACAACGTACGAATAATTTTGTAACTTTGTGGTATGAACTACAACTTTGACAAGATTATTGACCGTCGTGGCTCAGGTGCTGTTAAGTGTGACGGACTTGAGCAGTGGTATGGCAACAGCGAGCTGCTGCCGATGTGGGTTGCAGATATGGATTTTGCAACGCCCGACTTTATCGTGGATGTTCTCAAGGCACGCCTTGAGCACCCTATTTTTGGCTATACAGTAGAGCCTGAGCGCTATCGCAAGGCGATTATCGACTGGATTGCTACGCACCACAACTGGCAGATTGAGAGCAGTTGGATAAGTTATATTCCAGGCATTGTCAAGGGAATTGCTATGGCGATGATTTCACTACTCAAAGCGGGCGATAAAATCATCATCCAGCCACCTGTATATCACCCCTTCCGCAACGTGGCTATTCACAACGGATTCGAGGTAGTCGAAAATCCATTAAAGCGCACTGAATGTGGTAGTTACGAGATTGATTTTGAAAATCTCGAGGCGGTTGCTGACAGCCGTTGCAAGCTACTTATTCTTGCCAATCCACACAACCCAGTAGGTATTCTTTGGAGTCGCGAAACACTCGTTCGACTCGCCGATTTTTGCCATAGCCACGGCATTACTGTAATCTCCGACGAGATTCACTGCGATATGGCACTTTGGGGCAAAAAACACACCCCATTTGCATCAGTTAGTCCAAAGGCTGCCGAGTGCAGCATAACCTTCGGTGCACCATCAAAGACATTTAATATTGCAGGCATTGTCACCTCTTACGCAATAGTTCCGAACGACAATTTGCGCGAGAAATTCTTTGGTTGGATGGGCGGAAATGAGCTCAATCAGCCCGACATTTTTGCCCCGATAGCGACTATTGCAGCCTTTGAAAATGGGGAGCAGTGGAGACAAGAGATGCTCGACTATGTAGAGGGTAATATCGCCTTTACAATCGACTTCTGTAAGCAACATATCCCACAAATTATACCTATTCGCCCAGAGGCCTCATTCCTTGTATGGCTCGACTGCCGAAGGCTTGGCATACCTCACGCCAAATTGGTTGACCTTTTTGTCAATAAGGCAAAACTTGCGCTGAACGATGGCGCTATGTTCGGCTCTGAGGGAGAGGGCTTTATGCGTCTTAATGTCGGCACTACACGGGTCACACTCACTCAAGCATTAACCCAATTAAAAGAGGCTATTGAGGAGTTAAATCTCACATCTAACGCCTCCGCATACTGCTTGTAGTTATCTTGTCAAAAGTATCCGCAATTTAAATGTTTATCTATTTTGTGGATATAGTTGCAATAAATTATGTAATAATTTCTTATTCTGCCATTTTTTGTATATATTTGTGAGGATTATCTCGATTCTACAAATAAAAACACAATATTATGGCAGAGGTTATTATTATGCCCAAGCAGGGTCAGAGTGTGGAGAGCTGCATCCTGACCGAATTCAAGAAGAAGGTTGGCGACAAAGTTGCCATTGGAGATCTACTCTTCTCGTACGAGACTGACAAGGCCTCTTTTGAGGAGGAGTCAAAGGTTGAGGGAACAGTTCTTGCCCTATTTTTCAACGATGGTGACGAAATCCCCGTACTTACCAATGTGATGGTTATCGGTGCTGAGGGTGAGGATATTGAGGCCTTCCGCCCAGGTGGCGAGGTGTCATCTGCCCCCGCAGCAGCGGCAGCTGAGGAGCCAAGCGCAACAGCACAGCCAGAGGTTGTTACCGTAGCAGCGGCAGCTGTTCAAACTCCTGGTTGCGGTGTATCGCCAAGAGCGCGCGCACTTGCGGCACAGAGCGGTGTAAATCTTGCCAATGTAGCAGGCTCTGGTCCTGGCGGTCGCATTATCGAGCGCGACATTGTGGCTGCAGCAGGCTCTACAGCCAAGATGACTCCACTAGCAAAGGCTATTGCCCTTGAGACAGGCGCTGTAGCACCAAAGTATGGCACTGGTCTTGCTGGAGCTGCTCGTGGTGCAGATATGGCAGCTGCAAGCGTTGCTACTGCAGGTGCCGACAGCGAGGTTAAGCCTATTTCTAACATGCGTAAGATTATCGCTAAGGCTATGCACGCATCGTTGCAGAACTCAGCACAGCTTACCCACCACCTCAGTGCAGATGCTCGCCGCATTATGGAGCTTCGCAAGAAGGCTAAGAAGGCTATGGAAGAGGGTCGTTTGGCAACCAATATTACACTCAACGACTTTGTATGCTTTGCCGTTATCAAGGCGCTGCAGCAGTTCCCTAATGTAAACAGCCACTTCCTCGGCGACTCTGTTCGTCTATTCAAGAAGGTGCATTTGGCGCTTGCGGTAGATACCGAACGTGGCCTGATGGTACCTGTAGTAAAGAATGCCGACGATATGTCAATCATTACCCTGGCAGAGAATCTTAAGCAGATTGCAACCGCTTGTAGAAAGGGCTCGATTGACCCAGATTTGCTCTCAAGCGAGGCGGCATCATTTACCGTATCGAACCTGGGCAACTATGGTGTTGAGATGTTTACCCCAGTTATCAATTTGCCGCAGAGTGCTATTTTGGGTGTAAATACAATCATCCCTCGTCCGAAGGATATTGGTGGCGGCGTTTATGCCTTTGTGCCACACATCGGACTGAGCCTTACCTACGACCACCGCGCACTCGATGGTGGCGAGGCTACACGTTTCCTCAAGCAGATAGCTATTGAGATTGAAAATCTTGAGATTGAGTTCTAACAACTGAAAAAATTTTACAACTATGATAGATTTAGCAATTATCGGTGGTGGCCCTGCCGGTTATGTAGCTGCCGAAAGAGCAGGTGCAAAGGGTCTTAAGGTGGTGCTCTTTGAGAAGCGCGAGTTGGGTGGTGTGTGTCTTAATGAGGGTTGTATCCCTACAAAGACTCTGCTCTACAGCGCTAAGGTATACGATACCGCTATTCACGGCGACAAGTATGGTGTCTTTGCGAAGGATGCTACTTTCGACTTCGGCAAGATTGTAGATAGAAAGGCTCGCGTTGTTCGTCGCCTTGTTGCTGGCGTAGGCGCCAAGATGAAGGCACACGGTGTAGAGGTGGTAAAGGGTCAGGCTACAATCGAGGGTCGCAGCAGCGAGGGTATTAAGATTAGCTGCAACGACAACCACTACTTGGCTGCCAACCTGCTTATCTGCACAGGTTCAGAGGCATTTGTTCCACCAATTCCAGGTCTTAAGGAGGCTGGCGATATTATCCTTACAAACCGAGAGATTCTAGCGCTCAAGGAGCAGCCAGAGAGCCTCGTTATTATCGGTGGCGGTGTTATCGGTATGGAGTTCGCAAGTTTCTACAACAGCCTCGGCACTAAAGTTACCGTTGTGGAGATGTTACCTGAGATTTTGAACGGTCTGGATAAGGAGCTGAGCGCAATGCTTCGCGGTATCTATGCAAAGAAGGGTGTTGAGTTCAACCTCTCTTGCAAGGTGACAAAGATTGACGGCAATGTTGTAACCTATGTCGATGCGGAGGGTGGCGAGCACAACGTATCTGGCGACAAGATTCTTGTCAGCGTGGGTCGTCGTCCTGTAACTACAGGTTTCGGTCTGGAAACTCTCGGCGTAGAGATGAACCGCGGTGGAATTAAGGTTGACAACAAGATGCGTACAAATATCCCAGGTGTGTTTGCTGCGGGAGATGTTACCGGTTTCTCACTGCTTGCCCATACAGCTAGCCGCGAGGGTGAGGTTGTGGTAAATAACCTTACAGGTCGTGAGGATAGTATGCGTTACGATGCTATTCCGGGTGTTGTCTACACAAATCCAGAGATTAGTGGCGTAGGTCTTACCGAGGAGAGCGCAAAGCAGAAGGGTATCGCCTACAAGGTTGCAACACTACCTATGGCCTATGCAGGTCGCTTTGTTGCCGAGAATGAGGGTGGCAATGGCGTATGCAAGGTGCTTGTTGGTCCGAAATATGGCGAGGTACTGGGTGTTCACATGCTCGGCAACCCATCAAGCGAGATGATATATGGTGCTTGTATGGCAATTGAGGCCGAGATGACCATCAAGGAGCTCGAAGAGGTTGTCTTCCCACATCCGACCGTATCGGAGATCTTCAAGGAGACAATATTTGCAATTGAATAACTTAAAAACCTAAACTGAGATATGTCTAAACAGCTATTTGTAGATCCTGTAGAGTTACGTCAGAAGGGCGAGATTACATTCCCAGTAATTCCTGTAAACCAGTACCAGAAGAGTATTGCGGATGAGCTTGCTGAGAAGAATTTTACTGCAGAGGATCTGAAGAGAATCTATCGCGATATGTTTATCATTCGCGAGTTTGAAACAATGCTCAACCTCGTTAAGACCACTGGTGGCTATAACGGCGTGGAGTACAACAACCCAGGCCCTGCCCACCTCTCAATGGGTCAGGAGGCTGCTGCCGTAGGTATGGCATATAATCTCGATGTTGACGACTTTATCTTCGGCTCACACCGTAGTCACGGCGAGATTCTGGCAAAGGGTCTGCGTGCTATCGAGATTCTACCAGAGGAGCAGCTCAAGACAATTATGGAGCAGTTCTGGGGTGGCGCTACACTCGAGGTTGCAAAAAAGGGTTTCAAGGGTGGTACAACAAAGGATTTGGGTATCTGCTTCCTTGTTTACGGTGCTATTGCTGAGATTTTTGCACGCGTAACAGGCTTTAACAAGGGTTTGGGTGGCAGTATGCACACCTTCTTTACTCCGTTTGGTATCTATCCGAACAATGCGATTGTAGGTGGTAGCGGCAGTATTGCTGTAGGTGCAGCACTCTACAAGAAGGTAAACCGCAAGAAGGGTATTGTAGTTGCCAACCTCGGCGATGGTGCTCTTGGTCGTGGCCCAGTTATGGAGGGTATGACCTTCGCCTCTATGGATCAGTTTACACAGCTCTGGGAGGGCGATATGAAGGGAGGTCTTCCTGTTCTGTTCAGCATTATGAACAACCAGTATGCTATGGGTGGTCAGACTCGTGGCGAGACTGAGGGTTACAACTTCGCTGCTCGTATTGCTGCTGGATTTAATGTTGACGCAATGCACGCCGAGCGCGTAGATGGTTACAACCCGCTTGCTGTTATCGACGGTTTCCGTCGCAAGAAGGCACTGCTTGAGGAGAAGAAGGGTCCTGCATTGCTCGACATTGTTACATACCGTTACAGCGGTCACTCACCATCAGATGCATCGACATATCGTACACCTGAGGAGGTTAAGGCTTGGGAGGAGATCGACTGCATCAAGTGCTACGGCCAGAAGCTCATCGAGGCAGGCGTAGCTACAGAGGCAGAACTCGAGCAGATTGTTACAGATATGAAGAGTGTAATCTTCGAGATGTACAAGCTCGCCATTGACGAGACGCTCTCTCCACGTATGGATCTGTCAAAGGGTGCTGACGTTTTGGGTGATATGATGTACTCAAATGGTAGTGTAGACTCTATGAGCGACGCTACACCTGATGTAAATCACCCTATGGAGGAGAATCCACGCGTAAAGCAGTTGGCTACAAAGGAGCGCTTTGCATTTGACAAGGATGGCAAGCCATTCTCAAAGATGAAGACATTCGGTCTGCGTGATGGCCTTTTCGAGGCTATTATCGACAGATTCTATAAGGACGCTTCACTGGTTGCTTACGGCGAGGAGAACCGTGATTGGGGTGGTGCATTTGCAGTTTACAGAGGCCTTACCGAGGCTCTGCCATACCATCGACTCTTCAACTCTCCAATTTCAGAGGCGGCAATTATCGGTACTGCTATCGGTTATGCTATGTGTGGTGGTCGTGTAATCCCTGAGATTATGTACTGCGACTTCCTCGGTTGCTGCGGCGATGAGGTGTTCAACCAGTTGCCAAAGTGGCAGGCTATGAGTGGAAATATCCTTAAGATGCCTGTTGTAGTTCGCGTATCGGTAGGTAGCAAGTATGGTGCACAGCACTCTCAGGACTGGACTTCGCTCTGTACACATATCCCAGGTCTGAAGGTTGTGTTCCCAGTAACTCCATACGATGCTAAGGGTCTTATGAATGCGGCTCTGCAGGGCACTGACCCAGTAATCTTCTTCGAGAGCCAGCGCATCTACGATATTGGCGAGCAGTTCCACGAGGGCGGTGTACCAAAGGGTTACTATGAGATTCCTATCGGCGAGCCAGATGTTAAGCGTGAGGGTAGCGACCTTACTATCCTTACCGTCGGTGCTACGCTCTATCGTGCACTCAAGGCGGCTGATATATTCAAGGAGAAGTATGGCATCAATGCCGAGGTTATCGATGCTCGTTCGCTCGTTCCGTTCAACTACGAGAAGGTGCTCGAATCTGTTAAGAAGACTGGTAAGATTATCATCGCTGGTGATGCTTCTGCACGTGGCTCGTTCCTCAACGACCTTGCAACAAACATTACCACTATGGCATTTGACTATCTGGATGCAGCGCCTGTAGTTCTCGGCTCTCGCAACTGGATTACCCCATGTCACGAGCTTGAGGGTTCATTCTTCCCACAGCCACAGTGGTTTGTAGATGCATATCACGAGAAGATTGCTCCTATCGCAGGCTATGTTCCTGAGACAAATATGACCGATGCGGAGCTTGCTCGTCGTGCAAAAGCTGGTGTATAGTATGAAAGAACTCAAACAACTTGTAGAGATATCTCGCAAGTACGGACAAGATAGCCGTTTTGTAATTGCGGGAGGAGGAAATACCTCATTTAAGGATAGCACAAGATTATGGGTCAAGGCGAGCGGACACTCTTTGGCGACAATTACCGAGGATGGTTTTGCTGTACTTGACCGAGCAGGTCTTGACCTTATTGCGACAAAAGAGTATAGCGCAAATGCTGCAGAGAGTGAGGCGCAGGCAACCGCCGACCTTATGGCGGCGTGCATTACAAAGGATCGTAAGCCGTCAGTAGAGACCTCGCTGCACAATGCGCTGAGTGCACCATTTGTCATCCACCTCCATCCGACAATTATCAACGGTCTTACCTCAAGTATGGATGTTGAGGCCAGCACAGCGCGACTCTTTGGCGACAAGGTGCTCTATGTACCATATTCAGATCCAGGCTATGCACTCTTTAAGAAGGTTAGCATTGCCGTTGCAGACTATGTAGCGAAAAATGGATGTGAGCCAGAGATTATTCTGCTGCAGAACCACGGTATCTTTGTTGGTGCAGATACTCCAGAACAGGTTGAGGCTATCTATGACCGCGTGGTAGCCACTATCCAAAGCGCTATTGTAACTCCACTGCCTGAAGAGGCAGCAGAGATTAGCGATATGGTAACCGAGGTTGTTCCTGCGCTACGAATGATTCTCAGCCGAGGTGGCGAGGTAAAGACCCTTAAGGTGGCAAATAGCCGTCTGATAGAGTGGTACGCGCAGAGCGAGGAACACTTTGCGGCTGTATCTGCCCCATTCTCGCCAGATTCGATTATCTACTGCAACTCAAAGTATATCTATGTTGCTGCCGACACCCCTACTACAATTTTGGAGCAGGCGGAGCAGAAGATTAACCACTACAGAGCGGTCTATGGCTACGATCCGAAGGTTATCCTTATCAAGGGTATAGGCCTTGTATCTGTTGGTCGTAACGCCAAGGAGTGCGGAATTATTGAGGATGTCTATACCGATATGATGAAGATTGCCTGGTATGCGCAGTCGTTTGGTGGTGAACATCCAATGACAGCCGAGCAGATTGTCTTTGTAGATAACTGGGAGGCGCACAAACCGAAGTTCAAGACTGCAGGTAGCGGTCGCGTGGAGAATAAAATCTTCATTATTACTGGCGCTGCGCAGGGCTTTGGCGAAGGTATTGCCAAGTGCCTTATCCGCCACGGAGCAAATATTGTGGTTGCCGACCTTAACGAGCAGACTGGTTGCAAGACAACTGCCGAGCTCAACGCTATGGCATCGGGCAATAAGGCGGTATTTGCCAAGTGCAACGTTGCCGATATGGAGAGCCTTAAGGCGCTGATTAAGAGCACCGTTACAGCATTTGGTGGTCTGGATATCTTTGTCAGCAATGCTGGCATCGCACGCACAGGCGGTCTGGATACAATGAGTGTAGAGCAATTTGAACTCATTGCCAAGATTAACTACAACGGTTTCTTCTTCTGCACTAAGGTTGCAAGCGACGTTATGAAACTTCAGAACCGCTACTGCAACGAAAATTGGGGCGACATTATCCAGATAAATTCAAAGAGTGGTCTGCGTGGTTCAAAGGCGAACTTCGCGTATGCTGGCAGCAAATTTGGCGGCATAGGTCTTGTGCAGTCATTTGCTCTTGAGCTTGCGCCATATCGCATCAAGGTAAATGCTATCTGCCCAGGCAACTTCTACGACGGCCCACTGTGGAGCGATCCTGAAAATGGTCTG
The DNA here is from genome assembly GCA_045633445.1 of Alistipes sp. Lineage (GTDB taxonomy): Bacteria > Bacteroidota > Bacteroidia > Bacteroidales > Rikenellaceae > Alistipes. The sequence continues at coordinate 442,719 of JAZQYI010000004.1, forward strand.
TTCTTGCAGTTCCTTAAGGCAGGTAAAGTGCCAGGTGCAAAAACTATTGAGGATGTAAGAGAGTACTACCTCGCACAAGCCCCTATGCATAAGGGTTGTGCTCCAGAGGATGTCTGCAAGGCGGTGCTCTACCTTATTGAGCAGACCTGCGAGACTGGTCAGGCACTACCTATTACAGGCGGACAGACAATGCTCAATTAAAAGCTGAGGATGAAGATTCTCTTTAGTGATAGTAGAGTAGCAGAATCGAATCTAAATCTGGAGCAACAACTGCTCTCGGGCTTAGAGGAGGTTGTGCTACTCTATGTTAATGACCGTGCGGTGGTTGTGGGTCGTAACCAAACCATCGAGGCGGAGGTGGATTGTATCTACTGCCGTGAGCACAATATAGAGGTTGTTCGCCGACTCTCTGGAGGTGGTGCGGTCTATCACGATGGGGGGAATCTCAACTACGCAATAATCTGCAATAGTCCGGAGCGCCCGCTGGATAGGGACTATACCGAGCCGATAGTCTGGGCTCTTAATCGCCTTGGCGTGGCTGCAACTACGGGTAGTCGTGGCGAGATTATGGTTGGTGATGCGAAGATTTCGGGTAGCGCAAGTATGGTGCGACGCGGTCGTGTACTTTTTCATGGCACGCTACTATTTGACTCTGATTTAGAGATGCTTGATGCAGCTCTGCGCGGAGATACTACTCTGCAGCATAAAGGCGTAAAATCGGTTCATAGCAAGGTCTGCAACCTCAAACCGTTGCTACCAAATATAGAGGACATGCCGCAGTTTATTAGTGCAATAACTGCCGCGTTAACAGAGTACTACGCCGAGTAGGATTGTGGGGAACAACGCTCCGTTCAACTACTAATTTTATTACCAAAATTAGCAGTCTTCACTTCTGGCGGCAGTGGTGTCAATAAGCGTATATATCTGGGTGTACGGCACATCAGTTCTTCCTACGCCCTTACGCATCATAGTCTTAAGTTCCTCAAGGTGAGTGTAATAGACATCACGCGGGAGAGACTTGCGGCGGCGGCAGATGGTTGCTGCTAGTCCTACAACCTCGCCCATCATTGCTGTTGTGCGCATAACACGGACAGTACCGAGGGCGATATGGCTAACGGAGATATTTCTACCCGCCATAAACATATTCTCAATATCCTTTGAGTAGAAGCAGCGATACGGAATTGGGTAGAAGCCCATTGGGTCAAGGTGACCACACGAGAGGTACTCCTGACCAGGGAAGAGGCGTGAGTTCTCTGGGTCTGGGTAGTGCTGGTCGATATACCACGAGGTTGAGGCCGAGCCATCAGGATAGATGACATTATTCTTAAGATCCTGCTCGCGCAGAACAAACTCACCCATAAGGCGGCGCGACTCACGCTTTCCGGCCACATGGCTCACCCAGCCAAGGTAGCTATTTGCATAATCCTCCTTTTTAGCATAGTGATTTTTGAGGTATGCCCAGTTTGAGTATGCCACATACATTCCGTAGTCGCGGATACGCTCGGCATCGGTAATCTGGTCATCGCGCATACCCACCTCCCAGTACCACTGACCGCGGCGGACAACCTGTACACTCTGCTCGTCAATCTTAAGACCCCAATCAATAGCAGGGAATGGTCGTTCTACCTCATCCTCAAGGCAATACCACTGCAATGAAGCGCCCATAGTCATACCATCTGCCACCTCTGGAGCAGAGACCTCACCATACTTACTCTGCGCCTCACGACCCATACTCCACTCTGCGCCAGCAAGCACACCAAGAGTCGCATCGCCCGTACAATCGGCAAATAGACGGCCCTTAATGCGGATACGGCTGTGGTTGATAACATCGGTAGCTACAACAGCGGTTATTTTATTCTCGCTCTTTGCTACTTCGGTCACACGATAGCCCATAAAGAGGGTTATGCGGCGCTCGGCAAGGATTGCAGCGAGTTTTTTCTCATCCTCATAAATCTCGGCAGGGCGGGCATTACCCTTTGTAACAGGGGCGAACTCGTTGAGTAGATAGCCCAGTGACGGATATAGTCCGACATTGAGTCGGCCACCCAGACCAACACGAATCTCGGAAGAGTTATTGCCACCCAGCACCTCACGATCCTGAATAAGTGCCACGCGAGTACCCGTACGCGCAGCGGCAATAGCTGCACACATACCAGCCACACCTCCACCGACAACTACAAAGTCGAACGACCCTGCACTCTTCGGTGCTATTGGAAGTGAAAGTAGGCGTTTACGAAGGGTTTTATAACTCTCAAGGTCACTCTTTGGAGTCTTTTCGCTCTGCGTGATAAGGATTGCATCAAAGCGGCCATCAAAGCCTGTTAAATCGTGTACCACTACCATATGCTCACCTGCAGTCAGCTCTACTGCCGCGCCACGCTGCCAATGCCACTCAGGGAGTTCATTGCCGAAAACGCCAACGCTCTGCCCATCAACAAGCACCTCAAAAATGCCTGGTGTAGGAGAATCTGACCAATATTTAGTCCAATTTCGGGTGCGGACAAAGATGTTATACCTACCAGCCGAGGCTATAGTACAAGTGGTCGATGCATCGTCAACAGGCTCACCCAATCCGTGAGCAAGTAGGCACGTTGAGCCAATAAGGTCAAAGAATTGGCGATCGGCAGACCAACCTCCACGCTGAGCAAACATTGAGGCAAGAAGCAGTACAGAGTTTTCCATAGTTCTATTATTGTAAACACAAATATAGTAACTTCTTTGCAGTTGAACAAGAAAATTTCTATCTTTGTAAAAACTACTAAAACTATGAAAACCATTTTCACCCTTATTTTGGCTCTGTTTGCACTCAGTTGTGCACCAAAATCTGCAGAGCAGACACAATCGGACAAATACACCGTAGAGGGCACTATTACCGTCAGCAAAGAGTGCGACGTAGAGTGGCTGACCCGCTACGAGGAGAAGTACATCAAGGCTCTCAAGGAGCGTGCCGCCGTTGAGCCAAGCGAGTGCGATGTGATGTTCTTTGGTAGTTCATCTATTCGTCTTTGGAAGACGCTCAAGGAGGATTTTGCTCCGCTGACCGTTGTCAATCGTGGTTATGGCGGTGCTACATTGCGCGACCTTCACTATAACTACGAAACTGTAATGGCTCACTACAAGCCAAAGGCATTTGTATTCTACTGCGACAACGACCTGAGAACAAAGCCTGAGATTGACATCCCTGTAGGTGAGCTATTTGACCTTGCGCGTATGCTCTTTAACCGCATTGAGCAGGACTATCCAGGCGTTCCTGTCTATTTCCTTGCGATGAAGCACTGCAAGCGCCGTGAGGCTATTCGTGACCGCCAGGCTCTCTACAACGCCCTTATGAAGGAGTATGCTGAGCGCAGCAGCAACCAACTAATCTATGTCGATACCTGCACCCCACTGCAGACTGCAGATGGTGAGATTGACACCACGCTGTTTGTAGAGGACAATATCCACCTTAACGCCGAGGGTTACAAGCGTTGGGTAGAGATTCTCAGACCGTTATTAATCAAATAGTAAAGATATGAAGAAGTTTTTATTTGCAATTTGCCTATTTGCCTCTGCGACTGCTGTAGCACAAAATGGTGGCATTGATGCTGCGATGATGGAGCAGATTCGCACCGGCTACAAGGGCACAGCTGCCGAGCGTGCAGTAAAGAATGCCTTAGCGACAACATCAATCACTACCCTTGCCACAAATGGCGACAACCTTGCCATGTGCGACACCCACTTCTCACACAGAGTAAAGACTGAGGGTATTACAAACCAGAAGTCGTCTGGTCGTTGCTGGCTCTTTACAGGTCTTAATGTACTGCGCGCAAAGATGATTGTAAAGCACGACCTTAAGGAGTTTGAGTTCTCGCAGAATTACCTCTCCTTCTACGATCTGTTAGAAAAGTCTAACCTCTTCCTTCAGGGTATTATCGACACCCGCTCTCTGCCGCTTGATGATCGCAAGGTGGAGTGGTTGCTCAAGAGCCCTATTGGTGACGGTGGTCAGTTTACAGGTGTATCAAACCTTGTTATGAAGTATGGTGCAGTGCCAAAGTCGGCTATGCCTGAGACATACCAGAGCGAGAATACACGCGATATGCGAATGATTCTTTCGCTCAAACTCCGTGAGTATGCCCTTACTCTCCGCGCTGCAAAGAAGAGTGAACTGCAGAGCCTTAAGACCACTATGCTTACAGAGGTTTATGGTATTCTTGTAAAGTGCCTTGGTGTGCCACCGACAGAGTTTGAGTGGACTCGTTACAACAGTAAAGGCGAGAAGGTTTCGACTAAAGTGTACACTCCAAAGAGCTTCTACGATGAGTTTGTGGGCGAGGATCTGGAGAGTAACTATGTGATGATTATGAACGACCCTACTCGCGAGTATGGCAAGGTGTACGAGATTGACTACGACCGCCACGTCTACGATGGCGAGAATTGGCTCTACATCAACCTACCAATCGAGCGCGTAAAGGAGATTGCTATTGCATCAATCAAGGACAATACAGCGATGTACTTCTCTTGCGATGTGGGCAAGTATTTTGACCGCAAGAAGGGTGTGCTTGACATTGCAAATCTTGACTATCAGTCACTCTTTAACACTACCCTGCCGATGGATAAGAAGCAGCGAGTATCGACCTTTGCCAGCGGCTCTTCTCACGCAATGACTCTTATTGCCGTGGATATTGACGAGCAAGGCAAGACCACAAAGTGGATGGTTGAGAATAGCTGGGGCCCAACAAGCGGCTACAAGGGCAATGTGATTATGACCGACGAGTGGTTTAACGAGTATATGTTCCGTCTTGTGGCTGAGCGCAAATATGTACCACAGGATGTGCTCGATATGCTCAAGCAGAAGCCAATCCTACTCCCTGCGTGGGATCCGATGTTCGCTCCAGAGGAGTAAGATGTTGTGGTCAACACAAAAAAAAGAGATTTGCTACTTGGCAAATCTCTTTTTTCTTTTAGCATCTCTTGCAGCGGCCTGCTCTGTAGTAAGCAGTGTTATTACCGTGAGGTCTATATGCGGTTCATCAACCTCTATTTCGAGTGTATAACTCTCATAGCCCTCCGCCTCGATAGTCATCAGATAACCACCTTGCGGCAACACAACGCGAAAACCCTCCGCATCGCTCTTGCGCTGATACTTAACATCCTTATCCCACTCAGAGGTAAAGGTTACAAGCGCACCGATAATAGGTTCTGCGCTCTTTTTAGGAAAAAGCTGTCCCGAAACATCCGATAGCTGCGCGAATGCTGAGCCGGTAAACAGCAATGCAACTGTAAGTATTAATAATCTTTTCATAGAGCAAAGATAATAAAGTTTCACTATTAAGAGTTCTAAAATAGAGAAAAGTTAAAGCACAATTTCGTAAATACAACAAAATGTTGTATCTTTGGCAACGGAAAATATTTTTAACCCTTATACTTTAACCAAGATGAAAAGATTCTTTATGATTGCAGCATTTGCTGCTTCAATGGTTCTCTCAGCAGACTTTGCTTCTGCTCAGACCAAGGTTGAGGACTATCCAACCGTTCAGTTCTTTGCACACCGAGGCAGCCGCTTTGAGTATGACGAGAACACTATGCTCGCATTCCGTGAGGCTTATGCTCGTGGTGCTCGTGGTTTCGAGACTGACGTTCGTATGACAGGTTCTGGCGACCTTATCCTTAGCCACGATGAGTCACTCTACCGTACTTGCGGTGTTGACAAGCAGACTGAGGATATGACTACTAAGGAGTGTCTGAAGATTAAGACTAAGTCTGGTAATGACCTTGCACTCTGCCAGGAGCTTGCAGACTTCCTCTCAGACAAACCAAATATGTATGTTGAGTGGGAGATTAAGACTATCCCTGAGCTCTACACTGAGGCTAAGCTTGAGGAGCTGTGCGAGAAGTTGTGGAATATGACTATGCCACAGAAGCCTGCATCTTCACTCTACCTGTTCACCTCTTTCGACAAGCGCGCGCTTAAGATTATGCAGCGTCTGCACCCAGAGGCTGAGATGATGTTGCTTAAGAGCAAGCCAGCTTCTCCAGAGATTTTGATGGAGGCTTACAATATGGGCATTATGCGCGTAGGTTGTAAGATGGACGGTACTACTCGTTCAACTATCCGTTTGGGCCACAAGCTCGGTATGATTGTATCACTCTGGCCAGGTAACAATAAGGAGGACTTCTTCCTTGGCGCTGCTCTTGGTTGCGACGCTATGTGCTGCGACCGTTTCTTCGAGGTTGCTGAGTGGGCAGAGAAGAACCTTCCATTCGTAAAAATCAAGGGCTACGAGAAGCCACAGAAGTAGTCTGTTGACTATAAAAAAATAGGCATCGCTTGTGAGCGGTGCCTATTTTTTGCTATTAGCCATTGGCCTTTAGCTATTAGCTATTCTCTTGTCGGCGTTTATGCAGGGCTAAAATCCTTCACGAGAAAACAATTAAAAAATTCAACACTATGAACACAACAATCAAACTAAACGATTTGCTAAAAATCGACTCTAAAGAGCTAACTAAGTACAAGCTACATTTAGCAGCTTATAACGGCACAGAGCAACCTTTGGATGTATTTTCAAGAGATTTTAGCCAATGGATTGAATGGAATAGATGGCGTGGCGGCAAGAACGACTTCTCGCGCGAATATATTCTATCTCTTATCCCGGACTACCACAAAAGCGATAAGTATATCTTTGGCGGAGTATTTCAGATAACCAAACGACACGAAGATTGGGGAGATACTGAAATCGGATATGATTTAAGCATTATCGAGCAGTTTACACCTTTCATTGGTCGTTTAGAAATCGAGTTCCACCGCTATTTAGGTATGAGAGGCCGAGCATTCTATCTTGAGAGTTTTATTGATGATATGGTTGTGACCCAAATTCTCGAAAAGCCCTACTCGGGTATCGACTTCCCTGGATACGACAATGTTCTGATTAACTTTTCGGCATTAGAGCATATCGTACAGCACCAAAAACAAGATTGGAAAGTAGCTTTGGAAAATATGAAGGGTATCTATATTATTGTAGACCGCTCCAATGGTAAAAAATATGTAGGATCTGCTTATGGTGAAGGTGGTATTTGGGCAAGATGGAGTAGTTATGTATACTCTGACGGACACGGATATAACGACGAGCTTGTTGATGTAATATCGAGAAATGGAGTCCAGTATGCTCGTGACAACTTTCAGTTAGCTCTACTTGAAACACTATCAATGAAGAGCGACCAAGATACCGTCATACACCGCGAATCATTTTGGAAAGAGGTTCTGTTTACTCGCAGCCAATTCGGTTATAATAAGAATTAACAAAAAGCCTGCTCGAAAATCGAGCAGGCTTTTTCCTTTATATAAAGATTTACTCCTCAACTATCCCCTCAGGCAGAGCATCTACGCGGACATAGACCGAAACATTCTCTGGATCATCTTTTGCAATCCAGCACATAGTATTGGCACGCATCTGAACGATATAGCGGTGTGACCAGTCGAAGTAGTTATACTCGTCTGTGCCGTAGTTGCCGCGAATTACTGCTCCCAGTTCTGGGTCGGTGTCGATAAAGTAGTTACCGCGCATTGTCTGGGTATACATAGAGCCTACGTTCTGATAGAGCGTATAGCTACGGTCAGAACGGACAAACTCAATATAGACAAAGTTACCCTCTGCAAGGCTCTTGCCATTATCAAAACTCTCAAGCATCCATACACCTGCAATGGTTGTCGGAGTGACATCGATAAGTGGATCAGTAGAGTCTGGACTCGGTTTATTACAGCCACACAATGCAAGTGCAGCAAACAAAATGGTTAAATATCTCTTCATATTACTCAATTTTTATCTCTCTTGTTCGTGGTGCCATCGGGGCATCAATATATAGTCTTAGGTTTTCGGTTTTGTCTCCCTTTAGCGTTATAATCAAATCGCCCTCCTGGCCTGGTTGCAGCACCTCTGGTTCGCTCTTTACACTAACCTCGGCAGATGACAGCAGAGTATCTTTTGTAACCTTTACAGCCCTCTGCGAGCCATTTTTGCAGGCAATACGCTCTACCGATGTGCCATTAAACTTTACCGACGGTTGGCGCAGCAGCAGACCTGCACAATGGTATGGATAGTCGCAACTACGATCTGCATCAGCAATAACGTAGCCCTTTACGCGTACTACGGCAGCCAGTCTATCTCTTCCGCTACCCTCGTAGATAAATAGTTTATGGTCAAATGGCCCTGGGAAGCCTTTACCCGAAAAACTTAGCCCCAACTCCGCACTCTGACCGCCCTTTACTACGCCACCGACAGCCGACAGACATCGGCAAGTGGCTCGGCAGTTCCACATCACTGTACGATTTCCACGATTTTTTATCTCAATTGTGCGCATAGCCGTTTCGCTCTCTGCCACACGCCCCAAGTCGACAATCTTCTGCTCCACAACAAGTGCAGAGGGTACTGTTCGAGGATTTGCCACACTATCGAGCTTCGACTGCGGCACCAACTTAAATTGTGCCATAGCCGCACCCCAAAGCAGGGCAAGAAGTGCAAACAGAGATGCTCTACGCATTACAACCAACCGTTATTATTTGCATCACGGCGCACGGTAATGCTAAACTCAAAGCTCTTGCCGTTGCTTGCCGTAATAGTAGCCTTTGTCGAGCCACTCTCAACACCACTAAATATCAGTTTGTTGCCATCTGCACTGCAAGTAGCAACTGCAGTATCCTCAATATCTACACGATATGTCAGGCTCTGGCCACCAACGAAATAGCGCGATGGAACAACAGCGCTCTTACTGCCCTTTGCAACATAAATATTAGGGAATACCATCTCCACGCCCGCATCGCCAGCAATAGCTGCGAGGAATGCTGCCGCATTAATCTGGCCCGCACCCATCTGACCACGGAAGTTGCTAAGACTCATCTGCATAGGTTGTATTGGGCCAATGTCGGCAACATAGCGGCAGTAGTCCTTCTTGCCTGTCATATAGCTATCGATTGGCACTGCTGTATCAATAAGTAGCTGCTGCAACTCTGAGGCCTTGAAGTGGCGACGCAACTGAGTTGCATAGCTAATACCCAACGCTACAACGCCCGAAACGTGAGGACAAGCCATAGATGTTCCCTCCATATATCCATAACCACTCTCAGCAACGTGGTATGGAAGGGTCGAGAGGATACAACCTACCTCGCCGTAGTTATGCTTATCGTCAACATACTCAAAGTAGTAGTCCTGATCACCGCCTGGAGCCGAGATTGTTGTGCCAGGGCCATAGTTTGTATAGACTGCAGGGGTAAAGTCCGCAGCCGTAGCAGCTACCGAGATATACTCCTCTGCAGCACCTGGGAAACCTGCAGCTGGAGCGCTCTCATTACCACCCGCAAATACTGCAATACCACCCTCTATAGCGCCATTAGCAGAGCCTGCATAGTGGGTAAAGTACTCTATAGCCTCACGCTCAAGTGGCGAGCCAGCAATCCACTCCTCCTTGTTGTTAAAGTAGCTCTCTCCCCAATCAAACTCATTGGCTGCAGGAGAGATATAACCCCAGCTACACTGCAGCACAACGGCACCATTATCGGCAGCATACTTGATTGCTCGAACAGTCGAGAGGATACTTGTTGCTGTATTTCCCGAAAATATCTGGCAGACCATAATCTTCACACCACTATTTGCACTACCATCACCACCAGCAATAGAACTGATACCCTGACCATTATTGTTTACTGCAGAGATAACTCCCGCAACGTGTGTTCCGTGGCCAGAATCAAGCGCATTGTTGCTTACGATATGGCCTGTATTGTGTACAAAGTTATATCCGTAGATATCACCATTGTAGCCATTACCATCCGCATCGGTATAGACATCGTTCACCTCATCCTCATTGACCCAGATATTATCCTTCAAATCGGGATGATCAACAAATATACCCTCATCAAGCACAGCTACAATAACGCTATTGTCACCCGTACTACGCTCCCAAGCGCCAGCGCACTGCACATCTGCATCCTTTACAGACTTTACAACGCCATCCTTTACGAACATCTCGCCGTTGTTAATCAAATTCCACTGCGCTGTAAGCAGAGGATCTGAAGTAGTAGCGCGGGTTGCTGAAATCTGCTCCATACGGCTCTTGCTCAGCGGTGTAGCCTTACCTGTATAGGCGCGTTTAACATTGCGGTTTACATCGACAATCTGCACCTTGCCCAGCGCCGAGAATCGACGTGCCACATCTGCCGCACTACACTTGTTGCTGTCAAAACGGACAACATACCACAGATTAAGTCCGCTCTCCACGGTCTTTGTCTCGGCAGTAATATCTATAGGGAAGACACGCTCAACAGAGCAGGTACCGATAGCGTTCAGCACGTTATCCACATCTATATCGCCACAACGAGTTACTCTAGAGCCCTCAGCTGTCGCCTCATCAATAAGGTCGGCAACCTCTGTCGAGAACTTTACAAGAATCTCGCCCTCAACATATGGAGCCTCTGTTGGCTCTATTGTCTGGCTAAGGTCGTTACTGCACGAAAAGGCGAGCAACAACATTACAATATATAAAAACTTACTCTTATTCATCTTCGCCTATAGGTCGTTTCTTAGTTGTATATACATCGTAGTAGTAGTCCATTGTTGCAGGCTCGTTGTCAAACACTGCCAACGTACCATTCTTAGCTCTACCCTCCTGAGGGAAGAGAAGCACCTGCGGCATCCACATATCGAGTGCCGGGTGGTAGAGCAACCAATCTGGCAACTTACCATAGAGTCGGTTGTGGTTAATAGAGAAGCGCTTGCACGACGGCATAACCTTCTTTATCTTTCTATCAACAAGTATCTGTGGCAGTGAATCTACTGCATTAATCTCCTCCTGAGTGTAGTAAGGCACTGTATCGTCATTCTCAAACGACGGCAGCTGACCCTGCAGGTAGTTTACCGAGAGGATAAGTGTATCCAGATCCCACTTGAGCAGATGCTCTGGGAATGATGGTTCATCCATAAAACCACCTAAATCCTCCTTTACTACATTACTCAAATCGGTAACAAAGTGTCGCTGATTTGCATTGAGAATAAGTGTACGCAGTGCAGGGAAGTTCTGCTTTGTAAGCACCTCTGGCACCTTCTGGAAGTTATTTGAGCCCAAATCGAGGTACTCCAAATTCTTGAGTGCAGAGAGGCTCTGAGGCAACGAAATCAGACCATAGCTACCGATTGTAAGTCGCTTAAGCTGAGTAAGCTCTGCAATATCATCTCCCAGTTCAAGGTTGAGCAAGAAGGTGTTTGTGTTACCGAAGATGTAGATCTCGTCTGCGGCAGTGAGGTACTTGATAGCATAAGGCAGCGGCTCCTTAATATTAAAGAAGTAGAACCTTGCCTTACGCACACGGCCCACCTTCTCCGGTGTGCAGCCCTCCATACTCTCATCCCACAGCACAACATCGTTCCAAAGAGTCATTGGCTGCGATGCATCCCAAGTAGCCATAGTCTGCAGCGTACGCGAGATAGAGAGCAGAGCAACTGAGTCACCAGCGCGAGAGTCTGGAATAATCGGCTCTGCAGCCTGCTGTGACACGCTCAGACCATCCTGGCGAGCCAATGTAGCATCTGTCTTTGGACGGAAAACAACCTTTGCAAGGCGCTCTGACGGCATTGTATTGATATCCCAGTTAAAGCGAACGGTAGTTGTTCTTGGGCGAGCACCACGATTAAGATCAAGTGTGTGGCGGCTACTCTTGAGCCACGATGCATTGTCTGGAATCTCCACATCAAAGTCGATATTGCTTCGCACCGTTACATCAAACCAACGCGCATCTAAGCGGTCGTAATTGGCAAGTTCAACCTCGTCACTCTCCACCTCGATACTATAATCAAAGCCCTTCTGGTTGATTATCACCTCTTTATGCTCCCAAGTATCGAGATTTTCGATACGCACAACGCCACGACGAGCAGTTGTTGTAAGAGCAGAGTCTACAATAAACTTACACTCAGTTGTTCCATTTCCGTTTGCAGGCGATACGGTAATCCACGCATTGTCTGTCGATGCAATCCAACGAGCATTTGATGGGATAACACGACTTACCGTTCCACCTACTGCCTCAACATCGAACTCGATGCCCTCGGTAGTAAATAGATCTGTAGGGTCACTCTGACAGCCTACAGCGAGTGCAAATAACGATAAAAATATAATACTTCTCAACTTCATACTACTCAAGCATTGCGTCACAGTTTAGAATTGTCTGCGACTTGTCATAAATGAGGAAATAGACACCCGACTGCCAAGCATAACAGATATCCGAAGCGTCAAAAATAATGTTCGGATTGTCCGATATGTCAAGATAGTAGATGAGCGTAGATATTGTATCTTCAATCTTACGCAGGTCATTCGAGCCGATATAGAGTGCACGCAGACCTGTATGGTTGAAGATACCCTGCGGCCACTCCTTAAGGCAGCGCTCGCCCTTCTCGTTACGCTGACTACGAATACCGAGAACGGTCAGATAGAAGCTATCGAGTGGCTCAAACGGGAAATGTTCAAAACAGTTGAACGACAACTCAACGCCGTAGAGGTATGGCAGATTTACTGCGTGCACCTCACGTGGCAAATCCTTCAACTTATTGTAAGACAAGTCGATAGAGGTCATATATATCGAGTTCTCATACTCAAACGAACCCTTTGGAATCTCATTGATACTACAACCACGAAGGATAATATATGCCACCGTCGAGTTAGTCTTTGCAAGGGCCAACGGATACTTCGTAAGTTTCGGATTCTGCGCAAGAGTAAAGGTCTCTACCTTTATTCCGCGATAGGTTCCATCCTCCTCGCCCTCAAAGCCGTCAATATCATTACCCGAAAAATCTACAGAGGTAAGGGCTGAGTTACTCTTTGCCGAGAAGATATTTGGCACCTTCTTTAGACGGTTGTACTTTACAGAGAACGCCTCTGAATCGGCATAACCACAGAAGTAACCCTCGCTATCTACTGGCAGACTCTCAAGCTGATTGAAATCGAGGTAGAGCTGCACTGGAGAGACAGACTTTCCGAGTGGATAGATCTTTGAAATCTGGTTAAATGCAAGGTCTATAAGGCCAATCTTAACCATATTGCGGAACGACTCTGGTAGCTCCTTCAGGTTATTCTGACGAGCGTAGAGAATCTGTATCTTCTCCTTTGATGCGCCATTTGCCAACGCGTTTATACCAGCAAAAATCTCCTCCGAGCTCCACTGTGCATTGTTTGCAATATTGAGCGACACCAACTCTGGCAGACGTGCAATCTGCAGTGGGAACTTTGTAAGCTTTGGACAATTGTAAATCTCAAGGTCGGTCAAAGAGGCCAAATCGCCCACCTGCTCAGGCAGACTCTCAATCTCGCTGTTGGCAATAAAGAGGTACTGTAACTTCTGCAGATTACCAATCTCGGCAGGGATAGACTTCAAACCGTTGCAGAGTGTTCCGTGTAGTGTATCCATCTGCTTGAAGCTCTGCTTACCGCTCTTAAGGTCGATAATCTCACGCTCGGTCATTGTATTGTAGAGCGATGTTGCAGCGATAGATATACCCTTCTCAGCCAGTGCTCGAGCACAAGGCTCACTGAACTGGGTTGCAGGGTGGATAGCCTTCAGATACTCGCCGTGTCTTTCAAGACGAGTTGCGTTACGCTCGGCAAGCGAGAGATTACTATCAAGTGTTGGGTCGTAGGTAAGGATATTGACATCGTTGTGGGTTCCCAAATAGAGCTCAACAAGTTCTGTCAGCTGACCTATAGCTGGCGAGAGGTGACCGCTGAAGGCAAAGTCGCTAATATCAATCTTTGCCACACGACCATTTGAGTGCAACTCAACGCCTGGCTGATCGCCCCACAGGTCTGGATCCTTATTAAACTCCCAGTTTGCACCGCGAGGCCAGTTCTCGCCGATATAGTACCAACTCTCACCATTAAGGCTCTTCCAAATCTCATAGAGAGCGTAGTAGTCCTTGATATACTCGTCACTCTGATAGAGAGTTACACGGACATTTGCCTCGGTAGTGACATTATCCTCAACGGTAAACTCTGACAACTTTGGAGAGCTATTATTCTCTAACAATGACTTTGAGCTATCATAGGTCTCGTATGCTACCACGCGATACTTTCCTGCAGGAAGAGATATAAGTGAGTCGCAAGCAATTGATGAGGTTCTATAGCCCTCAGCATCACTATACTCATTATCCTCATCAAAGTGTACATCGAATAGTGCTGGCAGTTTCTCAATTCTCTGTGGATTTGTAACACTACCAGACTGCAATACCTTACCAACTGTCAGGGTAACATACTTAATCTCATCAAAGGTATACTCTCTATCTACCGCGCGAGTAGGGGCTGACGAGAAGTCGTCCTTATCCTTTTTCAGAGTAAAGCGCACTGAGCCGCGCTCTGTAACCTTTACAGTAATATCCTGCACAGTAAGGCCGCCTGAGATAACCTCAAACTGAGTATCTGCAGACGATGTACCGGTATAGAGCAGTTCATCGTTGGTGTCATAGAGGGCAAAAGCCATCATCTCATAGACTCCCGTGAGCAGCTGTAGTTTATCTGAGCGCAGACCGAACTCAGCCTGACCATCTGCTGCGTGGAGCGTGAGGCTCTGGGCTATGGTTGTACCCTGATAGCCCAAAGTTACCTTAACTTTACAAGCCTCCGCAAGGTAGTCAAGTACCGGCTTTACTGCTCGAGTGCCGTACGAAGCCTCCTTGTAGAGTTTGAACTGTACATATCCATAATCGTCGTTGCGATAGTCTGGCTCTGTCTGTTTAGTACAGCCGACCACCACAAGGAGTATGGAGAGTATCAAATATAATCTCTTCATTACTGTGCAATATTGAGTGTACAAATAAGTACCAGACTGCCCTCGCCAAATACCAGCGCGCCAGTCTTGCCATTACCCTTCTGGGCATCCATTGTAACCATCTGCGAATCCTCGCTATACTCATACTTAAGCCACTCCTTGTCCGCCTCGTTTACATAGTTCCAAGTCTGTGGAAGACCCTTGAGCATAGAGAGGTTAGGAGTTGCTGTAGTATATGTGAGGTGGTAGACCTTCTCACCATACGATGCATACTTTGTATACAACTCGCCAGATGTAAGCTCAACCAATGTTGAGTTCTGCTGTGCTGCATAGTCTGGATAGTAGAAGCTAACACCTGTAGATACCTGTGCTGCAGCCTCATTGTAACGGCAGAAGATAAGGGCAAATACACCGCTCTGATCTGCAAATGTTACAACACCCTCATAGTCACCTGTATTGAGGTTCTGCGATGGTGCTGCAGTTGGCTTACTCTTATCCATTACGATACGCACCTTCTCTGAGTTTGTACCAAATACTGTGGTTGTAATCCATGCGGTATCGCCCGAAAGCTCAACAGTAGCGCCTGTAGTATCAAATGAGTAGCACTTAATCTCTGTATATGGGCGTGCTACATTCACATACCAATCCTCATATGCCCACTGCGATGTATAGAGCACATCATAACCCGTCTTTACACCTGGGAACAGACCGAAAATCCAGTGCGAACCATCGAGCTGCTCGATACTATTGCCAGAGCTCTCCATAGTCTGCTCACCAACAATCTCAATAGAGCCTGGATCGCCCGCCTGCTCAACGATAGTTGCAACATACGGCTTATACTCATCTGTAATGGCGCCATTGAGTGTAATCAGGTCGATATTATCGGCAGCAACACCCTGTGGCAAGATAAGTACAGTTGCCTTACGTGCTGCGCCATCATTAACAGTTGCTGAAAGGGTCAGCGCGCGCTTCTGAATTACAGAGTTATCGCTGCTATCCCACGCTGCGTAGTCGATAGTAAGCCACTGTGGATTGAGTGCGGCCTGAACAAGACCCGCCGCCTCAGTAAACTCTACAGCAACAACTGACGAGCCATCAACGCCAAGTACAGATGCTATCGCACCACCCTCAACATACTCGCCAATCATACTGCTGTAGATATGGCCCTGGAAGTTAAACTCAGTCTTCTCTGTAAGGCCCTCTACAGCAAAAATCTCTGTTGCCGCAGGAATAGTAATCTTCAGCGAGCTAGCGAGCTTATCTGTCGCCACTGCATCTACAAAGTTGAGTGTTGCGCTCTGTGCCGAAAGTGGGTACTTTGTCTCATCACCCTTAATCCAGAGCTCTGTAACACCCGCTGTACCACCCTCAATAGGGGTAATCCACTCCGGAGTACCATCTACAATCCAGTTGAAGTTACTCTCAACCTTTACGCGTGTAGAGTAGAGTGCCATCTCGGCTGGCCAAATCATAGTCATACCATCTGCTGTAACCTCTGTCTCAAGGTATGCATAGGTCTGATCACCCTCTGTAGCGTAAGCAAATGCGCCATCCTCGATTGCTACTGGATAGATCTTAAGTACTCGCTCTGTAGCAGTCATTGTAAGTGTTGCAATAACCTTGCTCTGACCCTGCATAGTCATTGTAACCTCGCACACAGGCTGCTCATCAAAGAGCTGAACATCTGCCACTGCAATTACAATAGAGTGCTCACCCGCAGTACCACGCACCCTATAAGCAGCGTTCTGACCATCCTTAATGTGGAAGTAAGCGACAGAGTTCTCAGAGAGAGATACCTCCCAATCGTAGTTTGGAACGATATTAAGGGTAAACTCGTTTCCAGGCAGAACTGACTCTGTTACCGCCTCAGGAAAAGAGGGTGCCTCTGGCTCTGGTGTCGGAGTCGGAGCACACGCTACTGCAAGGAGTAGAAGTGAAATAGTGGTTAAAAACTTCTTCATAGTATCTATTTTTTAATTATTATCTAAAAACCTTCACGCTTAAGTCGCTCAGCCTCTTCATCTGATACCCACTCAAGAACATTGTAGAAGTTTCCTACAGTGCCTATCGGAGTACCCAAATCCTCTACATAGACGTGAAGCCAGAGGACAGCAAATCGCTGACAAGAGTTGAAATATGATGTATAGTATGGGCTATCGTCACCAAGAATGTGGTTGTCACCCAAAATCTGACCAAATACCGAAGCCTCATCAGAGATTACCTGGTCATTATCCATCGTAATTCGAGGCTCTGCTGCATCCTCCCCGTGGAGCGTAAGAGTTACGTCGTAACCTTTATAGAAGCAGTCGCGAACGATAATCATATTCTCCTCTGTCGGATGTGGCTCAGTATAGACCACCTTCTGATACGAGGTATTCTCACCTGGATAGTCGCGCAACAGCAGTGATGAGAGCACGGCATAGCCAGTAAATGTATTGCGGTCAAACGGACAGCTCTTGTACATTGTAACCTTTGTGCAGTCCGAATTTGGATAGAGGTTCCACTTCAGTTGCTCAGCCATTACAAGGCGCAGACAGAAGCCCAGTGAGTCTGTAGCCTCGATATTGTCGTAGATACCCTCTACAACCACATCTGTAGCGAGTTTACCCGCAGGGATAGTCACACTGCTTGTCAGCAGGCGGTAGTGCTTACCCTCGATAGCGTTGCTACCAGCATCGACAATCTCTACACCGAATGTACGGTCATAGTTACGGGCAACAGTAGACGCTACAGCAACGGTAAAGCGGCTATTATCCTTCTGCACCATATTGGTAGAGATGCTATCGGCAAACATCACATACTCGGCATCCGAATAGGTGGTGTACTGCTCCTTACAAGAGAGCAGCGCCAAGGCTACCAATGCAAATATTATCAATCTATTCTTCATATCTTAGTTGCTTTCGTTTGGTTGAACAAGTGAACCTGGAGCCTCAAGCTCGTGCTTTGGAATCGGCCATACAAAGAGCGGATTATCCGCCTTGATTGCAAGCGAGCTACCCTCAGCAAGTGAGTTTGACTGCGGAGTACGAGTAAAGCCCTCGCCATTACGATAGAGCTTGCCCCAACGCTTAATGTCGTGGAGTCTAAAGCCCTCCATATAGAACTCACGCACGCGCTCATCGGCAATCTGCTCAAGGTAATTATCCGCTGTAAGGCTAACCGAGCCACCACCCGAGATACGTGCAGCACGCAGTGTATTCAGGTCAGCAGTTGCTGCAGAGTAGTTTGGAGTTGCCTGACGGCAATATGCCTCGGCACGAATTAGGTACTGCTCGGCAAGTCGGAACGGCTTTGGCATAACTACATGGTAGATGTATGCGTTGTTTATAAAGTCCTGATTACCATAGTACTTAACCAGCAGCGGCCACTGCAGACCGTGGTTATAACCAGTCGGCAGGGTATAGAAGTAGCTACTATAGCGCATATCTGACTGCGGATAGAGGTTAAGTACCCACTCTGCAGGGACATAGTCTGGATAGTAGTATGTGTAGTCGTTATTAAATCCGAGGAAGTTCTGACCCAGTGCGCCACCATATGAGGTTGTGGTAAAACCGATGCGCCAGATAATCTCTGTAGCAACATCGTAGTTCCACATATAGTCGAAGTAGGTCATATTGTTTGTATAGAGGGATACGGCCGAGCTGAGTGCAAAATTCTTACTCTCAATAAGCAGTGTTGAGTAGTCGATTGCGCTCTGCCAATCCTGCATATAGAGCGCTACACGAGCGTGCAGAGCATACGCCATAGCACGAGTAACAAAGGCGCTGCTATATGCGTCGTTATCCTCATCAAGTAGTCGCTCAGCCTCAGCAAGGTCTAATAGCACCTGCTGGTATGAGTCGTAGAGCGATGCTCGCGGCATAGGCTGTGGGTCGATAGTAGTTATACGGAGTACAACGCCTAACTCGTTCTGTGCCGTTGCAGGGTCGTATGCCTTGCAGTAGCACTTAAGCAACTCTGAGTAGCAGAGTGCACGAATAGCATAGACCTCACCTGTATAGATGTCGAGGGTCTGGAGCTTGGTATCGTCAGTTGTAGCCGCCATAACGCCCTCAATACGGTCGAGGTAGAAGTTACAGTTTGCAATAATCTGGTAGAGGGCGGCATAGACAGCCTCAACCTCTGAGTTTGTCGAGCGGATCTTCCACTGCCAGATATCGCCATAGGTATTTGAGTAGCCATCGACTGCATATACAAAGTCCGCCTGCAAGTCGGGCAATATTGTGAGCAATCCGCTATAGAGGGCACCACTCTTAAAGAGCGAGTAGATACCTGTAACAGTCTGCTCGGCATCGTCAAAGGTCTGCATTGCCTGCTGCTGCGGAATAGCAGAGCCTGGCACCTTATCCAGACAGCTTACAGCAACAAAGGCTGTCAAAGCAACGAAAAATATCTTTATCTTCTGCATAGTGTCACTGTTTAGAATGTAATATCAACTCCGAAGGTAAACTGACGCGACATAGGGTACTGCGCCGCATAGAGGTTTGTTGTACCCTCAGGGTCCAGACCTGAGAAACGGGTGAATGTAAAGAGGTTCTGTGCCTGTGCATAGAGTCTAAAACCACTGAACACACGGCTCTTACGGATAGCCTTCTCAGGAATTGAGTAGCTGAGCATCAAGTTCTTAAGACGCAAGAACGATGCATCCTCAAGCAGTCGGCTATCGAACTCTGTATAGACACCGTGGCGAGGGATATCGGTCACATCGCCAGGTTTCTGCCAACGCTCAAGCAGACGGCGTGACTGGTTGTACGATGCAAAACGGCCGTTTGACTCGTCAAAGTAGCGGTCGTTGTTGAGCATCCAACGGTCAGCTACCCAGCTAAACTGTGCAGTAAGTTGCAGACCCTTCCAGCTCAGTGCTGTACCAAAACCACCCTGCCAAGGGGCGATATAACTCTTACCGACAAGCACCTTATCCTCATCGCGAAGCTCTGTAGTCAGCTCGCCATCCTTTGTATACCACAGCGCATCACCATTTGCAGGGTTTACGCCCGCATAGCGATTGATGTAGAACTCACCAAGTGGATGACCTACGACAAGTTTGGTATTTGTGCCCGAGCGCTCATACTCCTGAACACCGTTATAGAGCTCAGTAATGCGGTTATGGTTGTACGACACATTGGCATTTACTGTCCACATAAAGTGCTGTGTAGCGATAAGTGTGCCGAGCACATTGAGCTCAACACCCTTGTTTACCATTGCACCAACATTGTCCCAGTAGTAGCCAAAACCAGAGGTTGAGTATGGCTCAGGCACCTCCATCAGCATATCTGAGGTGTGCTTGTAGTAGAGTTCCAAATCGACATTGAGTCTGTGCCAGAAACCGAAGTGCATACCGAGGTTAGTAGTCCACGGTTTCTCCCAACCCAAACGCTCATTACCTGGCTGCATAAGGCCTACACCAGCGCTGCCGACGTAGTCTGCACCACCACCGACAAGAGCAAGATGCTCGTAGTTTGGAATAGACGAGTTACCTGAGGTACCTGTTGAGAATGAGATCTGTGCATTTGTCAACCACAATCTTGCGCTATCAATAAATGCCTCATTGCGCATATTCCACATAAAACCCACGCTCCAGAAGCCCGCCCAACGGCGAGAAGCACCGAAACGAGAGCTACCATCTGTACGCACCGAGAAGTCTGCAAAGTAACGGTCATCGTAGTTATACTCACCACGACCGAAGAATGATACAAAACCGTAGTCAGAGTCTGTAGTATCGCCCCACGATGTAGCACGAGTACCAGACGAGAGATCTGTCAGCTTATCGTTATTCTGACCCTGCGTAAGGACATTGAACGCCTCATAGTGGCTATTTACACCCTCCTGACCTACGAGGAAGTTGAAGTGGTGACGATTTTCAATATCGAAGTTGTAGTTTACAGTATTAGTTATAGTGAGGCTATAGCTATCTGTCGAGCTGCGCGATGCACTACCCTGGCCCTGATTTGGAGCATAGCTTGGGAACGACTGTCCAAAGCCCGTTGTATGCGAGTAGTCAACACCAAACTGGCTCTTCAGAGTAAGTCCCTTAATAGGAGTTGCCTCAGCATACTGAGTAGAGATAACCTTGTACTTTTTGAAGGCAACGGGGTTGTTCTCCAGCCACTCTACTGGGTTCTGACCATTACCCTTCCAGCTACCATCCGCGATAGATGCTGTTGTGCCATCTGCGCGGTATGGATTCCAGTACGGCATCATAAAACGGGCAGCCGAGATTGGAGTTACAAGGGTATATGCACCCTCATCGGCCTGTGTAATGTTCTGGAAGTTGAGCATTGTATTGGCACCCATCTTAAGCCAGCTACCCATCTTGCGCTCAAAGTTCTGACGTGATGAGAATCGCTCAAAGCTTGAACCCATAGCCACACCATCCTGGTTATAGTAGCCCGCAGAGATGTAGTACGAGGTCTTCTCATCAGCACCCGACACGGCAAGCTCGTAGTTCTGCAACATCGCCGACGAGTTGAAGACCTTCTCCATCCAGTTTATGTCGGTCTGGCTGAGCACTGCGTAGTTTTGACCCTCATCCATACCAATCTGGCGCTCATACTCAATTCGCTCAGCGGTATTCATCAGATCCCACTTACCACACGCCACCTGCGAGAAACCGAGCTGCATACGATACTCAATGCGAGGACGGTCAGCCATCTTACCACGCTTTGTGGTGATAACAATCACACCATTTGCCGCACGCGCACCATAGATTGAGGTCGAAGAGGCATCCTTAAGCACCGAGATAGACTCGATATCGGCAGGATTAATAGTGTTAAAGTCACTGGCAGCAATCGGCACACCATCGAGGATGTAGAGCGGAGCTGTTCCAGAATTGATAGAGTTGGTACCACGAATGGTCATCACTGCAGCTGCACTCGGCTCACCGGTATTCGAGAGTACGGTAAGACCTGGCACCTGACCCTGCAATGCCTGATCAAAGGCAGCTGTTGGGGTCTTCTCGACCTTCTCCATCTTTACGGTTGAGACAGAGCCAGTGATAGTACCCTTCTTACGAACACCGTAAGCAATTACCACCACGTCGTCAATAGCCTCGCTCTCTGACTGCAACGCCACATTGTAGGTCATACTGCCAGTTGCATCTGCAGGAACAACCCACTGCGCCTCCTTACAACCGAGGAAGGTGAATGAGAGTGTGTTGCCAGCAACAGCATCGATGGAGTATGTACCATCAAAATTTGAGGTCACTCCCTGCATTGTCTCAACGACAACAACTGCTACACCAAGTAGCGGGGAGTTATCTTCGGCAGAGGATACAACTCCGCTGATTGTCACCTTACCTGCGCTCTGTGCAGAGGCAGTTGAGGCTAACAAACTGAGCAGTAATACAATGCCAAAAGTCTGAAAAAATTGTTTTAATGAGTTCATAGCGCGCAAAGTTACTACTTTTGTACTAAAGTACAAAGGGAATTGTGAAAAAACTATTGGCTATTAGCCGTTAGCTTTTTTGGTATCCGCTGCGCGGATGTATATTTAGTCGGCAAAGCCGACACCACTTAAGGCACATCAGAACTTGCACGCCACACATTCCTTGCACCATTTTGTTATCAGAGTTTAATTAAAGTAACACGTTTTATCGTCATAATGCGGTAGATACAACGCTCGGCGAAAAATCCCGACGATGGATAGTACTAAAACGTACAGCCATTGTCGGGATTTTTTGCTAGCGGAAGTAGGTATCCGCGTTATCACGATAAAACTTCTATATTGCTTTCAGGAAGGCAACAATCTTCTCCTCATCCTCATCTGAAAGCTCAACACCTACCTGATATGTACCCATCTTGCAGACAGCCTCCTTGAGTTCAGGCTCGGTACCATCGTGGAAGTATGGCGCGGTGTGGGCAACATTTCTAAGGCCCGGAACCTTGAAGCGGTGACGATCACGCTCTACGGCAGTCTCCTTAAAACGACCGTTATCCTCAACGGTAAGCTCAGTGCCGCGAGCAGCAAAGTAGTCGGCATACTGACCCATCAGCTCATAAGACTGACCACCCAAAATCGGGCCTACGTGGCAGGTTGCGCAGTTATACTTCTTAAAGAGGTTATAGCCCTCAAGTTCCTCTGCCGTAATAGCCTCAGCATCACCCTTTAAGTACTTATCAAAGCGAGAGTTAGGGGTGAGCAGTGTATGCTCAAACTGAGCGATTGCGTCGGTGATATTAGCCTCACTCCAACCATCTGGATATACAGCCTTGAATGCGCGTGTAAGCGCTCTATCTTTCGAGAGTTTTGCAATAATCTGGTCGAATGACTCGCAGCCCATCTCTACAGGGTTGAGCGGTGGGCCTGCGGCCTGCAGTGCAAGTGTTGCAGCACGACCATCCCAGAACTGCACGAAGTTATAGACTGCGTTATATACTGTCGGAGCATTTACACCACCAAACTGTCCACCAACACCCTCTGAGTACTGCTTGTTATCTACACCCGCAGTACCAAGATCGTGACAAGAGGCGCAAGAGATAGTGTTGTCGATTGAGAGTCGAGTATCGTGGTAGAGGATACGACCAAGTTCAGCCTTCGCCTCGTCATACTCCAATTTTTCAGCGATAGGACGAACAGGTTCACCGCCAAGACCGTCATTGTAGAACTCTGCACGCCACTGCTCTGCCCACTTAGCAACGATAGTTGCCTTAGTGTCAGTCATCTGACTACCCCAGTGCACAAGGTAGTACTTTGCCATTGGCATATCGCCATCAAGAGCAGCCTTCTCAACCTTTGCCACATCGACAGCCGAGAGGGTTTCGCCCGACTCGAGAGCCTTTACAAGTGGCTCAATATCAAACATCTGATAGCCACTCTTACTATCTGCCACAACTATATCACCCATCACTGGGAACGATGCGTAGAATGGCAACTGAGGTTCTGCGCTATGACAGCTCAGACATCCACCATCCTCAAAGATAGCTGCTACACGCTGCTGCTGTGTAAGCTCAGCAGAAGGTGCCTTGCAACTGATACGGTAAGCGGCAACAAGCAGCGCCACCACTACCAACAATCCTAAAAATAGTTTCTTCATAACTTTATGATTTTAAGGGTTTTATCTATTATATACGTGTACACTCTCGGTGGCTGATGGGAGATAATTGACTCCATACCAACACATCTGCAGACTGATAAAGGCTATAACCATTACTACGGCTCGCACCCTCTTACTGCTATATCCCAACCTCGGCAGATGCATCGATAGCAGATAGAGCAACCACGTTGCTGCCGCCCAGCTCTCCTTGGCATCCCAACTCCAGTACTCTCCCCATGCCTCTTTTGCCCAGAGTGCGCCTGTGAGCATACCGAGTGTAAAGAACGCAACACCGCCCCAAGTGATGCTCTGCAGCGCATCTTCAATACTCTTTTTGCTCCATAGCGAGGCTACAGAGAGGATTGTTCCACATCCCAAAAGGGCGTAGGAGAAGATATATATCGAGACATGCGGGATAAACCACACACTCTGCAGCGCAGGCATCAGCGACTGGTCGTGAATCTCCGGCTTGAAGCAGTTGATTGCCATAAATACCGTAGCCATCATCGTCGCAAAACCGAGCAACCAACTATATCCCCAACGTCTATATGCAAATGCACCACAGATAAAGAGGAATGCCGAGTACCACAACCTCGTCTCGCCCATTGTACGCATCGGCGGACGGTCGAGGACAACCCACAGTTGCACGATAAATATCGCCAGCACAGCTACCGCACCCCACGAGAGCCATTGTGCAGCAGAGCGCTTGCCACAGAGTGACGCGACAAAGCCTGCGACGCCCAAAATGGCCGCCACAGCCGCAAAAATCGGAAATATACCCCATCCTGCAACCATTATCTGCTCCTCCTAAAGAATAACAGCAGCGCACCTGCAATTAACAACAAAATACCCGCAAGCATCACCCCACGCCACGGTTGACGGACAATCTGCACAACGCAGTGCATACCATCCTCTCGATTGTCAAACGAGGTGAGGTATATATGCTCGCCAAAAGCCACCTTATGCGGATGATTTACCGAAAGGGTGACAGGGTTACCATCTATATATATAGTAGCCTCGTAGTGCGACGGAGTGCCATTATCAAAGTAGTCAACCTTAAAGTCTGTCAGGTGCAGATTATAGTCCAGCTGCACAAGTTTGCCATCCTCGCACAGCGCAGTGTTTACCTTTTCAGTTGCAAGTTCTGCACGCATCACACGCGTATCCGACGCACCCCAAAAGCCCGCAATAAGGGCAAGCAGCAGACCCAAGTGGCTGCAAAGGAATGTCCAACAGATGCCCGAACTATCTCTCCAACCGCGCAGAGTAACTAACGATAACTGCGTGATTACAAAGAAGATAATAAATAGAAATAGATATGAGTCCGTTGCAGGATTACGCTGCAGACCCATAGCCATACACCCTACAGCAAGCAACACAATGCTTACTACAGTCGCTTGACGCGAAAGCAGATAGCGGGTAATAATGCTGCGACTACCCGCGCGATGCAGCTCGATAATAGCCCACAACCATAGCGCCATCAGCACCATATTTAACGGAAAAGCAAAGAACTCTGCTGAGAATGGTAATACCATCCCCAACAGCCACGACAACACCGCCATTGCCACAACCAGCAACACCGAAGTCAAGGAATATCTGCTCACCGATACTTTCATATCGTAAAATTATAGGAAATATCCGAAATATACAACTTTTTATCGGAAAAATTTATCACCTATGCACGACCACTCATTTTTTGAGAATATTTCATCCTCTGCACTTATTTATCATCATAATATAGCATTTTGTTGTCAAAACGTGTTAGAGATGGTACATCGTGAAATATCCCCGGATGGGACATACTTGACGTATTTCCCATTCGGGGATATAAGGGATGTGCCATATATGACACGTTTTCACAACAAAATTACTTGGCGTAGCTCACCGAACGAGTCTCTCTAATAACAGTAATCTTCACCTGTCCTGGATATGTCATCTCATCCTGGATGCGCTTTGCAATGTCGTGTGACAGTGCCTCAGACTCAGCATCTGAGAGGCGATCAGCACCAACGATTACTCGGAGCTCACGACCAGCCTGGATAGCGTAGGTCTTAACAACGCCCTCGTAAGAGAGTGCGATATCCTCCATCTCCTTAAGACGCTTGATATAAGACTCGATAACCTCGCGGCGTGCGCCTGGGCGTGCACCAGAGATAGCATCGCACACCTGGATAATTGGTGCAATCATAGATGTCATCTCTGTCTCGTCGTGGTGAGCACCGATAGCGTTGCATACATCGGCCTTTTCCTTATACTTCTCCGCCAGTTTCTGACCAATAATTGCGTGTGGCAACTCTGGCTCATCATCAGGCACCTTACCAATATCGTGGAGCAGACCCGCACGACGCGCAGTCTTAGGGTTAAGACCCAACTCGGCAGCCATAATACCTGCAAGGTTTGCAGTCTCACGGGCGTGCTGGAGCAGGTTCTGACCGTATGAAGAACGATACTTCATCTTACCGATAAGACGGATAAGTTCTGGGTGCAGACCGTGAATACCAAGGTCGATGGCAGTACGCTTACCTACCTCGACAATCTCCTCCTCAATCTGCTTCTTAACCTTTGCAACCACCTCCTCAATACGTGCAGGGTGGATACGGCCGTCTGTTACAAGCTGGTGGAGTGCAAGACGTGCAATCTCACGACGCACAGGGTCGAAACCGCTGAGGATAATAGCCTCTGGGGTATCGTCAACGATAATCTCAATACCTGTTGCAGCCTCGAGTGCGCGGATATTACGACCCTCACGACCGATAATACGACCCTTGATGTCCTCAGAGTCAATATTGAATACGGTTACAGAGTTCTCGATAGCGGTCTCGGTAGCTACGCGCTGAATAGATGCAACGATAATACGCTTAGCCTCCTTTGTGGCTGTCATCTTCGCCTCCTCGATAGTCTCGTTGATATATGCAGCAGCCTCGCTCTTCGCCTCTGCCTTCATATTCTCAATAAGAGTATTCTTTGCCTCCTCTGAACTCATGCCAGAGATCTGCTCAAGGCGTGCATTCTGCTCGCTCATCAACTGTGCAAGCTCAGCCTTACGCTCCTCAACAGCTGCAATCTGAGCCTCCATCTTAGCCTTAATCTTGTCGCTGTCAGCAAGCTTACGCTCGAGCTCCTTCTGCTGATGCTGCAGAGCCTGCTCCGCCTGACGTACACGATTTTCAGCCTCCTTAATCTTCTGATTGCGCTCGTTTACAGTACGATCGTGCTCACTTTTGAGTTGTATAAACTTCTCTTTTGCCTGGAGAGCCTTCTCCTTCTTAATCATCTCAGCCTGGGTCTCCGCCTCGCGAATCATCGCCTGCGCACGAGTCTTGACAACCCAATATGTCAATCCTCCAACCAGTGCTGAAACAACTACGGCAATTGCTAAAATAATTGTGTATTCCATAGTCTGTTTGGTGTTTTATATATAGTTATTGTGTTCTGTTTTGTGCTATTAGCTATTGGCTATAGCGGGTTTTATTTATTTTTTCTCTATTTTTTCAACCTGTTAGCGGCTGCAAATGCGCCACTATCACTGCAAATATTTGTTGTCAAAAGCACACAGATGCAACGCTGTCAAATCTTAACAAGGCAGGAGCATACTCGGCGTATGTGACTGTCTTGTAAGATGCAGACAAGGAAGCAGATGCTATGCTATCACGACAAATCTTTGTTGTCAAAAGGTAGTAGTTGCAACGCTCGGCATTTTTCGAGTCGATGGGTTGTACTTGGGGTACTACCCATTGACGAGAAAAAGGTTAGCGGCCGCAAATGCTGCCTTTTCACAACAAATAAAAAAGCCGCATTAGACTCCTTGTTAGGTAATGACGAATCTGTAAAATAAGTCATGTGTGGGGTTCTGCTTGGTTTCGCAACCTTCCATCGGTACGCGCGGTACTCACCGTTGCCGGCTACAAGGCCTGGTTTTGATAATTGAGACTGCCCCAATGTAAAAAGTGTTCAGTTTCGCAAAACGAAAGGAATCTATGCGGGATTTTTCCTATTGTATGTAAAGAACGGCGGCAGTAATCTACTTTAATCCTGCCTCAATCTTCTCTATCAGTGCTACAAGTCTTTCGCTATTAGGATCTGTATTACCCTCACTCTCAAGACATATAAGCTCAGTTGCAAGCTCCAGGGCGACCTTTGCCAAATAGTCACGATCGTCGTAGCCATCAATCTTCGCACGCATAGCCTCCAGAAGTTGTCCGTTCAGGCGACGCTCGCCCATACGGTATACCTCCTCAAGCTGGTCAGCGATATCGAGCTCATACTTCTTGTTTAGAAGTGTAAATGTATGTTTTCTAACAGCCATACTCGTCCAAAATCATCCTAAATCTTTGCCGAAACAAGTTCAATACACTTATCAACCTCCCGCAGTAGTCGATTAATCTGTGCACGCGCCGCTTTGGTATCTGCACTACCTGAGGTCATTGCCCCAGAGAGTTTTGCCTGAGCCAGCGCTCTTTCGGCATCAGAGAGTTGTTGCTGCAGGGTACGGATTTTGCGCTGCTGTGCTGCTGTGAGTATCTGCAGGCGAGCCACCTCCTCTGAAGCGAGCGTATACTGCTCAAGCATCTTATCGACACTCGACTCCAAACGCTGTACAACCTTATTCTCTGCCATAATATTCATTAATATACTACAAAGGTAGTATAAATATTTTAATCTACAAAATCATAAAACGCCTAAATTGACCCTCTCGCGCATTTAGGAGTATTTTTTCTGCCACGGCATTGGCAAAAGTGACTATATCTCCACAAGATTCATCTTTATTGCGTGAGCCACAAGGCTTGCAGTATTATTGCAACCCGTCTTCTCAAGGATGCGTGCACGGTGTGCATCTACCGTACGGCGAGATATTGATAGCAAGTCGGCAATTTGCGGAGTTGAAAGGCCCTGACAGATAGCTGTAAGCACCGCCAATTCGCGTTCAGTAAGCGCATCGGGGTCACTCTCTGCATTATGGACAACCTCCACCTCTTCGGGGAAGAAAGAGCCTCCTTCAATAAGGGTATCTATTGCCTGAAATACGGTCTTAATATCGGAATCTTTATTGAGAAAACCCACCACACCTGCATCTGCCATCTGCTCGATATATTGGCGCTCGCTGAACATCGTCAGTGCGATAATTTTCAACTCTGGGCGTTGACGAAGAGCCAACTTAGTAGCTGTTTTTCCATCCATATTTGGCATAGAGATATCCATCAAGACAACCTCTACATCTAATATCGGCAGCGCGGCTATAAACTGCGAGCCATCAGAGTACTCGCCAACAATCTCATAGTTCGGATTTGTCTGTAACAACCCTTTCAGACCGTTGCGAAAGAGTGTATGATCATCTACAAGAGCTATTTTAACCATTCGTGCGTCCATTTACAGGGATTGAAATTGTAGTTTGCATACCATCACCCTCGCTGCTCTGAATATCGATATATCCACCTACAGAGTTGATGCGCGAGGAGATGTTTGAGAGCCCCATACCCTTCTCTACCACAGCTTGCGGGTCAAAACCGTGACCATTATCGGCATAGTGCAGCATAATTTTTTCATCATTATATAGCAACTCTATCGCTATCAGATTGCACCCAGAGTGTTTGAGCGAGTTATGGGTAAGCTCACATATCACGCGATATATTATCACCTCAACATCGCTATCTAAGCGCGTATCAGGCAACTCGATACGCATATCCACAGCCACACCATGTAACGAAATTACCCTGCTGACAAAGTTTCGTATCGCGTGCTCAAGACCAAAGTCTATAAGCACCTGCGGTGAGAGGCTATTTGAAATCTCTCTAACCGAGCGAATTGCCTCATCAATAACACAGGTGGTATTTTTGATTATCTCTCGCTCCTTGTCCGACATATTCTCTGCAGAGAGGGCCGAGAGTGACATCTTTGCCGACGAGAGCAACGGGCCAAGTCCGTCGTGCATCTCCTTGGAAAAGTTGGATCGAGCACGCTCCTCTGCACGAATAACAGCCGTAAGGATACGACGATTGAGCAGTGCTCGCTGGCGACCCACACGCTCTAAGTAGCTGACTAATCGGTGGCCAAACATCACCGCAAAGGAGATACACACCGACACTACAAGGCCTAAGCTAATAGAGATGTATAAGTTTTTGGGTTCACCGTTGATACTTCTGAGCTCAAAAAATCGCTCCAATGTGATAAGGATAAAGCCGATTATACTGAGCACCCATATCACATTATACTTCGTGCGCCTAACAAGTCTAATTGCATAGACAATCGCCGCTACTTGTAATAGTAGCGAGATAATAATAACAATATTAAGCAGCAACGAAGTTGTCATAACACACTTATAGACAAGTTGTTACAACGCGCCATTCAGTTGTTCTAACTGGTTGTATGCCGTAAGGTCAACCTGGATAGGAACAATTGATACATAGCCCTGCTTGAGTGCCCACTCGTCTGTATCAGTAGCCTCTGGCTCGTGGTTATCGAAGCCGCCAGTTACCCAATAGTAGTCACGACCGTGCGGATCGGTACGCTTAAAGAACTCATCCTTCCAGAAACCGCGAGTCTGTCGACACACCTTGACACCCTTAATCTGCTCTACAGGCAGTATCGGGATATTGACATTCAGACATAGTGGACGAGGCATATTACCCTCAAGCACATTGCGGGCAATACGAATTCCATACTCTATGCAAGCCTCAAAGTCTGCATCGTCGCTATGGTCGAGATTTGACAGACCTATAGATGGGATATTGTAAAATGCCGCCTCAATTGCAGCACCCATAGTACCTGAATAGAGAACATTTGTCGCTGCATTAGAGCCGTGATTGACACCCGAAATCATCAAATCAATCTTTCTATCCTTCAAAAAGTAGTCAAGGGCAAACTTTACACAATCCACAGGTGTACCGTCGAGCGAATAGATCTCAACATCCTCCGTTTTACTAATCACGCGCAGACGAAGCATATCGTAGATTGTAATTGCCTGACTCTTACCGCTCTGCACAGTATCTGGGGCAATAGCTATAACCTTACCAAAACGGCGCGCAACCTCAATTGCCGCCTGAAAACCCTTAGACGCATAACTGTCGTCGTTGGTTACAAAAATCAGTCTCTCATTTACCATACTACAAAGGTAATAAAATTTTCTCAAATTAGAATAGTTACAAAAAACAAAACAGAGAGCAAATGCGTGCAATAAAACAACAACACTCTATTACAATAAAAACAATTTATTTCTCACACATTATTTTGATTAAAGAGCTAAAGTTATTATCTTTGGTATAAACATTTGCATATGAGGCGATTTGTCATCCTGGTAATAGCTATAGCACTTGCCATTACAGGCAAAGTAGAGGCGCAGAGCGGAGAGGTTGCCCTTGTAGTCAAGGGTGGCTATAATTCCCCGCTAGGGGCCTTTACAGCCGTAGCGGTGCAGACAAAATACGCAGCAGAAAGAGACTTTGCCCTACGTGCAGGAGTGCAGTATAACACCATTGCTCGCGTAACGGCAGAGTTCAGACCTCAATACTTCCACGACCTAAGTTTCGGCCGAGTAAGCGCGGAGATACTCTTTAACTACACCTATCAGAGCCACCTGAGTAACTATGCCATAGGATGCGGTGCGACGTTGGATATTCCACGACTCTGGGCAACTATAGGCTACTATCATCGCACAATGGCTATGGGTAAAGATGCACTCTATGAGCCATTTAACTTATACTACGAGCTAGGTATTCGTTGCCTACCCAAGCGCGAAAAGTGGGATCTGAATGTAGTATTTACCAACAGCCAGCTCTTTGAACTGGAGCGCCACTACCAGCCCACTCTTGCCGTTGAAAGTTGGTGGTACCCATTGGAGAATTTAGGTGTACAACTCGGAGTGAACTACAAATCTGCTGGAATGTTTCACCTCTCGAGCGACTATTATCAAATCTATGGAAATGTAGGGGTATGTTACAGATGGTAAAGATATTTGTCACAACTATTGTTGCACTGATATTTGCTGGATGCAACACTCTTGATATGAAGGGACTGATTACCCCAACGGGCGAGGGTGTGAATAGCCGTTTTGAGAGCAGTATGTCCCTTAATGGTAACAAGAGTGTTGCAACAATTACAGCAGAGCCGAACTATATGTTCTACGTCTGCGCCGACCCACATATTGACAGCACATCGACAAATCTACAAGCATTTTTAACTCAGATGCGCGCTGATACCTCGGCCTTGTTCGGTATTGTACTTGGAGACTGCTCTGATAGGCGCGATGCTCTATCAAACTACGTAGAGGCCATAGCGTCTGATAATGGCAAGCCGATATTTTCGCTAATCGGCAACCACGACCTCTTCTTCTCAGGCTGGGACGATTTCAAAGAGCTATTAGGGCCATCTGTATATTGGTTTGAGGTAGATTTCACCACAGGCCGCGACCTATTTATCACTCTAGACTCAGCAAGTGGCACTTTAGGTCGCAAGCAGATGAAGTGGCTCAGCGATTTTCTTGCAACCAATAGAACAAACTACCGCCACTGCACCATACTGCTACACACAAACCTCTTCTATACCGACAACTCACAGATCAGCTCGGGCAACCTCGCAATGGAGGAGACCCACTACCTTGTTGACCTATTTAGCAGATACCACGTAACACTCTGCCTGCAGGGCCACGACCACTACCGCGAGGATTTGACACTTGGTGGTGTCAGATATACCATTATCGGAACAATCCGCGACGAGGCAAAGGCTCCTGAGTACCTACTCATCCACCTCTCCAACAACGGCGCAGAATACAAGTGGCAATATTTGTAAATTCACCTTTGGAGACAAATAGCCTAACTCTCTAAACGGATTCGAACGGCGGCAGAAGCCGAGAGCAGACCGAGAGATGGAGAATGGGCAGTAAAACCGAAGGTCTGATGTAAAAAGTCGATACAGACGAGGAAATTCATTTACTTGGAAGTATCGACTCTTTGCATCGAAATCGCTTGCGATACACCACCGCCACAGCACGAAGAGAAGTCTGCCGAGGCGCAACAAGCTGAACGAATCCCATATACACGAAAAAAGCAGTCAATTTCTTGACTGTTTGATTGGCAGCGACATCGGTTATTCGCCTATACGATTCGAACGGCGGCAGAAGCCGAGAGCAGACCGAGAGATAGAGAATGGGCAGTAAAACCGAAGGTTTAGAGAAGAAATCAAAGGAGAGCAACCAAACTCGTTTGAGTTGATGGAGTTTGATTTATTATCGTCGTTGCGTAAGCAACACTGCACATTCGACAACGCGAAGACAAGTCTGCCGAGGCGCAACAAGCTGAACGAATCCCCTATACACAAAAAAAGCAGTCAATTTCTTGACTGCTTTCTTGGTAGTGGATAGGGGATTCGAACCCCTATGTCCTGCGTGAGAGGCAGGTATCCTAGCCCTTAGATGAATCCACCATCTGTCGTATTGCGAGTGCAAAGATAGAGCAAATTTTTCAATCTCCAAACTTTTTTGCAACTTTTTTCAAAAAAAATTTTCACCTCTACACCAGTAACCTTGACAAATATCTATTAATCAGGCTTTTAGATGTGTTCAGCCACCCAGTTAGTAAGTTCTACAAATTGGGCAACAGAGAGCTGTTCCGCACGAGTTGTGAAGAGTGGATGCTCTGCCCCACCGAAGTTTCCAAAGACCGATTTGAGCGAATTTCGAAGCATTTTGCGGCGCTGGCCAAACGAAGCCTTGACAACCTTAACAAAGAGAGCCTCGTCGCAATCGAGTTTTGTCGTGCTATTTCGGCGCAGGCGAATAACCGCACTCTTAACCTTTGGCGGTGGGTTAAAGACCTTCTCCGATACGGTGAACAGATACTCAATATCGTACCACGCCTGCAGCAGCACGCTCAGTATACCATACTCTCTTGAGCCTGGAGGCTCTGCAATACGCACGGCAACCTCCTTCTGAATCATTCCGACACACTGCGGCACAAGGTCACGATTTTCGATAATCTTAAAGAAGATTTGCGATGAAATATTGTATGGGAAGTTACCGATAACACGCACACCCTCTGCAAAACGCTCGCGCAGATCCATCTTCAGGAAGTCTCCCTCGATAAGTCGCGGAGTAAACTCTGGGTAGTGTGCATTAAGGTACTCAACACTCTCCGAGTCAATCTCTGCGCCATAGGTGGTAATATCGCCTCGCTGCAGCAAATACTGTGTGAGCACACCCATACCACAACCCACCTCCAGAACCGCTTCAGGCTCACCCTCCGCACGTTCTGTAAGTGAATCGCATATCTTTCTGGCAATATTAAGGTCTGTCAAAAAATGCTGACCTAACGCCTTTTTCGCTCTAACTTCAGACATTTAGTATTGGTCTCTAACTACAAGAAACGAACAACCTCAAACATCTCCTCGCCACGGGTTGTCATCTTTACAGTAGCGCCCTTAACATCACTTGGAATGGTGCACTGCTCGTAGACAGAGATATCGTCCTCCTTATCCAAACTTGAGAGGGTAAGAGTAACTCGTGTGCCATTTGCCACAACCTCAGCCTTATAGCCACTTGGAGAGCCCCAATTCTTACCATCAGAGTACTTACCTGTAACAACACCGCCCTCGCCTACAACATACGAGCCCTTATATACATTATAATATATAGGTGCGTTGAAATCCTTCTGATAGAGGGTAAATGTTCCGTCTAACTTGAACTCTACATAGACATCGATAATATCCTCAGTGCTATTGCTGATAAGCGGGTTATCCACAAGGTGCCACTGATCAACAATATCCTTTGCAAGTGTATCCTGATGCTTCGGAGTACAACTTACTGCAAGAGCACAGAACAATAACGCTACTACGCTTATAATCTTCTTCATAACTTCTCTTTGTTAAATTTATTGATACTACAACCAGCCGCCGTTTGTTGCAAAGCCACGTGAGAGGATTGCCACCTCACGAGTTACGGCCATACCACCTGTAGCCTCATCCGAGCCGAGCTCAGAGCCACCGGCAATAAACGATATCTTTACGATTGCCGAGCCAATCTTATTACACTTAATATGCAACTTACCTGTTGAAGAGATAGAGATATCGCCCTCAACGCCGAGTCGCTCGCGATCCTTCTGTGACATAGATACACCACCGTCGATAAAGGTCTTTGTACCTACATTACCACCCAAAACATCAGACAAATCCTTACCCTCGCGCTGGCCTGTGCGAACAGTAAGGCAAGGGATACCCTCCACATTCATCAGCGTCTTGAAGGCATCGATATAACCAACACCCATCTTACCCTTATACTTAGTAAGGCTCACAGTCACAGCGTTACCCGCACCGCCGACACTTGTCTTGCTACCTGTGCAGTAACGGTCAATATC
Organism: Alistipes sp.; assembly: GCA_045633445.1. Taxonomy (GTDB): domain Bacteria; phylum Bacteroidota; class Bacteroidia; order Bacteroidales; family Rikenellaceae; genus Alistipes. The sequence continues at coordinate 477,862 of JAZQYI010000004.1, forward strand.
GTGTGTAGAGCCGAGCAGGATATTACGCAACTCTATTGTTGTCAGCTTCTTACCCAACTGTAGTGAGCGTGAAATTGCCAATGCAGCAACGCCAGAGACGTGAGGACAAGCCATAGATGTACCCTGCTTATAGCCATACTGACCATTTATAAAGGTTGTAGAATAGACCTCAGAGTCCATCTGACCTGTATTATCGGTATAATACTTCTGCAAGAAGTCACCACCAGGAGCTGCGAGGTTTGAACCAGGGCCGTGGTTGGTGTAGTATGCAGGGGTATAGTCGCAACTCATAGCCGTTACGCAGATAAAGTCGCGGTATGCACCAGGATAGCAAGCGTAATCATACGACTCGTTACCGGCCGCAAAGATTGGAATACCGCCCTTCAGCACATCGCCACCACCATACTTGATAAAGTAGTTGATAGCTTTAAACTCTGCACTGCCATTGGTATATGCACGGTCTGAAGTCATCTTAACACCATAACCGTAGCTACACTGAGCAATCGCAGCACCATTATCTGCAGCATACTGGAATGCGCGTGATGTAGCAGCCTCAGAGCCCGATGGCCAACCCGGCAACTCATCATCCGGATTTGGTTTGCTCTGATAGAAGACCTGACAAGACATCAGGCGAACGCCATCGCCCTTACCTGTACCACCTGCAACGCCACAACCGCCCTTACCGTTGTTATTAACCGCAGCAACGGTACCTGCAACGTGTGTTCCGTGGTCAGAGTAACCACCCTGAAGTGCAGTTGAACCATCCCACTCATGGGTTACGAAGTTTACTCCGTAGATATCATCTACATAGCCATTGTTATCATCATCAACGCCCGCAGTACCACTCTTCTCGGCTGTATTCACCCACATATTGTCGGCAAGATCCGGATGGTCGTACTTAACCATACCGTCGATAACTGCAACAACAACGCGAGGGTCACCGGCTGTGATGTTCCAAGCCTCGCCTGCATTGACATCAGCACCAGCCTTGATACCTGAGAAGACGTTGGTATCGCCTGTATTGATATAGTGCCACTGTCTGCCCAACTCGGGGTCATTAAAGTCGGGATAGATGTTATTTGCGCGAGTAGTCGGAGCATTGAATGTAGATGCTGCCTGCTTAACGTCGTCAATCTGCTGCATACGAGCGTTATACTGCACCTTCTCAACCTCGGCTACAGATGCAAACATCTGCGCAGCCTTGTCCAAATCGGCGTTCTGGTCAAAATAGACAATATACCAACGGTGCATACCCTCTGCACGCAGACGCTCCTCGTACTTACCAGGGATAAAGAGACGCTCGATTTTGGTAGCACCAATCTGCTCCAAAACCTGATCAAACTGATCGATACCTGAGCGAGTAGCGCCCGAACGGGTAACACCAGCCTCTACGCGAGTAGTTGCCTCGTCGTTGAAATAGATAATCATACTACCACCCATATTGTCATTCGAGAGGCGTATAATCTTGGCACTTGGTGCCTGCTCAATGGTTATACTCTCAATATTATCCTTTACGCAACTTGCACAAAGAGCAATCGAAAGCAGAATAAAAAGTTTTTTCATTTTGTATATTAGTATTTTAATAATTACACAATATCACGTGGTAAAGGTACTTATTTTTTTGGAATTAGCAAAATTTGGTGTTTACAACTTTATTTATTACCTTTGCGGCCGAAAATGTGGAGGGATTTGGACTGCTTGCAACCACAATAAAAAATCGCTAAACCAGCAATTCTTTATTTTTAGTGCCATTCCCTCGTGTTTTTTTGGATTATAAAAGCAAAAAAAATATAGAACACTATGGGATTTTTATTTACATCAGAGTCTGTGTCCGAGGGACATCCAGACAAGGTTTCAGACCAGATTTCAGACGCCATTCTTGACGAGTTTCTCCGCCGCGACCCAGAGTCGAAGGTGGCTTGCGAGACCCTCTGCACTACAGGCCTTGTAGTTGTAGCGGGCGAGGTACGCTCAGAGGCATATGTAGACATTCAGCAGACTGCACGTCGCGTTATTGACCGCATTGGTTACAACCGCAGCGAGTATCAGTTTGACGCCGCTTCGTGCGGTATTCTCTCGGCTATTCACGAGCAGAGCTCAGATATCAATCAGGGCGTTGTTCGCCAGACCGAGGAGGAGCAGGGTGCTGGTGATCAGGGTATTATGTTCGGTTACGCTACACGCGAGAGCCGCGAGCTGATGCCTGCAACACTTATCCTCTCACATGTAATTCTTAAGGAGCTTGCAGATATCCGTCGCGAGGGCAAGGTTATGCCATACCTCCGTCCAGATGCAAAGAGCCAGGTTACTATCGAGTACGATGACGAGCGTCGTCCACAGCGCGTGCACACTATCGTTGTATCGACACAGCACGACGATAATGTAGATGCTCCGCAGATTAAGGAGGATGTTCGCACAATCCTTATTCCACGCGTTAAGGCACGCCTTGAGCGCGCACACGACGAGTTGGCATCACTTATCGGCGAGGATTATATCCTCCATGTAAACCCAACTGGCAAGTTTGTTATCGGTGGCCCTCACGGTGATACCGGCCTTACTGGCCGCAAGATTATCGTTGACACTTACGGTGGTCGTGGTGCTCACGGTGGTGGCGCATTCTCTGGTAAGGACTCATCGAAGGTTGACCGCAGCGCCGCTTATGCTGCTCGTCACATCGCTAAGAATATGGTTGCAGCGGGTGTTGCTGACGAGGTGCTCGTACAGCTCAGCTACGCTATCGGTATTGCCGAGCCACTCTCTGTATATGTTGATACTTACGGCACTAACAAGCTTGCTATCAGCGAGGGTGAGATTGCAACACGCATTGCGAAGCTCTTCGACTTGCGCCCTGCAAGCATTGTTCGCCGCTACGGCCTTAAGAACCCAATTTTCGAGGCTACAGCATCATACGGTCACTTCGGTAACCGCCCTTACACTAAGGAGGTTACAGTATTCGAGAATGGTGTAGAGACTACCCGCGAGGTTGAGTTCTTCGGTTGGGAGAAGCTCGATGCAGTAGATACTATCAAGGCTGAGTTCGGTCTGTAGTCTGCACGACATACAAAAAAAAAGAGAACGGAAATTTCCGTTCTCTTTTTTTTATATAAAGGTAGCCCCGAAATCGAGGCTATCTATTTAATTAGTTAGCAGCAGTAGCCAAGAATGAACAGTCAGTAGCAGCAGGAACGCCTGTCCAACCTGTGAGCCACTTAGCCCAGTGCCAGAGGCTTGTAGCATCGTCTACAAGTGGGTGAAGCTGATCAATCTCGAACTCACCAGTCTCAGCATTGAAGTTCTTGATAGAACCAATTGCACCACCTACAGTACAGCCAGAGATAGGGAAGTCCTTACCGCAAGCACCTACGATAGCAGAACGACACTCGAAGTTACGACTCTCGAAGACAGTTGGAGCAACCCAAGCACCTGTCTCTGCATTCCAATCGTGAGTCTTGTCGTTTGTACCGAGTACCTTACCAGAGAATACGCAGTTCTCAACCTTTGTAAAATTATCCTTAGCACGACCAAGGATACCACCAAGACAAGCGTGGTAGTTGTTTGCAACGGTCTTCTCACCAGTACCGCTTCGTGTAGGCATAAGGTATGCTACAGTACCGCTGTTAGTACAACCAGTGATGAATGAGTATGAATTGTTCTCAGTGAAACCTACGATACCACCAAAGAACTCCTCCTTGTATGGAGCAGTACGCTCATTTGTTACAGTACCCTCGTTTGTACAGTTAGAGATATCTGCGCGGTTGATAATACCAGTGATACCACCTGCACGGAACTTACCACCACCAAGAGCGCGAACAGTACCCTTGTTAACGCAGTTGTCAACGATACAACCAGCAAGGCCCCAAGCCTTGAAGTCGTCAGTCTCAGCACCACCGTAGCAAGAGCCGAAGCAACCACCTACATAGAGCCAGCCACCAGTGCTCTCGGTAGTCTGAGTATAACCAGAGACATTACCCTCGTTAACGCAGTCATAAACCTGAACACCATCCTTTACCTTGTTAGAGTTTACACCGTTCTTACCAACAAGACCACCAATGTGGAATGCGTTAGTGTTAGTAAGGTGTGCAGATACATTTGCCTTGTTTGTACAACCCTCAATAATTACAGGCTGAGTAGTGTAACCAACAATACCACCGAGCATAGGAATGGCGTTCTTGTCAACCTTAATCTCACCATTGTTTGTACATTCGGTAATAAATACCTCACCATTAGCAGCAGAGTTACGGCCGTTAGTATAACCAGCAATACCACCGATATAGAGCTCAACTGAAGACTTGTAACCCTCACCAATTGTAATAGCACCGTTGTTCTCGCACTCAAGAAGCTCGTAGTGACGAATCTGACCAACAATACCACCAATGTTTGAAGCAGCCTGTGCTATAAGGTTAATGTTACCATTGTTTACGCAGTTCTCAAATACACCATCATCCTCATTAGTACGAGTAGCATAACCAATAATACCACCGATAAGACCAGCACCAGAAGAGTTGATGTTAATGTCGCCATTGTTTGTAATATCAACAACCTCGAGATCGCACTCAGAACCGTCACCTACAATACCGATAACACCACCTGCGATAGTCTCCCAAGCAGAAGCACCTGCACCGTGTGCGAAGTTGATGTCGCCCTCGTTGGTAACCTTAGAGATATAAGTATCAGAGTCAGCAGCAATACGACCGATAGCACCGCCAACGCGAGTCTTGTTGTTGTGCAATGGGCCGCAAGAGATTGCAACCTTGCTTGTGATATTCTCCATATCAGTACCATATACCTGAGCAACAACACCACCTACATAGAGCCAGTAGTCAGCAACCTCAACAGGGCGTACATAGTTAAGAACAAGATTACCCTCTACAGTAAGGTTCTTGATAGATGAGTTTGCACCGCAAACACCAAACAGACCTGCGCTACCGCAGTTGATAGTAGCCTCAGTGCCGTCGTACTGAGTGTACTTAAGCTGGTGCTCCTCAAAGTTGTAGTTGATATTAAGACCGCTGATAGTGTTGCCCTGACCGTCAAAGTGACCGTTAAACTGGTTCTCTACACCGTCAAAGCTACCAGATGCATTCTGACCAATAGCAATCCAGTTTGCAAACTCTGCAAGGCTGATGCTGTTGTTAAGAAGAACTACACCATCCTCGTTACAGAAACCAGTACCTACAGGCATGGTCTCAATAGTGTTGTTAATCTCGTCTGCAAATGCCTTGAAATCAGCAGCAGTAGAGATACCGTTCTTGTGACCCTCAAGGATATCCTTAAGTGGCTGGTAAACGTGCTTGCACTCTGCAACTGGAGCCTCAACATTAGGGGCATAAGCACTCCAGATTGTACGACGGAAGTTCTCAGCACCACCCTTATAGAGCTTAACACAAGCCTTACCGTGGTATACAGGAGCGTAGTGAGTAGTTACAGTAGTTGTAACAGCAGCGTCACCCTCACCCTCAGTAACCTCAGAAGTTACAGGAAGAGATGCGTTAGGAACAACAACCTTTACGTTACGCTTAGTTGCGAAGTTGTGCATAGCAGCGAGCTTTACAGTTGCTGTAGCGTGAGCCTTAGCTGCTGTATAGTCCAACTCACCAGTAGCAGCGTCAACAACAGCACCCTCAACTGCAGCGTAAGTGTACTGCTGACGAGATGAGCAACCCAGTGAGAAGCTATCTGCATTCCAAGCGCTTGATGCAACGAGTTCAAACTCAACAACAGAAGCAAGCGGCTTCATAACAACTACAATCTTGTTGTTCTCAACAACAGTAGTTGCTGCGTAAGCATAGAGAGGGAGTTTGCTTGAAAGCTCACCCTCAACCTGCTCTGGTACAATTGCATAAGTAGCCTTCATAGTAGCAGCATCAACGCTTGTTACGTTGTAGAATGCAGCAACTGGAAGAGTAGCGTCAATTGCAGTGATTGCGTTAGCATCATCCTTTGGAGCAAAGAGTGAGCTGCGGCCTGCCTGCTGTGCTACATAGATGTATGCTGCACCATTGTGCACCAAAGTAAGCTCATCACCAGCCTCCCAAGTAAGGAAAGCGTCTGTGCCATCAACATTTGTGTTTACACGAGTGAAATCCTCTGCAGAAGCCTCTACAAGGAGACCCTCGCCATTCCAAGAGCCAACGCTCTCGGTGCCATTTGGAGCGTTAAGCTCTAAATCGTTTGTCAAATCCTGTGAGCAGCTTGCCAACATTGCCACAGCTGCTGCGAACAATAAAACTTTCTTCATAATCATACTGTTTTTAATGTTGGTTAATTACTCCTCTGGACGACCATCGTAATCAGGGTCCATAAAGTCAGTTGGGCCAGAGATTGCAAAACCTCGCTCAATACGAGCGTCGAACACTCTGACCTGCGGTGCTACGTAAGCACCAAAAAGATCATTTCTCTTCATAGGTAAAAATTTTAGTTGGTTTATAATTTGGTTATCTTAAAGTTGTCGAAGTATATACGGATTGAGCGAGCATCGGTCTGAACCTTAGTCTCAATAGCAAACTCCGTATCGCGAGTAACATTGTCAAAACGTACCTCAAATGTACCGAAGGTCTTTACGACGTCCATCGCAACAGCCACCTCCTGCTCACTCTCAACACCATTGGTAATAGCGGTAATGTATACAAGGTTGCAGTCGCCCACATTGTATCGACCCATATCGAGGCTGAACAGTACGCTGATACTTGCATCCTGGTCTATCTTAGACAGAACGCCCTTAGGCAGGTAGAAACGACCAGTGTGGTTACGAGCATTGCTCTGCGATGCACGGCCGATACGGAAGTGGCCATCACCCTTATCGTCTACCTCTACATATGCGTAGTTCCAAGTGCGCTCGCCTCTATCTGGTGGAGTGGTATAGCCCTTCTCAAGCCACAGAGCCTTACTCTCCTCTGGTACGCCGGCAATAGAGTGCAGATACATATTGCAGACAGAGTAACCTTGTGCAAATGGAATCTCAGCATCAATTGTATTGGCAAAAGATGGGGTAATCCAGTTCAAATCATCCTCAAAGAAGATGGTACCGATAGGATTGCTATCCATACTTACGCGAGCCATAGGGGCATTATCCTCAGCAAAGCCTTGCACGAGAACAATATCGTCAATCTGATAACCCGCAGGAGCGGCAATCTTAAAGTAGATCTCTGTTGCGATATTCTTCTTAAGCGAGAAGTCTGCAACAACCTTCTGCCAGCCCTCAGCTGTGCCCTCAACACGATAAGAGAATGGGAAGTAGTCCTTGCCATTGTCGCCTACCCACATCTTGAGCTGCTCTGTAGAGAGAGCACCATTGCGGTTGCAAGCGTTGAATGAGAAACGGAAGAACTCATCGCCATAGATGCCGATAGGACCGATAACAACCTCAAGGTTCTCCTCGCCAAAATAGAGCGAGTTACCGGCCGAAGTGCCGTCAACAGTTGCAGGATTCTCGGCAGTGATTGATGCATCGCCATCGTAAACAATCAGATTAGAGCCAAAGCCGGTTGTTGCCCAGTTGTCGAAGCGGTTGATATTAGTATCTTCTGCTACAGGCTGATCGCCGAAGTTCTCACAATAGTAGCTCAGATGCTCATCTGCGCCCTTCTGATTGATTGTAACGGTGTGGATAACTCCATCAAGGGTATCAAAGCTCAGGGTAGCGGTACGAGGGGCATCGCTATTCTCTGCGATAGTCACAAATACCTCTGTTTCACCTGCAGGAGCCGCCTTTGGAGTGAACTCAACCCACGACGCAGCAGCATCGTCAACATTGAGCATCCAATAGGTATTAGCTGTAATGTTCAGGATAATCTGACCGCCATTGCTATCAATACCGCGGCGGTTTGTCTCAACCACAACACGGTCAGAGTTAACCTCGCGCACAAACTCCTCGGTTGTCTGACAACCGACAGCTGCGAGGGTAAGTGCTGCGACAATTATATTAAATATCTTCTTCATAGCTATTCGTTTTTACTGAAAGTATGCTGTAGTATCAAACTTATTTCTCTTGCCACGACCTGTCAGAGTCTGCACAAACTCCTCACCAAAGCGGTTTGTAACCTTGATTGTAAGGTCTGTATCATCCTCTTCTGTTACAACCTGCCAGATATGTGGTGTACGAACTGATGCATGCTCCTCAATCAACAGACCAGTCTTACCAAGGATTACATCTGTTGTAGCGGTATGGAGTGGATCGCGATCAAATACACGAGTTACAGTAAGCGGAGTAGAGTTACCCTCTTCAGTAACCTCAATCTTCCACTTTGAGTCGTAGTCCCATACATTTATATATATAACATTGTCATCCAGTTCGCCATAGTCATCACCCTTAGTATCACGAGCAGGCTCCTGAGTCGCAAGGAAATTTGTCCAACGCTCACGAGTAACATTGTTCATATCGTATGCACGGAACTGGAGGCTCTTATCAAAACCGATAGACTTGTAGTACCACTTAAGGTCATTACCCTTGAACTCAAATACTGCATATCCTGCAGGTGTACCATCTCGGTTGATACCACGACCCTCAAGCATTGAAGCTGAAGAACTCTGCCACCAAGTCTCGCAAGTAGCACCTACGTTATGCTCCATAATATTGTCGTTAATCTCCATTGTCATATTGAAGTGTGCGTGACCTGTCATAATATGGACATTTGTAAATCCAGCAAGACACGCAAGGACCTCATCAGTATTCTGCATATGGCGATTAACCTTAGCTGTAGAGTTACGGTTAGAGTGGAACTGGCAGTGTGAGCAGATAACAATAGGCTTGCTCTTGTCTGCAACGTGTGACAGATCCTGCTTGAGCCACTCAAGCTGTACTGCATCTACGCGCTCGTGATAGTTACGCTCACCTACAAAGCCGTTTGTACCGTTTGTGTTGATCCACTCAATATTGTCAAGAACAATGTAGTGTACATTACCAAGGTCAAACGAGTAGTATGTCGGTGCAACAGTCGAACGATAGATTCTTGAACCATTACTATCACCCTGAACATATGGGTTATTATCGTGGTTACCCATACAGTTGAAGATCATAAGTGGATACTGCTTCATCTTTGATACCCAGCTTGCAGGCATAAAACCAGTCTTATACCAGTGAGCATCCCAAGTGATATCACCCAAAGTGATAAGGAATGTATTCTGGCCATAAGTTGCTGCAAGGTCTTTAGTATCCTTCATAAAGCCCTGGTCAAACTGCTTGATATCATTCACCGCATTTGGACCTACCGCACGATCAGCAAGGTGAAGATCGGCAGCAAAGAATACCTGGTGGTTTGTTGTATCCTCCTGCTTGAGCTCGAAATTACACTGCTCAGAGAGATATGGATCGATAGATACACTCTTCCAGAAACCTGGCACAGCATTTGTACCCGTTGCAGGGAGATAGCCTGATGGCAGACAGATAAATACAACGCCCAGGCGCTTGTCGCTCTTGAGCCAATAGCAACCATTCTCGTCGGTCTGGGTAAAGTTTACGCCATCCGATACCCATACACCAGCAAGGCCCTTATCGCCCACGTGAACAACACCGCGAAGAGGGTAACCCTCCTTCTCTGGAACTACCATCGAGGTAGTAATCCATACAGTAATATTTGAAACCTTCTGAATCTTATCCTCACGAGTAATATAGAGGACATAGTCGCCCTGTGGCATCTCAGGGGCTAAGAAGATTGCCGATGTGTCATCTACAGAGATAACCTCGGCTGTATACTCACTACCATCTGCTGTGCGGAAGATAATATTATCTCCCACAACAAAACCGATACCCTGAATTTCGACCTCCATACCCTCATAGACAGTAATTTGGCTATTGAGGAACGGCTGACGTACAAGGCGAGTCTGGTACTGATACTCGGGGTACTCCTCTCCCCCCTTACAGCCTGCAAAGAGTGCTACTACGGCTGTAAGTAAAAATATCATTCTGCTTATCTTGTTCATATCTTATCTACTACTTAAACGAATTACACCAATCTGAGAGTTACCTGTCGGATCAATAGCCGAAGTATTCTTTGCACGCATATTCTCCGATACTCGCAGACGAATTACCAAATTAGACTGATTCTTGCACGCATCTGGAAGGTCTACAGTATAAGCCTTCATACTATTAGAGAGCGATGCATTGGCAGCAATAAAGTCGCCGCAATGTTTCCACTCATCAAGTGGAGCATTTTCATCTGTTGCCCACTCTACAGCAAAGTGCATAGGGCCACCACTTGAACTACCAAATACCATATCGAGCGAGAGCTGACCCTCAACACCTGTAGTATTTGTAGTGATAATCCAAGCCACACCCTGACAATCGGTAATGCGGTTATAGTTGTTATCCCACCAGTTGAGTGCTCGAACAGAGAAGTAGGTTACACCCTCTGCAGTAGCGAAGAGTGGATACCAACGATTATTCTCTGGATTGAGAGTAGATGGTGTACAACGAGCCCACGCATTTGACAGATACATCGACACTGAAGATGATCCGAGGATAACACCACCATCTGTTGCTGAGGTATTCAGAGTACCGATACCAACGCAAGCGGTAACCTTATCCAACTGCTTCTTCTTTGACCAAGGGCCAATCTGCATAATGGTCTTAGCACGACGAGTAGAGGCGTCATCAGAGATCTGATCGTCTGCAAGAGAACGCATACGCAGGTGATAGATAGGCACCTCCAACTTTGTACGGCGCATAACCACACCTGTAATATCTCCTGAGCCATCAGGAATTACTCTTGCTGCACGGAAATTAGCATCTCTGCGGGTATAGAGCTCGATGATATTGTCGCTCTTATCACGCAGTGGCTGTATATACTCGCTGTGGAAGGTGTTGTATGGCTGAGAGTAGCTATATGCATAGTCTAAGTAGTCGCCATTGAAGTCCTCATTCACGTTCAAGTAAGTACCATAAGGGATAACATACTCAACACCCTTGAGTGTAACAAGACAATACTCGTAATTTGCAATCTCATCGCCTACATGAAGCTCAATCGGTGCAATACCTGCTGAAGGCTCAGCAAACTTTACACGAGCAGAAGGGAAACCTGCTATCTTAGAGCCAAACGAGCCCTCGAGACCATCTGCACCAGTTGTATCAGCAACAAATGCCATATCCTTAAGGTGGAGAGTTACAAATGTGTTAACAGGATAGACATTTGAGAACTCATCCTCAAACTCTACAAGTATACCACTATTGCTCTCATCCATAACCACCATATGCTTAGCGCCGAAGTTGCCTGAAGTGTAGTCGCTAATGACATAGCCCTGAACATAGACATTATCCTGAATAGAGCCTACACCATCCAAGAGCATACCCTGAATATCGCTGATAGTACACTTTGTAGCGGCATCGAAGGCTGCAGATGTACCCTGACTAATGTAGAGTCTATGCTCGATATCGGTGCCGATAGCGCGGAATCTTACAGATGTTACACGCTCAACATCCTCGGTATTGGCATCAACAATAAACTCCTGATACTCACCAGTCTTCTCGCCCAAATGGAGCCAACCGCTGTTGTATGACAGCTCGCTCTTCCACTCGATATTCGAGTCTATGCGCACCTTAAAGCTCTCACCAAACTCGTTAACGATCTTTGTATCATCTGGATAGGCATAAGCCAACTTCATGCTTGGCTGATTTGCAACCTGATTGAATGTAATTGTTGCCATCACCTGACCGCGAGCAACCACATTCATCTCACAAGTACGAGGATATGCAGTCTGGTTTTCAAAGACCTTGATAGAGATCAGTGCATCGTCCTTACCCTCTGATGGCCAAGCCTTACACCACTCATTATCCTCCTCATATGTAGGTTTGAGCTGCCACTCTCCGATATTTGAGTGGAGGACAAACTCATACCTCGCGCCACCCAGTGTGGCATCAATCTCCTCAAGAGTAACCTGCTGACCGTCAACAATCTGGAAAATCTCTATATCCTTTCCAAATGTAGGCTCAGGCTGCTGACAAGAGGTTACTGCCAAGGTAGCTGCAAGGGTTACAACAAATAGCCCCTGCTTGATTGTATTTAGTATATGTTTCATATCGTACATATCTTGAAGTTCTACTCTATACCACGCTCAACAGCGTTCTTAGACCACCATACAGGGGTCTTCATATCATCGCCACCATAGTAAACCTTCTGCAATCGAGTAACAACCTCACGGTAGTTATCGGCGTTGGTGATGGTAGTGTTGTCTGGATAACAGAAGCGTCGCGGAAGGATGTGGTCATTGCTTGTAGCCTGACCAATAGGCAGCGACGGATAGCCTGTACGACGATACTCGTGCCAAGCCTCAAAGCCTGTCCAGAACAGAGCGATATACTTCTGGTTCATAATTGTCTCCAACTCGTGAGTATATGGAGCCTTGCCCAAGAAGCGCTCAACGGTAAGATCTGTGATTGATGTACCTGCAGGGTCTACACTGCTCCAGTAGGCGATAGAGGCCTTGATAGCATTTGTGTAGTACTGCTGTGCGAGCGCCTCACCACCTGGAATCCAACCACGCCAGATAGCCTCACAGAAGATGAAGAGCACCTCGTCATACTTCATAAATGAGAGCGGAGAGTTGTATGCACCCAGTGTAGCCTGGTTGATGTAGGCGATATTTGTCTCACCCTCAATTTCTGATGTTGGCATACCGCTTGGGTAACCATTCCACGCACCACCACTCTGTGTGTAGTAGATTGAGAGGCGTGGGTCACCAGGTGACTTCATCTTGTTAATCATTGTGATACAAGCCTTACGCGGAGAGGCGAACTGAGCCAAAGTGTAAGAGCCGAAGCAGTTTACAAACGGCTCAACCTCGTCGAAGTAGAGGGTTGCATTATCTGCATTACTCTCGAAAATTGGATACTGGCTCGGAGTAAGGTAGATCTGCTGAATCTTCTTGCCTACATTGAACTCTTTGTCACGGTTACTCAGACGCATCAACAGACGCAAGTAGATTGAGTTATTAAACTTTCTCCACTTAGTGATGTCGCCCTTGTAGAGCAAATCGCGTGAGCCCTCAAATGGTGCAGAGGTGTTGTAGAGGGTATTTGCAAGCTCCAACTGCTCGAAAAGCTTAGTATAGATATCCTTCTGAGTGTCAAACTTAGGCTTGTTAATCTTCTCGCCATTGATATTACCGAACGCCTCAGAGTAAGGAACATCGCCAAAGCAGTCGGTAAGGTTTGACATAAAGAGCACCTTGAGCGTAAGAGCTACAGCCTGGCAGTTAACATCATCGTACTTTATTGCCAGACGCTCCATCTCGTCAGCCGTTGCAGCAAGACGCGCATACCAGCTCCAGCAACCTGCCATTGTGGTATTCGGAATAACGAAACGGTGATAAGAGTTGTTACTTGTACCCGAAACGGTGTACTGAATAAGCTCACCATTAAGTGTCCAAGTGTGATTCAACCAGCGGTCTGAGGCGTTCATTGTAAGCACCTGCAGCAGGTTGATGGCGTTAATCTCACCATACTCTGGCTGGTTAGGGTTTTTGTTAATCTCCTCGAAGTTGTTTGTGCAGGAGATAAGGCTAAAGAGGCACAAACCGATGAGGATAATGGAATTTTTCACTGTTTTCATAATTTATGCCTATTAGAATTTAAGTTTAATATTGAAACCATAGTTGCGTGTCATAGGATAACTACCTGTCTCCACACCGCCATAGAGTGAGCCACCTGAAATAGATGCCACCTCTGGGTCAAACTGAGGCCACTTTGTGATACAGAAGACATTTGTCATAAACAACGCCACAGACAGACCCTGAAGGCCCTTTGTGCGTGCGACAACCTTCTTAGGCAATGCATACTCAAGACGCAGCTCCTTGAGTTTGAGGAATGAGGTGTCGAATGTATTCATCTCGACATTATTACGGTGCCATACGCAAGCGTTCCAGTAGTCCACAATGTTTGTAGTAACTGTTGTATTCTTGGTGAATGTACCGTCTGAATTTGCATTCACACCGTCGTGGATAAGACCATCGTAACGACCCTCAAGAGAGTTTGTATTCTTACCCATATACGAGAAGATTGCATTTGTCAGCGAGTATGCCTGACCACCATAAGATGCGGTGAATGCCATTGTGAGCGCCAGACTCTTGTAGCGGAGGTTGAGGTTTGCACCTGCTCGCCACTTTGGATACATATTACCGACATATGTCAGCTCCTCGCTCAGGATTGGGTTACCTGTGCCTTTATCAACAATAACCTGATTTGAGCAATCTACTCTCTGACCATTCTCATCATAGTAGAATGCGCCCTCAGGAGCACGCTTGAAGCCAGTACCATAGATCTGACCCAGACGCTCACCTGGATATGCATAGATAAGCACGCGGCTACCGATAGTATTCTTGTTGAGCTGCCATACATCTACACCATCTGCAAGTGACTCGAGGTAGTTCCAGTTCTTAGACCAGTTGAGCGAGATGTTGAGTTTCCAATCCTTATTCCATACAGGGCGGAAGTTGGTCGAGAGCTCAACACCGTAGTTGCGTACCTCACCGGCGTTAATCATAGTGCTTGAGGCACCTGTAATCCAGTCTGTAGGTACAGAGATAATCTGATCTGTAGTGCTTGAGTCATAGAATGCTATATCAAAGCCCCAACGGCCCTTAAACATCTTCGCCTCGATACCTGCCTCCCAGCTACGAACGTTCTCCGGACGCAAGTAAGGGTTTTTGAGCGATGCTGTAAGAGAGTAAGCACTCGAGAAGTCATTGCTATTGGTGTAGCAGTCGATAATCTGATAAGGGTCTGTATCGTTACCCACATTTGCCCACGATGCACGCACCTTAAGCAGATTTATCCAACTTGCATTTGCACGGAAGTTAAAGATCTCGTTGAGCAGTACGCTTGCGCTGACAGATGGGTAGAAGTATGAATTATTACCCTTAGCCAGTGTTGATGACCAGTCGTTACGACCTGTAATATCGATATAGAACATATCGCGGTAACCAAAAGTAGCAAAACCATAGAAAGAGTTGATGCTCTTGCTCTGGCGCACGATTGCTGTTGCAAGCTGGCCCTTTGTATTCGAGATCATATATACATTCTTGGCATCGAGCATATTGGCCTTCAAGTTATTGTTGTAGTAGTTGAAGGTCATATTGTTACCACCAAACGAAGCGCTGAGTGAGATACCGTTTGCAAAATCCTTGTTAAAGGCGAGCAAGAAGTCGTTATTAATCTCAATCTTACGAGTGGTCTGCTCACGATACATACCCTGGAGATATGAACGAGAGTGGAATGGCTTGCGCTGTGTACGGAAGTCGTTGTTAAGGTCGATACCTGTACGCAGAGTGAATGTCAAAATATCTCGGTAGAGATTTGCAGTAACCGACACATTACCGTAGATACGGTCACGCTGCTGGGTATTAAGGTGCTCATAGCTCATCAAGTAAGGGTTATCTGACTGGTTGTTAATCAGTGTACCCTCGTTCTGCTCCCAGTATAGGTCGGTGTAGTTGTTTGCATACTCGCTATAGACACCCGCATCGGTCACAGATACTGGCAACCACATCAGCGATTTGAGAGGTGACGAGTCGTTGTAACCAGAGATTGGCAGGTTATCCGAGTGCTTACGGTAGTAGTTAATCTTCGCTTGTGCGTTGATATAGCGATTCTTCTTGCTCGCCATAGAGATACCTACGCTCTGAGTGTTGTAACCAGTATTTGGCACGATCCAGTTATTGCGAACATCCTTAATAGACACACGCATAGACTGGCCCTTACCGTCACCCGCATCGATAGAGAGTGCGTTGGTCCAAGTCACACCAGTATTGAAGAAGTCCTTGTAGTTGTCATGCACCTTGTATGGCAGACGCTGGTACTCATCTGTCTTCCAGTCGCGTGACTCATACATGTAACGCATCTGACCCTCAATCTTCTCACCATAAGAGAAACGAGAGTGGTAGCGACCAACCTTCTTACCGGTATCTGTCTTATTTGCAGTAACTGTCCAGAAAGAGTACTCTGCAGGGAAGAGATCGGTCTCATCACGAACGATACCCGAGTAACCCCAGTTACCTGCACCATACTCATACTGGAAATCTGGCCAGAAACCAGGCTGGTCGAGCACTACGTTTGATGAGTACTGAATACCAAGGCCCTTACCCTTCTTACCAGACTTTGTGGTGATGATAATCGCACCATTTGCTGCACGAGAACCATAAAGTGCAGTTGCAGATGGACCCTTCAGTACAGAGATAGACTCGATATCGTCTGGGTTGATATCACCCGCACCATTACCGTAGTCAATCGGAGCATCGTTATCACCATAAGATGTACCTGACGAGTTTGCCTCCATCGATGAGTTGATAGGCACACCGTCAACAACAAAGAGAGCTGTGTTCTTGTCGTGCGAGAGTGAACCCTCACCACGCAGTGTCACACGCATAGAGCCCGCAGGACCTGCTGAAGAGGTATCCATATTCAGACCCGCAACCTTTCCGTTCAGTCCGCTGAGCCAGTTTGAAGACTCAACTGTAGTAAACTCCTCGTTGCTGAGTTTCGACACGGCATAACCGAGGCTCTTCTCCTGACGGGTAATACCCAGCGCGGTGACAACAACCTCGCTAATACGCTGAGACTGGTCAGAAAGCGTAACATCAACAATCGTACGAGCGCCGACTGTAGCCTCCTCTGTCTTGTAGCCGATAAACTCAAATACCAAAACGGCATCCTTACCAGACACACTAATAGAGTAGTGACCGTTAATGTCGGTCGTTGTACCTATGGTAGAGCCCTTAACTGTTACCGTAGCACCAATCAAAGGTTGTGGCGACTCTCCTTCCGCCTGACTAAAGACGGTACCCTTCACTAATGTTTGGGCATAAGAGACCATAGAGCCACAAAAAATGCAGAGCGTCAACATTAGCAACCTCAGCATTCTCCCCCTCAGAGAGTAGTTGGCAGCAGAAACACCAACTCCATTCTTGAAAGTAAAGTTTCTCATTTAGGTTTGTTTTTAGGTTATTTAATAAAATTCGATTTTCTGTCTCTGCTCACGCGTACACGCACGCGCCGCGCGTTTTTTTAGTGTCCCTCTCTTAAAAAGAGAGTGACACGAATACAAAGGTAGACATTTTTTTGAGAGTAACAAGGTTTTGCTTGACTTTTTATTACAAAAGATGAATATTTACTTAGTAATCACACGGCCACTTCTCATCTAACTATCTCTCTTTCAGTGCATATACATCTCTTTTTAAGAGATGTACACCCAAAAAATCTTGCAGACCATCTTCATCCCGTTTTTGAAAACTCTATCTTAAATTTCGGAAAAACTTAAATTTTTCGAGATATTTACTACCTTTGCGTATATTTTGCAAAAATAACAACCAAATATGAAGAACTTATTAAGACTACTATCGTGGGGAGTAGCCATTCTCTTTACAGCCTGCGGCGAGATTGATGTAGAGTCGTTGACAATACAGACCCTTACCATCAGTCCAAAGAGTGCGACTATAAAAATTGGCGAAACTATACAGATAAATGCCAATAGCACACCCGCTTATGATAACAATATCTTCAGTTGGAGCTCTACAAACAATGCTGTGGCTACGGTAGACAACAACGGACTTGTTACTGCAGTAAGCGAGGGTAGCATCAAGATACTCTGTAAGCACCTTGATCAGCTCAGTGCAATGGCTGCAATAACCGTCATCGACCCATCCAAACCACTACCAAAACCTGAGCCAGAGCCCGAACCAGAGCCCGAGCCCGAACCCGAACCCGAACCCGAGCCACGCACACTTGAGAGTCTACTCTCTGAGAGTCTGATTTTCTCATCTCGACAGCTCATATATCCAGGAACTGTAATGCAGTGTTTTGACTTCTACGATCCAAGTCCAAATGGGTATATTTACTTCAGCCAGTGTGCTGGCGACACAGTGACTGGCAGCAAGTGGCTTGTTGTTGTAAGTCGCGTAAAACGAGGCGTTTACGGCGATAGTACTCGCAGTGGTGACGAGATGTTGCTCCGTTGGTTTGGTCACGGCACAAACCTCTGTATTGAGCAGGCGACAGATGGTGGCGAGGACTTTATTTGGGTGGGCTCAAATGGTACTATTTCTGGCAACGACTACTCAAACAACAAGACCTTCAGCCGCATCCGTTTCCAGCCAAAAGCGACCTTTGAGCACTATGCTGGCGAGAACTTCTATTTGAGCAGCTATAAGGATACATCAGGCAATACATGGTCTGTACACAACCTGCAGGTAACCCCCGATTTTGAGAATCGCCGACTGCTTGTAACAGCCAGTGCAAGTGGCAAACGTCACTGCATTGTCTACAACCTTGACGATGTTTTGGCACTCAAGGAGCAGAGTATAACCTTGACTCTTACTTGGGGTGGCGAGGCAAATACAAACACCGAGCGCAAAGAGGGCAAAGTTACCCTAAATGCGCGTGTTCTCAACTCTCTGACCCCACTCGGCTCATTCCGCATCGCATCTGCTACCAACTCGGGTAACTACACCAAGACCTGGTCTTGCAGCTTCCAGGGTCAGGCAATTTATGGTAACAAGATTCTCTGGTACGAGGGAGAGCCACTTAAGTCTAAGTCTGACAGCGGCGTATATGACAATACACAAGCATACCTCGAGGTATTTGACTACAAGGGAAATCGTCTCAAGCCTCGTACAAGAGTGGTTGCTGTATCCGATTTTACAAATCTAAAGCGATTGGTTAACCTCAACGATAACCTCTTCTCTGAGGCGGAGGGTATGCAGATTAAGAATGGTGGCAAGACGCTATACCTCGGAATCACTACCCACATAGCGGGTATGACATCAAAGAATCGACGCTCAACAATTCTTGAGTACGACTACTCGCTGGAGTAAGAGACTACGGAGCATAAAAAAATCCCGACAGCAAATGTCGGGATTTTTCTTTTTGTCGTAGTTCTACTACTTCACCGTAAATTTATAGATGCAGGTGTGAGTGTACTCCTCGCCAGGATTTAACACTACGCTTGGGAAATTATCGTGATTAACTGCATCTGGATATTTCTGGGTCTCAAAGACAACTGACTCGCGGAAAGAGAGCGATTTTCCGTACTTGCCATTATAAGTCCCATCGAAGAAATTACCGCTGTAGAACTGAATAGCGACCTGGTCGGTATATACCTCAAAACCGCGACCACTCTGCGGCTCGTAGATAGACATAACCTTTACAACCTCGCCATTATCAGGACGGTTAAGCACCCAGTTCATATCGTAGCCACGACCATTCTTAAGTTGCTCATTATCAGCGTCAATCATATCGCCAATAGCGTGCGCATCGCGGAAATCAAACGCTGTTCCCTCGACAGCCAACAGCTCGCCTGTAGGGATAAGATACTCGTTAGTCGGAGTGATATAATCGGCATCAATCTGCAGAATATGGTCGGTAATTGTTCCACCAGCCTCGCCCTTAAGGTTGAAGAAAGAGTGGTGCGAAATATTTACTGGAGTTGTTTTGTCTGTAGTAGCGCTATAGGTGACCTTAAACTCGTTATTTTCGGTAAGAGCATAGGTCATATTAACGGTCAAATTTCCAGGAAAACCATCCTGACCATCAGGGGCTGTATAGACAAGTTTCAACTCATTCTCTGTAGCCTCAACAACATCCCAAACAACCATATCAAGGCCCTTCAGACCACCGTGCAGAGTCTGTCCGTTATTGTTCTGCGGTGTGGTGTACTCAACCCCGTTAAGGGTAAACTTTCCGCCACCAATTCGGTTTGCCACGCGACCTACAACCGAGCCGAGGAAGCGCTCGCCAGTATTGTTGATATAGCGGTCGATATTCTCATAACCGAGGACAATATCCGCCATATTTCCGTTGCGGTCTGGCATCCAGAGCGACACAACACGCGCGCCGAAATTGGTCACCTGCATAGTAAGAGTGCCATTGGTAAGGGTGTACAAGTCGGTAGCCTTACCATCTACCATTGTTTGAAAGTCCTCTGCCTTCATAAGGTTGAGGCTCTGATTTGAAGTGCCACAGCAGCCCACAAATAGCATTGCTGCAGCCAAAAGATAGGTTAGTCTCATAGCTGTTTTACGCCTTTATAAATTCCATTTCTCATTCGTAGCAGATACTTAGCCTTAAGTGGCTGTAACATAAGTATATATAGCAAGTACAATAGGTATGTTGCAAGCTGTTTTGTTCGCTCTTTTTTCAGTAAAGTTTCAGCCTCTCCATCAGCCTCGGCACGCATACGTTTACTCACTCCGACATTGTAGCTAAGTCGGTCAAAATAGTCGTCAGTAAGTTTACTGTCGGGGATGTGGTGATATATCGCTGCATTGGGCACGAAGTAGAGCAATTCACCAGCTCTGCGTAGACGGGCAAAGAGGTCATTCTCCTCACCACCCACAAGGCTCTGGCCATTACGACCGAGCTTTGGATTGAAGAGCCCTACCCTATCAAAAACCTCGCGACGAAATGCCATATTTCCACCTGCAGGTACACGGCTCTTCGGGAAAATTGTCACGGCAATATCCAGATCAAGCGGATTGGCAATCATCTGCTCCGTAAAGTGCGACATCCAGCGCGGACGGGCACTCTCATAGCACGCCTTTACAGCACCTCCCGCAGCCATTGCAGTCGGGAAAGAGTCGAAAAACTCAATATAACTCTCAACGAAGCTCTCCTCCAGCGTCTCATCATCATCGACAATGGCAATATAGTCGCCTACAGATGCTGCAATACCGCAATTTCGGGCATTGGATAATCCCTGTTTCGTCTCGGTTACCATCCTCAAATCGAAGGTGGGATGTGCAGCTGCAAAGTCGGCAAAAACCGCTTCGGTATCGTCCGTAGAGTTGTTATTCACAACCACACACTCCCATAGTTGAGCTGGCGCTGTCTGTCCGACAACCGAGCGCAAAATACGCAACAGAGATTGTGATCGATTATATGTAGCAATGACGATTGATAATTTTTTCATATCGCAAATATACTATTTTTGCGGAAATTTTACTACCTTTGGTCAATTATTAATCACAAAATCATCCAAAAATATGAAAAAACTTGCTCTCTATCTGATGCTTATCCTTGTGAGCGCATCACTGACTGCAGCGCCTCCACGCCAGTCATTCGTAAAGGTAACCGTCACTCCAGACCACGCCGATTGGTGCTACAACTGCGGTGAAAAGCCTGTATTCCACGTCACTGTAACCGATTGCAGCAACGCTCCGATTAAGGATGCACAGATCTACTACGAGATCTCTGAGGATTTTCTCGAGCCGCTTGAGAAGGGCGATAAGACTCTCAAGTGCGGCAGCACAAAGTTCTCTGGCTACACAATGAAGAAGCCAGGTTTCCTCCGTTGCCGCGTATGGGCAAAGGTAGATGGCAAGAAGTATGACGAGTGTGCTACTGCAGCCTTCGAGAAGGAGAAGATTGAGCCTAAGACCGTTCTGCCTGCAGATTGGGCAGAGTTCTGGAAGAAGGAGATTGCAAAGAATCAGAAGATTGCGCTACTTCCACAGCTCGACCTTGTACCAGAGAAGTGTACTCCAAAGGTTAATGTCTACTCAGCATCTTTCCAGAGCTTTAAGAATGGCTCGAGAATGTACGGAACACTCTGTGTACCTGCAAATTATGACGGTAAGTGCCCTGCAATTCTGATTGTTCCAGGTGCTGGTTGCCGCTCACGCAAGGGATACTACACTGAGGCTGAGAAGGGTTTTGTAACATTTGAGATTGGTATTCACGGCATTCCTACAACAATGACAGACGAGCGAATCTATGAGACACTCAAGCAGGGCTCGCTACTCAACTACCCATCTGCAAATGTTGATGACAAGGATAATTACTACTACAAGCGCGTATTTGTAAGCTGTGCTCGCGCTGTCGATTTTCTCGCATCTTTGGACTTTGTAGATGCAGAGCGTATTGGCGTTATGGGCGGTAGCCAGGGTGGTGCGCTGACCATTACAACTGCATACCTCAACCCTAAAGTTAAGGCGGGTGCAGCCTTCTACCCTGCAATGTGCGACCTTACAGGCTATCTTTACGATCAGGGCAACTCTTGGCCATACCTGTTCAAGAACAAGGCTCTGGCAACAAAAGAGCGCCTTGAGACCGTTAAGTACTACGATGTTGTAAACTTCGCACGCCACCTTGCTGTTCCTATGTGGGTTTCGTATGGTTACAACGACCTTGTTGTATGTCCTACATCTATTCAGGGCGCAATCAACGAGATGCCTACACAGCCAGAGGTGATGATTGTTCCGCAGTCTCGCCACTGGACATATCCAGAGCAGGATTCAGCTCGTTCAAAGTGGATGATGAACCAACTTAAAAAGTAGAAAACGATGAAAAGATTTATTCTGTTTCTGACCGCTGCTGTTCTCTTTGCGAGTGCAGCAGTTGCAGGCCCAAATGATGGTACTGGTTCGCTTACCGAGCACACCTTTAAGCATAAGGGTATCGAGTACACATACTACCTCTACAAGCCACAGAATCTGCCAGATGGTGCACCGCTTATCATGGCATTCCACGGTTATAGCTCTAAGCAAATTCCGTCTATCGGTTACGGTTTTCATCCTGTAGCAGACAAGGAGGGTTTTGCAGTATGTTATCCAAAAGGTCCAAAGGACAACAAGGGAAAGCACTGCTGGGCAGTGGGTTACGCATTCCACTTTGCAGAGAATTGGGAGCGTGATGATGTTGGTTTTACCATCCGTCTTGTAAAGCATCTGCAGAAGACACACAAGTTCTCAAAGCACAACGTATTTGCTACTGGTCACTCAAATGGTGGTGAGATGAGCTACCTTTTGGCATACGAGGCTCCTCATATTTTTGCAGCTGTAGCACCAGTATCGGGTCTTACCATGGAGTGGATGTACCGCGAGCTGAAGGCAAAGAAGCCTATTCCGTTGATGGAGGTACACGGTACAAAGGATACCACATCTAAGTGGAACGGCAACCTTGAGAACATTGACAAATGGGGCGGTTATATCGCAGTTCCTCGCGCGGTAGGCTACTGGGCAGCTGTGAACAACTGCACCCACGAGCATACAGAGATGTTGCCGCTCATTAAGAATCAGGTCATTGCACACCGCTATGTAAACGGTGTAAATGGCAATGAGGTTTGGCTCTATGAGGTAGTTAATGGCAAACATAACTGGGCAAGCGACAGTATGAATACCGCTGCCGAGATCTGGAAATTCTTCAGCAAGTATCTCAAGTAAAATAGCTCGATTTTTCGCATAAATTAGTCCGTCCGACCCTAAAAGTCGTGGCGGACTAATTATTTTTATAAAATAATTGCTTGATGTGACGAAAAATTAGTACTTTTGCGGGATAGATAGTAATTAGAACAAAAATGCAAACAAAAAACATAGAAAATTATGACACAAGAAGAGCTCTTTAAGAAACTTATCGCGCACTGCAAGGAGTATGGTTTTATCTTCCCTTCAAGCGAGATTTATGACGGTCTCGGCGCTGTGTATGACTATGGTCAGAACGGTGTTGAGCTTAAGAACAACATTAAGCGTTACTGGTGGGACTCAATGGTTAAGCTCCACGAGAACATCGTAGGTATTGACGCAGCTATCTTTATGCACCCAAAGACTTGGGAGGCATCAGGCCATGTTGCTGCATTTAACGACCCACTTATCGACAACAAGGACTCAAAGAAGCGCTACCGTGCTGATGTTCTTATTGAGGAGTGGATGGCAAAGCAGGATGAGAAGATTCAGAAGGAGTGCGACAAGGCTCGCAAGCGTTTTGGTGAGGCATTTGATGAGGCTCAGTACCGTGCAACATCTCCACGCGTGCTCGACATCGCTGCAAAGCGTGACGCTATCCACGCTCGTTTTGTTGAGGCGCTGGACAAGAACGACCTCGAGGAGCTTAAGCAGATTATTATCGACTGTGAGGTTGTCTGCCCTATCTCTGGTACTCGTAATTGGACAGACGTTCGTCAGTTCAACCTTATGTTCTCTACTCAGATGGGTTCTACAGCTGAGGGTGCAAGCACAATCTACCTCCGTCCTGAGACTGCACAGGGTATCTTCGTAAACTTCCTCAACGTACAGAAGACTGGTCGTATGAAACTTCCATTCGGTATCGCTCAGATTGGTAAGGCGTTCCGTAACGAGATTGTTGCTCGCCAGTTCATCTTCCGTATGCGCGAGTTCGAGCAGATGGAGATGCAGTTCTTCGTACAGCCAGGTACTGAGATGCAGTGGTGGAACGAGTGGAAGAATACCCGCATGGCTTGGCACCGTGCCCTTGGCTTTGGTGACGATATGTACCGCTTCCACGACCACGACAAGCTTGCTCACTATGCAAATGCAGCAACAGATATCGAGTTTAACTTTCCATTCGGCTTTAAGGAGGTTGAGGGTATCCACTCTCGTACTGACTTTGACCTTGGTCGTCACCAGGAGTACTCTGGTAAAAAGATTCAGTACTTCGACCCAGAGCGTGGTGAGAGCTATGTACCGTATGTTGTTGAGACATCTATCGGTGTTGACCGTATGTTCCTCCAGATTATGTCTGCTGCATACTGCGAGGAGAAGCTTGAGAGTGGCGAGGAGCGCGTAGTACTTCGCATCCCTGCTTGCCTTGCTCCTACAAAGGTTGCAGTTATGCCACTGGTTAAGAAGGATGGTCTTCCAGAGTTGGCACGCCAGATTATCGATGATTTGAAGTTCGACTTCGCAGCTTCTTACGACGAGAAGGACTCTATCGGTAAGCGTTACCGCCGTCAGGATGCCGTAGGTACTCCATTCTGTGTAACTGTTGACCACGACAGCCTTGAGACAGGTACTGTAACTATCCGCCACCGCGACTCTATGGAGCAGCAGCGTGTAGCTATTGCAGACCTCCACAACATTATCGGCGAGGCAGTATCATTCCGTCCACTTTACAAGAAAATCAAGGCGTAAGCTGTGGGTAGAATTCTCGCTATAGACTACGGCGTTAAGCGTACGGGGTTGGCTGTGTCCGACCCCCTGCGCATTATTGCCGGAGCCCTCGAAACGGTCGCAACAAAGGAACTTGAGAAGTACATTGCACAATATTGTGCGCAGAACGACGTTTCGACTATAGTTATCGGCAAGCCGTCACAGATGAACGGTCAACCGTCCGAGACAATGAAGTATATCGAGCCGCTGGTTCTCCGTCTGCGCAGAGCATTCCCCGATAAGGAGGTTGTGCTGCATGACGAACGCTTCACCTCGGTTATGGCACAGCGCACAATCCTCGAGAGCGGCATCGGTAAGATGGCTCGCCGCGATAAGGCACTCGTGGACCGCGTGGCTGCAACAATTATCCTGCAGTCATATATGGAGAGTATCAGCCATTAGTTGTAGCCAACGGCCAACAGCCAATGGCTAATAGCAAAAACAAACGAGGCAAAAGCCCCATACCGCAAAAGATGTAAAATTGCTTTTAGGAGTGATTTTGCAAGGCTTGCGATAGATGTAAAAGCGCAGCATACGACGGTATGTGAGCATTTTACAGCAGAGTATAACGAGGCAAAAGCCTCATAAAACAATTTTACAATGATTTATCCTATCGTTATTTACGGTTCGCAGGTTTTGCGAAACAAGTCTGTAGAGATAGATGCTACATATCCTGAGTTCAAGAAGCTTATTGAGGATATGTGGATTACCCTCGGTGAGGCGAGCGGTGTTGGTCTTGCTGCACCGCAGATTGGCAAGAATATCCGCCTCTTTATTGTGGACTGCACACCTTGGGCAGAGGATGTTCCAGAGCTTGAGAACTTCCGTCGCGTATTTGTAAATCCTGAGATTTACGAGCGTAGCGAGCAGACCGACCTGTTTGAGGAGGGTTGTTTGTCACTGCCAGGCATTCACGAGAATGTATCGCGCCCTGTAAAGATTAAGATGCGCTATCTTGACGAGAACTTCGTTGAGCACGATGAGGAGTTTGATGGCTACCCTGCTCGTGTAATTCAGCACGAGTATGACCACATTGAGGGTAAGGTATTTACCGACCATCTCTCTCCGCTGCGTCGTAACCTGTTGAAGGGTAAGATTCTCAACCTTGCAAAGGGTAAGTATCGTTGCGCATATAAGACAAAGTAAGATGAAACTTTTTGACGGCAAACTATCGTGGAAGGGGCGTCTGGTCCTTGCTCTACTCTCAGCACTACTGCTTAGTTTCGGTTGGATGACGGTCAGTGGTTTTACACTGCTTGTGGCACTTGTGCCGCTGCTTATCATCAGCAATAGCTACGGCAGTTCGTGGGCAGAGGTGGGCAAGATGGCGCTGTGGACAATACTCACATTCATTTTGTGGCACGTTGCGTGTACCTGGTGGGTATGGAATGCCGCTGCGATAGGCACTATTGCAGCCTCATTAGTTGGCACCTGGTGGTGTCTGCTGCCGGTAATACTCTTCCATATCGTATCGAAGCGAATGGCTAAGAGTGTGGCGTATATCCTGCTTATCACAGCGTGGATTGGCTGCGAGTATATCTATATCAAGGCTCCTGCAATGTC
Source organism: Alistipes sp. (assembly GCA_045633445.1). Classification (GTDB taxonomy): domain Bacteria; phylum Bacteroidota; class Bacteroidia; order Bacteroidales; family Rikenellaceae; genus Alistipes. The sequence goes on from JAZQYI010000004.1 coordinate 504,286, forward strand.
ATTCCCGTGGCTAACACTCGGCAACGGTTTTGCTTTTGACACGTGGGCAGTACAGTGGTACGAGTATACTGGTGTTTTGGGTGGCTCGCTATGGGTTTTAACCACAAATATTGTGATTTTTGAAGCCCTGCGCTCAAAGCGTTGGTTTGCACCTGTAGCCACAATAGCTCTGCCGCTTATCGTTTCGCTTATTCTCTATAGTGTAAACTCCCCTAAGAAGGAGCGTTACACATCACGCACCACTGTAAATGTTGCAGCAATACAGCCAAATGTAGATTGCTACACTAAGTTCCTTGTAAGTCGCGAGACACTGCAGATAGATCTGATGAAGCAACTGCAAGAGGTACCAAAAGATGTCGACTTTATCCTTATGCCAGAGACATCCCTTGCAGCAACCGTCAATGAACGTTTTATCGGTGCTACACGCATCGTTCAGGGTATCTCTTCGCATCTGAGAACTAATAACAGCAACGCTATGGTAGTTGCTGGTACTGAGAGCCTTATGGCTTATGGTACTCGCCGCAAGAGTGATACAAATCGTCGTTCAAGAGATGGTCATTACTACGACATCTTCAACTCATCTCTCGGTATTACAAGCAACCCTACAGATCTACCGATACACAACAAGTGCAAGCTTGTGATTGGTGTTGAGACTCTGCCTGCGTGGTTCCGTGCAGGTGGTATTTTTGAGGTCGATTTGGGAGGTACTGCAGGTCAGCTTGGTATTGGCAAGAGTGCCGAGCCATTTACTCACAATAGCATAAAGATTGCGCCAGCAATTTGCTACGAAGGTCTGTATGGCGACTTTATGGGCGAGTTTGTTAGAAATGGAGCACAAATCTTCAGCGTCGTATCTAACGACGGTTGGTGGAGCGACACTCCAGGATATAAGTATCTGTTTGCATACTGCCGACTGCGTGCTATTGAGCACCGCAGAGATGTGGCTCGTAGTGCTAACACTGGCATTTCAGGTTTTATCAACTCTCGCGGCGATGCACTGCAGACACTTGGTTGGGATAAGAAGGGTGTTATAACCGAGCAGTTGCGTCTCAATAACGAGCAGACTTTCTATACTCGCCACGGAGACTATTTAGGTCGTCTTTCACTCTATATAGCACTACTTTGTCTGCTATATACCGTTGCGATAGTATCCAAAAAGCGTTTTTATTTAGACTAAAAGAGTTAATATGAACTACCAGCAGACTATCGATTATCTCTTCACCTCACTACCCTCTTTTCAGAATGTAGGAGGCTCTGCATACAAGCCAGGACTTGAGCGCATTAGTGACTTCTGCCGCAAGATTGGCAATCCACAGCGCAACTACTTCATTATCCATATTGCTGGCACAAATGGTAAGGGTTCTGTATCCAATATGCTCGCTGCAGTACTTCAGCAGGCTGGTTATCAGGTCGGACTCTACACCTCACCACACCTTGCCGACTTCCGCGAGAGAATTCGTGTAAATGGAGAGATGATCTCAAAGCAGAAGGTGGTAAACTTTGTAAATAAGTACCACAAAAATATGAAGGAGGCCGAGCTCTCATTCTTCGAGATGACCACAGCGCTCGCCTTTGACTACTTTGCACAGAGCGATGTTGAGGTGGCGGTAATTGAGACAGGTCTTGGTGGTCGCTTGGATGCAACAAATATCGTTATCCCTGCCGTAAGCGTAATAACCAATATCGGACTGGAACACACCGAGTATTTGGGCGACTCTATGCCGAAGATTGCACGCGAAAAGGGTGGTATTATCAAGAAGTCTATCCCAGTTATTGTTGGCGAGAAGAATAGCGCCTATAACCTTGTCCTTGAGGATATTGCAGCAGACCTTCGCTCGACAATAATCTACGCACCAGAGGCTTTCGAGTGCCACAAGCAGTACAACGAGGCGGAGTATCAGGTATTTGATATGATTCGTACACGCGACAATCAGCAGTACACTCTGCGACTGCCTCTATTGGGTGAGTACCAGCGTCAGAATTTAACTACAGTCTGCACCATTGCCGACTTTTTGCACGAGAATACACCACTCTCTATCAGCCGTCGTGCCTTTGTTGAGGGTCTGAGAGAGTGTACAGCAATTACGGGCTTTAGAGGTCGCTGGGATATACTATCAACATCCCCTATGACTATTTGCGATACGGCTCACAACGCCCACGGTTTGGAACGTGTTGCGGAGCAGCTCGCAAAGGTTGAGTGCAACAATCTCTACTGCGTTATGGGATTTTGCGAGGATAAGGATATAAAGAGTATCCTTGCCCTGATGCCTAAAAAGGCACACTATATCTTCACCCGCGCAGATTCTCGCCGTGCCGCAACAACCGAGACTCTTGCAGCGCTTGCAACAGAACTTGGTCTTAACTTTGAGTGTTGCGACTCTGTTAAGGCAGCTGTAGAGGTTGCTAAGGGCAAGATGGGTGCGAGCGATGCACTATTTATCGGTGGAAGTACATTTGTCGTAGCTGAAGTATTGGAGTAATGAAATCCCTGCACGAGAAACTGACACTCTACGGAGCACAATCGCTTAGCGATGCGGAGCTTATCGGAATTATTCTTGACGATATAGTCCTTGCCGAGCGTCTTACTGCTGCACATCCTCTCTCGGAGTTGCAGCAGTGCGATCTGTCGCGCCTAAGGATGCAGGAGGGTATCGGTCTTGCGCGTGCAGCCAAGATTGCCGCAGCCACAGAGATTGGTCGTCGTGCCGCAAAGAGCAATGCTCAGAAGGTGACACATATTTTGAGTAGCACCGACGCTGAGGCGGTCTTTCGTCCACTATTTGAGGGGCTTAATCACGAAGAGTGCTGGGTGATTTTCCTCACCTCATCTGCACGTATTGTCGATCGTATGAAGATTAGTCAGGGAGGCGTGCAAGCCACCGTTGTAGACAACCGTCTTATCTTCAAACGTGCACTCGAACTACTTGCCACACAGATTATTATAGCCCACAACCACCCATCAGGTAGCAACGAGCCAAGTCAGGCAGATATCACTCTAACAAACCGTATTAAGGCCGCGGCTGCGCTGTTCGATATCAACCTTATCGACCATCTCATCATCACCGCTACTGGAGCGTACTCTTTCAAGAGTCACCATCTGTTGTAAAGGGTGCATAACCCCTTCTTTTTGGTGTAAAACAAAGTTTTACTCCAATTCCTTTGTTTTTCAACCAAAAAAAACTTATCTTTGTTTTTTAGAAGAAATTTTCACGAAAAAAATATAATAATTATGAAAAAAGCTATTCAATTCGGTGCTGGTAATATCGGCCGCGGTTTTATTGGTGCTGTACTTGAGCAGGCTGGTTACCACGTTGTTTTTGCCGACGTTAACGCTGCTGTTATCGACAAGATTAACGAGGACCACTGCTACACTGTTCACGTAATGGACGTAGAGTGTGTTGAGCAGAAGATTACCAACATCTCTGGCGTAAACTCTACTACAGATGCCGTTATCGAGCAGATTGTTGAGGCTCAGATTATCACCACAGCTGTTGGTGTAGTAATCCTACCACGCATCGCTCCAGCGATTGCTAAGGGTATTGTTGCTCGTCGTGCTGCGGGTGTAGAGGCTCCGCTGAACATTATCGCTTGCGAGAATGCAGTTCGTGCATCTTCACAGCTCAAGGAGCACGTTCTTGCACTGCTCGAGGGTGAGGACAAGGCTTACTGCGAGAAGTGGGTTGGTTTCCCAGATTGCTCTGTTGACCGCATCGTACCTCCTGTACGCTCAGAGAACCCTATCGACGTTGTCGTTGAGGCATTCTATGAGTGGAACGTTGAGCAGGCATCTTTCGTAGGTGAGGTTCCTCAGATTGCAGGTATGAACCTTGCAGACAACCTCCTGGCTTACGTTGAGCGCAAGCTCTTTACCCTCAACACTGGCCACGCAATTACCGCTTACACCGGTTGTATGAAGGGTCTGAAGACTATTGACCAGAGCATTGCTGACCCTCAGATTTACGAGATTGTTAAGGCAGCTATGCAGCAGAGTGGTCTTGGTCTTGTTGCAAAGCACGGTTTTGATAAGGAGGCTCACTTTAAGTATATCGACAAGATTATCAGCCGTTTCAAGAACCCTTACCTCAAGGACGACGTTACCCGCGTAGGTCGCGAGCCACTGCGTAAGCTCTCTGCTGCTGACCGTCTTATCAACCCTACCCTTACCGCTCAGCGCGCAGGTGTGGAGACTCCAGATCTGTTGCTCGGTATTGGCGCTGCACTGCACTACAACAACGCTGAGGATCCTCAGAGCGTAGCTATGCAGGCTCGCATCGCTGAGATCGGCCTCAAGGCAGCTGTTGCAGAATTTGCATCACTCGAGGCAGACGCCCCAATTCTCGACCAGATTGTTGCTGCTTACAGCGAGGTAGAGAAGCGACTCAACTAACAAAAGAACTAACTAAAACCTAAAATAAAATGACTGCAGAACAGCAAAAAAAGTTTAAGTATTGGCAGTGGCGTACTATTGCTGGTACTATGATTGGTTACATCTTCTTCTACCTGATTCGCAAAAACTTCTCATTTGCGATGCCAGGCCTTACAGCTGAGTTTGGTATCAGCAAGGCTGCACTGGGAGGTGTACTCTCTGCTGCGGGATTCCTCTATGGTCTCTCAAAGTTGCTCAATGGTATGCTTGCAGACCGCATCAACGGTCGTTGGCATATGGTTACAGGTCTTGCCGTAAGTACTGCAACCGCATTTGTAATTGGTTATGGCGCGGAGATTATCACCGCTCTTACTGGTGTTCCTGCTGGCTCTACTCCAGAGTTCGTAGGTAAGTTTACCATCCTGCTTTCAGCTCTTTGGATTGTAAACAACATCTTCCAGGGTTGTGGTTTCCCTCCATGCTCACGCCTTATCCCTCGTTGGGTACCTGCAAATGAGCTCTCAACAAAGATGTCTATCTGGAACACTTCACACTCTATCGGTGCAGGTCTTGCAGGTGTACTTTGTGGTGTAGTTATTATGGCTACTATGGGTACTGATATGTCAGCCAACCCTGAGGTAGTGCAGATGATTGCTAACAACCTTAAGGAGTCTCCAGAGAGCGCTGAGGTTATCGCTAAGGCTCAGCACTTCGGTGCTTGGAAGTGGGCATTTATCATCCCAGGTATCATCGCAGCTATTGGTGTATTTATCACCGCAGGTATTCTTCGTGACACCCCTAAGAGCGTAGGTCTTCCTGAGCTTGAGGAGGGTAAGAAAGATGGCGAGCCAGAGGTTCAGGAGAGCCAGGCCGAGATCTCTGCATTTATCCGTAAGCATGTATGGCAGAATCCTGTTATCTGGGCGCTTGCTCTTGCAGATTTCTTTGTATATGTTATTCGCTTCGCCGTTCTCGACTGGGGTCCAACATTCCTCCAGGAGCACTGCGGCATGACCCCAGGTTGGGCCGCTTCTACCGTTATTATCTTCGAGCTCTTCGGTGTTGTTGGTATGCTTGCTGCAGGTCGAATCAGCGATAAGGTATTTGACGGCCGCGCATCTCGTACATGTTTGTTCTGTATGCTCGGAACATTGCTTGCAATCCTCGGCTTTATCGGTCTTCAGACTGCTGGTGCAAGCCCTGTTATACTGTTGTTCGTTCTTGCGCTCGCAGGTATGTTTATCTACGGTCCGCAGGCGCTTATCGGCGTTATTGCATCTAACCACGCAACCCGTAAGGCTTCAGCAACTGCAAACGGTATCATCGGCTTTGTAAGCTACGTCAGCGTTCTTGTATCTGGTTGGGGCTTCGGTAAGATTGCCGACTCTCAGTTCGGTTGGCACGGCGTATTCGTTGCAATGGTAGTAATGGCTATCATCGGTGCATTGATCTTCGTTCCTATGTGGAAGATGAAGCGCGACGCTTACGAGGAGTAGTACAATATTTATAATATGGTATGAATATCCGCAGTTTTGGCTGCGGATATTTTTTTTGTACAATAATCTCAATTCTCAGAAGTTTTTTGTATCTTTATGGCATAACTGCTGAGGTTAGTACCATAATCAGCACGCAAATAGTAATAACCACCTAAACTCATTTGCCATGAAACGCTTTATACAGCTACTTATTCTCCTATGTTTTGTGAGTGTATATACCTCTTCTGCGCAAGAGCTACACTACAGTTACCGCTACTCTGGCACCACCTACAAGGCCGAAGGTGGAGGAGAGACTACAATGACCAATAAATCCTCGTCTGCGCGTCTGAAGGGTGAATTTATCGCCAGTATTCTACCAGACCACAAGACTATTTGGATTTACAGTTCATCTATCAACGAGCGTTGCACAGGCAAGGGTGTGTACAAGAATGGCGGTTACCATTATAGCTCACCACTCTCTGAAGTAAACATCTTTGAGATGATAAACGAACAACTTCCTTCAGGTAGCTACGGTCTGTTCTTAGCAGCCAACAACAGCCGCATTATTTGCACTACAAACGAGCAGCAAGGAGAGTACTTCACGACTCGTTATGACTACTACACCCGCTCCGCATCCGTAGCCGCTCCGCACAACACAAAACGCATAGAGCAGGAGCGCGAAGAGGCAAAAAGAAAGGCAGATAGCGAGCAGTGGAATAGAGAGCTGGCTGCACGCGATGCAAAGGCAAAGGCCCAGAATGAGCAGCACGATAGAGAACTCAAAAACTCCATAGGCCGCCCATTCCCAATGGCACACTTTGTTGATTCTCACGGCAATCGAGTGTACTTCTCACACTTCCAGCGTGGTAAGAAGACATTGGTCATAACCAATATGGTAGGCTGCGTTCCTAATCGCGAACTGAAGAAGGTGCTTGATAGCTACCCTCAGCTTGCCCCGCAGATTGTAAATATTTACTGTGTTAGTTGGAAGTACAACGAGCATCAATACAACACCAGCAGTCCTGTAAGGTCTGACCGCATCTATTTCAATCTAAGTGAGAGCAACAACAGCAAGTGGATTTATGGCACATTCTGCCCTTGCATCGTTCTGCTTGACGAGCGTGGCTATGTTTTGGACTACCAATTTGGCTTCGACAAGAAGGAGGACATGAGCTATATAATGGATATAATATACAAGATGCTCGGCCGCAGTAGCAGCGGTGCTCCATACAAGGTTGGTGACTACTACAAAAATGGCAAGACAGAGGGCATAGTCTTTGAGGTTTACGACAACGGCTATAGCGGCAAGATTGTAAGCCTCAAACATTCGGATAAGATTAAAAAGTGGAGAGAGCGTGGTTCGCTCGATATCGGCAAGACCTTCGGTGTAACCGATGGCCGAGATATTATGTACTACAGAATGCTATCTGAAAGTGTTACCGGAGATGACGCCTTTGGTTGGTGTAATAGACAGGGTATGGGCTGGTATCTGCCTACGATAGAGGAGCTAAAGAGCATATATGCAAATAGAGCGGTCATAGAGCCTAAATTGACTCATAAATTTGCTAAACACAGCTGGTCTTGCACTGAAAGCAGCGACAATGCTGCCTATTTTATCTCAAACAATGGTTATATAGGAACCTGCGAAAAGCACTATGGCTGTTATGTCCGCGCCGTGAAAACCTTTGGAAAGCGTGTTCCAAGAGCCAAGCAGAAGACTACCTCTGCCCCATATAAGGTTGGCGACTTCTACAACGAGAATGGCAAAACGGGTATTGTCTTTGAGGTAAATAGCGATGGTACAAGCGGCAAAATCTACACTATATCGCCTGTATCAGAAGCGCGCTGGACATCTGACCAGAGTGAGGTAGATAACCTTGTCGGTGCAAATGACTCCTCAGACGGAGCTAATAACTTAGAGGCGGTTATGCGCATACCTGATTGGCAGAGTAAGTACCCGGCCTTTGCGGCGTGTGCCAAGTTGGGCGATGGTTGGTATCTCCCCGCTATTGATGAGTTAGGTAAGATTGTTAAAATCAGGGAAGATTGCGTAATTCCGATTCCGATTGTTGTTGATGTATGGAGCTCAACAGAGGGTTATAGCCGAGGTAAAGTGGGTGCTTGGTCCAGAGGATATATTACCAATAATAGTAAAAATCAAAGTTGTAAAACAAATAAATATTGCGAATGTGCAGTCTATGCAACCGCGCGCTTTGGAGAGAGCGAAAATAGTAAAAATATCTCTTATGAACAGAGCCGCTCTCCATACAAAGTTGGCGACCTGTACAATGAAGATGGCAAGTTAGGAGTTGTCGTTGAGACATGGGACTCGGGTAGGAGTGGTAAAATATTGAGCCTTGCAGAGTCGCGCAAAACGTGGTCGGATGCTGAATGTTATTGTAAATCATTGGGCGATGGATGGCGCTTACCAACAGTTGAAGAGTTGCGACTTCTGTCATTGGACAAGAATCATTACAATGCTATTAAGAAGACTTTTGAGCGCTACGGCTCAGACCTTAATGGTTCCTATTGGAGTTCGACTAAAAGTGGCAATACAATTCTTAATAAATACCCTACATCATATATTGTATGGAGTAATGGTGTATATTCTGAGAAGCCTACCTGCAACTATTACTCCGTTCGTGCGATTACCGAATTTGGTACCACCCCACGACCGACCACTACCCTTGCCCGCAGCAAGACCTCTGCCCCATACAAGGTTGGCGACTACTACAATGACGGAGTAAAGGATGGAATAGTCTTTGAAGTTAGCGCAGGCGGTAACCACGGAAAGATTGTAAGCATCAACCACTCTATCACAGACCAGATATGGTATGCTGGTCTATACAGCGATAAGTACAGCAAGAGTAGCATCGGCGTAAAAAGCAAGACTGATGGAGCAAAGAATATGGGAAAAATCGTCTCTCTTGCAGATTGGGCCGCATCCTATCCTGCTTTTAGATGGTGTACCGAGTTGGGAGAGGGCTGGTACCTACCTGCTATCGAGGAGCTTGTGGCTATATACAACAACAAATCACTTATAACTCCTGCCGTGTTGGCGAACCTTAACAAGAGCCATTTCATCTCCTCTACAGAGTCCGGCAAGATTCGTGACAAAGTTAGCTCGTGGAGAGATGATCACAAGACAGTGCTTGCGATAAATATGAGCGATGGCGAGACTTATCAGAGGTACAGAGATAGTTATTCCAATATTATAGCCGTAGCAAAATTTTAGGGCGTAATACAATATTACCGCAACACTTTGCGTTAAATTTGCGAAAAATAGAGTAAAAATATGAAAAGAACACTTTCAATTATCGGACTTGTTGTGCTGTCAGCAGTAGTTGGTGCTGTTGCAGCGGTATCAGTAATATCTAAAAATGGTAACGGCGATGTTCAGGTTGTCGAGAAGATTGTCGAGCGTGCGCCAGCACTCGGTGCCCACTTTGCCTCTTATGAGCAGGGCAACTACCCCGATCTGACATACGCAGCCGAGAATGCTGTAAAAGCTGTAGTGAATATCGAGGTAATCTCAGAGGTTGCCGTGCATAGCGGTTACAACCCATTCCTCGACTTCTTTGGCATACCTCAGCAGCCAGGAATGCAGAAGCGCGAGCAGCGCTCTGGCGGTTCAGGTGTGATTATCACCCCTGATGGCTACATCGTTACAAACAACCACGTTGTCGAGAACTCTACAAAGTTGCGCGTAAAACTCAACGATGGCAGAACTTTCGATGCTCGCAAAATTGGTACAGACCCAGCAACAGACGTTGCTCTGATTAAGGTTGAGGGCGAAAATCTCCCTACCCTTGCATTTGGCAGTTCAGACGCGTTGCGACTTGGTGAGTGGGTGCTGGCTATCGGCTCGCCATTTGACCTTCAGTCAACAATTACAGCGGGTATCGTTAGCGCAAAGGCTCGTCAGTTAGACGTTATTCCTGACGACTTCCGTATCGAGTCGTTTATCCAGACCGATGCAGCTGTAAACCCTGGAAACTCAGGTGGTGCACTGGTAAATGCTCGTGGAGAACTTGTAGGAATTAACACCGTAATCAAGTCATCTACAGGTAGTTATATCGGTTATTCATTTGCCGTACCAGAGACTATCGTACGAAAGGTTGTTGACGATCTGAAGGAGTATGGCGTTGTTCAGCGTGCACTTCTCGGCGTGACATATCGCTATATCGACCAGGAGTTTATTGACAATATGAAGGAGGAGACTGGCATCTCTGAGGTTGGTGGTGCGTACGTCGCATCGGTAGTCGAAGGTGGTGCTGCATCCGAGGCGGGACTGCGCAAGGGTGACGTGATTATATCTATCGACGGCGTGGCTATCGACGCCCCATCTAAGCTCGGCGAGCAGATTGGTAAGTATCGTCCAAACGACAAGGTAAAAATTTCTGTAAAAAGAGGCGAAAATGTGAAACATTTTGAGGTTACTTTGCGTAATAAGGCAGGAAAAGCAGAGTTGCTTGCTGCGGATGCAGTGGATGTAGCCAAAGTTCTGGGTGGCCGCTTCGTAGAGGCAGATCCTAAGTTGTGCAAGAAGCTCGATATTCGAGCAGGTATTGAGGTCGTGCAGATTAATGCCGACGGATTACTTGCCCGAGCAAGGGTTAGAGAGGGTTTTGTGATTACTCACATCAATGACAGAGCTGTCAGAACTATCTCAGACCTTAACGCCATCACAGACAAGGTGCGCAGTATCGACGGAGTATATCCTGACGGCAGAGCTGCAAGTTATATGGTTGTAGAGTAACCCCTATGACATATAAATCTAATAGCCCTTGTTTGCACAAGGGCTATTTTTTTGAAGATTTAGAATACAATATTTATATAAAATGCGTCAATTAAAAATTACAAAATCCATTACCAATCGTGAGAGTGCATCTCTCGATAAGTATCTGCAGGAGATTGGTAAGGAGGACCTTATCACCGTTGAGGAGGAGGTAGAACTCGCCCAAAGAATCCGTAAAGGTGACCAGGAGGCACTCGAGAAGCTTACAAAGGCTAACCTTCGTTTCGTTGTCTCTGTAGCAAAGCAGTATCAGAACCAGGGTCTAAGCCTTCCTGACCTTATCAATGAGGGTAACTTGGGCCTTATCAAGGCGGCAGAGAAGTTCGACGAGACTCGAGGCTTTAAGTTTATCTCTTACGCCGTATGGTGGATTCGCCAGTCAATCCTTCAGGCACTTGCAGAGCAGAGCCGTATCGTTCGTCTGCCACTCAACCAGGTGGGCTCACTCAATAAGATTAACAAGGCATTTGCCCGCTTTGAGCAGGAGCACGAGCGTGTACCATCACCAGAGGAGCTTGCACAGGAGCTCGAGCTGCCACGTGAGAAGGTTACCGACACTCTGCGCGTAGCAGGCCGTCATATCTCTGTAGATGCTCCATTTGCAGATGGCGAGGATAACTCACTGCTCGACGTGCTGGTAAACCCTGACTCTCCAAATGCTGACCGTGGCCTTATCAACGAGTCATTGGCAACAGAGGTTGATCGTGCACTTGAGACCCTTACTGAGCGTGAGCGCGATATTATCCGCTACTTCTTCGGTATCGGTTGCTCGGAGATGACCCTCGAGGAGATTGGCGAGAAGTTCGACCTTACCCGCGAGCGTGTTCGCCAGATCAAGGAGAAGGCTATCCGCCGCCTCCGCCACTCATCACGCAGCAAACTGCTCAAGTCTTATTTGGGATAAATTATAGGCTATTGGCTGTTGGCTATTAGCCATTTGCTAGAAGGGCGTCTTTTGACGCCCTTTTTCTTTGCACCGTTTTGTCGTCAGAATGCGGTAGATGCAACGCTCGGCAAAAAATGGCAACGATGGATAGTACTTAGACGTACAGCCATTGTTGCCACTTTTTTGTTAGCGGAAGCAGGTATCCGCATTATCACGATAAAACAATAGGGTGGGAAATCCCAATTTCCCACCCCAGGAAACACGCCCTTTAATTTGTATCAACCAGAGGTGAATCCTTTTTTATAATAATTACAACTGAAATAGTCTATATCCTACTTGCTCATCTTACTAAGAAGTCTCTTTGGATAGTTTGTGCAGATAGTTCTGAGTTTGTGCGACTGTCCGATATAGTAGTTCATCTGCTGATCGGTATCGGCGTTAAATACGCTAAACTCGATACCACGCTGTACGAACTCGTCGATAGTGCGCTTACCAAGATCTGCGCCCGCCTTGATATCGGCTTCGCTATAGATAATACCGTCGTTCACATACTCGAGCGAGAGGTTTGCCCAACGGTATGCATACTTACAACCTGCGCCAAGGCGATCGTACTCTGTTGCCGCCTTATTTGCCATCCAACCGATAGGAATAGCTGCAGTCTCACAGAGCGGAGCACAGCCGGTCATAACGGTCTCATTTCCAGTACAGATAAACTCAATATAGTCCTCCGCACCGAAAGATTGGGCAATCTCAATTGCTCGCTTACAAGCCTTAATACAATACTGAGCACGAGTTGCTGCGCTAATTGTTGATGGCGCGGTGATATTCTTAATATCAAGAATCAGCTTTGTGCACTTGCCCTCAAGTGCTGCCACCTTGATATACTCCTCCAGTGTTGGCAAAATCTCACCATTCGACAGTACGCCACCACGGCGAAGCTCGGCAACGGTATTCTCCCACGGATAGAGGTTGTTAATCTTGCAGTTGCTATCGGCGTGTGCAATGATAACATTATCATCCTTTGTCCAGTAGATATCGCACTCTGAGCCATACAGACCCAGCGCAATAGCACCACGCAATGAAGCAAGCGAGTTGTCTGGAGCAGAGATCTCCTTACATACGCCACGGTGTGCCACTACAATATTGTTTGCCGGCTGAATAGGTTTTGCCACCCACTCATCATTGGTATCTTCACCTGTATTACCACCACCGCCTGTGCCTAAACCTGGGCCCCAAGGCAGATTGTCATCCTCAGTATCGCAACCTATAAATAGGACTGCAACGGCTGCTAACGATAAAATTGATAATTTCCTGAGCATTTTGTTTTTGAAAAAAGGGGTGGCAGTGGACACCGCCACCCCGAATTATTAGAATTTAGTTGAGTAAGACTCTACTACTTGTAGTTCTTAACGCAACGGAAGGTCATAATACCCTGACCAATATCCATATTAGTCATTGCTGCAGTTGTACCATCATGGTCAGAACGAACAACATTAATACGTCCTGCTCCTGCGTTTGGATAGCCATCATTTGCTTTTGCACCTGGCATTGGCATTGCTACCCATACCTGAGCACGCAAAGTCCACCACTGGAAGCCCTGAGTCATATAACGAACACCGAGTGGGAAGTAGTTGAAACCGAACTCATCTGCGCCCTCGTCAACTACGGTGTTACCATTCCAATCCTTAGTGTTACGCAACCACGCAGCCATATTAGGCACACCTACAACAGCCTGCTTATAAGTACAGTCAGCCTCTGCTACTGGATAAGAGTGAGTACCAGTCTTAGATGCCTGAGACATTGCGTAGAACAAGTCTACCCAGTCAGCAGCATTAGCTACGTGCCAGCCGTAAGGACAGATACCCTGAGCCTGAACCTTGAGCATTGGGAACTTAGCCTCATCAGCAGCGTCATCACCAGAATAGTCAGCCGTCTTAGGTGATACCTCTGCGATAGTGTAAGTAGTACCACGTGCATCGGTATACTTCTCACCTACAATCCAAGGGCTGGTCTCATAACGAGCGTAACCAATACCGAAACGAGCCTCGTAGCCAAGCACCTCGTGGAAAGCATAAACACGACCATCATCTGAATAAGTCTCAACTGTACCCATACCGCTCTCGATAGTCTCGAATGCAGGGTTCATATTAGGGTCATTCCAAGACTTAGGGAAGTTAGCAGCAGCATAACCTGTTACGTTTGAAGTACCAGAGAATGCATTCTTAGCCATACCAGAACCGAGCTTAGGAGAGATGTCTCCACCGTCCCATGCCATGTGCTTAACCATCCAAGTCTTCATAGAGCCATCACGAGCGATGTAAGACTTTGTAGGATACTTAGAGAGCTCTGAATCTGGCATAGCGTACTGGTTAGTCTCGCGCTCCCAAGACCAAGTAAGGTCGTTGAAGTTTACGGTAAGAGTACGAACACCGTTAGCCTCGATAGTAGGAGCTGTGTAAGTAGTGGTTGCAGACTCGAGAACTACAACCTTACCATCAGCAGCAAGTGCCCAGCAAGGGTAAGTAAGCTCACGAGAGCCCTTATTGATAAGGATTGCGTTATTCTCGCTCTCGTTGAAGAAGGTCTTAAGAGTGTATACACCCACAGCTATCTTTGTCATCTGGAGTGACTTAGCAATCTCGATATCAGCCACAGAAGCTCCGTAAACAAAGTAGTACTCAGCAGCAGCGAGCTGTACAACAGGAATTGAGATAGAAGCCATAGATGTATCAGCAGTACCTACAGTAATGGTCATAGTTGCGTTACGGTCAGCCTCCTTGTCAGTCCACTCCTGTGCAGTAACCTTAACCTTACCAACCTCAACAGCCTCAGCAGTAAGCCAAGTTGCAGCAGAGCCATCGCCATTAGTAAATGTGAATGATACTACATCACCCATATTGGTTGTGTACTCAACAACCTCAGCACCACCTGAAGCAAGGAACTCAAGACCCTTAACCTCAGTTGATACAGCAGCGTCAGCCTTTGCACCAAGCTGTGTGAAAGAGAATGGTACAGTAGTACCGTCAGCAACTGTAACAGTTACCTCGAAAGTACGCTTGTACTCAGGGTTAGCCTTGATATCAAGCTTAATAGCCTCCAAAGTCTGAGTGTAAACAGACTCTGTGTCATAAGTACCTGTATAAGACTCCTCAACAGTTGTCTTTGTAAGGGTTACAAAATCAGAACCTGAAGTAACCTCAGCCTCCCAAGAGAGTGTAGAGAGATCTGTACCCTTATTGATCTGAACCGCAGCTGTATAAGACTGTGCCTTTGCATCGAACTCAGCAGTAAGAGGCGACAGAGTTACACGGGTAGCCTGGTCACGCTCGGTGATATCGACCTCTTGACAAGATGCCAAGCCCATAACAGCTGCACTAAGAACTAAATACTTAAATATTTTCATAGTTGTTTCTGTTTTTATCTGTTAAACTAATTCCAACCCTCAGTCTGAACGAGCTTGTAGTTCTTGTTACGAGCCGAGTTAGAGATAGGCCACAACAGAATGTTAGGATTTGAAGCCTTCTGCTGCTTCAGATAGCTGTTGTAATCCCAAATAGTGTCGAGACGGATAAGTGCCCACCAGATAACACCCTCAGCAGGGAACTCGAGGAAGTACTCGTTCTCAATAGCCTTAAGAACTGCACTTGGAGTTGCGTCTGTGTAGTAGTTATCCTTGCCGTAAGCACGCTTTGCAATAACGTTGAGGTAACCAAGAGCCTTAGTGTACTGCTTCTGGTAGTATGCGAGCTCAGCAGCCATCATAATACCAAGAGCTGTACGGTAGTAAGGGATATCGCAGTCCTCAATAGCGATTGCACCGCTCTGGTCGCCGATATACTTGTTACACCAAGTGATGTTCTCACCGCTTGCACCGTAAGGGCCATCACCGAGGTTGGTAGCAACACGCTTGTCACCCTCCTTGTCACGGCTGTCACGAAGACGCTGCATGAACTCAGGCTGGAAGCCCCACCACTGAGTTGACTTCATAGGTACTGGCTTGTTCTGGTATGCAGGTGCTACAGAAGAGTTACCGAGGTAGAAGTATGGGTAGAAACCACCTGTAAGCTTCTCGCTCTGGTTGTTAGAGAGTGCAAATGCGATCTCCTTGTTCTTCTTGTTAGAGTTTACGAATACCTGACCATAGTCTGCAAGCAGAGCATCGCTAGTAAGAACGAGTGCATCGAGTGCATCCTGAGCAAGAGTCAGATAGTCAGCACCACCATTCTGGTTTGTATACATCCAAAGAGCATACTCAGCCTTAAGAAGGTTTACAGCAGTCTTAGTTGCGAAGTAGCAATCTGAACCAAGATATGCTGAGTTAGCAACAGCAGTCTCGATATCCTTACCAATCTGAGCATAAACATCAGCCTTAGGAGCACGAACTGGGTAGCACTCTGGCTGTGATACTGACTCAATTGGAACAAGGTTCAAAGGTACATCACCCCAAAGACGTGCAGCCCAGAAGTAGCAGTATGCACGAGCAAATGCAGCCTGACCGATAGCGAAACCACGCTCCTTCTCAGTCATATTTACTGTAGGCGCATACTTAAGTACTGCGTTAGCCTGGTCGATAGTTGTATAGAGTGCAGACCAGTTAGTAGAAGAGTTTGAACCATTCATTGTGCTGCTCTCAACACCGATCATATCGTTATCGTGTGCGAGGTTGACAATAGATGAGCCCCACATATAGGTACCTACACGAACCTCACCCCAGTAGAACACGTTGCAAGTAGAGTTCACGAAGCAAGAACGCATACGCTGGTAAATACCATAGGTGGACTGTGTCACGTCAGTTGCATCCTGCCACATGTTGGATGCAGAGAGTCGGTTGTCCTGCATAATGTTCAGATCACCGTGGCAAGATGTAGCTACCATAGCGCCGGCGATTACTGGCAGAACCAATCTCATTATATTCTTAAGTTTCATAGTCATTACAATTTTATAAATTATATCACCCGATTAGAAAGTAAGCTTAACGTTGAACAAGAACTTACGTGCTGGTGGGTTGAATGTACCGCCTGATGCATCAGCATTGTTTGAAGAAGAGTACATATTTGAACCACTCTCACGGCTGATACCGGTCTCAGGGTTAGCACCACCGCTTACTCGTGTCCAGTAGCAAAGGGTATTACCTGTGAAGCCTACAGTTACCTTCTGGATACCGATCTTCTTTGTCCAGTGCTGTGGAAGATCGTAGTAGAGAGATACGTCACGCAGACAGAGGTAGTCAGCCTTCTCTACGTTAAAGTCAGATGCACGTGAGAAGTTACGGTTACCAAAGTCAGCATCGTTAGGGAAGAAACGAGCGTACTTATAGTCGCAACCAGGGTGTGTCCAACAGTCGTAAACCATCTTATCAACATTTGAGTTAGAGTTACCCAAAGTGTTCTGGAAGAAACGAGTCTTCATGTAGTTGTAGATAGAGTGACCGATTGCGTAGTCTACGTATACAGAGAGTGTGAGGTTCTTGTACTTGAAGGTGTTGTTCATACCACCAACTGAGTGAGGTACTACATTACCGAGGTGGAACATATCCTCACCGTCGATCTGCTCACGACCATCAGCTGTAAGAGCTGAACCGTGACGGTTTACCCACTCGTAGTCACCGATATCCTTACGACCCTTGTACTTAGCATCGTCCTTATCAGAGAGCTTATCTGAACGACGGTGACCGTGTGCCTGTGAGTCATAGTAAGCAGCGTCTGCCTGTGCCTGGTTCTCAATGATGTGAGAGATCTTGTAACCCCAGATACGACCGAGCTCCTCGCCTACTGCAGTACCACCGAAGCGGTAGCCAGTCTCAGACATTGTGTAACCACCGATACGATATGCCTTCTTACCTGTTGGGTTACCGTACATATCGAGCTCATCATAAGCATACTCCTCAGGCAGGCTGAGAACCTTATTCTTAGTGAATGAGTAAGTGAAGTCAGTTGTCCAAGTGAAGTTTGGCTTCTGGATATTTACAGAGCTAATCTCAACCTCGAAACCGGTGAAGCGTGCGCTACCTACGTTAGCCTTAACAGAGCTGAATGAACCTGTATCAGGCAGAGTGATTGAGAAGAGCATATTGTCAGTACGCTTGTTGTAGAAGTCAACTACAAAGCGGAGACGATCCTTGAAGAAGCCCATATCCAAACCGAGGTCGAGCTGAGTAGTAGTCTCCCAACGCATACCAGCATTCATCATAGCTGATGGAAGCATTGTTGACTGACCTGCATATACGTTTGATGCGAATGCACCATAAGTATCATAGAGGCCGATAGCGTTGTTACCTGTCTGACCGTAAGAAGCACGGAACTTGAAGGTATTCATCTTGCTCTTATCTGCATCCCAGAAATCCTCCTCAGAGATAATCCAAGCTACTGAACCTGCAGGGAAGAAGCCCCACTGGTTACCTGGAGCAAACTTAGAAGAACCATCGGCACGGAATGTGAATGATGCAACGTAACGCTGTGCGTAGTCGTAGTTTACACGACCGAAGTAAGAGATCAGAGCCTGCTGCTCATCCTCGTTAGATGCAGTGAAGTTAACACCTGAGCTGAGGATAGGCACCTTATCAGATACTGAACCAGTTGCATTTGCAGTCAGGTACCAGTAGCGCTGGTGCATATAGTCGTAACCTGCAGTAGCGTTGATAGTATGAACATCATTGAAGGTCTTGTTGTAGTTCAAGAATGCCTGGAATGTGTTACGCAGGGTCTGTGTACGAGTCTCAGTTGTTGAACGGTCAGAGTATACGAAGTTCTTGTGACCCTCGAACTCACCACGGTTGTAGTAGCTACCACGGTACTGGTTGTCGAAGATAGCGTACTGTGCAGTTGCAGTAAGACCGTCGCAGATATTCCACTTCAGGTTGAAGTTACCTGTCATACGGGTTGTTGCAGCCTCGCGGTCGAAGAAGTTCTCATAGAACCAAGCAATCTGCTGGAACTTGTTAGTACCACCAGTGATGTAGTTACCCTCAGTATCGAAGTTACGAGTTGTAGGGCCCATCATCAGACCACGACCGATAGAGGTGAAGTAGTCAGCAAATGGTACCTGACGAACTGAACGAGAGAGGTCGAAAGTAGTCGATGCCTCGAGTCGCTTAGAGATCTTGAAGGTAGTGTTACCGTGCATTGTGAATACGTTGTAGCCTGTACCAGCGATGTAACCATCATCACCCAGGTAGCTAACAGATGCTGCATAACGGATATTCTCGTTACCGCCGTTAACACCTACGTACTCCTTGTGCCAAAGTGCCTGTGAGTACCACTGGCTCTGGTAGTCAGTATCACGGAATGTCAGATACTTTGTAGGATCGATTGGGTCAACCATCCAATCCCAACCTGGAGCAACCTCCTCACCATACTCGAGGTAACGAGTGGTAAACATAGAGGTACCGAGGGTGTTACCTGTACCTGCTGCGTTTGCACCTACGAGGAAAGTGTCACCAGAACGAGTATCCAACAATGCAGGACGTACCCAAGAGAGGAACTCCTTAGCATTCATCAGATCCCACTTACGTGAAGGCTCTGTCCAACCTACCTGTGCATCGAAGACAATCTGAGGGCCCTTACCGATAGTACCCTTCTTAGTAGTGATGAGTACTACACCGTTAGATGCTCGCGCACCATAGATACCTGCAGAAGCAGCATCCTTCAGCACCTCGATAGACTCGATATCGTTAGGGTTGATGTCGTCCATAGTACGGAGCACACCGTCAACGATAACGATAGGGTCGTTAGACATGTTGATAGATGAACCACCACGAACGAGGAAACGAGGAGCTGAACCTGAAGCAACATCGGCTGTCTGAACACGAAGACCAGCAACCTTACCCTTCAGAGCATCACCCACGTTTGATACAGGAGCGTCGAAGAGGTCTGCACCGTCGATCTTAGATACAGCGGTAGTCAAGGTACGACGTGACTGTGTACCATAACCTACAACGACAACCTCGTCCATAGATGTTGCAGCCTCCTTGAGGACTACATCAACAACGGTACGACGACCTACAGCCTCCATAACATCGGTGTAACCAATGTAAGAGAAGCCCAGGCTCTGGTTGCTCTTTGCGGTGATTGAGTAGTTACCAGCCATATCGGTTGTAGTACCTGTAGTAGTACCCTCAACCCAAACGGTAACACCAATCAGAGGGTTACCTGCGCTGTCCTTAACCTTACCGGTTACAGTTACAGTGCTTGCAGAAGCTGCAGCTACAGCCTCACGCTTGGTAACGATAATGCTCTTGCCATCAACTGCAGTTGTCACATTCTGACCAGCAAAAATCTTGCCCAGAACGCTTGACAACTCTTCGTCTTTGGCGTCGATAGACACAGCGGCGTCCATATTGACATCGCTGAGCTTAACAGAAATTGAATAGCCCTGCTGCTGCAGCGACTGAATAGCCTGCTGAACAGTAGCATCCTTCAACTTCAAGCTGACCTTCTGTGCCTCAGAAGAGAACGGAATGGCCAACATCACACACATCGCAAGCAGAATATTCCACAAACGACGCTGAGAGGAAAACGTTTTTCTCATAGTGTTAAGTTTTGATTAGAAAATTAGGTGAATTATAATGGTAGTCCCATTTGCTTATTTATTATAACATAGGTGTATCACTCCATCTTGCCAGTAGTAGCTCATCTTACCATTCTGCTTAAGGGTTGAGAGTATACGGTCAAGGGACTCGTTATTCACAAAGGCTGAATAGTAGCGCTCCTCAGCAAGATCTGCCTGATCGATAATAATTCGAACATCAAACAGGCGCTCTAGCTGCATTGAGATATCACCAAGGCGAGAGTTGATAAATGTAAGGCGCTGTGCACCAGACGACTCACCGAACATATCGCTCTTTACACTCTCGTAGGTAATTCTACCTGAACGCTTATCAAGTTTGATAAAATCGCCTGGGCGCATAGCCACTGTACGATTCTGCTTGAGTGATTTGGTCTGCATATCTACCGAACCCTCAAAGAGCATCAGTTCCACCTCGCTATTGGAGTCATATGAGCGAACATTGAAACGGGTACCGTGAACGACAACATCTACCTGCTCTGTAGAGACCACAAAACGACGATACTCATCCTTTGCGATATCTGCATATGCCTCACCAGAGAGATAGACCTTGCGTACATCGTCTTCGAAGCTACTTGGATAGATAAGTCGTGAACCTGGAGCAAGGCTGAGAGAAGAGCCGTCGCTAAGCGCTACCGTCTGCTCCTCACCTGCACCTACATAGACCTCGTGCCACTCTACGCGATGGTTGGCACTTGCAAACATCTTTACTGCCGCAATAACTGCAACCGCAATAACTACAATCGCTGCGACATTCATTATCGAACGAAACAGAGCAATGCGGCGAGCCTTTGACTCGTTTCTGTGAATCTTCTCCTGAACATGCTTGTAGCTGCAACGTGTCTGCAACTTATTACTCTGCGCATCGATGCTCTCCCAGTGCTCTGCAAGCAGATTGTCCTTCTCATCCTTATCAACAGCCGAAGCAAACCAATCTGCAAACTCTGTTCGCACTGCATCGGGGTACTGATGCAACAGATAACTTGCTATTATTTTCTTTCTTTTTGACATAGTCTTACCTTCTTGTATATATAAGACACGTAACAAAAAGTAAACACCCAATATTTTTTTCACATTTTTAGGTGCAAATGTGAAATAATTTGTCTATTTTTGTAGTAAAGTGTAACAAGTATGGCATTTGATGTAGATTCTAACATAATCAAACGACTCTCTGATGGCGATCAGAGTGCGTTTCGTGTCGTGTTTGAACACTACTACCCTCGCGTGTCGGAGTTTATCCGCCGTATCGTGAAGTCTGACTCTTTGGCTGAGGATATTACTCAAGATATCTTTGTCAAGGTTTGGGAGCGTCGCGAAATCTTTGGGATAGAGGTTCAATCATTCGACAAGTATATCTATGTCATGTCGCGAAATGCTGCTATCAATGCACTTCGTCGTACAGGCCGTGTAACACCACTGTCAAACGAGTATCTGAGCAAGTCCGACAGCACCTCTATCGAAGAGAGCTATTATGCTCAGGAGAAGGAACTTATCATCCGTCTTGCAGTCTGCCAAATGCCCGAGCAGCGTCGCCGAATTTTTGAGATGAGTAGGTATATGGGAATGGACAATCAGACCATTGCAACCACACTCAACCTCTCCAAGAAGACGGTTGAGAACCACCTTACTTTAGCGCTCAAAACCCTACGTTCAATTCTCGCCGTTTGGGCGAGCCTATTCTTCGCGGGGGGGGGATTTTGACGACCCTAAAATCGACGATCTCCACATCTTTGCAAAAAAGATATGCCGCATAATAATAACGCCTCTCGGGGCGTTATTTTGCTACTGTAACCTATGGGTTTATAGTACAAATAGGGTAAAAAATAGCTACAAAACGGCGATAGCGACCCAAAAATTTTGAATTATGAATTGTCTTCACTAACTTTGTACGATTTATCGACATATACTATGGATTTACAACGTTTTAAGTTTTTGAACAGAGTGGCTGGCTGGGTAGTTTTCGCTATCGCAGCACTTGTCTATCTGCTTACAATAGAGCCCTCTTCGAGCCTTTGGGACTGCTCGGAGTTTGTTGCAACTTCATACAAGTTAGAGGTGGGTCACCCACCGGGAGCGCCGCTCTTTATGCTTTTGGCGCGTATAGCAACAATCTTTGCCCCGTCACCACACTATGTGCCGCATATGGTCAATGGAATGAATGCACTGGCGAGCGCCTTTTGTATCCTCTTCCTCTTCTGGACCATCACCCACATTGCACGCCGACTATTCACTCGCAGTGGTGAGGCTCTGACTGAGGCTAAGGCCTATGCAGTGCTGGGTGCAGGTGCAATAGGTGCTTTGGCGTATACATTTACCGATACATTCTGGTTCTCGGCTGTCGAGGGTGAGGTATATGCTCTCTCATCGATGTTTACAGCACTTGTTGTATGGTTGATGCTCCGCTGGGAGGATGAGGCAGACGAGCCACACTCGCTGCGTTGGATAGTGCTTATCGCCTACCTTATGGGACTAAGTATCGGTGTGCATATCCTCAACCTGCTTACAATTCCGGCATTGGTATTTATCTACTATTTCCGCAAGAGTAAGAGCATCTCGTGGAAGGGACTTATCTATGCTACGCTTATCTCTGGCGCCATTCTGTTGGTAATCAACGGTATTATTATCCCATATACCGTCTATATTGGCATGTTGGTCGATATCTGGGCTGTAAACTCACTCGGTCTGCCAGTGAATATGGGTATTGTCTGCTTTGTATTGGCGATGTTCGCTGCACTCGGCTATGCGATATACTTTACCCACAAGCGCGGATACAGAATCAGCAACCTTATCTTGGTCTGCATCACGATGATAATGCTCGGATTTTCATCTTACGCCTCGGTAACTATCCGTGCGGCGGTAAACCCACCGATGAACTCCAACAATCCGAACAACCCTGCAGCACTGCTCTCTGTGCTCAACCGCGATCAGTATGGTAATCGCCCGCTCATCTATGGTGCATCATATGCCGCACCAATCGAGAGCTACACCGAGAAGGAGGTCTACAACTACAATCCAAAGACGGAGAGCTACGACAAACTCACAACAGTCGATAGCTATATCTACCCAGATAAGTTTATGCACCTGTTCCCTCGTATGTGGAACTACCTGAAAAAGGAGCACGACTACAAGCCGTGGGCTGCATATCGTACAAAGGAGGATTTCGTTCGTGACGAGGAGGGAAATATCGTTCGTGACGAGAACGGACGTCCTGCCCGTCAGACAGTTATGGACTATGGCAAGGCTGTCCGCTACTACGATGGTTACGAAACAAAGACCATCACAGAGCCGACATTTATGGAGAATCTGCACTACTTCTTCTCCTATCAGCTCAACTATATGTACTGGCGTTACTTCCTCTGGAACTTTGTCGGTCGTCAGGATGACATTCAGGCAGAGGGCGTGACCCTTACACACGGAAATTGGCTCTCGGGTATCGACTTTATCGACGAACTCTACCTCGGTCCTCAGGATAATCTGCCAGCTGAGATGGAAAATAATCGCGCACGAAATACCTACTACTTCCTGCCATTTATCCTCGGCATTATAGGTCTTATCTACCAGCTCAACCGCGACAAACGAGGTTTTACGGTGGTTATGTGGCTCTTTATTATGATGGGTATTGCGCTGGTTGTGTACTTCAACTCCTCTCCTGGTGAGGTGCGTGAGCGTGACTATGTATATGCCGGCTCGTTCTACGCCTTCTCAATGTGGATTGGCCTCGGCGTGCTTGCAATATACGAGGCGCTATGCAACCTGCTGAAGAACAGGCAGACCACTGCCGCTATCGCAGCCACAGCTATCGCTGCCATTGTTCCAGGTATTCTCTGCGCCGAAAACTGGGATGACCACGACCGCTCAGGTAGAAGTTGGGCACGCGACTCGGGCCACAATTACCTCAACAGCATTGTCAGCACAGAGGGTGTAAGTCCGATACTTGTCAACTACGGAGATAACGACACCTTCCCAGTGTGGTTTGCACAGGAGGTAGACGGGGTGCGAACAGATGTTCGTATAATGAACAGCAGTTATCTCGATGGAGAGTGGTATGTAGATGAGATGAAGTGCAAGGCAAATGACGCCGACGGTATTCCATTCTCCCTGCCTCGCGAGAAGTACACCTTTGTAAACGATTGGGTACCAGTTATCGAGAAGATTGACCGCCCAGTTGATGCCAAGGAGGTTATGGAGTTTATCCGCAGCAACGATAGCCGCACAAAGTACGATATTGGACTGGGTGAGCCAGTAGACTTTATCCCTACAAAGCGTATCGCCCTACCTGTAGATAAAGATGCAGCAATTGCCTCGGGCATTGTCAAGGAGTCAGACCGCGACCTTATGGTCGATACGGTATATATCAATCTGAAGAAGAGCTCACTTTCGCGTTCAGAGTTGATGTTGCTCGATATGTTTGCCTCATTCGACTGGAAGCGACCAATATACTTCACTCAGGCATATATGCTCAACACCTTCGGGCTTGTGGACTACCTGCAGTTTGACGGCTACGCATTCCGCTTTGTACCAATCCTCACCCCATTTGAGGATAGTTGGGAGATTGGTCGCGTAGATGCAGACTACGCCTACGATGTGCTGATGAACAAGGCAAAGTATGGCGGTGTGGCAAATCCAAAGGTCTATGTAGACTCATTTATGCAGCACAATATTATGGTTGCACGCACCCGTGAGGCCTATGCACGCGTAGCAAAGGAGTATATCTTCCGTGAGCAGTATGCACGCGCAGAGGAGCTGCTCGATCGCGGTCTTGAGGTGTTGCCAATACATCAGGTGCGCTTTACAATGGAGAATACATATCCGTTCCTTGAGGGCTACTACTCTATCGGCGCTGACGAGAAGGGAGATAATCTGCTGATGGCCTATGCCGATACAATTATCAGCTACATAGAGTACTACCTGCAGTTTGACGGCTTCTATGGTGACCTTGTAACAGACATTATCGACGACAAACTTGCTGACCTATCGGAGCTCTACTACCTTGCTGGCCTTGCAGATCGAAAGGATGTTGTACGCAGCTTTAACGAGTACTACAAGGAGGCATTTGGTCTTACAGACGAGGAGCTGATGAATCCAGATACAGACGACAACGAAAATAAAACAAAATAGTTATGAAACCAACACTTACACTCTACAACACACTTACCCGTCGCAAGGAGGAGTTTGAGACTATCCACCCTGGTCGAGTAGGTATGTATGTCTGCGGCCCAACCGTATATGGTGATCCGCATTTGGGACACACACGTCCAGCAATTACCTTTGACCTGCTCTTCCGCTACCTCAAGGCTGAGGGATATAAGGTGCGTTATGTTCGCAACATTACCGACGTAGGCCACCTTGAGCACGATGCTGACGAGGGCGAGGATAAGATTGCAAAGAAGGCTCGCCTTGAGCAGCTTGAGCCTATGGAGGTAGCGCACTACTATACTGAGCGTTACCACAAGTATATGGATATGATGGGTGTACTCACCCCATCTATCGAGCCACACGCATCAGGTCACATTATGGAGCAGATTGACTTCGTACAGAAGATTCTTGACGCAGGCTTTGCATACGAGTCTAACGGCTCTGTATATTTCGATGTGGAGAAGTACAATGCAGCCCACCACTACGGCTGTCTGTCTGGTCGTAACCTCGATGATATTGTAACCGACACACGCGCCCTTGATGGTCAGTCAGACAAACAGCACTCATTCGACTTTGCACTTTGGAAGAAGGCCTCTCCTGAGCATATTATGCGCTGGAAGAGTCCTTGGAGCGATGGCTTCCCAGGTTGGCATATGGAGTGCTCAGCAATGAGTACAAAGTATCTGGGCGAGAAGTTTGATATCCACGGAGGCGGTATGGACCTTATGTTCCCACACCACGAGTGCGAGATTGCACAATCTACAGCAGCTTTAGGTCACGACTCTGCTCGCTACTGGGTACACAACAATATGATTACCATCAACGGCAAGAAGATGGGTAAGAGCTACAATAACTTCATCACCCTTGAGCAGATGTTCAATGGTCAGCACGAGGCGTTGGAGCAGGCATACAGCCCTATGACTGTTCGTTTCTTTATCCTTCAGGCGCACTATCGCTCAACTCTTGACTTCTCTAATGACGCTCTGAAGGCGGCTGAGAAGGGTCTTGACCGATTGATGAAGGGTATTGAGGCACTTGGCAAGGCAAAGCCTGCAGCGACAACCTCTTTCAACGCAGCAGAGCTTGCAGAGCGTTGTGAGGCGGCTATGGCTGACGATCTGAACTCTCCAATGGTTATCTCTGCCCTCTTTGACTATGTGCGTATCTTCAACGGCCTTGCAGATGGCAGCCAGACAGCTACTGCAGAGGATTTGGAGGCACTCAAGGCGACTGTAAACCGCTGGGTATTCGACATTCTGGGCCTGCAGGACGAGAAGGCTGCGGCTGCAGGTGGTAAGGACATGGTTACCCCACTTGTTGAGATGCTCCTCAATATGCGTCTTGAGGCTAAGGCGGCTAAGAATTGGGCACTCTCTGACCAGATTAGAGATCAGTTGACAGCTATCGGCATCCGCGTTAAGGATCGTAAGGATGGCTTCGATTGGGAGATTGAGTAGCACTACAATCTTTAACAAAAATAGGCACTCGACATCGCTTCTGTAACGATGTCGAGTCTTTTTTTATTATTTTATAATAAACCTTACTATTTATATCACAAAAAGTCTTATCTTTGTGGCGTAAAGACATTTATTCATTTAATCAATTGCTTATGAAGAAACTTTTACTTCTGATGTTTGGTCTTGCTATTGGTTTTGTTGCCAATGCACAGACTATCGTTTCGGGTGTAGTTGTTGATGAGGCAAACCAGCCAGTTATTGGTGCCTCTGTCTTCGTTCCCGAGACTACAATGGGTACAAGCACCGAGGTTAACGGAGCATTCTCCTTCTCGGTTCGCGGCACAGTGAAGCAGATTCAGGTTACCTGCCTCAACTACCGCACAGAGACTATTGATGTAAACATCTCTGGTGCTAAGTATGACCTTGGCACAATCAAACTCGCAGCTGAGGCTGTGACTATGGAGGATGTTGTAATCACCCAGTCTGTGGCTGTTGCTCGTAAGACTCCTGTTGCCGTATCAACCGTAACACTCGAGGAGCTTGAGTTCAAGATTGGCGGTATGGAGTTCCCTGAGGTACTCAAGTCTACCCCTGGTGTTTACGCTACCAAAGATGGTGGTGGTTATGGTGACTCTAAGATCAATATGCGAGGCTTTAAGAGCGCCAACGTTGCCGTTATGATCAATGGTGTGCCTGTAAACGATATGGAGTGGGGTGGCGTATACTGGTCTAACTGGGCTGGTCTGTCTGATGTAACTCGTTCTATGCAGACTCAGCGTGGTATGGGTGCCTCTAAGGTATCTTCACCTACTGTCGGTGGTACTATCAACATCGTAACAAACTCTATCGACGCTAAGAAGGGCGGTACCGCTTCTTACGGTATCGGTAACGACGGTGCAAACACTATGTCATTCAGCGTATCTACAGGTCTGACTGATAAGGGTTGGGCTATGAGCTTGCTCTTTGCAAAGCGTTGGGGTGACGGTTATATCCAGGGTACTGGCTATGAGGCTTACAACTGGTTCGCAAACATCTCAAAGCGTATCAACACTAAGCACCAGATCTCTCTCACCGCTTTCGGTTCTCCACAGACTCACAACCAGCGTAAGCCACTCTATGCAGGTCTTTCAATCCAGGAGTGGGACAAGGTTGCTAAGTGGATGGGCGAGGAGAATAAGTATCGCTACAACGCTGTTTACGGTTTTGACAACAATGGTAAGGAGCGTTCATCTATGGTAAACCACTACCACAAGCCACAGATTTCACTCAACCACCAGTGGCAGATTGACCACAAGTCATCACTCTCGACTGCACTCTATATGTCTATCGGTCGTGGTTATGGTTACTCTGGTCAGGGTCGTACATCTGCTTGGAGAAGCAAGTGGAACGGTTCTTCAAACGGTACTCTGCTTATGGACTATCGTAAGCCAGATGGTACTTTCGACTATGGTGCAATCCAGGACGAGAATGCTGCAAGCGCAACCGGTTCAAATATGGTTATGTCAAAGTCTGTAAACGACCATATGTGGTATGGTTTGCTCTCTACATATACAAACGAGTTGCTTCCAGGCCTGGAGCTCTCTGCCGGTGTTGATGCTCGTTACTATGTAGGTAAGCACACCAACGAGATTATCGACCTCTACGGTGGTGAGTACTTTATCGACGATGCTGACCGTAAGAACGTAAAGCCTGAGAACAACGCAGCTGCTCTCGATCCAAACTGGAAGAACGAGAAGCTCACCGTAGGTGATATCGTTTACCGCGACTACGACGGTCACGTTCACCAGGAGGGTGTATTTGCACAGCTCGAGTACTCAAAGGGTCGTCTGAACTCTTTCCTCTCTGGTTCATTCTCAAATACAGGTTACTGGCGTGTTGACCGCTTCTACTATGACGCGGCTCACCAGCGTTCTGAGACCATCAACTTCCTCGGCTTTACTGCTAAGGGTGGTGTAAACTACAACGTCTCAGCACTCTCTAACATCTTCCTCAACTTGGGTTATATCTCACGTGCTCCATTCTTCTCTGGTGGTGCATTCTTGCAGTCTACTACAAGCCATATGACCAACCCTGACGCTGTAAACGAGAAGGTTGCTTCTGTAGAGCTCGGTTATGGTCTTCGCGGTTCAAAGATTGCTGTAAACGTGAATGCATACTACACTCTGTGGATGGACAAGTCTGATGTTCGTTCAAAGCTCATGTCAAACGGTGACTACGCACGTGTAAATATGACAGGTGTTGACGCTCGTCACGCAGGTATCGAGGTTGACTTCCGTTACAAGCCTGCTCGTTGGGTAAACATTACCGGTATGATCTCTTGGGGTGACTGGGTATGGTCAAGCGACTCTAAGGGTTATATCTACGACTCACAGGGTCAGCCTATGACTGCAAAGCTCGACGGTACTGTTGCTTCAGGCATTATGGCAGAGGATCACGCTTGGATTGAGCTTAAGCAGAAGGGTATCCACGTAGCAGGTTCTGCACAGACTACTGCTGCTCTGGGTCTTGACTTCTTCCCAATGAAGGGCCTTCGCATTGGTGCTGACTGGAACCTCTATGGTCGTAACTTCGCAGACTTCTACCTCGGTTCAAACCTGGTTACCAACACTGCTGTAACCGTAAACGACCCTTGGCAGATCCCTGTAGGTCACCAGCTTGACCTCTCTGCAAGCTACTCTTTCAAGATTGGTAAGGTACGCGCTACTCTCTTTGGTAATGTAAACAACCTCTACGACTACAACTACATTATGGATGCACAGTGTGCAACCGATGCTAAGGGCTGGCAGGACTGCTACGCTGTAATGTACTCATTCGGTCGTACATACACACTCCGTCTTAAACTTAACTTCTAAAGAACTACCGCTATGAATAAGAATATTTTGAAAAGTCTTTTATCTGTCGCTGCCGTAGCTCTTATGTGCTTGGGTTGTCAGAGCGGCTACTACAACGAGAACTATCTCGATGGATATGAGAAGATCGATCAGATTACAGATGTACAGACTGTAGAGCTTACTCTCGACGCTGATCACTACGCTGCTATCGCAAAGAATAGCGATAATAAGGATATTGCACAGGAGGATGGCGAGCAGACTGTTGCCGCACTCAATGCACTTAGCAAGAACCACTACTTTGCTACTGCAGACCACGCTGCAATGTTTATCCCTGCATACCTCAACCAGCTCTACCCTACCTATGATGATGGTTCTGTTGCTCTGGTTACATACACAACCGCTGTAGATGTTCCTGCAGAGGTTATTGCGATGAACGCAGCTACAGAGTATACACTCTCTGAGGCTGACTACCAGACTATCTGGGAGAGCGAAACAGAGTTCGTATCTGCACTTACCCCTGCAACTATTAACAAGTTGAAGAATGTACTCGTACCTGCTGAGGGTATGGTTGCTGGCGACTATGTTGCTGTAACATACAACTACTCTGCATCTGAGCCTACAACTGGCGAGGAGCAGCCAGGTGAGGGAGAGGGCGAGGAGCCTGCAACTGGTTACACATCAGTTCTCGGCACTGCTGCTCTCAACGACGCTGTAGAGGTTAAGGGTTACATCTCTGCTGTATCTTCTCAGGGCCCAATCCTTACCGACAACGGTGGCTCTGTACTCCTTTACAAGACTACAGGTCTTGCTATTGGTGATGAGGTTACCGTTTCTGGTACTATCAGTTCTTACAACTGTGGTTTCCAGATTGGTACTGCAGGTATCTCTGTTGAGAAGACCGGTACTACTACTGTTACCTATCCTGCTCCATTTGAGATTACAGGTGCTATTGCTGACGAACTTCTTACTACCCGCACAACTGACGAGTACGCTCAGTTTGTAAAGATTACTGGTACTGTTGCTATCAGCGGCACATACTACAACTTCAACCTTGACGGTGCAACAACTGCTGTAGGTAGCTTCTATGGTCTTACTGACGAGCAGAAGGCTGTACTTGTAGATGGTGAGAAGATTACTGTATACGGTTACTTTGTATCTATCTCTAAGAGTAGTGGAGCTCCTAAGTTTGTAAACTTCATCACTACCCACATCAACGAGACTCCAGCTGTTGCAAACAACTATACATCAGTTCTTGGCACTGCAGTTCTTAACGACGCTGTAGAGGTTAAGGGTTACATCTCTGCAGTTTCTACTCAGGGACCAATCCTTACTGACAATGGTGGCTCTGTACTGCTTTACAAGACTACGGGCCTTGCAGTTGGTGACGAAGTTACCGTTTCTGGTACTATCAGTTCTTACAACAAGGGCTTCCAGATTGGTACTGCTGGTATTACCGTTGAGAAGACTGGTACAACTACCGTTACTTATCCTACTGCAATGGAGATTACAGGTGCTGTAGCTGACGAACTTCTTACTACTCGTACTGAGGATGGTTATGCTGTTTATGCAAAGATGACAGGTGTTGCTGCAGTTAGCAAGTACATCAACTTCAACATCGATGGTGCAACTACTGCTCAGGGTAGCGTTT
Source organism: Alistipes sp. (assembly GCA_045633445.1). Taxonomy (GTDB): domain Bacteria; phylum Bacteroidota; class Bacteroidia; order Bacteroidales; family Rikenellaceae; genus Alistipes. The sequence goes on from JAZQYI010000004.1 coordinate 535,445, forward strand.
ACGGTGCAACTGAGGAGATTACTGCACTTGTTACCGATGGTCTTGCTTGCACTCTGTATGGTTACTTCGTATCTATCTCAAGCGGCAAGTATCTCAATATGATTGTAACAGACGTTGTTCCTACTGCTGCTACTGCATCTACATTTGCTGCACCAAAGGTTGTTTCTGAGAAGATGTACGCATACTTCAAGTACAACGGTACCTCTTTCGAGGCTACAGATATCGTTGCAGTTCAGCCATCTGACTTTACTGCAATGGGCCAGAAGTATGGTAGCTTCACCAACCCACAGCAGGACAACTATCTGCCACAGTTCCTCGCAGAGAAGTTCCCTTATGCACAGGTTGATGACAACGCTTATGTAGCATACCGTTGCTATGCAAACAGCGCTACAACTTGGAAGGTTGACCACTACACATTCTCAACTGAGTGGAATAAGGTTAGCTACTTTGAGAACAAGACCGACCAGTTCCGCAAGGCTGAGGGTAAGTGGAACATCGACCGTACCCTGGAGCTTAACTTCCCTAACGGCGACGCCGAGGCGAAGAAGTTCTACCAGTACTGCGTAAACTGGGTATATGATAACAAGGATGTTGCTCTGGGCGCTCCTGCTCGTGACAATGCTGGCGTAATCGTTGCTACCGACATCGTTACTATCAGCGGTGCAAAGCCTACAGGTGACTACTGGGTATCTAACTACGGTAACAATGAGTTCTACACAGGTGCTTCTGCTTACTACGGCAATATGGACTGGCGTCCATCTGCTGTAAAGGGTGGCTTTACAGCTGCAGGCATGGGCGATCTGTCTGACGATCAGATTGTTGCTAAGCTCAAGGAGAACACTGCCGAGGTATTTGCAGCTGTTCTGGGCTATATATATCCTACAATGACCTCTGACGAGTTCGCAAAGGTTGTCATCAAGGTATATGCTTACGGTCCTAACAAGACTTACGCATTCTCATTTTCAGTGACAGGTACAGGTGTTTTCGAGTACATCGCTGACTCTATCACAGAGCTCTAATAGCTTAAAATAAAAAAAGAGGGTTGTTCAGTCGAACAACCCTTTTTTTTAATCTGCTATCTTCTTGTATCGTTCATAACAACTAAGCACCTTCTTTGTATAGGCGATTGTTATATGCGGCTCCTTAAAACGCCCTCCGAGAACGGCCTCATGATTATAAAACTCCTCCTCTGTAAGCAATAGCATATATTCACAAACGGATGCCCAATCGTTCTTCTGCTCCTCGTAGTACTCGGCCAGATTACGGGCATCGGTAACCCTCGAGGCACCACAGTTGTAACTGGCTATTGTAAAGGCTATACGGTCATACTCAGCTACCTCTTTTGGTAATTTGAGTTGCTTGAGCGTAGATTTATAGAGGCGACAAGCGACATCTATGTTTATCGCAGGATCAAGCAACTCCTCGGCCGTCACATCCCAATGTCGAGCAATGTGGGGCATCACCTGCATCATCCCTACTGCGCCTCGCGGAGATTGAGCCTCGGGATTAAATCTCGACTCGCAGTAGGCAATTGCCGATAGTAGCCTCCAGTCGAGATTATGACGCCGCGCCACACGTTGAAAGATGTTATCGTATGGAGATATCTTATACTCGCCCTCCGTAAGCAGCGGCTCAGGCTCTATCTCTACGACATTAAAGCCCTTGCGCGTCAGCGGAATGACTGCCAACATTACAAGAACAGCAGCCATTAACACCAAATGCGCGTATTTTTTTAGGATTTTTTTCATTGATTTATCTTTTTGCACTCCGCCGTTTTGTTGTCAGAGTATAGTAGCTGTGGTGCATCATGATATAGGCACGGATGGGACATACTCCTTTGTATTTCCCATTCGGGGCTATGAGGGATGTGCCGCAGATGCTATGCTATCACAACAAAACTAGTCATAGAACGTCCACGAAATACCTATCTTAAACATTCCTGGATTGAGCGGATAACGCGCAATTTGGAAAGCCTCACCATTACCGAAGAGGTTGTTATTCAGGTGTTGGTATTTGAGCAGGATGCGCATTCTCTTCCACTTTGCGGCGACGAAGGCGTCAATATACGGATAGTTACCAACCTCAACCTCGTTCTGGTTATAGAATACAGAGAGGGCAGGATTATATCCGCGGGCATAGTAGCTGGTGTTAAATCGACCATCTAAGCCAATCTGTGCACGCAGCACATCACGCACAACCCAGAACTCATAGTAGTATGAGAGGAATGCTGAGACGAGTGGCACAGGTACAACCTTACTGTCGGAGGTAAGTTGTACGAGCACACGGTGGTTCAGGTGCACTCCCTTAAGGTTAAAGTCTTTCTGCGCGTAGATGCTTGTAAGGCTCACCGCTCCATCGTGCTGGGCCGGTTTGCAATCTGGACCATAGTAGATTTTATTGGTTACAACGCTCTGCCAAAATCCCAGTTCAATACCGTAATCTGGCACGGTGAAGGCGACATTAAAGCGGGTCTCGTTCTCCTTACTAAAGTCGTTGTTCCACATATAGTGGTTGGAGTACCAATTATCCATCCAGTAGCCTGGCGAGGTGGCTGTCTGCGAGAACTCACCCGAGAGTGTAAATGGTTTCTCCTTAATAAATGCAGTAAATGCTGCGTGGGCTCTCAAATCGAAATCTCCACCACGGTAGCCCGATGGGTAGATCTTGAATGAGGCGCCGTAGTCGACATATTTACGCACCTTACCGTCGATGCCTGCATAGGCAAACCAAGCGCTCTTTTTGACAAGATTTTGCTTTCCAGACAGGTAGTCATTAAGGGCAAACTGAGAGTATCTGTATATATCCAGACCTACACCTCCGTCAATAGTTCCGATAACACCATTTCTATCCCACGGTTGCGCCTGAATAAAGAGTCGGTTGGTAATTCTGCGCTCAGCAAGCGAGTCGCGAGTCTGGGTAGGATTGAGGAACCAATCCTTGTAGTAGGTGTCGGTATGGGACTTAAACGAACCATCCTCATTTCTGCCATAACGCTCGTCAAGGTATGTCGAATACTTATCCTGATAGAGTTTTCGCCAAGTGCTATACTCAAAGAGGTGGCCGATATAGACCGCCGAGAGCTCTGCCATAGAGAAGTCTCGCTCGGTCATTCGCATAAGTGGAATGCCGATAGACTGCTTGACAAAGAAGGATGTATTCTTATAAGCGTTGCTCGCCTCTGCACCTGCAAGGCGCATAGGCACACCCGATGGCATCTCAAAGACCGTATCGGCGATAGCCCACTCACCTACAACACCACCATTCTCCTGCTGCTCGATATTGTTGTGTATAAATGCCGCATGGACAGAGTAGCGCTTGCCGGTATGGGCAAATGTACCTGCAAAGTTCTGATTCTTGATTCTTGAACGCTCATATTTACCCTTTGAACCGCGAGCCTTATAGTTCAGCGAAACGGATGTCGAAGGGTTGATATTCTGCGAGGTGGTAATCTCAAAGTGCTCCTCACGGTAACGCTTCTGTCCCGACTCGAGGTAGGTCATCCAGATATATGGATGCTTCATATTGTAGAACGGAACATTCTCAAGAGTGTAGGCATAGGCGTCATATGGCTGAGCAAAGGTAAACTCACGCGAAGTGGTGCGCTCAAAGTAGTTCACCTCCTCTGAAGCCTGACCAAGACCACCTGTAGAGTTATTACCCAGGCGCTTATGCTGGTGTGGATAGTCCAAACGCCAAAGAGCAAGGGTTGTATCTACTGGAGCAATGACAACCTTATTGGTATTACGATCAATAGTCCACTGGAAGTTTCTCAGCGAACGGATAGAGTCTGAAAAGAAGTATGACTCGAGCGGTTTGCGAGGCTTCTTCTCCTTCTTTGTCGAGTCCTGCTTCTCGCCCTCAGGCGCCCCTTCGCCATTCTCGCCCGTATCGTACGGATTTGTGCCATATCCACCCATACCGTTCTGCTGCTGCATACCACCCAAACCACGAGCAGCGTTCTGCTGACCACGCATAAGCGAGCTGGCATCAAGCTGTGCCATAGCCTGACCACCCCACAACGTAAAGAGCAGTAGCAACAGAGAGAATATGTAGTGCTTAAAATTCATTACTTCTTACAAAACAACCAGCTAATGGTCGACAGTACAATATAGATAACGATAATTGTTGGCACAGAGTATATGCCAAGGGTTAAAAGTGCAACGCAACAGAGTGCAAGGAAGATATACTGCAACTTATTGGCCGACCAACTCAAACTCTTAAGTTTGAATGAGAACATACGCACTGGGCTTACTAATAATGCCGACATTATCACCGAGATAAGAGCCACCCACTCCAGCTCTACAGCCTTACCTCCTGTAACTACTGCATAGACAAACGATGCGCAGAAGATTGCATTGGCAGGTGTTGGTAGACCCTCAAAGCTATCGTGCTGAGTCTCGTCAATATTAAACTTTGCCAGTCGCAGAGCCGAGAATGCCGCCATAAGGAATGGAATAAAGGTCAGTACAGCAACCACAGTCTCTGGCAACTCGAACATAGTAAATGTCTGTGATGCAAACACATACATAATAGCCGAAGGAGCCACACCAAAAGAGACCATATCGGCAAGCGAGTCGAGCTGAACACCAATATCCGAGTACTGGCGGAGCAGTCGCGCAGTAAAACCATCAAAGAAGTCGCACACCGCAGAGGCTACGATAAGTGCAAAGGCAAGACGGTAGTTGCAAAACATAAGCGATGCTACAACAGAGCCACAACCACAGAGCAGATTGCAAAGGGTGATAATATTCGGTACTGTAAACAACTTTATTTTCATTTTTCAGTGCTTTTAACCCGACAAAGTTACAAAATATTTTTATCTTTGTAACATCAACATAAAAATAGAGGTTATTATGGCTCAAAAAAGAGAGATTTATTGCGTAATTATGGCAGGAGGCGTGGGTACTCGCTTCTGGCCAAAGAGTCGCAAACATATGCCAAAACAGTTTTTGGACATCCTGGGCAACGGTAAGTCGTTTATCCGAATGACCTTCGAGCGCTTTGCCACAAGAATTGCGCCCGAAAACTTTCTGGTTGTGACAAATAAGAACTACAAATCCCTTGTTCTTGAGCATCTGCCAGAGCTAAAGGCTGAGCAGATTCTCTGTGAGCCAATTGGTCGTAATACTGCACCTTGTATCGCTTATGCAGCAAACTATCTAAATAAGATCGCTCCCAATTCGCTGATGGTTGTAACTCCGTCAGACCACTATGTGGCCGATGAAAAGGCATTTATCACAACCCTTGACGAGTGTACAGAGTTTGCTGAAAGCAATGATGTGCTGATGACTATCGGCATCAACCCTACCCGTCCAGAGACCGGTTATGGATATATACAGCGCAGCTCTGCCGAGCCACTTTCGCCTGTAAAGTGTTTTACCGAAAAGCCAAATCTTGAGGTGGCACAAGCCTTTATCCGTAGTGGAGAGTTTTTGTGGAACTCTGGCATCTTTATCTGGAAGACATCTGCAATCCTCTCTGCTATAGAGAGTTATCTGCCAGAGATGCACTCTCTATTTAGTTCAATCAGCGAGTCTTACGGAACAGTTGGCGAGGCTACTGCAATTGCCGATGTATTTACCCGTTGCCGAGCAATTTCGATTGACTACGGCGTAATGGAGCGTGCTGACAACGTATTTGTCCATAGTGGAGACTTTGGTTGGAGCGACATTGGCACCTGGGGCTCACTCTACCAGCACTCTCGCAAGGATAAGTACGCCAATGCAAAGCCTGCCGAAGGGTGTTACACATACGATACTCGCAACACAATAATCTCGCTGCCGAAGGACAAGGTGGCAATTATCAGCGGTCTGCGCGACTATATTGTCGTGGATACAGAGGATGTGCTGATGATCTGCCCGCGTTCGGAGGAACAGAATATCAAGAAGTATATTGACGAGGTGAAGTTTAACCAGGGAGATATGTTTTCATAATGGAGCTATACAATATATTTGAGCAGTGCACAGGAGTTACTACCGACTCACGCAAAGTAGCTGAGGGTGTGCTCTTTGTTGCTCTGCGCGGCGAGAATTTTGACGGCAATCGCTTTGCTATTCAGGCACTAAAAGATGGTGCAGCATATGCTGTGGTTGACAATAAAGAGGTTGTTGAGGGCGCAGAGGAGTTTTCTGATCGACTGATTTTGGTAGATGACACACTCACTGCATTGCAGGCACTTGCAGCACACCACCGTCAGCAGCTCGCTATCCCGATTATAGGCATTGTCGGCAGCAATGGTAAGACAACAACAAAGGAGCTTGTTAGCCGCGTGCTTGCCGAGAAGTTTGAGGTATATGCCACACAAGGAAATCTCAACAACCATATCGGAGTGCCTCTGACCCTGCTTGCAATGGATCGCAATACCGAGTTTGGCGTTGTCGAGATGGGCGCAAGCGCGCAGAAGGAGATTGAACTGCTCTGCTCTATCAGCCAGCCAAACTACGGTATTATCACCAACATCGGCAATGCACATCTTGAGGGATTTGGTGGCAAAGAGGGTATTGCCAAAGGCAAGGGCGAGCTCTTTGATTGGCTTGAGAGTAGCGGTGGCCACGCCTTTGTACCTATGGAGGATGTAAAGCTCTGTGATATGGCACTCCAGCGATGCAATATGATGACCGAGTACTACACTCGCTCTATTGCAGATGGTTACAAGAGCCACCTCTCGGGCGACTACAACTACTACAACATCGCTGCAGCGGTGGCTGTAGGTCGCTACTTTGATATTGACCCAGAGCGCATTGCTTCAGCTATCGAGGGTTATATTCCGAGTAACAATCGCTCGCAGGAGGTTGTTACAGAGCACCAAAATAGGGTTATTATCGACTGCTATAACGCCAACCCATCGAGTATGGAGGTGGCAATAGAGAATATCGCATCCAAAAAGAGTGAGCGCAACCTTCTCATTCTCGGCGATATGCTCGAGCTTGGCGAGTGGAGTCACGACGAGCATTGTCGCATACTACAGCTTGCAGCACAGGTCAAAAATGCCGAACTACTGCTTGTCGGTGCAGAGTTTTTGAAGGCTGCACACACGCTCGGCATAGATGCGACTTGTTGTGCAAACAGCACTGAAGCTACCGAGTGGGTTGCAGAGAGTAAAATCAGCGATACAACTATTCTGCTTAAAGGTTCTCGAGGTATCAAATTAGAAAAAATTATCGCCGTACTATGAAACGAATACTAACTATCTTTTGTCTGCTATTGGTTGCGACTGCATCGGCAAAAAATCAGCCTGCGTGGCTTAAGGATGCGGTAATATATCACATCTACCCATCTACCTACATGGACTCTGATGGCAATGGTATTGGCGACTTGAAGGGCATAACCTCGCGACTGGACTATATTCGTAGTTGCGGTTTTAACTGCATATGGATGTCACCATGCTTTGCAAGTGCTTGGGAGGATGGTGGTTACGACATTATCGACTACTACAAGGTTGATCCACGATTTGGCGCAAACGAAGACTTGAAGGCGCTTATTGACAAGGCGCACGGTCTAGGCATTAAGGTACTGCTTGACCTTGTAGCAGGACACACATCGGATAAACATCCGTGGTTTAAGGAGTCGAGCAAGGCGGAGCAGAACCAATACTCCGACTACTATATCTGGACCGTTGGCAAGGACTACAAAAAGCCGGGGCCTAAATTTGTGAATAACAACTATCCGCGAGATGGTTACTACATTCGCAACTTCTTCGAGTGTCAGCCTGCGCTCAACTATGGCTACTACTCACCAAAGCCAAACCACCACTGGGAGCAAGGATATGATGCCCCAGGCCCAACTGCAGTACGTGCAGAGTTGAAGAAGATTATTGCCCACTGGTGTGATATGGGCGCTGATGGTTTTCGTGTAGATATGGCGCAATCACTCGTTAAGAGCGATACGAAGAATCGCGATGGCGTGCGCCGACTGTGGAACGAGATTTTCGAGTGGTACAACAGCGCATATCCAGAGAATATAATGCTCTCTGAGTGGTCAAATCCGGAGCAGTCGCTCTCGGCAGGATTTAATATCGACCTGCTTATCCACAACGGCATAGGCGGCAAGGTCTATCGACCTCTCGTCTGCGAAACAACTGACAAAATGGTACCGACCGTCTGCTACTTCAACCGCGAGGGTAAGGGCGAGATTCGTGCCGCAATGGAGCTCTATGGCGAGATTTACAATACTTATCGTCGCCTCGGCGGATATGCATCAATGCCGACAAATAGCCACGATATTTGGCGTCTAACACGTATGAACCGTGCAACTGCCGAAGAGCAGAAGGTAGCGATAACCCTCTTCCTTACCCTACCGACACCGCCGATTGTATACTACGGCGAGGAGATTGGTATGCGTAACCTCGAGTATGCCCCAGCAAAGGAGGGCAGCGTATCCTCTCGTAACCGCTCGGTATGTCGTACCCCTATGCAGTGGGATAAGAGTAAAAATGCAGGTTTCTCAACTGCCGACCCTGCGAAGTTATACCTGCCGGTGGATAATGCACCGAACTATCCGAATGTTGCCGAGCAACTGACAGATCCAAATTCGGTACTCAACTATGTCACAGACCTCATTGCACTACGTAAGGCGACCCCTGCACTTGGAGTGGATGGTGATTGGAAATATGTTGGCGACTTGGATAACCCATACCCGATGATTTACGCCCGCACACTCGGAGATGAAAAGTATGTCGTTGTCTTCAATCCTGCCGACCGCACCGTAAGTGGCACAATTCCTACAATGGGCAAAAAGGCCGAGTGGATATTCGGCAACAATGCAAAACTTGCAAAGTGCAAGAGCGGCAAGGACTCACACACCTTTACGATGAAACCAATCAGTGTAGCTATCTTCAAGATAACAAATAACTAAAAACATAATCCTATGAAAAACACGTCACTTCCTGAAAACGCTTATCGCGAGCTGCGCGAGGGCGAAGAGTACAAGCCGATAATGTCGGCCGAGACTACCCCTGCCGAGGCTACGCCATACTCGGTGACTATGGGTATCATTATGGCGATTATCTTCTCTGCCGCTGCGGCTTTCCTCGGTCTTAAGGTCGGTCAGGTATTTGAGGCAGCTATTCCTATCGCAATTATTGCCGTAGGCCTTGGCGGACTGCACAAGGGCAAGAGTATGCTTGGTCAGAATGTCATTATTCAGAGTATCGGCGCAACATCGGGCGTGATTGTAGCTGGTGCTATCTTTACCCTGCCAGCGCTCTACATCCTCGGTCTTGAGGCGCACTTCTACCAGGTATTTTTATCATCCTTGCTCGGTGGTATCCTCGGTATTGTGCTACTTATTCCATTCCGCAAGTACTTTGTAAAGCAGATGCACGGTAAGTATCCATTCCCAGAGGCAACTGCAACTACCGAGGTGCTTGTATCGGGAGAGAAGGGCGGTAAGCAGACTATTGTTCTTGCACTTGCGGGACTGATTGGTGGTGCTTATGACTTTGCAGTATCAACTTTTGGTGCTTGGGCAGAGACAATCTCTACAAAGATGGTCGGTTGGGGTGCAACTATTGCAGACAAGTTCAAGGTAGAGCTGTCACTCAATACTGGTGCAACACTACTCGGCTTGGGTTATATTATCGGACTCAAGTACGCAGTAATTATCACTGCTGGTAGCTGCCTTGTGTGGTTTGTACTCGTTCCACTTGTAGGCTATGCATCGGCTGATGCTGCTGCAATGAGCGCAACAGACCTCTTTGTGGCTTATGGTCGTCCTATCGGTATTGGTGGTATCGCTATGGCGGGTCTTATCGGCATTATCCGTCAGGCAGGAATTATCAAAGATGCTGCAAAGTTAGCAGTAAACGAGCTTGGTGGCAAGAAGAGCGCGGAGGTTACTGCCCGTACCGAGCGCGATATTACAATGAAGACTATCCTTACCATTATCATCGCCACACTGGTCGCTACACTCGTATTCTTCCAGTTTGGAGTACTTGGCAACTGGATGCAGACCATCGTAGCGCTGCTGATTGTCTTTGTTATCGCGTTCCTCTTTACTACTGTTGCAGCAAATGCTATCGCTATTGTTGGTAGCAATCCTGTATCGGGAATGACTCTGATGACACTTATCCTCAGTTCGCTTGTTCTTGTATCTATCGGTCTTAATGGTAATATCGGTATGACTGCAGCACTGATTATTGGTGGTGTGGTTTGTACAGCACTCTCTATGGCGGGTGGTTTTATTACCGACCTTAAGATTGGTTACTGGCTCGGCACAACCCCTGCAGTGCAGCAGAAGTGGAAGTTCCTCGGAACTCTTGTATCGGCAGCTACAGTTGCAGGCGTGATGATTATCCTTAATAAGACCTACGGTTTTGTTGGCGAGAATGCCCTTGCAGCACCACAGGCAAACGCTATGGCAGCCGTTATTCGTCCTCTGATGGAGGGTGGTCAGACACCGTGGGTGCTCTACTTTGCAGGAGCAATTCTTGCACTCGTACTCACTTGGATTGGCGTTCCAGCACTTGCATTCTCACTGGGTATGTTTATCCCTATGTCGCTCAACGCACCGCTTGTAGTGGGTGGTCTTATCGCGTGGTTTGTCTCTACCCGTTCAAAGGATGAGGCACTCAACAAGGCTCGTTTCGACCGTGGTACACTTATCGCATCTGGATTTATCGCTGGTGGCGCACTTATGGGCGTAGTATCGGCAATACTCAAGTTTGCAGGCGTAGAGCTCTTTGCCGCAGATTGGGCAGCCTCTTCTGCAGCCGAGTGGACCGCTCTTGCAATGTACATCGCAATTATGGTATACTTTACTGTTCATACACTTAAAGCTAAAAAGGAGGAGTAATTATGGAACTGAAAGAGAGATTTTTGAAATATGTAGCTATCAACACTCGCAGTGATGAGAATAGCGAGAGTTTCCCATCAACAGCTGTGCAGTGGGATCTGCTAAACGCACTTGTGGAGGAGATGAAACTGCTGGGACTCGAGGATGTTTCGATTGACAAGTACGGATATGCTATGGGAACTATCCCTGCAACGCCAGGCAAGGAGGGAGCCCCTGTAATCGGCTTCCTTGCCCACGTAGATACTGCTCCAGATATGAGTGGAGAGAATGTTCGCCCACACATTATCGAGAGCTATGACGGCAAGGATATTGTGCTCAACAACGCCCTGACAATGAAAGTTTCAGACTTCCCGGAGCTTACAAAGTTTATCGGCCACACCCTTATCCACACCGACGGCACAACTCTGCTCGGTGCAGACGACAAGGCAGGTGTTGCCGAGATTATGACCGCGGCAGAGTACCTGATGGCACATCCAGAGGTTGAGCACGGTAAGATTCGCATCGGATTTACACCTGACGAGGAGATTGGTCGCGGCGTAGACTTCTTCGATGTTAAGGCCTTTGGTGCCGACTTCGCATATACTATGGATGGTGGCTACGAGGGCGAGTTGGAGTATGAGAACTTTAACGCTGCAGGTGCCAAGATTGCTATTCAGGGTCGCAATGTCCACCCAGGATATGCGAAAAATAAGATGATTAACGCCATTGAGGTAGCTTGTGAACTCAACTCACTCGTTCCAGCCGTTGAGCGACCACAGTTTACCGAGGGTTATGAGGGTTTCTACCACTGTGTAGGCTTTAATGGCACTGTCGAAAATGCGACTATCTCGTATATCATCCGCGACCACGACGCCGAAAAGTTCGAGAAGAAGAAGGCGTGGATGTACGATATTGTCGGTATGCTCAACAACAAGTATGGTCAGGGCACGCTGACACTTACCCTCAAGGATCAGTACTACAATATGCGCAAGATGGTCGAGCCACATCCACAGGTTATCAACAACGCCCTTGCAGCGATGCGCGATGCTGATGTGGAGCCTATTGTTCGCCCTATTCGCGGTGGAACAGATGGCGCACGACTCTCATTTATGGGTCTGCCTTGTCCAAACATCTTTGCGGGTGGTATGAACTTCCACGGCAAGTTTGAGTACTGTTCTCTCAACTCTATGGAGAAGGCGGTAAAGGTAATTATTAATCTTGCAAAGAGATGGGCAGAGTAAGAGGTGGTTTTATCAAGGTCGCAGCGGCTACACCTCGTGTAGCTGTTGCCGACTGCACCACAAACGTAAAGAGAATAGGGTCGCTGATTTGTCAGGCGGCAGAGGAGGGGGTAAGCATTATCTGCTTCCCAGAGTTATCTATCACGGGCTGTAGCTGCGGTTCTCTGTTCACACAGCAGTCACTACTGCAGTCGGCAGAGGCGGCACTTAACCATCTGCTAACGATTTCAGAGCCGATTATATCGGTTGTAGGCATGCCCGTACTCTACAACTCGCACATCTACGACTGCGCCGTTGTACTCTCTGAGGGTGTTATCTACGGCGTTGTCCCTAAGAGCTACAGCAACGACAACATCTTTACTGCAGGTCGTGGTACAGAGAACCGATATATATCTCTCTGCGAGCAGATGGTACCATTTGGTAGCGATATAATCTTCTCTATTGACGGAGTGAAATTCAGCGTTGAGCTGGGCGATGACTGCCGTCAGATTATCACTCCATCAGCAGAGACCGCATCGGCCGGTGCACATATCGCTATCTGTATGGATGCTCAACCAGAGTACGGCCAGAGCCACAACGCCCTTATAAATAGCGTTACACACCACTCTGAGGCTATCTGCGGCGGATATATCTACTGCTCGGCATCGGTTGGTGAGTCCTCAACAGACTTTGTCTATACGGGCGCAGCTGCAATTGCAGAGTGCGGTGAGTCGCTTGCTCAGAGATCTCGTTTTTCTCGTAATGACGATATAACAATTGCCGACATCGACGTTGAGGCCATTGAGCACGCACGCCTGAGCAACCACAAGACAACCCTCTGCGACTGCTATCGCGTGCTGGATATTATACAGAACATCCAGCCAAGCCCAATTATGCGCAAGGTAGACCCAGCGCCATTTATCCCGAAGGATTTAGATGGCGGTTGCCGCGAGGTTATTGAGCTTCAGGCTATGGGTCTTGCTCAGCGACTTGAGCATACACACTGCAGCAAGGTGGTTATCGGTGTTTCTGGAGGTCTTGACTCAACATTAGCACTACTTGTCCTTGTTCGTACATTCGATATGCTTGGCCTTGATCGTAAGGGTATTGTGGGCGTAACTATGCCAGGTTTCGGTACTACAGGCCGCACATACAACAACGCGCTGACCCTTATGCAGGAGCTCGGTATTACCCTGCGTGAGATATCTATCCGCGCGGCGTGTGAGCAGCACTTTAAGGATATTGGTCTATCGGCTAACGACCGCAGTGCGGCATACGAGAACTCGCAGGCGCGCGAGCGTACGCAGATTCTTATGGATATTGCAAATGCTGTAGGCGGTATGGTTATCGGTACTGGCGATTTGTCAGAGTCTGCACTCGGCTGGGCGACTTACAACGGCGACCATATGTCGATGTACAACGTAAACTGCTCTGTACCAAAGACTTTAGTGCGTGCGCTGACCACTTGGGCTGCCGAGAACGAGCAGAACGAGAAGGTAAAGGCGGCGCTGAAAGATATTGTCTGCACCCCTGTAAGCCCTGAGTTGCTGCCGGCAGATGATAAGGGCGAGATTGCGCAGAAGACCGAGGATCTTGTCGGCCCATACGAGCTGCACGACTTCTTTATCTACCACTTTGTAGTAAATGGTTTTGCTCCGTCAAAGATTTTGCTACTGGCAAATATCGCCTTTGAGGGTAGCTACGACGAGGAGGTTATAAAGCACTGGCTGAAAGTCTTTATCCGCCGTTTCTTTGCCCAGCAGTACAAGCGCTCGGCAGTGCCTGACGGCCCGAAGGTTACAGCCGTATCACTCTCGCCTCGTGGCAGTTGGATGATGCCATCCGATGCTCTGAGTGCAGAGTGGCTGAATGATATTGAGTAGATAGGCTCAATAAACAACAAAAAAAGCGAGGCAAAACCTCGCTTTTTTGTTTAATCTATAAGACCTTCGGGTAACACCAACTTGATAATCCCCTGCTCAAAGTCTATCGCGGCGATAAACTCCTCCACAGCCGGCACAAGGTGCTCCTTGCCGCCAATCTCTATCTCAAAGAGGGGATTTATGTCGTTGTCGTAGAAGTCGACAATTGTACCCTTGCGGCGACCCACCTTGACGGTAAAACCTATCAGATCCTCAAATGTAAACTCGTCGTCGTCAGTCTGAGGCTCCTCGATAAATATCTCGTTACCCATAATCAGCTCGGCACGCTTTACGGTGTCAATATCGGCAAAACGTACCGTAGCACTACCCTTACCACGACGCGAGAAAGAGTCACAAAAAAGAGGAACAACCAGGCTGTCCACAATAGTAAACAGCGGTTGTTCCTCAGAAAAGTTGTCGGGGAAGTCGGCATAGAGGTTAACATTAACCTCTCCCTCAGCTCCAAAGAGCTTTGTTATACGACCAACCGCCAACATACCTGCTTTACTCAGCAGCCTCAGTTGACTCCTCAGTTGCAGCAGCCTCTGCAGCAGCAGCGGCAGCCTCAGCCTCAGCAGCAGCCTTCTTCTCTGCAAGTGCCTGAACGCGAGCAGCGTTAACAGCAGCCTCAGCAGTAAGACGAGCCTTCTTGTCAGCTGTAGCAGCAGAAGCGAGTGAGCTAACCTTAGCAGCTACCTTACCCTCCTTCTCACCGAGCCACTTGTTGAAACGTGCCTCAGCCTCAGCCTCAGTGAAAGCACCCTTAGCTACACCACCAAGCAGGTGTTTCTTGTACAATACGCCCTTGTACGAAAGAATCGCACGAGCAGTATCGGTAGGTTGTGCGCCCTTCATTAACCAACCCAATGCTTGCTCGAAGTTCAGGTCGATTGTAGCAGGATTCGTGTTAGGGTTGTAAGTACCCAGCTTCTCGATAAATTTACCATCACGTGGCGCTCTGCTATCTGCAACAACAATGTGATAGAAAGCGTAAGCCTTCTTACCATGTCTTGCCAAACGAATTTTAACAGCCATTTTGCTATAAAATTTTTTGTTAATAAATAAGTTACACTAACCCACTTTGGATTAATCGGCACAAAGGTAGAAATAATTTTCTGAATTGCAAAATATTTTTCTGATTGTCAGCGGCTTTCAGACAGCACGGGCTGTTGCCACCAATACAAAACAAAAAAAGCGAAGAGCTGTTTGCCCTTCGCTTTTGTATAGAGTTTTCTCTAATTAGAATGCCTTAACCTTCATCTCACGCTTAACCGGAGTAGCGGTCTTGAGTGAGCGAACAACAGTCTTCATTGTATTTACCTCAGCCTTGCTGAATGAAGCCTTGCTTGCATTCTTTACAATACGCTGTACTGGAGCCTTAGACTTAGGAGCTACCTTACCATCTCTAATGATGGTTGTTGCAATACCGCTGATTGTAACAGGTTTCATAAATACCTCCTCAGCTGCAGCCATAGACGCAGGAGTTGCATTCTCAACATCGAGATAGAAAAACTCGTATGTAAAATAGCTATTCTGACCTTCACTATCTTTAAACTGAAGAGGACCATCCACATTTAGTAAATAGTAAGATACACGGAATGCAAATGCATTGTACTCTGGCTCGAAGAATGGCTGCACAGAGGCACCATACTCTGTAGCAAGTGACTCCCAAGTATCATTTGGATAACCATTATTATTCCAGAAAGTCTTTTCATCAACAAAATGGATGGTCTCATCAACCTCAAGCTGAACACCCAAATTTGATGCAAGAATACCAGTATCAACAAAACCATTTAGCTCGCAAAGGTTTGTTTCTCTGTCCCAAGTGAACTCGAAGTGCTTACCAGTAACACCTGTTACAGCAGACATAAAATCTACTACTCGGTAGTTGTTAGTACCCTCCTTATTCTGGAGCACAAGACCTGTAAGCGGATTCTCTATTACAGAACATTCCCAAGAGCCTGTAGCTACATCTACCCACTGTGCACCCTCTGAAATAGCGCCATCAATAGAGAAGTACTCAACAAAGCCATCACCAAGAGCCATACCAACGCCCATCTCTGGAGCAGTGAGCTTTACAAAGAATACAAACTCATTTGCCGCTGGGTCATAATAAGGCTGTACATCACCCTCAAGAGCATTAGCAAGGAACTCCCAAGTATAGTCATAACCAAGCCACTGGTAGAATGTACGGAAGTCACAAGCGAAGATGTTTCCTACACCACCAATATTAGCAGCATCAAAACCAGTATCGTTGAAACCGATAATCTCGCACTTGTTGGTAGTCTTATCCCAAGAGAAGTTCAACTGAGAGCCCTCGCCCATGTAGTTCTCGATACGATAAAGATTTGTACCCTCAGCCATCAGCAACTTACGACCAGTAAATGGTACATATGTAACCTGACCATCCTCAGTCTCTGTTGTGTAGAGAGCTGAATAGTAGCTACCTGTAGCAACCTCTACCCAAGTGTAGTTTACGATAGTCTCTGTGCAGAGTGCAGGAACGAGTGCATTACCCTCAACATCGCAGAACTTAGCCTTAAGAATGGTAGTCTTCTCGTTGCAAGTACCGCTGAGAATCTGCATATAAGCTGCCTTACCATAGATATTAACACCTGTAGGCTGGAGCTCATAACCTGCTGCTGTACCTACATTACCCTCAGAGTCAGCAACGAAGTAGATATCGTAGCCATTAGTGTAGAGTGAAGGCAGGCGGTATGCAGTACCATCAAGAGTGAGTGCAGGATTGATGCAAGTACCCTTCTCAAGGGTTACCTCAAACTCAGAATCCATAAACTCTGATGTCAGCGGAGCTTTATAGAACGGAGCGTAAGAGAAGTCGTTCTTAAGGTCAAGCATTGGCTGAACAGGGAACTCAGGAGCCTCAACTGCGATAATCTCCTCAAATACGCCATAGCTAACTGCATCAACGCCTGTGCCAGAGTAGAACTCAGCAACCAGAGTAAGCAGACCTGTAGCTGGATCGAACTTAGAAGCCTCAGTGTCGATAGCCATCTTAACCTCATAACCATTCTGAACAAGACCTGTAGTCTGGTTAAGATACTGCTTTGGAAGAGTTACAGTACCATCCTCAAGAGCAGAGAAGTAGATTGGATAACCCTCCTCGTAGAGGTCTGGGAGGCGATAGAGAAGACCATACTCCTTGTAGAAGAGACGATCTGCATCCTTTGTGCTAACCTGGCAACGGCCCTTCTCAAGAACAGGATCGAAAGATGCTGCCTGGCTCTCAGAGTAGAACTTTGCACCCTCAGGGAGCTCAACCTCTGTGAATGAGAAGTCACCATCCTTCTCTGCATCAGGCATAGCAAGCTCGTAAACGCCAAGCGCTGAAGCAATAACCAATGCGAACTCACCATTAGGATTTGTAGTATAGATCTTGCCTACATACTGTCCACCCGGACAACCACAGAGCATTTCTGGCTCAAAGCGCAAAGTACCATCCTTAATTACACCCCACATACCATCAACATCCTGTGGATCAGAAGCATAAGTCATCTGATAATAAGCCTCTGACATTACAGACATATCAGCAATGATGTGATCCATACCAAGTGGCTGATAAGGGATATAGACCTTATCAATCGACTCTGCATGAATAAGAATGTAGTTAGGAACAGCTGTTAGACTTGGGTCATCAGGATCACCCCAAGGACCTACACGGTAAGGATTAACCATTCGATAGACACCTGCAAGACCTGCATCCTCGCCTATACCCTCAAGAGCAGCGTTAAATGCAGCCTCATTAATAGAGTCAGCACGTACCTGTACCAATACCTCGTATTTAGGGTGAGTCTGACCTGCCCATTGGCCACCGAAAGTAAAACCATACCAACCTGTAACGATATCATCTGTGTAAGAACACATACCTACATCAATCCACTTTACACGGTTTATAGTAACAGAGAAAGTAGTTGCGTTATTGGTATCGTACTGCTTTACATACAGTGGATCGTTTGCGATAGAGAGCTCAAGGGTGTAAGGAACACCTACCTCAGCCTTATCAGAGAGAGTTACGGTGAACTCTGCAACATCCTCACCATCAGCAAAGACGATAGGATCTACAGTAAACATTGCGTTACCATCCTTATCGGTAGTATTCTTTGAAATCTCTACCGGTACGGTAATCTCGCCATCGACATTATTACGATAAGCAGAATATGTGAATACTGTTGCCTCAGATGGATCAAGGCTCACTTCACCCATAGGGCCCTGTGTCTCAAGAACACTTGCGTCTGGGAAATAGACGTCGTAGCAACCCTCCAACTCTGCCGGACCCGCCTCGTGGGTAAGGTCCTCGCTACAAGCGACCATACCTACTGTAGCAAAGGCGAGCAAGGCATAGAAAAATTTATTTATTGCTTTCATATATTCGCATTTTTTTCAATTTGACACTCTGTTCTGTTACTCTACCCATGGAAGAATGCTGTCAGATGGGTCAGGGTTGTTGGTCTCAGAGAGAGCCTTGTTATCCTGTGCCTCATAACCGTTGATAGGTACATTGAACCAAGGTGCAATACCCTCAACATTGAAACGAGCCATCTCCGGGTGGTTGGTACCTGGGTAACCGCGGTTGATTGTAAGGTACTCTGGGCAACGCTTGTAGTCAAAGAACATGATACCCTCACCCCAGAACTCGATACGCTTCTGGAGGAACATCTCCTTAATAAGCTCAGAACCGGTCTTTGTACAAGTGTAAGCCTCGTTACGAGTCTTAACAATATCAATCAGTGAAGAAGCATCACCATTACGAGCGTCGCACTCAGCGATGATAAACTTCATCTCCTCCATACGCATAAGTGGCATATCAGTTGCTGAACCAATCAGATAGTCATCCGGATTAGCCTCACCTGGACGGAACTTAAGAGATGCGTACTCCGGAAGTTCCTCTGCACCTGGGTAGGTGTCAGTTGCAGGAACGAATGTATTCTTTGACTCAAGAGCGTGACCTGCAGGAGCCTTCCAAGAGAGCTTACGGAAGTCAGTATCAGGAATCTGGTTGTAGAACTGCTTATCAACCATTACATAAGCACCTGCACCAGGACCACCGTAACCGTAAGTCTGCTCAGCTGACATAAACGATACGAAGTTTACGATACCACGCTTAACAACGATAGACTCTGAAGAGGTACGAATGCAGAGCATCCAAGACTGCTGTGAGTCAGCGTTGTTAAAGCCGTCTGTTACAGATGTCCACTGCTCCTTTGTAAGTGGAGAGTAAGAACCTGCAGCAAGAGCCAACTCTGCATACTCCTTAGCCTTTGCATAGTCACCCTCATAGAGCTTTGCACGTGCGTAAAGACCGTAAGCTACAGCCAAATCAGGCAGGGTCTTATCTGTTGAAGGGGTGTGGCCATCGAGCAGAAGAACAGCCTTATCAAGGAGCTCATAAATCTTCTCAAGAGCCTCAGCCTTAGTCAGACGAGGGTTATTCTTAGCATAGTCAACAGTCATATTCTCGTGGAGGTAAGGAACGGTAAGACCCTCGATACCCTCCTTTGAGGTGTACTTGTTTGCCTTGAACTCGTGCATCTGAGCCATCTCGAGCATAGCAAGAGCGCGGTATGCGTAAGCAGCACCTACATAGCCCTTGTTAGTATCAACGATAGCGTCGATATCCGGATTCATACGGATAACATCGTTTGACAGCGCGATAATCTTAGTGTAAATCAACCAGAAAATCTGAATATGAGAACTTGTTGAGCTCAGACCCTGATTTGACTGGAACTGTGAGTACCAACCATATGGGTTATCCATGATTGTAAAGTCATTGCACATTACCTCACGGTGTACGCCGATTGATGGAAGACCATAGAATGAGTGTACATTGCTACCTGCCCACTCTGCATTAGCTGCGTAGTTGTGGATAGCGGCAGTCATTGACTTAAGCGCGTCAGCAGAAGCGTTAGCCTGCTCTGCAGAGATAGAGCTGCCGGTAGGGTGAACCTCCTTGATACAGCCGGTAGCTACTACAGAAGCAAGAACGCTGAATATAGCTGTATATTTCAATATATTTTTCATATCTTTTCTCCTTTCTTTAATAATTAGAAGGTAAGGTTAACACCACCGGAGATTGTACGGATTGGTGAGTAGTAAGCAGCTGAAGCACCACCGGTGAAGCTCTGACGTGGGTCGAGACCCTTACGAGCAGACCAGTACCAAATATTCTCAGCAGCTACGTAGATACGGAGCTTTGAAACACCAATCTTCGACATCCACTTGCGTGGGAATGTGTAACCAACGTTAACATTCTGGAGGCTCAGGTATGAAGCTGACTCAAGGAAACGGTCAGAAGATGCAGAGGTGTAGTTATCGCTGTACACGAAACGTGGATACTCGTTGTTTGGATTCTCAGGAGTCCAAGCCTTATACATATCCTTGTGGATAGATGTACCTACGTTTACTAGGTTTACACCACGGCTGGCCATAGAGCCTGCATAGTCACCATCATAAACCTTACCACCAAGCTGATATACGAAGTTTACTGACAAATCAAAGCCATAAGCCTCGAGAGATGTACCGAAACCACCATAGAGATCAGGCAGTGAAGTATCGAAGATGAAGTAATCTGCCTCAGAGTAGTCTGCAGTCTTCTCCAACTCGAATGTTGTCTGACCTGTAGCCTTATCTACGAACTCGTTACGCTTCCAATACAGAGCCTTACCTGTCTGCTGATCAACACCAGCAAATGCGCGGTAGTTCTTTGTATAGATTGAGTGGCCGATTGCGTACATGTTGCTACCATCACGGTAACCGGTATATGCATTACCCTCAAGGTCAAAGAGCTGATCCTTAACGTTATCGTAGTCAAGATCGAGGATCTTGTTCTTTACGTAAGTTGCGTTGAGGTTGATATTCCAATTAACGTTCTTTGTGCGGATAACGTTTGCGTTCAGAGCAAGCTCAACACCCTGGTTAGCCATATCACCAACGTTCTTCCAGAAACCTGAGTAACCCATAGATGATGGTACTGAGTACCAAGAGAGCATATCGGTAGTGATACGGTTGAAGTACTCGAGGCTACCAGCCAGACGGCCCTGCCAGAGTGAGAACTCAACACCTGCGTTCATATTTGCATTGGTCTCCCAAGTGAGCTCCTCATTACCCTTTGCAGCGAAAGCTACTGACCACTTATCAGTACCATCGTTTGCGATTGAGTAGCGGTCCATATAGAGGAAGTCACCAATCTGGTCGTTACCCTGAGAACCGTAAGAAGCCTTAATCTTGAGCTCGTCAACCCAAGTTGCGTTGAACCAATTCTCCTTATTAATCAACCAAGCACCTGATACAGACCAGAAGTTACCCCAACGGTGATCTGGGTGGAAACGTGATGAAGCATCACGACGGAAAGATGCTGAGAAGAAGAAACGGTTGTCATAGTCATACTGACCACGGAAGAGGTAACCCTCATTGTTGTACTCAGAGAAAGATGAGCTTGTGCTTGACACCTTCAGACCCTGAGTAAGCTCAGATGAATCAACTGAGTACAGACCGTTCTTATAACCAGAAAGTGAACGACCCATATCGTAGTTGTTCTCGTGACCGAGCATGATATCTACGTGGTGAACATCATTGAATGTGTAGTTCCAAGTCAAAATCTGCTGGAGAGTGTAGCTCCAATACATTGACTGTGAACGACCGATAGAACCACCTGATACAGCATACTGACCATAGAGTGGGTTAGCTGTACTGATAGCCTCAGACTGGCTTACAGACACACCTCCATTGAATGAGAACTTAAAGCCCAATGGAAGAAGCAAATCTGCAAAACCGTTGAAAGATGCGAGATTTGAAGAAGAGTTGTTCTTATCGAGCATCAATGCTGAGTAAGGGTTTGCATTTGAAAGGAATGCACGGTTCAAACCTGCGTTAGAGCCTGCCATAGTTGCAGTACCGTGGTCGTAGATAACGTTGCCATAAGAGTCACGGCGGATGTTACCCTTACCATCACGAGTATAGAACGGATAGATAGGCGCAATCTGTGAAGTATAAGCAAAGATGTTTGAAGTTGAACCTGATGCACCATCACCTGAAGAGGTCTTGCTCTCAGAGTGTGTGTAAGATGCATTACCACCAACCTTCAGCCACTTCTTAGCCATATAGTCAGCACGCAGACGAGCAGTGTAACGCTCGTAACCTGTATTCTCAACGATACCGTCGTTGTTCAGGTAACCGAATGAGCCGTAGAAGCTACCACGCTCGTTACCGGCAGCAACGTTCACGTTGTACTCCTGACGGATACCGTTCATATAAACCTCGTCAATCCAGTTATCAGGAGTTACCCAGTAGTCCTCACCCTTATAGTTGATCAGACGACCAAGAGTTGCCTCAGGGTTGAGCTTACCGTTACGACCGATAAGATCCTGACCCTCAGGAACAGTATAGACGTTATAACCAAGTGAGCCGTTACCTGCAGATGGATCGAGCATAGTCTTGTTAGCACGTACGTGAGCCTCATAAGGGGTCATACCTGATACCATTGTGTAGTAGTTGTACAGACCCTTGTAGTGCATCTCGTAGTACTCACCAGGATCAGTGATGTAGTCGTAATCCTGCTGTGCACGCTGGTTAACACCAACCTTGACATCAACATTGATGATAGCATCACGACCCTTAGCGCGCTTAGTTGTAATCAAGATTACACCGTTAGCACCACGTGAACCGTAAAGAGCAGCTGCTGCAGCGTCCTTCAACACTGACATAGACTCGATATCGGCAGGGTTGATGTCGTTCATAGAACCTGCGAATGACATACCGTCAACGATAATGAGTGGGCTTGTACCTGCCTCGATAGAGGAGATACCACGAATGATAACGGTTGGTGACGCACCACCAGGCTGACCTGTTACATTCACGATCTGCAGACCTGGAACCTTACCGTTCAGAGCATCGATAGCATTTGTGTGCTGGCTCTTAACGATCTCCTCGGTCTTTACCATTACAGCAGATCCAGAGAATGCCTCACGCTTAGCCTCACCGTAAGCAGTTACGATAACGTCCTCCAAAGCCTGTGCAGACTCCTCGAGTACAATATCTACTACGGTCTTGCCATTGATAGCAACCTGCTTGTCACTATAACCGATAAAAGAAACAGTAAGTACACCGTCAGCCGGAGCATTGAGAGTATACTGTCCCTGGGCATCGGTAGAAGTACCGATAGTGGTTCCTTCAACCACAACAGCTGCACCAAGAATTGGCGCACCCTTAGTATCGGTAACCGTACCTGAAACTTGCTTATTCTGAGCCAGAGCCATACCGACTACTGACAGAACAGCAGCTAATGAAAGTACAATTTTCCTTACCATAAGCAATTGATATTAGTTAGTAAATAAATTTCTTTTCGTAGCAAAGTTAATAATAAACATCAACTCAACCAAATAATTTTATAACATTTTTGGGGCAAAGTAACAGAGTTTTAGATTTTTTTGTTAAATAGTACACAATCGAAAGAAATAGAGCGCAGTATGCTTATAGACTGTAATTAAAATTTTTCAAAAAATTGTTCAATAAATATAAAAACAAAAAAGAGCCACACAAAAATGGCTCTAAATCAGCATCTAAACGCGATTTTGTTTCTAAATTTTTAACTTACACTTTTTTTCGATTACAAAATGTAAGTTTATGCACAAATCGTCGACAAATTTGCCAATATATATAAATATAGGTATTACTCCACAATTAGCAACGAAGAGTCGCCATATGAGAGAAAACGGAAGTCGTTCGCAAGGGCGTAGTTATAAATTTTATGCCAATCCTCACCCACATAAGCCGACACTAAAAGCAGCAAAGTAGACTTTGGTTGGTGGAAATTTGTAACAATTCTGCTCACTATTCTGAAGCGATAACCGAGCGGAGTAATCATAATCTGGGTAGCTGCTTTGAGGTGGTCAACACCCTGATCTTTCATATAATTTATCAGCGTTTCAACAACCTCCTTGCCCGTAAACTCTGCAGGAATATCGTAGAGTTCCCACTGACCTATCACCTTATCACAATCTGCTGTACCACAGCTCTTTACACGCCACGCAAGAGCCGACAACGACTCAAGCGTACGCACCGAAGTTGTACCAACAGCCGTGATATTTCCCATCTTTTTGCCGAGCAATTCAAGCGTCTGCAGATTGATAGAGAAGTGCTCTGTATGCATTGCGTGCTTTGTCGCATCCTCATCCTTAACAGGCAAGAATGTTCCCGCGCCCACGTGCAGCGTCACCTCTCCAAACGAAAAACCTCGTTGTTTAAGACTATCGATAAGTTCATTTGTGAAGTGCAGACCCGCCGTAGGAGCCGCTACAGAGCCCTCAAAACGGGAGTATACGGTCTGGTAACGGGTATTGTCAATCTCCTCGCTCTCACGATTGAGATATGGAGGAATTGGAATACGACCGAGCACCTCAAGAAGCTGACCAAAAGTGAGCGGAGCATCCCACACAAAGCGAACGATATGCTCACGAGTGCCTCTCTCTGCGATGTATGCCTCAAGCAGATAGTCGCCACCCTCGTACTGAAAAGGGATCTGTACAGCGCCCTCTTTCCACTTCTTTAGGTTGCCAACTATGCAACTCCAGCTACACTCGCCACGCACAGCAAAGGCACGCTCATAGTCGGCTGGAGCATGCGGTTCAAGACAGAAGACCTCAACACGAGCACCCGACGGCTTATGCATAACAAGGCGTGCGCGGACAACCTTTGTATTATTGAATACAAAGAGCGTATCCGACGATAGTTCGTCGCCAATATCTGAGAAGTGGCGCTCTGATATTGTACCATTGCGATAGACAAGCAGTTTAGAGCTATCGCGCCTCTCAAGTGGAAACTTAGCTATGCGCTCATCCGGCAGCGGATAGTCAAAGTCATTGATGTTTATCATCGTCTGTGTTTTAATTTGCTACGCAGTACTGCCCCTTTTTGAAAAAAGCGGCACCAAAAACTTTTGGAAAAACTTCGTTTTTCTTCTGGCGTTGCGGATTTAGGATAGCCTTTAAGGCTATACACTAAAAAATAGAGCCCTTTCACTTTCAAGCGAGCTTGAGTGAAAACTCTATTTTTTAGCATACCACCTTCGGTGGCAGTACCTAAATCCGAATAGAAGCTCTACTTTGCCCGTAAATCCATTTTATCGTCAGAGTGCGTCAGGTACGGTACATCGTGCAAAATTTCAGTCGCGGATAGTACTAAAAGCGTACAGCCGCGACTGCAATTTAAGGGATGTGCCGTAGATGGCGTGCTATCACGATAAAATCCTAGAAGCCCTTACCGATAGCAAGGAAGTCCTCAGCCTTAAGAGCTGCACCACCGATAAGACCACCGTCTACATCCTCCTTAGCGAAGATCTCAGCAGCGTTAGATGGCTTGCAAGAACCACCGTAGAGGATTGGGCACTCAGCAGCTGCAGCACCGAACTTTGCAGCGAGTACCTCGCGGATATATGCGTGAATCTCCTGTGCCTGCTCTGCAGTAGCTGTCTCACCAGTACCGATAGCCCAAACTGGCTCGTATGCGATAACGAGGTTTGCAAACTGCTCCTCAGTAAGGTTGTAAACAACCTCCTCAATCTGAGCCTTGCAAACTGCGAAGTGGTTACCTGCCTTACGCTCCTCGAGGCTCTCACCTACACAGTAGATAGGAGTAAGACCGTTAGCATAAGCCTGAACCATCTTCTTGTTAAGAGTCTCAGAGGTCTCACCGTAGTACTGACGACGCTCAGAGTGGCCAAGGATAACATACTTGCAACCCAGAGCAGCGATCATTGAAGCAGCGATCTCACCAGTGTAAGCACCCTTTGCCTCAGTAGCGCAATCCTGTGCACCTACAGCGATATCAGAGCCCTTTACAGCCTCAACAACCTGTGAGAGGTGTGTGAATGGAGGGCAAACGATAAAGTTTACACAGCTACAAACCTCACCGCGACCAGCTACAACGTTCTTTGCGAGCTCAACGCCCTCTGCAGGAAGTGTATTCATTTTCCAGTTACCTGCAACAATCTTCTTTCTTGCCATAGTTTTAATATTTAATTTGAGTTTAACAATAATTTTTCATTTCCATCCACCCCGAAATTATTGTTAATCTCAAATTATGCATCTGCGATGCAAAACGAGATTGCCGAGGCGGGAAAATAAATATTTACATTCCCTCCAAACCTCCCTTTGGCAAAGGGAGGCTTAGTTTGGGATTCCTAATTAATCTTCGGTTAAAAGAACCAATTACTCCTGCTTCTGTGACTCGATCCAAGCCTTAATCTCAGCAGTTGGCAGGCCGAGCTTATTCTTCTTATTGAAGCCGCAGAGGTCGTTGAAGAGCTTCATACCGCCACTCTTTGCTGTGCCTGCGAAGGCCTCAAGGGTGATGTAGCCCATCTTCTGGATAGTCTCAACCCACTCAGCAGGGACACCTGCCTCGGTGTATACCTCAGCAGCGTCAGCAACAACCTTCTTCTCTGGACGCATTGTTGGGAAGAAGAGTACATCCTGGATAGATGTCTGGCCTGTCATAAACATTGTCAGACGGTCGATACCCATACCCATACCTGAGCAGTTTGGCATACCGTACTCGAGTGCACGAACAAAGTCCATATCGATAAACATAGCCTCATCATCACCACGCTCAGAGAGTCGCATCTGCTCCTGGAAACGCTCGAGCTGGTCGATCGGATCGTTGAGCTCAGAGTATGCATTACAGAGCTCCTTACCAGCTACGAAGAGCTCGAAGCGCTCTGTCAGATCCTCATTATCGCGGTGGCGCTTACAGAGTGGCGACATCTCGATAGGATAGTCACAGATAAATGTTGGCTGAACAAGGTCGCCCTCGCAGTACTGACCGAAGATAGCGTCGATAAGCTTACCCTTACCCATTGTATCGTCAACCTCAACATTGAGACGAGCACAAGCCTCACGCAGCTGAGCCTCGCTCTGGCCTGTAATGTCATATCCTGTCTTCTCAAGGATAGCATCGGTCATTGTCAGACGACGGAATGGAGCCTTGAAAGAGATAGTCTTACCGTCAATCTCAACATCTGTAGTACCGTTTACTGCAAGCGCGATACGCTCGAGCATATTCTCAGTAAACTCCATCATCCAGCGGTAATCCTTGTATGCGATATAGATCTCCATACAAGTAAACTCTGGGTTGTGAGTGCGGTCCATACCCTCGTTACGGAAGTTCTTACCAAACTCGTAAACACCATCAAAGCCACCCACGATAAGGCGCTTGAGGTAGAGCTCAGTAGCTATTCGCATATAGAAGTCGATATCAAGTGCGTTGTGGTGAGTGATAAACGGACGAGCCGAAGCACCACCTGGAATTGGCTGAAGGATTGGGGTCTCAACCTCAAGGCAGCCGTGCTCAGTGAAGTACTGACGCATAGTTGCGATAATCTTTGCACGCTTTACAAAGACATCCTTAACCTTCGGATTTACAACCAAATCCACATAACGCTGACGGTAGCGAACCTCAGGATCAGTAAGTGCATCAAACTGCTGACCATCCTTCTCCTTTACGATTGGAAGCGGACGGATAGACTTTGACAGAACGGTAAACTTACGGCAGTGTACTGACAACTCGCCAGTATTTGTGCGGAAAGCAAAACCCTCAACACCGATAAAGTCGCCAATATCGAGCAACTTCTTGAAGACAGTGTTGTAGAGTGTTGGATCGCCCTCTGGACAGATATCGTCGCGACGGATATAGACCTGAATACGACCTGTGTGGTCCTGCAACTCAAAGAAAGATGCGCTACCCATGATACGGCGGCTCATCATACGACCGGCAATAGTTACGGTCTGAAATTTCTCTGGCTCAGTATCAAATCCTGCAACAATATCGGCAGCCGATGCGCTTACATCAAAACGCTCTGCTGGATATGGATTGATACCCGCCTCTCGCAGCGCGGCAAGGGACTTACGACGCAACTGCTCCTGTTCACTAAGATGTTCTATCATAATCGTTATTATTTGTTTTCAACAAAAAAGCGCGCAAATTTAGCTATTTTTCAGCAGATTATCAAGTTTTCGCCACAAAAGATACATAGCACCGCCCGAAATAAGACCCACAGCAAGACCTAAAGCTATATCCTGCGGGAAGTGGCAAGCAAGATAGATGCGCGAGTAGCTGATAAGCAGCACTATAGCTGCAATAGTCCAACTATACCACCTCTTTCGCAGTGCAAGTGCAGAGAGAATTCCCATTGCAGCGGTTGTTGCAGCGTGCGCAGAGACCGTTCCGTATGGACCGTGGGCATAAGAGACAACGTGTGCCAAATCGCGCACAGCAACATCAAACATCGGGCGATTGCGTGCAGGAAAATCTGCCCACAAGTTCTTCAGCAGTCCCGTATGCTTAAAGATACCGCAGAGCATATCCGAAATACCCATTGCAAGTGCCAAACAGACCACAAAAGCGAGCAGACTCTTCCAACCATACTTGCGATAGACCGCCCAAGCGATAAAGAGATAGAGCGGGATCCACATCACAGCACCTGAAATGGCACTCATAATTGAGTCCAGGACTACTCCACCGTCAAAATTGAGCCACAAAAAGAGTCGCTCGTCAAAGTTAAAATTCTCCATAGATTACTCCGCTAATGTTGTTCCCAACGAGCGAGCAATGCTCTTCGGAATATCTGTATTATCAAAGCAGTTATAGAACTGTTCAACACCCGCGCCCTTGACATAGAGAGGCACCTGAGCGCCGGTATGGTTAAGGCTTATCCAGTTGACATAGGCGCGTTTATTAAGGATCTCAACAGCCTTTGAGGCCATCTTCTCGTTGTGGCTATAGAGGCTAACAACCTCCTCGCTCTTCTCAACAAAGCTCTTCTCGAAGGTTTTGCGAAGCTGCTCCTCATCCTTTCCACGGAGGCGTACATGATCCCAGAAACCGAGTTCCTTTCTGAGTAGCTCCTGCATCTGCTCCCAAGACATCTTACCCTCTTCGCGCATATCTCGCATCTTATCTGTCAGAGCCAACATAGAACACTTCTGCCAAGCCAAACGCTCCATATTCATCTTGTAGCTCTTATAGCCGAGGCACAAGCCACCAGTCTCGTGGTCAGCAGTAACGATAATAAGCGTCTCTTTTGGATGCTTGTTATAGAAATCAAGTGCCAACTGTACAGACTCAGAGAGGTCATTAACCTCCTCAAAGGTCGCCACAGCGTCGTTATCGTGAGCACAGTAGTCCAGATGTCCCGCCTCAACCATAAGCATAAAACCATCCTTTTTAGCCTCTCGCTCAAGGTACGTTATTGCAGAGTTGGTAAAGTCGACAATTGTCCAGTCACCCTCTTTGCAGTCTGGAGCATACTCCAGAGTCTTACTCTTTGGATTCTCTGGTAGTAGCAGCACGCGCTTTCCACGCACCTTTGCAGCCTTATCAAGGTCGTGCACAACCTCAATTTTAGCATCCTTAGCCTTTGCAATATAGTCCTCAAGTTTCAGTCCATCCCTCTTTCTGTAGAGAATTGCTGCACCCGCCGCAAAGTCTACCTCAGAGGCTACATATTGCTCGTAGAGTGCCTTGTAGGCGCTGCGCGATTCGTGGTGAGCAAAAAATGCGCTCGGAGTGGCGTGATTGATACCCACATTTGTCACAACACCCACCTTCATTCCCATCTCTGAAACGAGTTCAGTGAGGTTCTTTACGCTCTTTTTATCCGCATCAACGCCCATATATCCATTAGCGGTCTTTACACCTGTAGCCATCGCCGTAGCAGCTGCAGAAGAGTCTGTTACAAGTGATGACGAAGAGTGGTTTGTAACATAAGTACGGATTGGGAAGCGAGTGAAGCTCAGTTTACCATTATCTGCCATATCTTTATGTACAGCAGCGTTGTACAACTCCGTACCATAGACGTGGTTTATACCAAGTCCATCGCCGATAAAGAAGAATATATACTTTGGCTGTTGTGCGGCCACTGTAAAGACAGCGACCAACAGCATGGTTACAAGAGTCAGTAGTTTTTTCATTGTTTTAATCTCTTCTATTGTTAATCAACGCGATATAGTAAAGTAGCGAGGCGATTGCTGAAAGTGCCGCCACAAGATATGTACGAGCAGCCCAACGCAGTGAGGTCTTTGCGCCATCCATCTCGTCCATTTGCAGCGTGCGACTACTTGCAAGCCACTCAAGCGCCCTATCCGAGGCGTTATACTCCACCGGCAGCGTCACAATCGAGAATAGTGCAGACATAGCGATCATACCCACACCAATCCAGCAGACAAGAGCACTACCCGAAACACTCATCATAATAAGACCCAAGATGATTATCCACTGCGCCATTCTTGATGAGAAGTTGACTACAGGCACCAGTGCAGAACGCATCTTGAGCGGAGCGTAACTCTCTGCGTGCTGTATAGCGTGTCCACACTCGTGACAAGCCACTGCCGCAGCAGCAATGCTTCGGCTCGAGTAGACTGCATCCGAGAGATTTACAGTAAGAGTTGCGGGATTATAGTGGTCGGTAAGCTCTCCGCGAACGTGCGTCACACGAACATTGTGAATATTGTGGTCGCGAAGCATCTTTTCCGCAATTTCTGCACCCGTCATTCCGTTAGATATAGGAACTCTGGAATACTTATTGAATACAGACTGCAGGCGTGCTTGAACAATAAATCCCACGATAGCAACTATAATGGTGATATAGAACGCCTCAGAGGTGGTGAGGTTGGTCAAAAGGGCCGATTGCTCACCGTAATTACCCGATAAAAGAAGTGTTGTTATCATATTTTTGTCGTTTATTCTTAAATAATACGCGCAAAGTTAGGAAAAATTGTGTAAATTTGCATTATGAATAGTACTATTTTTTCAAAGCAGGATGAAATGTTTATGCAGCAAGCTATTGATTTATCAATAGAGAGTGTTGCAAATGGAGGTGGCCCATTCGGCGCAGTTATTGTCCGCAACGGAGAGGTTATCGCCACTGGAACAAACAGAGTTACAGAGAGTTGCGACCCTACGGCACACGCCGAGGTCAGCGCTATTCGTGCAGCCTGCGCCAAACTCGGAGAGTTCAAACTATCAGGTTGTACTATCTACTCCTCTTGTGAGCCGTGTCCGATGTGTCTGAGTGCACTCTATTGGGCGGGCGTGGAGCGTATATTTTACGGCAATACAAAACAAGATGCAAAGGCGATAAATTTTGACGATTCGTTTATCTACGACCAGATTGCCCTTGACTACTCCGAGCGTTCAATCCCTTGCATCAACATTATGCGACAGCAGGCCCTTGCGGGCTTCAAAGCGTGGCAAGAGAAAGAGGATAAAGTACTGTACTAAAACAACTTACATCCAATGAACCTACCGTTATTTATAGCTAACCGAACTGCAAAAACAGCCACCTCTACACAGAGCACAATGGTACGTATTGCCACTGCGGCTGTAGCGGTGAGCATTGCTGTTATGGTGATAACTTTAGCGGTAGTGGCTGGTTTCAAAAAGGAGATTAACGCCGCCATCTCCGACCTCTCGGCAGACATCAGCGTAACCGACATTTCGACCATCTATGGCACCGAGGTAAGAGCGATAGAGCGCGACAAATCGGTCGACCTTATCTTCGCTATGACAGATGGCATCAAGTCAATCGACGGATATGCTATGCGCGGCTCGATAATCCGCTCTAAAAGTGGTGCTACGGGCATTGTAATAAAGGGTATACCCTCTTTCGACCCGTCGTCAGCGCTCGGTCGTGCGGTCATTGCAGGAGCGACCCCTCGCATAGAGGAGAGTCGCTACAAAGAGTTGTTACTTCCCGAAAAAGTCGCCGAAGAGCTGAGCGTAGAGGTTGGCGACAGAGTGGAGTTACTCTCGTTAGACAACCCCACCCTTTCTGGCAGGGATATCTTCAAGGTTTGTGGCATATACAGCACCTTGGGAGAGATGCCTATAACCGTTGCGCTGACCGATATTCGCAATGTACAGAAACTCAACAATTGGGAGTATGACACCTTCTCTGGTTTTGAGGTCGAGGTAGACGATAGTCACTCCATTGAGGCGGTCACAGAGCAGCTTAATGACAATATTTTCGACTACTACAGAGGTGACGGAAATCTCTCTGCCATAGCGGCAAGTGACCTCTATGCCAATATCTTTGCCTGGCTGCAGACACACGATGTAAATGCGGTGGTGATTATCGTTATTATGTTCATCGTGGCTCTGTTCAATATGGTTACAGCGCTGCTGATACTGCTCTTTGAGCGCACCCGAATGGTCGGCATCTTGAAGAGCCTCGGTATGAACAACCGCACAGTAAGAGAGATATTTTTATTCCAAGCGGCCCGCATTGTCGGCAAGGGCCTTGCTATCGGAAATAGCATAGCTATTATACTGATAATCATACAGAAATATACTGGTGTAATAAAGCTTGATGCCTCTGCATATTTCGTCACACAAGTCCCAGTTGCTATAGGGGTTGTGGAGATTTTGATAATAAACGTTATCTTTGCAGCAGCAATACTCTCGCTACTCTTTGCTGCTACGGCAATCGTATCGCGCATAGAGCCTGCAGAGAGTGTAAAATATGAATAACTATGAGTGAAGTAAAACCTCAAACCGAGCAGGTAAAGCAGATGTTTGACGACATCGCACCAACATACGACCGCCTCAACCACATACTGTCGCTATCAATCGACAAACTTTGGCGACGCCGAGTGGTAAAATCACTCCGCAAGCTCGGAGCAAAGCAGATTTTAGATATTGCCACAGGTACTGGCGATTTGGCTATCGCTATGGCAAAAAAGATTGAAGGCTCGACAATTTGCGGAGCTGACCTCTCCCCAGAGATGCTCGCCGTAGCGCGTGGCAAGGTGGCAAAGGCTGGACTTGAAAGCCGTATAACCCTTATGGAGGGCAATGCCGAGCAGTTGCCACTCGAGTCAGAGAGTGTAGATGCGGTGACCATAGCCTTCGGTATTCGCAACTTTGAGAATAAGGAGCGTTGTCTTGTTGAGCTTTGCAGAATTCTGCGCAATGGCGGACACTTGGTAATCCTTGAGTTTTCAAATCCAAAGAGCAAAGTTATCGGTTGGTTCTATCGCCTCTATTCGCACAAAATCCTGCCGTGGGTGGGTGGTTTAATCTCACGAAATCGCTCTGCGTATGAGTACCTACCAGCATCGGTAGATAGTTTTCCTAATCCAGAGGCGTTCTCGCAAATCATTGAGAGTGCGGGATTTAAGATGGTTAAGCGCCGTAGCCAGAGCTTCGGTATTGCACAGATTTATATAGCGCAGAAATAATGAAACGATTTTTAGCAATAGTCATCGTTATACTCACACTGCTCACTACGGCGTGTTCTGAAAAGAAGAGCGCCGCTGAGCGTATCCAGGAGAAGCTGGGCATTGAGGGCATTGAGAACATAACAGGCTCAATGTCAGGAGGTTGGGTTGTAACACTTCGCGTACGCAATGAAACCGCCTACACACCAGTTCTCAACAAGGGCGAGGGAGATCTCTACTGCGACAATGTACTGACGGCTCACGCCTCGATTATGGCACCCGTGACAATACCTAAAAAGGGCATACACCTTGTCGATGTACCACTCGAGATTAAGCTGCACAACCCACTTAGAGCCATTGCTCTATTAGTAAGGCTTGGTGAAAAAAACTTTGAGGGTGTTGAGATTGCCTTCGACTCGGAGATTGAGGTTATGGGCATCAAGAAGCACTTTGGCAGTCCAAGAGTCGCTGCCACAGAGTTGTTGAATAGTTTAGGAGCATCTAAATAATAATATATGAAGAGGTTATTTATCGCAATATTTGTATTTGCGACTGTTGCTGTTTCAGCGCAAAATCTACGCACATTCAAGGAGCATCTATCTTCACCAGTTAAGGTAGATTCGCTGACAACTATACGCACTACTGTCGAGATTGTCGAGCACGACGATGCCGCACTGATTACCGACCGCGTAGCACCCAATAGAGCTACGAGCGTCAATGGTTACCGCATAATGCTCTTTATGAGCAACTCACAGAGTGCGCGTGCAGATGCCTTTGCCGCTTGCGATTCGCTTGCTCTGCGTATGCCACAGCTCAAAACATATGTCACATACGACAATCCGTACTTCAAAGTGACTGCAGGCAACTGCACCACTCAGGAGGAGGCGCTGATACTTCTTGAGAGGGTTAAACCATCCTTCCCTAAGGCATTTATTATGCGCGAAAATATCCCGATGGAGGAGTTGAAGCGATAAATAGTGGGTTTTAATGCCAAAAATTTGCATTTCTCAGAATTTCGATTTAATTTTGAGTGAAAATTTTTTGTTTAACATCTAAAACGTCAAGATTATGAAGAAGATTCTTTCACTTGTAGTAGTGGTTGCAGCTCTTGCAATGGTAGGCTGCTGTGGTAACAATAATAAGAAGGCTGCAACTTGCGAGAAGGCTGCTTGCGAGCAGTGTGTAGAGGCTGCTGAGGCTGCTGCAGCTCCTTGCCAGGCTGAGTGTGCTGAGAAGGCTGCTGAGTGCCAGAAGGAGTGCTGCAAGAAGTAATCCACTCTCCAGACAAAAAAAAAGCGACCATTTTTTGGTCGCTTTTTTTGTTAGCAATATAGTTCAACATCTGCCTGTGTAATCCTCTGCCCACTAAGTATTATCAGTCGCTCAACCACGTTTCTTAATTCGCGGATATTACCGCTCCAGCGCATCTTTGCAAGGGTCGCAATAGCCTGAGCCTCAATAGCTTTACGAGGCATATCATACTCTGCGCAGATATGCGAAATAAAGTAGTCAACCAACATCGGAATATCTTGATTTCGGGCTCGGAGTGGCGGTACGCTGATAACAATAACGCTCAGACGATGGTATAGATCTTCGCGAAAATTACCCTTTGCAATCTCCTCTCGCAAATTCTTATTTGTTGCCGCAATAACCCTCACATCCACATCTATATCTCTATCGCTTCCCACGCGCGAAATCTTCCTCTCCTGCAGGGCTCGCAGCACCTTTGCTTGCGCCGAGAGTGACATATCACCAATCTCATCCATAAAGAGCGTTCCGCCATCCGCCTGCTCAAATTTTCCTTTGCGCTGTTTTACTGCCGAGGTAAAGGCTCCGCGCTCGTGGCCAAATAACTCACTCTCAATCAGTTCCGAGGGTATTGCCGCGCAATTAACCTCCACAAATGGCGCTGAAGCACGCGTAGATTTGGCGTGCAACCATCGAGCAACAAGCTCTTTTCCCGTTCCATTTTCACCCGTAACGAGCACGCGAGCCTGCGATGGTGCTACCTTATCTATAAGTTCCCTGACATAGACTATCTCCTCGGATTGGCCAACTATTGGCTCTATAGCAACCTCTTGCACACCCCTTTTTGGTCTATTTACTCGGCGAGCAGCACGACACGCCCCATCCGAGGAGTCCGCATCAACTGCGTTATTTCGGATTGAGGCGAGCAGGCGATTCATATCTATCGGTTTTGTCAGAAAATCTACTGCCCCACGATGCATCGCCTCGACAGCCAAATCGAAGTTTGGTCGTGACGAGATAACAATAAGCGGAATATCGACCTCAACAAGTGGCTCAACATCATCTGTTATCATCAAATCAAACGGCTCTTGGCTCGCTATAACCTCCGCAGCAGCAGCTGTTTCGACGGCTCGTGTAGTATATCCCTCAAACTCTAATCGCTCACAGAGATTGTTTCGCACACTTTTTGAATGTTCAAGTATCAAAAGTTTTGTCATTGTGTAAAAGTTTACTATTTTTGCATCAAATTTAAGGCTTTACTTTCGTAATCCACAACCCCCACAGTTCTCTGTTTGAGGAGGAGTTACGGTTAAATTTTTAGATCAAATAGGGCACTGTCCACGACCTTACAGAGTATCGGACAACCCTCTACAGTTATGAGACATAATTACAACCACACACGTCGCAAACTCTATTTGCCAGAGTATGGTCGTCACATCCACAAGATGGTCGATTCTCTGCTTACTATCGAAGATCGTGCTGAGCGCACGCGTCAAGCGAAGGCTGTTATTGCAGTGATGGGCAATCTTAACCCGCTGCTCCGAGATACAGCCGACTTCACCCACAAACTCTGGGATCACCTCTTCATAATCTCTGATTTTCAGTTAGATGTAGATAGTCCATACCCACAGCCTACCCGCGAGGAGTTGGAGCCAACACCTCGCCGACTGAACTATCCGCAGAGCTTTATCCGCTTCAAGCACTACGGCAAGTATGTCGGTCGCATTCTCAAGTCGCTCTCTGACTGCCCTGCAGATAAGAGCATCGACGCTACGGTAGGCAATATTGCCCGCTATATGCGCACCAAGAGCTACGAGTACAACCTCGACCATCCAAATAACGAGGTGATAATAAAAGATATAAAGATTCTGTCTGGAAACAGCATCGATATTGACGAACAGGCTCTGAATAATATCCGAAGCGACTACAAACACAACTCTTCGGCATATTCTCAGCGCAACAAGGGTCGTCAGCAGCAGACAAAAGGCAAGAATCGCCCAGCTATGCAGCAGAAAAACCACAAAAAAACCGCAACAAGACACAACAATACACAGGGAATTAGAAAATAATTACTATCTTTACCCTGTTTTTGAAAGATTTTTTATGAAGAATGCCTTTTTCGCACTCATTTGTGCAACAATCCTCTGCTGCAGCTGCAGCAATAATGATGTTCGCATCTCTGGAAAGTTCTTGGGGCTGAATGCCAAAGATGTATATTTGGAGCAGATGACAGCTTCGGGTCAGACCATTATCGACTCTGTAGCTTTAGCAACTGACGGCTCTTACCGCTTCTTGGTAAAGAACGTTCCACAAACGCCATCTATCTACAACATCATCTACAACAACGAGCGTATTCCGTTGCTGCTCACAGCAGGTGAGAGCGTAACCGTAGGCTCTTTAGGCTCGGTGCTTGCCAACTACACCGTCAGCGGCTCAAAGGAGTCAGAGTTATTGCGTGAGTTTAACCGCGAGTATATCTCTGGCATGCAGGAACTTAATGCCAGCATTGCAGCTTATGCCGAGGCCGGTGAGGCGGCTCGCCCGGAGATTGCACGCCTCTACAACAACAAGCAGCGCGAGCTGAAGCGCAACCAGATATCGTTCATTATCAAGAATAAGAGCTCTATTGCTGCCGTATATGCGCTCTACCAGCGTCTTCCTGACGAGCAGTATCTCGTAAATTCTGAGAGCGACATTATCTACTTCCGCACCGTTGCAGATGCTGTATGCAAGAGCTATCCAACATCGCCATTTGTCGTAACTCTGCGCAATGATGTGGCTCGTATGGAGGCTCAGACATCACTACTCAACACTATTGAGGAGCGCGACTATCCAGATATCGTTGCTGATGATATGTATGGCAACCCTACAAAGCTCTCTGAACTTGAGGGTAATGTTATCCTCGTTGACTTCTGGGCTGCAGAGCTGGGTAATAGCAACGCCCTTAATGCCGAACTAAAGGAGATATACAACAAGTACGAGGCTAACGGCTTCAAAGTATACCAGGTATCATTCGACACCTCTAAGGCTACTTGGATTAAGGCCGTACAGGAGCAGAAGTTGCCGTGGGTATCTGTTTGCGACTTCCGCGGTCAAGCCTCACCAATTATGGGCGTGTACAACGTACGCTCACTCCCATCTAACTACCTTATCGACCGTAGTGGCCGTATCGTAGGCAAAAACCTCTATAGCGATGCGCTGGAGGCAGAGCTGAAGAAACTTTTCTAAAAGATGATATATTTCGCATCGGACATACACCTCGGCAGTGGCGACAAAAAGGCACAGAGAGCAACCGAACAACGATTTGTGGCGTGGCTCAGAAGCATTGAGCCCACTGCCGAGGTGCTATTTCTGGTGGGCGATATCTTCGACTTCTGGTTTGAATATAAACGGGTAGTGCCTCAAGGTTTTGTTCGCACGCTCGGTCAACTTGCACATATGACCGACCGCGGTATTAGAGTGGTGATGCTCACGGGCAACCACGATATGTGGGTCGGCAAATACCTTACAGAGGAGTGCGGCATAGAGTTATACACAACACCTCAACTCTTTGAGTTGTGTGGCAAGCAGTTCTATATCTCTCACGGAGATAACACAAACATCAAGGGGCAGCCTATGCTCCGACTAATGAACGCCTTTTTCCGTTCAAAACCACTCCGATTTATCGCCTCGTGGATTATCCATCCCGACCTATTTCTTAAGTTTGGTCAGTGGTGGAGCGGCTCGTCCCGCAAGGCACATAAGGAGCAGACCGAACTGAGCTATCTTGATCCACTTATCGAATACGCAAGGGGGTATAAGGAGGCCAAAATAGACCACTTTATCTTCGGACATCTCCACATCCCTCATCAGACTGAAAACATAACCTTCCTGGGCAATTGGGCGACGGGGGCCTCTTGGGCAGAGCTCGACAACGACGGCAATATAACACTGAAACACAAATAGTTATGAAACAATATCACGACCTACTAAACCGAATAATCACTCAGGGCGTCACAAAAAGTGACCGCACTGGCACAGGTACAAAGAGTGTCTTTGGCCACCAGATGCGCTTTGATTTGAGCGAGGGATTTCCGCTACTGACAACAAAGAAGGTCTTTTTGAAGGGCATTATCCACGAGCTGCTGTGGTTCCTCAACGGTGACACAAATATCAAGTATTTGGTTGAGAATGGCGTGCATATTTGGGACAACGACGCCTATCGTCACTACAACGAACTCTGTGTTCGTCATAGCGTGTTGCCAGTAGATATGGACACCTTCCTTGCCGCTGCAGCAAAGGGTGTTATTTCGCCTATCGAGGGCTACACTTTCGGTGATTTGAACCGCGTATATGGTTGTCAGTGGCGCAGTTGGGCAACCCCTGATGGCAGTGCTATCGACCAGATTGAGCAGGTGGTTAATACTATCAAAAACAACCCTGACTCTCGCCGTATGATTGTCTCGGCGTGGAATGTTGCAGATATTGAGGGTATGGCCCTGCCGCCTTGCCACGTTCTGTTCCAGTTCTATGTAGCCAATGGCAAGCTCTCTTGTATGCTCTATCAGCGCAGTGCCGATACATTCCTCGGCGTGCCGTTCAATATTGCATCATACGCTCTGCTGACAATGATGATTGCTCAGGTGTGCGGTCTTCAGCCAGGCGAGTTTATCCATACACTTGGTGATACTCACCTCTACCTCAACCACTTAGAGCAGGCTGCCGAGCAGTTGAGTCGCACTCCACGAAAACTACCTACAATGCGTATTAATCCTGAAGTAAAGAGCATCTTCGACTTTAAGTACGAGGACTTTACACTCGAGGATTACGACCCATATCCAACCATTAAAGCACCAATGTCGTTCTAATGATAAGCATTATTGTTGCCGTTGCAAAAAATGGCGTTATTGGCGATAAAAACTCGCTACTGTGGCATCTGCGCGAGGATATGATTCACTTCCGCACAACAACCTCAGGGCACCCAGTTGTTATGGGTCGCAAGACTTTTGACTCTATCGGTCGCCCACTGCCAAAGCGTACAAATGTGGTGATTACACGCGATACAAACCTTACTATCGAGGGTTGTACAATGGCTCACTCTCTTGAGGAGGCGGTATCGTTGTTCGACCCGAGTGAGGAGATATTTATCATCGGCGGTGCACAGATTTACCGTCAAGCGCTGCCTCTTGCCGACCGCATATACCTTACCGTAATCGACAAGGAGTATGAGGGCGACACCTCGTTCCCAGAGATTGACTATTCGCAGTGGAAGGAGTGTAGCCGTGAGGATTTTGCGCGCGGAGAGGAGTTTGAGCATCCATTCTCGTTTATAACACTTGATAGAGTATAAACACTAACCACATAACCAGCTATGAAACAGATTTTAATTACCGTAATCCTCTGTGCTACAGCACTTATCGCTCTTCGTATCGCTATGCCAGAGAAGGAGAAACCACAGACCGTTATTGAGGCTATCCACGCACGTCGTAGCATCCGTAAATACAAAGACACTCCTGTTGAGAAGGAGAAACTCGAGCAGGTTACCCTTGCTGGCATCGCCGCTCCAAATGCAATGAACCGTCAGGCGTGGGCTATCCGCGTTGTCGGCAGCCAGGAGTGGATTAAGCGTTGTACCGAGGCCTATCTGCCAACTATTGAGGGTACTCCTATTGCAGATCATCTACTTACTCCAGATTTTAAGAATATGTTCCGCAACGCACCAGCCGTGATATTTGTTGCAGCCGAGCCATCTGCTTATGCGGGTGTTGATTGTGGTATTTTGGCCGAAAATATGATGCTTGCAGCACACGAGCTCGGCCTTGGCACCTGTTGTTTGGGTATGCCAATTCCTTTTATGAACTCAAAGCAGGGAGAGCCATTCCTCGCCTCACTGGGTCTGCCAGAGGGTTATGCGCTTCAGTTTGCCATAGCCATAGGCTATGCCGACGAGGCTCCAGAGGCAAAACCACGCGATGCGAGCAAGATTGTCTTTGTTGAGTAACGCAGCTATATTGTTGCATTTTTGATTAATATAGCGTATCTTTGTCCCGATGTTAAATCGAATACAGAGATACGCTATTTTTACGGCCATTTTGGTCGTTTTTTCTGTCGCGCGCGTGTACGCACAAGCGGCGGAGCGTGCTGTACTACTTAGTACCGATACCCTCTATACGGTCGACCCTGTAGCTGTTACAGCGGTAAAACACGAGCAAAATCTCAAACAGAGTGCCGTAACTGCGACCGTAGTTGACTTTGCAACTATCGAGAAGCAGGGCATTGGTGGTGTGAAGGATATTATTACTGCTGCGCCAAACTTCTTTATGCCAGACTACGGCTCGCGTATGACCTCGTCTATCTATGTTCGCGGCTTGGGTACTCGAATTGATCAGCCCGTAGTTGGTATGACCGTGGACAATGTCCCAATTGCCGACAAAA
This sequence comes from Alistipes sp., assembly GCA_045633445.1. GTDB lineage: Bacteria > Bacteroidota > Bacteroidia > Bacteroidales > Rikenellaceae > Alistipes. The sequence continues at coordinate 576,245 of JAZQYI010000004.1, forward strand.
ACCTCTACGACACAACCCTTCCAGATATTGAGCGAATAGAGGTGCTGCGCGGTGCTCAGTCAACACTCTACGGCCGAAATACAATGTGTGGCGTGGTTAATATCTACACCCTCTCGCCGCTGCGCTACCAGGGCGTGAAGGTGCGTGCTGAGTATGGCTCAAGAAATGCCCTTCGTGCGGGCGCTTCGGCATACTTCAAGCCAAAGGCTGGTTTAGGTGCATCTATCTCTGCACAATTTACGCATAATGACGGATACTTCCGCAACAACTACGACAACTCGTTGCTCGACCGCCAGAATTGTGGCGATATTCGCACAAAGTTCCAGTGGCGCAAAAATTTTCTATCTCTTGACAACACACTTGCCCTCTCCGTACTAAGTCAACAGGGCTATCCTTACGTCTATATGGGTGCTATCGACAGCAGTAAGGAGACCAATGAGGCGCTGAAAGGTACTATCTGTTACAACGACCCATCCTCATACAACCGCATCGCCCTTACCGAGGGAGTTACCGCTCGTCACGACTGGGAGAGGATTACCCTTACAAGCATCACCTCGTACCAGTATCTCAACGACCGTATGGTGATGGATCAAGATTTTCTACCACTGAGCTACTTTACCCTTGAGCAGGCAAAGCAGCAGCACGACTTTTCAGAGGATGTCATTATCCGTTCACGCACTCAGTCGCGTTATAAGTGGATGGTCGGCATCTTCGGATTCTACAAGCACCAGAAGATGCAGGCGCCAGTCACCTTCCTTGCTGATGGTATCGAAAACCTTATTCTGAAAAACATCAACCAATATAGTGGCTACCCAGGCGAGTATCGTTGGGGCAAGGCGGATGGTACAATGGGCGATAGTCTGCTACTAGGCAGCAACTTCACGACCTCTACGGCGGGTGCAGCGGCCTACCACGAGTCTTCTCTCACAGCAGGTGGCTGGACTCTGACCCTTGGTGTACGTCTTGATAGCGAGTTTATCACTATGAACTATCGCAACTTTACCGATAGCTACTACACTGCCTTTCCAAGCGACACAAGTAAACCTCATCAGGAGGTTGCCCTCTCTATTGACGACAGAGATAGATTGAAACAGCACTTTATAGAGGTCTTGCCAAAATTCACCGCCAAGTACGACATAAACACCAACAACAACCTCTACCTCTCGGTCGCAAAGGGCTACAAGGCGGGTGGATTTAATACTCAAATGTTCTCCGAGGTGCTCCAGCGCCGCATAAAGAACTATATGGGCCTCTATCAGCAGCTCGACGTGATGGATATTATCACCTACGAGCCTGAGGAGAGTTGGAACTCAGAGGTTGGAGGACATTTTACAACCAACAATAGACGATTTAGTGCCGATGTTGCGTTATTCTGGATAGAGTGCTTCAACCAGCAACTTACCGTCTTTCCAGAGGGTCAGACTACGGGTCGTATGATGACCAACGCCGGCAGAACACGCAGTTTTGGTGCAGAGGTGTCGTTTAACGCGCTACTTGCAGAGGGGCTAACACTCAACGGAGCCTATGGATATACAAACGCACGTTTCCGTGAGTTTAAGGATGGAGTGAACGACTATGCAGGCAACTTTATCCCCTATGCGCCGCAAAATACAGCCTCGGCGACATTGAGCTACACACTGAAGTTAAAGAGCAACTGGCTGCAGAGCATAACCCTCAGCGCAACGGGTCGCGGAGCAGGCAAAATTTACTGGACAGAGCGAAACGACATAAGTCAGCCATTCTACGCCACACTCGACAGCTCTCTACGCTTTGAGGGCAAGAGTTGGGCAGTAGACTTTTGGGCGAAGAATATAACAAATACGCGCTACGACCTCTTCTATTTTGAGAGTATGGGCAACGCCTTTCTGCAGAGAGCAAGAGGAACAAGCGTGGGTGTAAGAGTAAACTTGGATTTATAACTAATTAATTAATAACCACTTATGAAAAAAATCATTTTAATTGCTGCAGCACTTTTCGCAGCTATTGCTTGTAACACAGACCAGAATACAAACTCTTGGTCAAAGTCAATCGATGGCAATATGATTACCGTCAACACATCAACAGGCGTTGAGTATACAGACAATGCTACTGTGACTGTCGAGATGAAGGATATCACAAAGCCATACTTCAACCTCTCTATCGAGGGTGTGAAGTTTGTGCCAATGATGCCAGATGTAAACTTCCTTATCTCTGACGTTCCATTCAAGATCTACGCCTCTGACGATGTAAACGATCCACTCTATGGTTCGTGGGTATTCAACCAGAGCGCCGTTATCCCAACTGTTGGTGGTGTTGCTCGCGAGGAGTACACTATGCACAACTTCAAGGGCTCAATCTCTGACTATGGCTATGTTGTAGAGTTCGACGTAAACTTTGGTGGTTCAATTTACCACGCATCTTTTGGCAAGATCGAGGTTGTACAGACTTGGGAGGCCGATTTCGACGCTACTGCAATAGTAGTTCTCAACCCTGGTGAGAATTCAACATACTCAGAGGATGAGTTCAAGATATCATTTGCACAGGCAAACCTCTCAAAGCAGGTTGTTGATATCACGCTCGAGGGTCTGCGCTTTGTAGAGCAGATGCCTGAGATTACTATGCAGCTGCGCAATGTACCATTCAGCTACTCTGACGATGGCGCACAGCGTCAGTTCAATGTAGCAGCAGTAATTCCAACTGTAGGTGGCGAGGAGATGGCTCAGTACACCATCTCAAACCTCACTGGTAGCGTATCTAAGAGCTCTATTTCACTCAACTGCGACATTACAGCAATGAATGCTCGCGTAACAGTCTCTGGCTCTTCAAAAAAGTAACAACCAATAACACATTAGCAATATGAAAGCTGAGTACAAACCCTATGTAGATGCTCTTATCGAGCTTGCCATTGCTGAAGATTTGGGCGATGGCGACCACACATCTCTATGCTGTATTCCTAGTACAGAGGTTGGACGAATGAAACTTCTTTGCAAGCAGGAGGGTATTATTGCTGGTATTGAAATTGCACAGCTTATCCTCTCTCGCCTTGATCCAGAGGTTAAGGTAGACCTGTTGCTTAAGGATGGTGACAGAGTAAAACCAGGCGATATTGCCTTCTATGTATCGGGTCACTTGCAGTCACTGCTTCAGGCAGAGCGTATTCTGCTCAACATTATGCAGCGTATGAGTGGAGTGGCAACACAGACTGCAGTCTATGCAGACCGCATTGCCGACCTGCATACAAAGGTGCTTGACACCCGCAAGACCACTCCAGGTATGCGTGTGCTCGACAAGATGGCGGTAAAGATTGGCGGCGGTGAGAACCACCGTATCGGTCTTTTCGATATGATTTTGCTCAAGGATAACCACATCGATTTTGCTGGCGGTGTTCGTAAGGCTGTTCTTGGTGCGAAGGAGTATCTTGCATCAAAGGGTAAGAATATTCCTATCGAGTGCGAGGTTCGTACACTTGAGGATATTGATGAGGTATTTGCAGCCGGCGGTGTTGACCGTATTATGTTCGACAACTTCTCTGTAGAGATGACTGCCGAGGCTGTAAAGAAGGTTGCAGGTCGCTGCCAGACCGAGTCAAGTGGCGGTATTACCCTTGAGACTCTCAGAGACTATGCCGCTACAGGTGTAGATTTCATCTCTGTCGGCGCACTGACACACCAAATTAAGTCACTTGATATGTCACTTAAGGCTTGTGAGTAGATTTTTTAGAACATATCCATTTATCACTCTGTGGCGCGCAGTGCTGCTCTTTGCAGTACTGATGCTCTGCAGAGTGGTTTTTACACTCTACAACTTAGATATTTTCGGTAGTTTTGAGTGGAGCGAGATCCCAAAACTTCTCTATGGAGGTTTGCGTTTCGACATTATCTCCGTCTGCTATGTCTTCTGCGTGTGGATTCTCTTCTCGCTACTTCCACTACATATTCGCGAAAAGAGGTGGTACTGCAATGCGCTCTACTGGTACTATGTGGTTGTCGGCGCAATTTGCGTTGCGATAAATCTATCGGATGCCATCTATTTCCGCTATACCCAGAAGCGATTTACTGCAGAGGAGATACTCTTTGCCGACAACTCAAACTCTATCCAACTTATCTTTAAGTTCGCCTTCGAAAATCTCCACATTGTAGCCATAGGTCTTGCCCTTATTGCACTACTCGCATGGGGATATCGCCGCAAGATAGAGCCGAAGTCGGTGGTTAATGGCTGGTACTACTACATTGGTAGCACATTGCTGCTTTTGGGTACACTAACCCTCTCGCTTGCTGGCATTCGTGGCGGATTAAGTCGTATGGCTCGTCCAACGGCAATTCCATATTCGCTCAAATTTGCGAAGAGCGGTGATAAGGCAAATATTGTCCTTTCAAATCCATTTTGCATCCTGCGCACCATCGGCGACAGCGAGGTCAAAGTTCCTAAATACTTTGACTATGAGGAGCTTAGCGCTATATACACACCTTACCACTATCCTACTAAGGAGGCGCAATTCAAAGAGCGCAATGTGGTGATAATTGTCACCGAGAGCATCTCTGCCGAGAACTCTGCATATCTCTGCCCCGAGATATACAAAGATGAGCAGCAGAAGGGTTACACTCCATTTCTTGACTCGCTGATGCAAAATGGCTACGCCTTCCGTCGAATGTATGCAAACGGTAAGCGCTCTATACAGGCGCTGCCTTCTGTTTGGGGTTCAATACCTTCACTTGCCACTCCGTTTGTGCTTATGCCACAATCGTTGGGAGAGAGTCGTCCGCTGCCTATGCTTCTCAAGGAGCGTGGCTATTCAACAGCCTTCTTCTGTGGCTCGGAGCGTGGCTCGATGGGTTTTGACGCCTATGCCATATCGGCAGGTTTTGATCGTTGCCTGAGCAAAGAGGACTACGAGAAAGCCCACGGATACAACGACTTTGACGGCTATTGGGGTATTTGGGACGACAAGTTCCTATCGTTTATGGGAGAGCAGATAGACACTCTTACCGAGCCATTCCTCGCCTCTATCTTTACCATCTCGTCACACCACCCATTTGTACTGCCGGAGCAGTGGAAGGAGCGACTACCAAAGGGCAAAAACCAGATACAGCCTTGCGCCGCCTATCTTGATGCCTCTATCGAGCAGTTCTTTGCTCAGAATAGCAACAAGAGTTGGTTTAACAATACCATTTTCGTATTTGTATCTGACCACGTATCGTGCGACTACTACGCCGATAAGACCGCCGTATCTCCTGGGGATTTCCATATTTTGGGTGCAATGTATACCCCAAATGGAGAGCTACTCGGGCAGAATTTCGAGCCCGTTTCGCAGATAGATATTATGCCAACGCTGCTTGGAGTATTGGAGTATAATGAGCCATACTTCGCCTACGGAAGGGATGCTCGTCAAGCAAGCGAGGAGCCGATAACTATTGTCTTTGACAATGGCGTATATAAGGCTTTCTCGGCAGAGTATCTCTATATCTTCTCAAATGATGCTATAGAGCAGGTATATGCTATATCAGATATAACTCGTAGCAACAACCTTATCGCTACACACAACAATCCGAGTATCGAGCGCCGCATAAAGGCTTATATACAGCAGTACTATGAACACGCAGAGCGCAAAAGCTACATCATTCCAGATACCGTTTCGACAGGTATATAGCTCCGACAGCAGACTCTTTGAGCAGATTGTACTCAATACCGAGTGTCACAACTGCGATATGAGTTTTGCCAACATCTTCTGCTGGCAAGATAGCTATAAGAGTCAAATTGCCATATGGAACGAAGCTCTGCTTGTACGCTTTACCACCGATAGTGGCCATACAGCATATATGCAACCTATTGGTTGTCAACCAACAAGGGAGATTATCGACACACTTGCTGCCGATGCAGAGCAGTTGGGCGAGCCGCTGCGACTCTTTGGTCTGAACGAGCAGTGGATAGAGGCTCTTAGTACGCTCTACCCAGGCAGTTTTGCGATAAGTCACTCCGACTCAAATAGTGACTACATATACCTTGCGTCAGATCTCGCTGAACTGGCGGGGCGTAAATATCAGCCTAAGCGCAACTTTATCAATCGCTTTGTCTCGCGCTACAGCTATCGTTTTGAGGCTATCACTGCTGCAAATATCGACCACTGCCGCGCCCTGAACAGCCGTTGGTGCGACCAACGAAAAGATATTTGCGACCGTGGCGAGCAGCGTGCACTCCACAGAGCATTAGACAACTTTTCAGCCCTTCCACTTGAGGGTTGGATACTCTATGTAGACGACACCCCTTGTGCCTTTGCTATCGGCTCGGCGGTAAATCACGACACATTTTGCATCCACATTGAGAAGGTTGACACGACTTTTGAAGGTGCAGGAGCCATGATTAACAACCTTGTTGCCGTCGAGCTACAACACCGCTTCAAGTATATCAATCGCGAAGACGATTTGGGCATCGAGGGTCTGCGCCGCGCAAAGCAGAGCTACTACCCTGTAGAGTTGCTAAAAAAGCACTCGGCCCGACTTCTCTCTACAACAGAGGTGCAGATGCAGCAGTTGTGGAGTGAGGTGTTTGGTGATAGCAAGCAGGAGATAGATGACTTTTTTGTAAAGGTCTACGACCCTGCATTAGCTTTTACACATAGCATTGAGGGTCAGGTTGTTGCAATGCTGCACGTCGTACCGCTACAACAAGATAACGAGAAAATTGCCTATATCTATGCCGTTGCTACAAAGGAGCAATACCGACACAAGGGCATAGCCTCCGCGCTAATCAGAGCCGCCCTGCAAACAATAGACAGAGGGAACTACCACCGTTCAATCCTAATCCCAGCAGACGAAAAGAGCGCAAAGTTCTATGAGCGCTTTGGATTTAAGGCCATTGGAGAGCTGTTTAATAGCGCCCAATTTGAGATAGATTATGACTTGGGTACGGGAAATAGTGAGCAGGACTTTGTAATGGAGAGAAAAATTTACTAACTTTGTAGTATGGGTATTATCTCCAAACATATACCACAGCGTTGGCAGAATAGAGTCAGTACGCTTATTAGTATACTCTCATTCGTTATTGCAGCAGCATTTATCGCCACTGCAATAATTGACTACGGCTTTACCCTATCGGTTGTTGAGATGGGTTATGTTAGTAGTGTCTATCACTTTGTCCAGCTCTTTTTTGGTGTAATTTTTACTCTGCGCCTAGCAACCAACTGGCGGCATATTTGGAAGAATAGTTTTGTCTCGACACTAATTCTCGGAGTGCTGTTATACATCTCCATCCTCCCGGAGATTCTACCTGCATCGGCCGCGCCTATGTGGTTGGCACGCTTCTACCACGCCTTTACCGCTAAGGTTTTTCTACTCTCTGTGTTAGGCATATTCTCCATTATGGAGATTTCGCGTGGAGTTGTAAGTATTACTCGCCATAGGACAAACCCAGCACTGCTGCTGGCTGTTACATTCCTTGTAATCATCTTCTTCGGTACGATACTGCTGATGGTACCTCGCTCAACACTTGACGGGGTGAGCATATCGCTTGTTGATGCACTCTTCACTGCGACAAGTTCAGTCTGCGTAACGGGACTTTCGACCGTAGACCTTGCCACAACATTCTCAACAGACGGACTTATAATCATTGCGCTGCTTATTCAGGTTGGTGGTTTAGGTGTGATGACAATCACCAGTTTCTTTGCCCTCTTTTTTATGGGCAATACGGGGTTCTACGACCAGTTTGCACTGCGCGATATGGTTGGCTCTGATACATTCTCATCACTAATGTCAACCCTGCGCTACATCCTCGGTTTTACGTTAGGCATAGAGGCGATAGGTGCATTTTTTATCTGGACAACAATCCACGGCGAGCTTGGTATGGGGCTTACAGACGAGATACTATTCTCCGTTTTTCACTCTATCTCTGCATTTTGTAATGCTGGTATGTCGACCCTATCGGGTAATTTAGGCAACCCTATGATTATCCAGGGACACGGTGGATTCTTTGTCACAATCTCGTTACTTATTATCTTGGGAGGTATAGGTTTCCCAATCCTTGTAAATTTCAAGCAGGTGCTATTCTACAACATCCGTTACCTCTTTGCAAAGATTATTCGTCACAAGACCCCAGCAAAGTATCCGCATCTGACTCGCCTAAATACAAAGATTGCCATCAGTTGGACACTTACTCTGCTTATAATCGGCACTGCTCTTTTTGCTTTTACCGAGTGGAATAATGCCTTTGCAGGTATGAGCCTATCGGATAAGTTGGCCCACAGCTTTTTCAATGCCGCTTCTCCTCGTTCCGGTGGTTTTAATAGTGTAAATCTGGCAAGTTTTTCACTGCTGACACTCATCGTCTATATGATTATGATGTGGATTGGTGGAGCTTCGCAGTCTACTGCTGGAGGTATTAAGGTCAACACATTAGGTGTCGCCTTTGCCTCATTTATGTCGGTTGTGCGAGGAGAAAAGAGCGTGAGGATGTTCAATCGCGAGATTTCGGATAGTTCTGTGCGACGTGCATACGCCACAATATTCGGCTCGATGATGATGATTCTCGCCTGCTTTATCGCTCTGCTTACACTCGAGCCAAACTTAGAGCCGTTTGACATCTTCTTTGAGACTATCTCGGCACTTGGTACGGTCGGTGCTTCGCTCGGCATTACGGCAGAGCTGAGCGTTGCAAGCAAAGTTCTTGTTGCAGTGATGATGTTTGTCGGCCGTGTCGGCATTATAACTGTAGCGATGAGCCTATTCTCACGCAAGGAGCAGCCGCACTATCGACTACCAGAGGAGAATGTAATAATAAACTAAAAGTAGGTTATATAAATTAGATCTAATCTATATGAAGTATTTGGTTATCGGTCTGGGCAACTTCGGTCAGACACTTGCTCAAACACTTACAGACAATGGTCATGAGGTTATCGGCGTAGATTTGCTGAGTCGCAATATCGAGCAGATAAAGGATCGCATCGCCTTCTCCTATATCCTGGATGCGACAGATCCGTTAGCACTGCGCTCGCTGCCACTAACACAGGTGGATTGTACCGTTGTTGCCATTGGTCAGAGCATGGACCACTCACTGCGTACCGTTGCGGCACTAAAGCAGCTGAAGGTTGAGAATATCTATGCTCGTGCACTCGACACCACTCACAAGAGCATCCTTGAGGCGATGAATATCCGCAAGATATTTATCCCTGAGAGCTATGCAGCAAAGCTCTTTGCTACAAAATTTGCAGAGAACACCACCGAGGAGTTACTATAGCCACGCCCTATATGCGCTATATCCTCTCCGCCGTAAAACAGCTACTCTTTCCCACTCTTTGCCCTATATGTGGTAAGAGGTTGCGGGATATAGATGGATTTGTCTGTCTTAAGTGTAGCACGACCGTACCCTTCACACATCTATGGAGGGTGCGTGACAACATTATGGAGGAGCATTTAGGAGGTATGGTAGCCATAGAGCGTGCAGCAGCACTGCTCTGGTTCTCAAGCAGTAGCACTTGGCGAGAGGTTATTCACGACTTTAAGTACAACAGCCACTGGTACTATGCCGAGAATATTGGTCGCTGGCTTGCTAAAGAGTTTGCAGAGAGCAACTTTTTCGAGGGTATAGACACAATTGTTCCCGTTCCGCTGCACTGGAGTCGCAGACTCTCTCGTGGATACAATCAGTCGGAGCATCTTGCCGCAGGAATAGGTCACGAAACGGGCATCCCGTGCAATTTTACCGCTCTGCGCCGCAATAGAAACAACCCTCCGCAGGCTCGACGAAAGTTTTTCCAGCGCTGGGAGAATATCTCAACGCTCTTTACCGTTGCCCACCCCGAGCAGCTCGCAGGGCGACATATTCTACTTGTCGATGATGTGTTTACCTCTGGTGCAACGCTCATTACCCTCGCCCGCGCAATAAGCAAGGCGTGCGGTGGTAATGTTAAGATATCTATCGCAACCGTGGCAGCATCTCGACATCTGATTGAGGGGTAGCTTTGACTTTTCAAAATATTTAAGTACCTTTGCGCAAATAGCACAACATTTATGGCAAAAGATTTCAAACAATCGCAGAAAAATAGAGAGGCATACACCGCCATTGTTCCAGAGGCGGAGTTAGGCGGACTTGTACCACCACAGGCTGTTGAGCTTGAGGAGGCGGTTCTCGGTGCACTTATGCTTGAGAGTGACTCAGTGACGACAGTTCAGGAGTATATCTCTGAGGACTCGTTCTATACAGAGGAGCACCGTACAATCTATCACGCCATAAATGAGCTTGCTACGGTTGGTAAACCAGTAGATATCTACACCGTAACCGAGTACTTGAAGGCAAACCGACAGCTTACAAAGGTTGGTGGTGCAGCATATTTGGCAAAACTCACACAGAAGATTGGTGCTGCGGCTAATGTAGAGTTCCACGCCCGCATCATCGCCCAAAAGCACGTACAGCGTGAGCTTATCTCGTCTGCTATCGAGATTCAGCGCCGCTCGTACGATAGCGCTACAGACGTTACAGAGCTGATTGGTTTTGCTGAGTCATCTATTCTGCGCGTAACTGAGGGTCACGTAAAGCGTAGTGTGCAGGACTCTGCCTCTATCCTTGACAAGGCCATCAAACAGATTGAGGAGGCGGGTAAGAACGACTCTAAGTATAGCGGTGTCTGCACAGGCTTTAATGATCTGGATAATGTAACTCTCGGTTGGCAGCCATCTGACCTTATCATCGTTGCTGCGCGTCCATCTATGGGTAAGACCGCCTTCGTGCTCTCTATGGCGCGAAATATGGCTATCGACTACCAGTGTCCTGTTGCCTTCTTCTCTCTTGAGATGTCGGCAGTGCAGCTGATGACCCGACTTATCGTTGCCGAGACTGGTCTGGATAGTAAACTTATCCGTAGCGGTCGCCTCACTCCTGAGGATTGGAACCACCTGATGGTGGCAAGTAAGCCTCTTGGACACGCAAAACTATTTATTGACGATACTCCGGCGCTCTCAATCTTTGAGTTCCGTTCAAAGGTGCGCCGACTCCATACACACCACGGTATTAAGATTATTATTGTCGACTACTTGCAGTTGATGACTGCTGGTAATGCTGGTAGCGGTGCAAATGGTAACCGTGAGCAGGAGGTGGCGTTTATCTCACGTACACTCAAGGCTATTGCCAAGGAGCTCAACGTGCCAGTTATCGCCCTCTCACAGCTATCACGAAATACCGAGTCGCGTGGTGGTACAAAGCGTCCACAACTCTCTGACCTTCGTGAGTCGGGTGCAATCGAGCAGGATGCTGACGTTGTAGCATTTATCCACCGTCCTGAGTACTACGGTTTTACAGAGACCGAGGACCACAAGAGCACCGACGGTATTGCTGAGATTATCCTCGCTAAGCACCGTAACGGTGAGGTTACCGATGTGCGTATGCGATTTATCAAGGAGCAGGCACGCTTTGCCGACCTTGAGATGATTGTTCAGGCTCCACAAGGTGAGCAGTATGACAACTATGAGTCACCAGCCCCTGCAGCGGGTGCAGCAACCGCCTCGCCACTGCAGAATATGACAGGCGCAGACGAGTTTGCCATCGGCCCTGCACCAAAGATGCCTATCGCGCCGATAGACGAGGAGGCTCCATTCTAATATGAACTTTGCACAGATTGTTCTTCCGCTGGCTCAACCCTGCTATACATTTGCAGTGAGCCATATTCCCGATTTAAGGGTCGGGGAGGCAGTTGTCGTGCAGTTTGGCAAAAAATCGCTCTATACGGGTATCGTTCTGAGCCTACACAACAATCCGCCAAAGAGCGGAAAGGTTAAACCCGTAATCAAACGACTCTACGACTTCCCGCTACTATCCGACTCTCAGATACGCTTCTGGAACTGGATGGCGGAGTACTATATCTCAACTATTGGCGAGGTTATGCGCGTAGCGCTACCATCCCTTGTAAAGTCACACGCCACAGTCGAGGAGCTCTACAACCCCTACGCTCTACCGCAGGAGCGCGTGTTGCGACTTATTGCTGCACCTGATGACGAGGCATTTGCAAAGATGTCGCGTCGTGCGCCTCGTCGTGCCGCGCTGATTACGGAGCTACGAAACTCTGGTGGAGAGTTACCTCGACAGCTTTGTAGTGCAGATGCAGCAACCATCTCGGCACTTGTTAGTGCTGGGGTTATCGAGATTTTTGAGCGCGACCTCTCTCCACAACTGCATCCAATAACTCACGCAGCACTTCCGACACTCTCTGCAGAGCAGAATGTTGCACTGCAGGCAATAGACCGCGGTCTTGAGGCTCGAAATGTGGCTCTGCTACACGGAGTTACAAGCTCTGGAAAGACAGAGATATACACCCACCATATCGCTCGAGCACTTGAGCGAGGAGAGGATGTGCTGCTGCTTGTACCAGAGATCTCTCTCACAGCGCAACTTGTTGAGCGTATGCGTCGTATATTCTCAGACAGAGTCATTACCTACCACTCAAAGCTCACTGCCACACGCCGCACACAGATTTATATGGATATGCTACGTGCTCCAGCTGGCAACTTCGTTGTTGGTGCACGCTCAGCACTATTTCTACCATACCGCAAGTTAGGTCTTGTTATCGTTGATGAGGAGCACGACACAAGTTACAAGCAGAGTGAGCCAAATCCGCGTTACCACGGTCGTGATGCGGCGATTATGCTTGCAAATATATATGGAGCTAAGACTATTTTAGGTAGTGCCACCCCTTCGTTGGAGAGTTTTAACAACGCTATGGCGGGTAAGTATGCCGGCGTAAGCCTTACCACTCGCTATGGAGGCTCTCTGCCACCAAAGATTATCATCTCTGACACACTGCGTGCCGTAAAGCGAGGCGAGCGCAAGAGCCACTTTAACAAGGATCTCTACGACCGCATTGCAGACCGTCTTGAGCGTGGGGAGCAGATAATTCTCTTCCAAAATCGTCGCGGATATGCCTCATATGTAGAGTGTCCTCGTTGCGGTTGGAAGGCCCGTTGTCCACACTGCAACGTAACCCTATCACGTCACCTAAAGAGCAGCACGCTCAACTGCCACTACTGCGGATACACCACCACCGATCCGCACTTCTGCCCAGAGTGCAAAACATCTCAAGTAGAGGCAATGGGTATGGGTACAGAGAGGATTGAGGAGCAGATTGCTCTACTCTTTCCTTCAGCTCGAGTGCTTAGACTTGACAGCGATAGCGCCAAGAGTGATAGTGCCTACAACCAGATAATTGCTCAGTTTGCCGCAGGCGATGCCGATATACTTATTGGTACACAGATAGTGGCGAAAGGTCTTGATTTCAAGGGGGTTACACTTATCGGAATACTCAATGCCGATAACCTTACCAATGCCCCTGACTTCCGCGCCGTAGAGCGTGCTTGGCAGATGATATTGCAGGTTGCAGGCCGAGCAGGCAGACGTGACCGCGCTGGAGAGGTTGTCATTCAAACAGCCGACCCTGCACATCCCGTATTTTCAGCACTCAGCGAGCAGGGGTATCAGCACTTTGCTGCAGCCCAACTTGCAGAGCGACAGATGTTTAACTACCCTCCATTCTCGCGACTAATACGCATAACTCTCCGCCATGAAAACGCCCACCAACTCGCTGCAACAGCCTCGGCATTAGGTCAAGATTTGCGTCGTCGATTTGGCAGTCGTGTACTTGGCCCTGTAACGCCACTCATTGACCGCATCAGGGGTGAATTGATAGTAGAGATTATCCTCAAGATTGAGGTTACAACATCCTTTGCACAAGCACGCGCTGTGCTTACAGAGCAGATTGATGCTCTGCGTAAAGATCCAAAAAATAAAGGGGTTACGATTATCTGTAATGTCGACCCTGTATAGAGAGCTCCCTAGCTCTGAGTCTTTTAAGCTCCTTTGTAAGCAGTATCGCCGCAAGGGTTATCGAAGCACAATCCGCTATCGGCATTGATATCCAAACACCCGTTGCGCCAAGATAGCGCGGAACAATCCACAACAGCGGCAAGAGAAATATCATCTGGCGAGTCATCGATACAAATATCGCCAACTTTGCGTGACCTATATACTGGAAGAATGCAGCGGCAACAATCTGGAAACCGACAAGTGGGAACATTATCACAATCAAACGCATACCTTGCGCTGCCGCAGCAATCATCAGAGCCTCATCGACACCCTTACCTGAGTCTACGAACATCTGAGCAATGGTCTCTGGGAAGAGCTGACAACAGAGAAAACCGAGTGTCGAGATAGCCATACCGCATCCGATAGTCATAAACAGAGCCTTACGCACACGGTCGTACTGCTTTGCACCGTAGTTAAAGCCGACAATCGGTTGCATACCCTGATTAAGTCCTTGAATAACCATAATGAGCAGCATAACAACACGGTTTGCAATGCCGTAAGCACCGACATATATATCTGCCGAGCCAGCGGTCTTAACCACATCGTGAACACCTGTACCTCCATAGCGGAGCAGCGCAGTGTTGACAAACGCAGCGACCATAGAGGCGCAGATATTGACCATAAACGGAGCAAGCCCGATAGAGATTATCGCCTTCACAATCTTCCAGTCAAAGACAAAGGCTGCACGGCGAAAACGGACAAACGAACTGCTTGAACAGAAGTGGCTAAATGTAATAGTAAAGGCTATGGCCTGCGAAATGACCGTTGCCAAAGCAGAGCCCTTGATACCCATCTCAAACTTAAAGATAAACAACGGGTTGAGCATCAAGTTCATAGCCACTGCCGTAAGGATTATTCGCATAGACTTCTGCGGATAGCCCGAGGCACGAATCTGCTCATTTAGACCCAGATACATATGCTGCGTCATATTACCGAGCAGAATAATCTTCATAAAGTCGCGAGCGTGCTGAAGGGTCTCAGGCGAGGCCTTACCACCACTAAACAGATGCAAAATAGGGTCAAGGAAGGTAAGCATTGTAGCCATCAACACAAGACCGAGGCCGAAATTGAGCATTACTGCATTGGCAAGAGTCTTCTCTGCCGCCTGCATATTACCCTCACCGAGTCGAATAGACATTCGTGCTGCGGCACCAACTCCAACCATCGCGCCAAATGCTGCAGCGATATTCATTATCGGCATTGTGATTGCCATACCCGCAATTGCTGCACCACCAACACCATGGCCAACAAAGATGGAGTCGATAATATGGTAGATTGAGTTAGATGCCATAGCGATAATTGCCGGCGCCGCATAGCGCCAGAGCAACGAGCCAATGTTATCTGTACCCAACGATAGTGTATTTGCCTGTTTTGCCATAAATCTCTACAATACATAGACGACAATATGTTCTGCCGTCTGCTCAATTTTCATCTTCACTTCCTCTCCGCGACTATCCTCTACCACAATCTCGCCACGACGAAGATCCATATCTGTCACACAGATATCAGCAAGGATATCAAGCCCTTTATCTCGTCTAAACTTATAGTAGCACTCTCGTGCACACCATATAGCAACCGTCGAGGTGTTGTCTGTTGCAAGGCTCTTCTCGCGCTCGGTAAAAAATCGAGCTGCCACACGAGATATATCCCTATCTTTTCGCTCTACATCTACTGCGCACGGAGTATCAGAGACAACCACCGCCGCCATATCTGCAGTATGCGACACACCTATATATATATTATGTCCAACAACTATAGGAGCACCTGCCTCATATACAATCTCGACTGGTCTTCCAAGATACTCATAGAGCATTGCTCTCCAAGTGAGAAACTCTCTGCGTCGAGTAGCCGACAAAAACGCCTTCGCTGCTGCGATATCTGCAGCCGTCACTCGCTCTGCACACTGCTCCTCTGTCAGCAGCTCTGATAGTAGCAGTTGTTTAGTCATTATTCGGCAGAATAACCTTTATCTTATCTATTCTATGCCCGTCAACGGCAGTGACAATAAAACGAACACCGTGCGAAGTGAGTTGCTCGCCCTTCTTAAGGAAGTTGCGCTTTATCTCAAGCAGCAATCCCGCAATAGTCTCAGCCCTACCCTGCACATCCTCAAAGAGTTCATCCTCAAGTTGCAGGACACGGAGCATATCGACAATATGGGTCTTACCCTCAAAGATATAGGTATACTTATCTATACGCTCATAGAAGCTCTCGTCAATATCGCTCTCGTCCGATATCTCACCCACCACCTCCTCAAGGATATCCTCAAGAGTCACCAAGCCCTGCGTTGCGCCGTACTCATCTACAACAATGGCCATATGCACCTTGTCGTGGCGGAAATCCTCCAACAGATCGGTTACCTGTTTGTGCATCGGCACAATATATGGTTCACGAATAAGGCCCTGCCAACCGAAATCATCCACTCTATTGGCATAGGCAATAAGGTCTTTGACAAATAGAGTACCCTTTATATTGTCAATAGTCTCTGAATAGACCGGCAGACGCGAGTAACCCGAACTTGTAATGGTCTGTTTCACCTCGCTGAAGGTCATTGTCTGCTCCACGCCGACAATATCCATTCGCG
Organism: Alistipes sp.; assembly: GCA_045633445.1. GTDB lineage: Bacteria > Bacteroidota > Bacteroidia > Bacteroidales > Rikenellaceae > Alistipes. The sequence goes on from JAZQYI010000004.1 coordinate 592,644, forward strand.
GACGCATAATCTCCTCAACCTCTCTGTCGGCAAAGTTTACAATTCCCGATAGTATCTTCTGCTCCTCTGTCGAGGCGTTTGTCGTCATATCAACAGCATCGGCAAGATCCTCGATAGACAGATCATTGCTCTTCTGCAGCAATCGCTCCGATGCCATATTGCTAGTCTTGACAAGGGTGTAGCTAAGCGGATAGAATATCCAGCGCATAAGGATCAGCGGTTGTGCAAACCACAGTGCAACACGCAGTGTTGAGCCCTGGGCAAATACCTTTGGAAGTACCTCTCCGCAGAGCAGGAGGATAAATGTCACAACAACCGTATGAACCAAAAAACCGAAGCGATGGAAGACAAAGAGTGAGTTGAGAATCTGTGTTGTAAGGACAACTGTGCCGATATTAACCAGATTATTGACCACAAGTATTGTTGCCAACAACTGATCGGGGTTGTCGAGCAGTTTCGATGCAGCATCAGTCGCCACTGTTCCGCCTCGCTTTATTCGTCTTAACTCGGCTGGTGCAAGTGAAAAGTATGCCACCTCTGATGACGACATCATACCCGAGAGCAGAAGAAGTACAATATCTCCCGCTATCAGTGCAAGCACACTCGGATTAAAACCTAAATACTCTACCATTCTCTGTTAAAAATCAAGGCTCTGCTGCATAGAGTCATTTGGAGTCTCCTCCGCCTGGCTCTTTGTGCCGTCCATCTTAATTATAATCTTTCGACCCTTAACCTCATTAATCAACTCCAAACCACGACGAGTCTTGTATGCAGGGGTCTTGCTATCCAACTTATAGTTTGTCGGTAGCACCTGCGGCGGAATTGGGCGAATCTCACGACGCATAGGAATTGGCTCTCTCCACGGTTCATCGGCTGCCGGTTCAACCACTGGCTGCGGTGCAGGCTGTGGTGGGACAACTGGTCGTGGAGCAGGAGCAGGGGTTGGCTGTGGTGCAACAGCAGGCTTTGGTGCTACTGGCTCTACAGTTGGTGGCACAACGGCTGTTTTTGGAGCAACTGGTGCGACTTGCGGAGCGACAACTGGCTTTGGTACTACAACCTGTGGCTGCGGAGCGACAACTGGCTCTGCTGGTTGCTGTGGCTCAACAACAGTTGGCTCAACCACAACTGGCTCTGCGACCTTCTCATCCTCAAGGTCAAGACGGCCACCGAAGGTCTCGCTATAGTATGCGTTAGCGTGGAAGCCTGTAACTACGATAATAATCTCTATCTTATCCTCCAGTTCAGGCTTGATGCTTGTACCCCAGATGATGTTTACTGGAATTCTATCTCCATTACTATCCTCACCAGAGGCAATCTCCTGGATATAGTTGAGCGCCTTATTCACCTCCTTCATCTTAAGTTCTGAAGGTGATGAGGTGGCGAAGTTTACAAGTACCTCCTTTGACCCCTTAATTGGCACATTACCAAAGAGTGGAGAGAGAACTGCCGACTTAATAGCCTTCACTACACGATCCTCACCAGACTCTGAGGCCATACCCATAACGGCATAGCGGCTATTGCGTACAACCTTGCAGACATCGGAGATATCGACACTAACCAAATCGGATTGTGTCAGCGCAATCTCAGCAATACCCTTTGATGCATATGCAACAATATCGTTTGCCATATTGAACGCCTCGTGTACTGAACGCTCCTCGCTCAGTTCGATAATTGTCTCGTTCTTAATAACGATAAATGTATCTACCAACTCGCGCATAGAGCGGATACCCGCCATCGCCTGTTCAAAACGGTGTACTCCCTCATTGATTGGCGGTGTGGTAAGTATTGCAATAACTGGAATGTTGAGCGCGTGAATCATCTGCGCAATAACTGGAGTGGCACCAGTACCTGTTCCACCACCCATACCTGCGGTAAGGAAGATAAGGTCTGGGTTGCGGCTCTCAACATACTGACGAATCTCAGCAAGCGACTCTTTTGCCTTCTGCTGACCTACGGCTGCATCGTTTCCTGCACCCTTACCATCACCCATACATATCTTCTGCGACGGCTCAAGCGGGCTCTTATCGAGAGCCTTGCTATCGGTATTACAAATCATAAGGTTCACGCCCTTGATGCTAAGCTTGAAGATATGGTCTACCGTATTACCGCCAGCACCACCTACGCCGATTACCATAATCTTTGCAGGGACACCATATGCAGTTATCTTATTACTCTTAAATTCGTCGTAAAGTCCCATAGGGATATCTTTTTATCTTATTAACTCACTATTTCTACTTACTCTTATTATCCTCACTACCCATCCAGCGAGAGATATTTACCAGACGCTTAAACTTTGCAAGTGTGCCACTCTTCTGCGCCGATGCACCATCCCTCTCCTCTTCCTTAGATGGAGTAGGCTTCTGAACAGGGGTAGTCGGGATTGGCACAGTCACAACCTTTGGAGTATCCTCCTGCGCAGCAGACTCTACTATTGGCTCTACTGCAGGCTCAGATGGAGCTGATGGTACAGATGGCTCTACCTGCGGCTGCGGCTCAGCCATCTTTGGTGCTGGTTCCTTCTCAACAACATAAGATGAGGCATACTTTGCCGCCTGCATCATTATCGCTACGGCAGCGTGCTGGCCTGGGGTAATCTCGCAATCCTGCGGCTTTGAGCCGATGCCGTAGAGTTTATCCACAAGGCGACACGGACGATTTGTCTCGCGTTCAAAGAGTTGTTCAATCTTATCTGTTGCAGCAGTACCTCCTGTAAGGACATATCCGTGAACAATCTTTGACTCAAGACCCGACTCGCGAACTACTCGAGCAACAAGCTCGGCAATATCCATCAGTCGTGCTTCAATAACTGTTGCAATATTGCGATGGATAACCTCCTTTGTACCCACCTGGATAACCTGATTCTCGGCAACATCTCCACTAATAGCTGTGCCATAGAGGTGCTTAATCTTGCTACAATTTGCACCCTTTGGGAGTATCGACTTAAGGTCTGTATTGATATACTCCGCACCAACAGATATTGAGCGGAAGTACTGCACCTTCTTTTCGCGAACGATAGTAATATCTGTAACCTCGCTACCGATATCAACAATTACAACGCCCTCTTCTGCCTCCTGCTCGCTTACAAGCAGCGGGAAGGTAATCATCGGATTGACAAATACCTTCTGAATCTCCATACCGACCTTGTGGTGGAGCTGCTTGAGGGTATTTATCTGGTCGTTAAGACCGATAGAGAGCAGATACTCTCCCTTCAGCCAACTACCCTGCATACCTACTGGGTTGAGCGTACGCTTTGTACCATTGACATAGTAGGCAAGTGGGCAGATCTCAAAGACCTTCTCCGAGCAACTCTCTGTCTTGACCTGGCGCAACAACTGACGAAGAATTGTAATATCCTCCTTGCCGATAACACCCGTCTTCTTGTTCTTCACAGGGACAAAATCCTCAACAATCACACAACGAGTATCGCTATTACCCAGACCAAAGTAGGCCTGCTCAATCTTAATTCCCAGTGCCTCCTCTAGCTCATCCTTTGCATCACTGATTGCATTGCTCAGGTTGATAACCGCACTGGTAAGGGTTGTACACAATCGGCCCTCCTTTACGCTCTTTCTACTCTCCTGGATAGATACGCCCTCGATATTGAGCAGTTCCGAGCCCTCAGTTCGAGAACCGACAACCATCACCACATTGGCGCTACCAACATCTACTCCGACAAAATATTGCTTCATATCTAATTATTATTTTCTTCTCTGTTGTATGTACAGACAATTCTGTCCGCATAGTTCAAATTCACACTCTTATAACTCTCCCAGCCGCTTGTAACAGCCACTTGGTCGTAAAATAGGCGCAGTCTGTGAAGTTTATCCTCCACATTCTCTATCCAACCGAACTCTATACGATGATCTCCACTACGAGGAATCAGCGTAAGGCTCAGCGCGCCATTTGAGGTAGTTGTTGCCACAATCTGCACCACCTCGGCCCTCAAGAATTTATCTCTCTGCAGTCGCTCGACAAAGCTAATGAGCGAGATAAAATCATTATAGTGGGCCTCTCTTGTTGCCAATCGCTTGTTTATGGCATCCCTCTTGGCTGCAATGCGTTCAAAGTCGCGGTTACAGTCGCGCAGATGGCCTGCTATGTAGTTGTTCAGGCGTTCGCGTTCGCTCTTGTCAGTAATAGTGCTATCTCTTACCGCCTTACGACGCGACAACCAGTAACTCTGACGCTTAGCCACTCGCTCACGTTCTGCAGCCACACCTTGCAGTGTATCGGCCACATCTGCCCTAATCTTTGACAACACTGCACTCAGCTCTCCCTCAAAATTGGGATCAAACTGCGGGCGATAGTTGCCACTTACGACAGGAACATAGAGCGCCGCGTGCTGAGGCGAACGGAACAGGTAACCATCTGCCGTAATGTAGCAGTCGTATCCATCTACCAGCAGACGCATAAGCGGTGTTCGCTGGCTGATGCGGATATGGAGAGTTCCGCTGTACGAGGCGTAGATATCCACATCATCCACAAAGCCCTCGCTACAAATCATCTCCTTGATTGCACGAGTATCGACCTTATCGACATTGGTATTGATTGTTGCAATACCCTTCTCAAGCAGCATCTCCTTTACCCTCTGTGAGGTTATCAGTTGACCCGAAGAGGTTGAGTCGACAAGCTCTATCTCCACGCGCTCCACGCTCTGCTCGCTCTTGTGACGACGGGTAAGCATCGCACTGCAGACAATATAGGCTGCTATTGCACCCCATATCACCAACACAAGTAACACTCGCCCAATCTTACGCCACATCGCTCGCTATGCCTTTTGCTTTATAACCTGAGCCACTGCATCGCAGTAAGCATCAATATTTCCTGCACCAAATGTCACTACAACATCTGTCTCCATACCCTTAAGCGCCGCTGCAAGCTGCTCTCGCTCAACAATGCTCCACGGAGCGGTTACTCGCTCGGCAATAATCTCTGTTGTAATACCCTCGATAGGCTCCTCACGTGCTGGATATATCGGCAACAACACAACCTTATCCGCCAAACTCAGGGCCTGGGCAAACTCTACATACAAGTCACGAGTACGAGTATATAGATGTGGCTGAAATACCGCTGTAAGTTCACGATTTGGGAACATCTTTTTGACAGATGTTATCGCTGCGCTGAGCTCTCTTGGATGGTGAGCATAGTCATCCATATAGACCGCCTTTGGGGTATTGACATAGAACTCAAAGCGACGCTTCACGCCCGAGAACGATGCAAGTGCTGCACGCAGAGCGTCGTAGTCCACCTGCTTACCCTCAGCCTTTGCCGCGAGGATAAAGAGTGCCACGGCAGCCACTGCATTTTCGACATTTACCCAACCTGGAATACCGAGAGTACAACCCTCAACTATACCAAATGGGGTAACGATATCGAAAGTGTAGTGTCCAGTTGCTAACAGTTGCAAGTTGGTCGCATAGAAGTCTGTCGGCTCGTTGAACGAGTAGCGATAGCACTCAATGCCGCTATTGCGCACCTCAACATCCACACCCTGCTTAATAACCAGCGCACCCCCCGCCTTTATTCGATCAATAAACTGCGAGAAGGCCTCCTTGACAGCCTCGTGTGTGCCATAGATATCGAGATGGTCAGCATCTGCCGAGGTTACAACAGCCACATCTGGGTTAAGCTGCAAGAACGAACGGTCGAACTCATCCGCCTCAACGGCCAAACGATGACCCTCGCCCAGAACTAAATTTGAGTCAAAGTTTTTCGACACACCACCCAAAAAGGCGCTACCCTCACCCGCCGCAGCGTGGTTGAGCCAGCTAACAAGGGTCGAGGTGGTAGTCTTGCCGTGCGTACCCGCTACAGCCATCACAAACTTACCCACCGAAAGCTCTCCGAGCATCTGCGAACGCTTAAGCATACGGTAGCCACCCTCGCGGAAGTGACACATCTCTGTATGGTCAGCAGGCACAGCAGGGGTATAGACAACAACCGTATCGCGCTCCAAAAACTGCGGAGGAATCAGCGACAGGTCATCCTCATAGTGAACTATCGCACCCTCAGCCTCAAGACGTGCCGTCAGCGGAGTGGCTGTACGATCATAGCCCGCCACCGCACAACCCTCGTGCATAAAGTAGCGAGCAAGTGCGCTCATTCCGATACCGCCGATACCCAAAAAGTATAACTTTCGTTGCTCCATTTCTCTACTGCTTGCAATATTTCAATGCCTCACGAGCCACGCGCTCTGCAGAGTCTGCGATGGCAAGTTTAGAGATATTCTTCGAGAGCATTGTTAGCTCGCCGCTATCCGAAATCATACGCAGAGCTGTCGACATAGCGCAATCCACAGCCTCAGAGTCGGCAACCATACGCGCAGCGTGCTTATCGACAAGTGCCTTAGCATTCTTTGTCTGGTGATCCTCCGCAACATTTGGCGAAGGGACAAAGAGTGTTGGCTTACCCGCAAGGCACAACTCCGAAACGGTACAAGCGCCACTACGCGAGATAACCACATCTGCCGCTGCATAAGCATAGTCCATACGGTCGATAAATGCACCCTGCCAGATGTTTTTTGTTGGATAATGCTCCAAGAACTGCTTCATCTCCGCCTCATAGTAGCGACCGGTCTGCCAAATAACCTGCACAGGGGCTTCGCCACCCAGAGTCATAATCCACGAACGCATCATATTGTTCAGCGTACGAGTACCCAGCGAACCGCCAACAACAAGGATTACTGGCAGCGAGTCGTTAAGCCCGTAGTAGTTTAGAGCCTCGTTCTTGTCGATATTCTCTGCCGAGAATGCGGCACGCAGTGGATTTCCCGTCTTCACGATATGCTCAGCAGGGAAAAATCTCTCCATATTGTCATATGCAACACATACACTACGAGCGCTACCTCCAACAATCTTATTCACAAGACCCGCATAGGAGTTCTGCTCCTGAATAACGGTTGGGATACCCATTCTCTGTGCTGCCCACAGTACCGGAGCTGAAGCGTAACCACCAAAACCGACAACAACATCTGGCGCAAACTGCTTGATGATGCTCCTTGCTTGGCGAACACTCTTCCAAACCTTAAACGGAAGCAGGAAATTTTTAAGCGAAAGTGTGCGCTGCAGTCCCGCGATAGGCACACCGACAATGCGATAGCCAGCCTTTGGTACTGCAGTCATCTCCATTCGACCCTCAGCACCGACAAAGAGAATCTCAACTTCATTCTCTCCCAAAATACGCTTAAGTGCCTCAGCCACAGCGATTGCCGGATAGATATGACCACCCGTACCACCGCCTGAAAGTATAATTTTCTTCATTGTAAAAGTTCTTTTTCGGAATATACCCACAAAGGTACTAATTTTTCGCTATCAAAACAGAGAAAAAAGCATAAAAAATATAGGCTGCTGAAAAAATTTTTCAACAGCCTAACTTTTATAAAGTTAAAAGCACTTGTTACTCAGCCTTTTTGACCTTATTTTTCAATCCACCGCCAATCACAAAACCGAGGCTCACGCCAAAGTGGCCCTGCTCCTTTATCAGAGTCTTGTCTGCTGGAGCTTTGTAGTAGATAGTGGCGCGCAAGTGGTGCCAAGCCTCTATACCAATACGCGGCATTGCCATCAGCGCAGACTTTCCATGCCACGCATCTTTGGTCTTATCCAGAGCATCAAGAACATCCTCAGATGTGCCGATATTTTCAACATCTTTAGCCAACCAGCCGTAGCCCAAACCACAACCGACAAACACCTGTACTTTTCTGTTTCTCAACAAGTTAAGATCCGCAACCGCCATCGCATTATAAGACATAAACTGGATATCACTGATGCTTTTCCACTCACGCTTAAAGAGGTTACCATCAACGTGCAAACCAAGGTCTACAGGCACCATCCCAAAGTTATAACGAACCTCCGTCTGAATATTAAATCCCACCTCGTTATCGAACATTGGTCTCAACTGATCTGACGGGATAACACATCCCGCGCCCAACTCAACCTCCCATTCACGTACCTGCGCCGAGAGATTTTCTACTCCGATAAACAACATTACCAGCAGTAGTACTACCGAAAAACGACCCTTCATAAATATCTATTTTTAATAGTTTTTGTCTTTACCTATCACAAAAATAATAAAAATTTGATAATTTACAAAAAAGTACTTACCTTTGCGCCACGATCCTGCGGATATGGTGTAATTGGTAGCCACGTCAGACTTAGGATCTGATGCCGAGAGGCGTGGGGGTTCGAGTCCCTTTATCCGCACAAATTTACCGAAGAGGAATTTTCGAAAGAATTTTCCTCTTTTTTATTTTTGTAATCGCCTGATACTCTTCGAATTATATTGAGTGCCTGATTGCAGTTGATGGTTCGATAATTGCCAATTTCTTTATCCCATAAAATTCCGCTCGGAAACAGCAAATTTTGGATTTTCTGACATAATTCCAACTCTGAATCACTCCACAAACTACCTAATTTACAGCAGGTTGCAACTACTTCATCAACCGTTGAGGTAAGGTTCGATAAATTTCTTTTTACCTTTGCGATTTCTATCTCGATTTTGGCGAGTTTCTCCTGGATAACCTCCACGGTAGTCGTATAAATATCTTCGTCAATATCACCCATTCCACGGCTAACCTTGCATCTCTTCAACTTGTTCTCCAACTCGCTCTTCTGCTTCTTCAAAATAGACAACTGCTCCTTATGTTCGCTGTCCTCTTCGTATATGATGCTCGATACCACATCGTTGAACCATTCCAACAGCGTAGCGGGGATAGCATAGGTATCCAACAACTCGGCGTAAAGGCGGTGCACCTTCTTTGCCGATACATTGTTCTTACAACCGACC